>NZ_BEWO01000013.1 GCF_002723975.1 Gluconobacter japonicus
CATTTTCCCTTTTGCCGCCCACTTCATTGATCGGATAAAGGACACTCTGTTAACGCTATGAAAAGCTTTCTACGGTATCCCCAGACGAGATTGAGAGCGCACCCTTACAAAGCGTGTATCGTACGCATCCCTTTTCTCGTAAGCCGTTTTTCGCTCCAGGAGTCTCCGATGACGGTCGATACACTACCCTCCATTACGTCTTCTCTCTCACCTGATGAGAGGGAATGGCAGCTCATTATAGACGCCGTGGACCCTAGAATTCGTCTGATTGTTGCGAAAACCGTCGAAGAACGTGCTCCAGAAGGTGTGGAGTTTTTCTACACCACGCTTTTAAATCATCCAGAAGCCTCTCCTTTTCTGTCTAACCAGATCGTCAACGATCATTTGCACTCTGCTCTTCTAAAATGGTGTCTGTCACTTTTTTCAGCTCTCGCTCCTGACCTTTCGTCGCTTATTGCGACGCAACGCAGGATTGGTCTCGTCCATGCACGGATCCGGGTTCCACTCCACGTCGTCATGCATGGAGCGCGCCTTCTTAAAAGCACTTTGAGGCAGTCTCTTTTTGACAGTGCGCTCTCCTCGAAAGACTTGTCGACAGCAATTAACTACGTCGAGAACATGATGGATCTCGCCATAGAGACGATGAGTCGGGAGTTTGTTCGAGATCTTCAAAAAGAAATCGAGACAGATGAAGCCTATCGATTGATAACTTTAGGACAGGATGTCACCCTCGAAAGGGAGGTGCAACGTGCCGCCCTACTGGACTGGGGCCACAAAATTCTTCTGTCCATTTGCTGTAACGCTCCCCCTCCCCTCCCCCTCCTAGAATCTTCCGGCTTCGGGTTATGGCTTAATCACAAGGGTAGTCTGCTTTTCCCCAACACTAGCGGTATCGAACATATCAGGACTGCTATCCGCAGGATTGATCATGTTCTGGTTCCTTCACTCGCTCTGGAAACACCGCCAGCAGCGACACGCATTCATGAACTGCAAGCACAAATCGAAGAAATTCGTTTTTTGATGGATGATCTCTTCAAAGAAAGCGAAGCTCTTGAAAGTGGCCGCGATCCCCTCACCTGCACTTTGAACAGACGCTTCTTACCAACCATCATGGCAAGAGAAGTTGCCCAATCTATCCGGAGGCAAGTTCCTTTCAGTATTCTGATGATCGATATCGACCACTTCAAAGCAATTAATGATCGTTACGGTCACACCGGTGGCGATGCGGTTTTGCGTCAAGTGGCGGAAAAACTGGTTGCATCCTGTCGAACGAGCGATTTCATCTTCCGTTATGGCGGCGAAGAATTTCTTGTTGCTTTGGTAGAAACTGATGCACAGCGTGCGTTCCAGGTTGCTGAGAATATTCGCGAAAACATTACTCAAATCTCCACACAGCCAACCGGGAGCACGTCCTCTGTCACTGCTTCAATCGGAGTTGCCCACTTTGAAGGGCACCCCGATTATACGCATCTCATCGAGGATGCGGATCGCGCCCTGTATTATGCGAAGGCACGTGGCAGGAACTGCACAGTCATTGCAACGCCCAACTTGGACAGCCTGCCACGTTATTAACATCCAGAATGAAGGATATTGAAAGCCACGCTTGGATTTATTCCTTACCAAGCGCTGTATTCAGAACCGCAGCCAGCCTCACACCAGCTTGTTGTAGTCGCAACTGAATGACTGGCCATGCGATCGACGTGTACGCATCGCGTATATCTGCAGCCTTGGTCTCGGGAAGAGCTCCGTAAGCAATAGAACGGGCGAGAGAATGGCTTTCGTCGGTCCAATCAACTACCGCGTGATACAGATCACCTCCAGAAAGATCAGCAACCCAATATGTCGTTTCGTCTGCTGTAATGGTGGAAGCCAATTGATTGGCCTCTGCGCGGGCTTTGGTAAAATCAATCGTGTAATGTGGCCCCACAACCAGCGAAGCCTGACGATCCAGCACGCCCTCATCCCAAAGAGCATGAAGATTTATATGCCCGTTCTCTGTTTCTCCATAATAGGAAAGACGAATGGCATTTCCGCCTTTGTCATGATCGCGTTCAGCCGCGTGCAAGGGTTGATGCAAATCACCTACAAGATGCACAACCCATTTGAGAGCATCCAGCCTCTGCTGCGGTGTGGCTGAACGATCTGCCAGTTGCTTTTCAAGCTCTGGAAGTTTTTCAACAACGCAATTGCCGTCCGCACAATCACGCTCACGTTCGTAGGCCGGATTGGCAACATCTGTGTCGACATAATGCCACACTAATGTTTGGGGGAGACCGCCCTTCTTTTTGGGAACATGTCCGATCGTATCGGGCCAGGATGCAACCTGATCTAATGTTTGATGCCCCTCCAAAGCAAGAAGAGCCTGCACGGCCTTTGCAGCTTCCGGTGTCAGACGGTCCTGAGCAATGTCAGCAACAATCGCATGGCCATATGGTCCCCATGCGTGAGCCTGCGGAGTACTGAGAATTACGGAAACGCAAGCTAAAGCAGCAGGGAATATCCATGAGCGCATAGAGAAAATCTCAAATCAAAGATGAAAGCTGATTTCTTTCTCTCATTCTTGCGGAATGCTCACAAGAAAAACCGGCAGGGTTGCCGGTGCTAAGAGGGCTGTTTTTTATCCACCCTAAAATGACCGAACGGTTCAGTAACACCTTTTCAGAAAACGCGTCTGCCCTTACACAGGAACAAGAACAAGCTGACCCAAACATCGAGGTACACTTGCAACAGTCGGACCCACAAACAAAAGGTGCCTCTGCTCCAAGCTGGAAGCTGTCAACGGGAGAGAACGGTCCGGTTCTGTCTTTGCAAGGTTCCTGGACAGCCCGCAGCGGCAGCATTCCCTCTTTTCCGAAGAATGGTCTCGACGATGCTCCGGCCGGAAGTGTGCTTGCATTTGATACACGTGAAACAGCGCGCTGGGACACAGGGCTTATTGCTTTCCTGTGGGACGTCAAACGCATAGGTCATGACAGGCACATCACTCTGGAGACACAGAGTCTTCCGGCACCGATGCGGCAATTACTTGATCTTCTGCCAGATGTTCCGGCGGTCAAACCTGCTCCCCGTCCGAAACGTCTTCCCTTCCTGGAAGCCCTCGGCGGACGCACGCTGAGTGGCCTGACGGAAATCGGAACCGTTGCCAGCCTTGGCGCCATGACGGTGAAGGGCGGCTTTCTGGCGTTAAGCGGTCGCAGCCGAATGCGGTTTGTCGATCTTCTGACCGATACGACGAATGCCGGCCCTTACGCTTTGCTGATTGTTGGCATCGTCAATTTTCTCGTTGGGGCCATTCTCGCTTTCGTTGGTGCTGTGGAACTCCAGAAATTTGCAGCCGGGATCTATGTTGCGAGCTTGGTTGGGATTGCGATGGTGCGTGAAATGGCGGCTGTCATGACGGCCATCATTATGGCTGGCAGAACAGGCGGGTCTTACGCTGCCCGCATCTCAACCATGCAGGGCAATGAAGAAATCGACGCGCTGAATGTTTTCGGTATCCCGACATCTACTTATCTGATTTTGCCTGCCGTTTTGTCGCTCGTCATCACCATGCCGTTTCTGTATCTCTATGGTTGCCTGGTCGGGATGCTCGGCGGCTTCGTCGTGGCTATTTCAATGCTCGATATTACGGCTGCCGGATATTTCCATCAGACCGTGACGTCCTTTGGGATTGGCCAGTTCATCTTCGCATTCGTGAAAAGCATTGTCTTTGGGGCATTCATCGGCCTAACCAGTTGCCGCATTGGACTAAAGGCAGGACGATCAGCCGCAGACGTCGGTATTGCCGCAACACGCGCCGTGGTTGTTGGAATTGTGGGCGTCATCGCCATCGACGCCATCTTTGCCGTTATCGCCGACGTGGTAGGGATCTGATCCATGAGCGATACCAGACCAACCGTTCTTTCCATGAAAGACGTCACACTCGCTTTCGGCCCCAAGGTCATTCAGAAGAACATTACTCTGGACGTCAAAAAGGGCAGTATTTTTGCGGTTATGGGTGGATCAGGGTGCGGTAAAAGCACGCTTCTGAAAAGCATGATTGGCTTGCTGCGTCCGACTACCGGGGAATATCTTGTCGATGGTGTTCCATATTGGGATGGATCTGAAGCAGAAAGAACCGAGCTTAATCATCGGTTCGGTGTTCTGTTCCAGAGTGGTGCGCTCTGGAGTTCCATGACAATCGGGGAAAATGTCGCCCTTCCTCTTCAGATGTTTACGGATCTGAAGCCCGATGTCATCCGAAGACTGGTTGAACTGAAGCTTGGTTTTGTTGGGATGTTACAAGCCATAGACCTTCAGCCTTCCGAAATCAGTGGCGGTATGCGCAAACGTGCAGGTCTGGCCCGCGCCATCGCGCTTGATCCGGACGTTCTGTTTTTCGACGAGCCGTCTGCCGGTCTGGACCCTATTACATCAGCCCGTCTGGATGATCTGATCCTTAATCTCCGGGATGGGCTGGGGGCGACGATTGTGATCGTCAGCCATGAGCTCTCCAGCCTTTTCCATATCGCTGACGATGGCATCTTCCTGGATGCCAAAACCAAAATACCCATCGCTCATGGCTCTCCACGAGACCTGCGCGATCACTGTGATGAACCTCAGGTCCATGCTTTCATGCATCGGGAACGTGACGAAGAAGGACGCAATTGATGAACAGGCAAGCTCTTGTCGGTGCCTTTGTCGTAGGCGGTATCGGGCTGGCCGTTGGGGCGTTTGTGCTTTTCGGCAACTTTCATCCCTTCACCCGTATGGAAAAGGCTGTCCTGATTTTTCACGGCGCGTCTTCTGGGCTTTCCGTCGGGGCTCCCGTCACGTTTCGTGGTGTACAGGTTGGCGCGGTGGACAAGGTTGTCATCGAATACAACCCGGAGACAAAAGACGCTTACATTCCCGTGTATGTGACCATGCGTCCCGATAATATTACCCTGACAAGCAATTCAGCGCACCACCTTCCAACGATCAGGGACCTCGTCTCCCAAGGTCTACGGGGGGAAATGAACCTCAAAAGCTTTGTCACAGGTTCGTCCGAGATTGATCTGGATTTCGCTCCGGAAGTTCCCGCTGTTCTGCATCCTGCAATTGCAACGATGACGGAAATTCCTACCAAACAGTCTTCCATTCAGGCTATGTCCCAAACCCTGCAAAATCTTCCCCTCAAAGAACTGGGGGATAATGCCAATGCGTCCCTTGCGGCAGTGCGGGAACTTTCTGACAGGCTGGACCGCGATCTTCCTGTATTGATCGAAAGTATTCGTTCCACGTCCGATCATAGTCGGGACATGGTTGATGCCAGCCGAGATCTGATCACTCATCTTCAGCCGCAACTTGAACAGACACTTAAAAGCCTGAACAGGCTGGCCGATGCCGGATCAGAGCAACTTAACGCGCGCGGCAAGGATCTCCATCAACTTCTGGAAAACAGCAATGTCATGATCCAGAGAGCGGATCAAAGCCTGAGCAATATTCAGAGCATGACCTCCCCCCGCTCTTCTGAGAGAGCCAATCTGGAGGCAAGTCTGCGGGACCTGGCCTCTGCTGCTTCTGCACTTCGCGGCTTTGCCAATGATGTCGAACGCAATCCGCAACTTCTGCTGACGGGACGCCGCCCATGAAACTCTCTTTTGCTTCTTTAGCCGTTACAGGACTGCTACTGAGCGGATGCGCCTCCGCACCTATCCAGTTCTACACTCTGGGCGCCCCTGCCATTGCGAGCACAACTACCGCGCTTGGCCCTACCACGCCGGTTGTTACTGTCGATCCGGTGCAAGTGCCTGATTATCTGGATAGTCAGGATATGCTTGTCAGACACGGAGACGTTCTGGACCGTAGCCCGCATGGCCGATGGGCAAGCCGCCTGTCACGCGGAGTGACGGATCTCGTCACCGCCAGGCTCTCGCAGATTTGGCCATCCGTTTTCGTAACGTCGCAGAGTTCAGCATCAACGCCTGGGACGCGACTGAACATCACGGTCACACGACTGGATATTGCAACAGACGGTCTGGGCACACTGGAAGCGGACTGGTCTTTCATTCCCACAAACGAGAAGAAACCTGCCCTGCATCATCGGGCAAGTTTCACAGCCCGCGGCTCGATTGTCACGGATGCAGGGAACGTTGCTTTGACACGCGATTTGGTTGAGCAACTTTCCGCGGCAATCGGAGCCTCAACTCCACAGCTCTAACAATATATCGCAGGGATCACGAACTACTCTGCGATATGCCCCTGCTCACTCCGCGGGTTGAGCAGCCATCAAAGTCACAACATCGTTCCATTCTGGCGCTGCATCCGCCGCGCCATGCCGGGTTGTCGCAAGAGCTCCGCATGCTGAAGCGATACGTACCGCGTGTTCGAGGGTATGTCCCTGCGCCAAGGCAAACGCCAACCCGGCATTGAAGCAGTCTCCTGCCGCAACCGTATCGACAGGTTGAATCCGAAACGGCGCGCTATATCCGCTCTGCGTACCATCATGCCAGAACACGCCGCGACTCCCCATTTTCACAAGAGCTGCTTTTACTCCTTTGGTGAGCAGAGCCTCGGCTGCGCGTGCCGCATCCTCAACAGTGTCAGGGCGGATACCCGTCAATTGAAATGTTTCACTCTCATTGGGCGTCAGAATATCGATTTCCTGCCAAAGATCTTCCAGAAGTCCGTGTTCCGGTGCGGGAGCTGGATCAAGTACTACAATAGCTCCAGCACTCCGCGCACGTCGCGCCGCGGCAAGAACCGCAAGCTGCGGAATTTCCAATTGCAGCAGAAGAACTTTGGCGCGCCTTAACCACTCGTCGGCGGAAGAGACATCCGTTTCATCAACAGCCATATTTGCGCCACCAACAACAGTGATGCAGTTTTCGCTGCTTTCATCAATTCCAATCAAGGCAATACCGGTTGGATTGGCCGCATCCTCACGCAGAGGAGAAAGGTCCACACCAAAGCGCTCCAGTTCCTGACGCGCCTGTATACCAAAGCCGTCCTGACCAATCCGACCTGCGAGAGCAACCTGCACTCCGGCTCCGGCCGCAAGCCGCCCCGCCGCCGCAGCCTGATTACTGCCTTTGCCACCGAGCATGACGGCGTAGCTTTCCCCATGAACTGTCTCTCCTGGCCGCGGCAGACGGGCGGCCCGAGCCGTAACGTCAATATTAATGCTTCCAAAAGACAGGATCAGAGGTGTGTTGTCGGACATGGCTTCATCTCAATAAAAAGAAGCCCCTCTTTAACACTTCACATGACTTTCCGTCAGCATGACGTGCATCATTCGGGGGTAATGTGATCAGGAAACGCCTGCATCACACCTTTGATCTGCAAACAGCCATTATAAAAAACATCCGAAAACAGTGCTGCTCATGCCATTTCCACGGGTGACGCATTTCATCTCATCCGCCCCTCAAAAACTTCTAAATTTCCCCATTTCTCTTCGAATATTATTTTCTATCAGAAGAGTATTATTTTCATTTTAATGCCCTCATTGTTAAGCTATCCTTCACACATTCACTTGTTTTGCACTGAGGTCTGGACGGACCTGCTGTGCGTCCTGCTCGAAACAGATATAGCTCAAAAGGTTCTGTCCGTTATGTCTTCTACCAGCCGCCAGACCACCTCCCGTTCCACGACAAAAAAACCCGCAACCTCCGCCCGTACAAAAAAAACCGAGCCGGTTGTTGAAGCTGCGCAGGAGCCGGAAGTAAAAGTTGAAGTAATAGAGACGGAAGTCGTTTCAGTACCCGTCGTAAACCCTTTCCTTACCGACATGGTCTGTGCTTTTGACAGCGCCTGGTATGTCCGCGAATACCCTGATGTTGCAGCCGCTGGATTTGATGCCGCAACACATTATAGAGAATCTGGATATCGCGAGGGTCGGCAGCCAAACCGTTTTTTCAGCCCGCACGATTATCGCGCAGCCAATCCCGATCTTGCAGAATATGAAGGGGACCTTTTCCTGCACTTCATTTTCTATGGCATCAAGGAAGGCAGACGTCTGCGCTAGTTCTGGAGCAAAGCCTTGGCCTGACAGCCTTTTGTCCTGCAAACAGAGCAAAGCCACATTGATCTGAGACCCTGAACGGGAGAAACTTCTTTTATGAAGCCCGTTCAGGAGTGTGGAACCATGGGAAACCGCCGCTTACGTATTGCCATCGACATGGACGAAGTGATCGCGGATGCTTTTGCTGCGCAACGTCTCTGGTATCAGGTTACCCATGGATACACTTGGACTGATGACGAATTAAAAGGTCGACATCTGGGAGATCTGGCCGCTCCGGAACATGCTGAGGACATGCAGAAACTCCTCCATGCCGGAGAGTTCTTCGCTGATCTGACGGTCATGCCTGGTGCCAAAGACGCATTGAAACAGCTCAGTCAGGATTTCGATATTTTCATTACGACTGCTGCGATGGAATATCCTGCATCCTGTGCGCCCAAATTTCGGTGGCTTCAGAAGAATTTTCCTTTTATTTCCCCACTCAATATCGTTTTTTGCGGCCATAAAAACATTCTCGCTGCAGACTATCTGATCGACGACAATGTGCGGCATTTCCGTAATTTTCAGGGTCAGGGCGTTCTTTTCTCCGCCCTTCATAACCAGAACGTAGCGTGGTCTCCCCGCGTCAATAACTGGCACGAGGCTGTTTCTTATCTGAGTGGCCAACTGCACTCTCAAAAAGAGTGAGTTCTCAGGCTGACCATGCGGCGAAACGCGGATAATAATATTACAATATTGTAAGCTGCTTTGGTTTTTTTGCTTTTGGCTTTGTGCCTCAGTTTACGATACAGCTTTGCTCCCGTTTTCAGCTTCTGGTCTGTGAGCACGCTTCCTTTATGTCCACCCCGTTTCGCTCTGGTGCATTCCGCCTCTCGCCTTCCGATTACAGTGCTCTTACAGACGCAGCACAGCAGAACCCGGAAGTTTACTGGCAAAACCAGAGCACACGACTGGACTGGATCAGATCCCCCTCCTCCGCGCAGGATACCGGAAATGGTTGGTTTGCAGACGGAACGCTGAATGCCAGTGTGAATTGTCTGGACCGTCATCTTGAGAGCAGAGGAGAACAGATTGGCCTGATCTGGCAGGCGGAAGAAGCCGATCATGTTGTTCGCCTGACTTACCGTGATCTGCATGCGCGTGTTTGCCAGATGGCCAATGTCCTGCGCGACCACGGGATCTCTCGTGGCGACAGGGTTGCGATTCACCTTCCGACTGTTATCGAAGGTGTGGTTGGCATGTTGGCCTGTGCCCGACTGGGGGCCATTCATGTTGTGCTTTTTGGCGGTTTTTCGCCGGAAGCCATTGCGGATCGACTGGCCGATAGCGGTGCAACACTGGTTATCACGGCAAATGTCGGGCGACGTGGGGCAAAACGCATCCCTTTCAAAACCACCATGGACTCTGCCCTGAGCCTCCGGCCTGAGACGCTGTCCGTTCGGAGTGTTCTCGTTGTTAGCGTGACGGATGAGCCCGTTCCGATGCAGGCCGGTCGCGATGAACTGCTGACCCCGCTTCTGGAAAAAGCCGAGACCTCCTGCCCGGCCGAAACGATGGCCTCTACGGACCCACTGTTCCTGCTTTATACGTCAGGCAGCACCGGAAAGCCCAAAGGAATTGTGCACGGAACTGGTGGTTACCTGACATGGGCCTCCTACACGCATGAACTGGTCTTTGATCATCAGAAGGGCGATGTTTTCTGGTGCACCGCAGATATTGGCTGGATTACAGGCCACAGCTACGTCGTTTATGGTCCACTTTCGAACGGTGGAACCATCCTTCTGTTTGAAGGTATGCCCTCTCATCCGACCCCCGGTCGCTGGTGGGAGGTTATTCAGTCCCACAAGGTTACAACATTCTACACCTCCCCAACGGCCATTCGTGCCCTGATGCGGGAAGGCAACGACCTGCCACGTCAATATGACCTGACCTCCCTGCGCGTTCTGGGAACTGTTGGAGAGCCGATCAGTCAGGAAGCGTGGTCTTGGTTTGATGACGTGATTGGCGGTGGCCGGTGCGCATTCGTTGATACATGGTGGCAGACCGAGAGTGGCGGCATCATGATTTCGCCTGTGCCAGGTGCAGTCAAAGAAAAGCCGGCTTCTGCCACTCTCCCTCTTCCGGGCGTTCATCCTGTACTGCTAGATGACAAAGGACAGGTTCTGGACGGGGCGACCGAAGGGGTTTTGTGTCTGGATGGGTCCTGGCCGGGTCGAGCCTTGACCATCTGGAACGACGACGCACTCTTTCAGACGACTTACCTGCGCCCCTATCCCGGCCATTACTTCACGGGTGATGGTGCGCGCCGTGATGAAGACGGATATTACTGGATCACGGGGCGGGTTGATGATGTCATCAATGTCTCCGGTCATCGTATCGGATCGGCCGAAATTGAAGACGCACTGGCTGCCGAGCATGCTATTGTCGAAAGCGCTGCCATTGGCATTCCGCATGACCTGAAGGGTCAAGGGATCATCGTCTATGCTGTTGCACGCGATCCGTCTCATCCGGAACTAGAAATGCTTGCGGTTCGCGCCATTACAGCCAAGGTCGGGCGCTATGCGGTGCCGGAGAAAGTCTACATCGTCCCGGATCTACCGAAAACGCGTTCTGGAAAGAACGTACGACGCCTGATGCGTAAGATCGCCTGTGGGGAAACAGACGGGTTGGGCGATCTTTCGACACTCGCCGATCCGGAAATCGTGGACGTTCTGATCCGTATTGTGCAGGGCTGACTGATGCCTCTGGTCGGATCCTTGATAAGTGTCCAGCCAAGCCATCCGAAAGGCAGAATATTATGGGGCCATTCCGGCGCATCGTAATCCCCGCCACGTGGCGGAGCGACATTCTCGCCGGAATGTCCCTTACTTTCACCAATATTCCGCAGGTTCTGGGGTATGCCCGGATAGCGGCCATGCCTGCCGTTACAGGGCTCTATACCGTGCTGCTTCCTTTGGCAGGGTTTGCGCTCTTCGGGTCCTCCCGGCACCTCGTCGTGGCTGCAGATTCTGCTACAGCGGCCATTCTTTCCGGCTCCCTGAGCGCTTTAGCGCCGATCGGAAGTGCCCACTACATCACACTTGTGAGTGCGACAGCCCTTACTGTAGCGGGACTGCTTCTTGTCGCACGCCTGTTTCGGCTTGGTTTTCTGGCTGACTTTCTTTCCCGCACTGTTCTGGTGGGCTTCATGACGGGCGTGGGAGCTCAAATCATGATCGCCATGCTGCATGAACTGATGGGTGTTCAGAGCGATGCGCGCACGCCCCTTCGTCAACTTGTCCAGATCTTTGGCAATCTGCATCAGGCCAATGGTCTTTCAATCTGTCTGGCTGCTGCGACAATTGGCGTCATTTTCCTTCTCAACCGTTTTTCACCGCGCTTTCCAGCTGCATTATGTGTGGTCGTCGGAAGCATAGTGCTTAGCAAATATGCCAGGCTTTCAGATCTTGGCGTTTCGACGCTCGGGCCCGTCAGTGGCGGCCTTCCTCATTTTGGAGTGCCGCTTATTGCCTGGAGCGAGTTTGTATCGCTTCTTCCGATCGCAGCGTCCTGCGTCTTCGTGATCATCACACAGAGTGCCGCAACCTCCCGATCTTTTGCGACCCGGTTCAACGAACCCCTTGATGAGAACAAGGATTTAAAAGGGTTATGGATTGCCAATACGGCCGCAGCATTATGCGGGACATTCACCGTTAATGGCAGTCCAACACAAACGGCTATGGCCGTACGATCCGGTGCACATAGCCAGATAGCCCAACTCACCTTTTCGGCTCTTACCCTGCTTGTTCTCCTGTTCTTTACGGGTCCCTTGCAGTATCTCCCTCAATGCGTTCTGGCCGCTATTGTGTTCATAGTGGCAATCGGGATGGTCGAAATCCGCACGCTGTTCGCCATCCGTCGTGAAAGCCCCGGTGAATTCTGGCTCGCTTTGACAACTGCAATCGTTGTTCTGGTTTCAGGCGTTGAGCAGGGTATTCTTCTGGCGATTGCCCTGTCGCTTTTTCGGCACGTCCGGCACAGCTATGCGCCTCATACGGCCGTGCTTCAGCCTTTTGGAACGAACGGTACGCTTGAGTCCGTTCCTGCCAAAGGCGGCCTTGAAACTCAGCCTGGCCTGATCGTCTTCCGCTTCTGTGCAGACCTGTTCTATGCGAACTCGGCCCGGTTCAGCCGAGACATTCTAACCCTTGTGAACGATGCCCCTCATCCTGTGCGATGTATTGTGGTAGAGTGTAGCCCGGTTACGGATATTGATTATTCGGCTGCGGAGGATTTGCGATCTCTCCTTGAAAATCTGAACCTGCGGGGAGTGAGGATGTTTTTTGGACGCGTCAGTCCTGAGCTAAAAGCAGACATGAACCGTCATCGCCTCATTGGTGTGATTGGCGTTGAGAACCTGTTTGAGGAACTTCATACCGCTCTGGCCTCTGCCCGACAGTGGCTCTCCCAATCAGAGCAAAGTTCTCCGACGCCATGATGGATGGTCAGAAGGACGATAAAAAAGACCTTACGCGCCGACAAAGTAAAAAAGATCGGACGGCCACAGCCTTGGCATGGGAAGCTCTGCGACTGTTCTCGAAGCAGGGCTACGAGGAGACATCGGTAGAGCAGATTGCAGAAGCGGCCAATGTCTCGCGTCGAACCCTGTTCCGTTATTTCTCGGGCAAAGGGGACATTATCCTTGCCTGGACCAGCGAGATGACAGAGGCGCTCAAGAATGCAATCGCATCCGCCAGCCCGGATGCTTCTTTGCAGGATATGGTTCTGTTGGCGCTTCTCCCTGTTGTCCATCGCATTACGGCAAACAGGGAATATGCTTATGCTCTGGTTCAGCTTCTGGAACATGAACCAGCGTTGCGCAGCGTCAGTTTGCAGAAATACGAAGAGTGGGAAGAAGCACTGGCTAAGGCCCTGATGGCCCGCCTTCCCCCCACCTATATGCCCTCTCTCGCCGCACGATTAATTGCTCGCACAGCCATTGCGACATATCGCACTGCTGTTGATGAATGGATGAAGACGGAAGGCGAAGCTGATCTTGAAGATCTGCTTCGCCGCGCTTTTACTTTTCATCCACTTCTTTGGATGGAGGACAGTCCTCTCAGTTTGGGCTGAGAGGACTTTTACGGCTTAAAGGTCCAGTTCGATGGAGAAGTGGTAAGTTCTTGGCAGGCCTGCAACGGCAGAATTAGTCGCCGTTCCACCCCCATTGATGCTGGAAGGATAAACGGACGCCCAGTAAGTCTGGTTCGTCACGTTATTTACCCCGAAGCGGAAAACCAGCGGTTGCTGATAAACATGTGTTGCGTAGCGGGCACCAAGATCAAGCGTCACGTAAGACGGTGCAAAGGTTGTATTGTAAACATTTGCAGCACGACGGCCCATGTAATGAACATTTGCATTCACCGCACCGCCCTTCAGGAACGGCAGGCGATAATCCAGCAGAACATTCGCCATGAGAGGCGGCACACCAACAACCTGCTTGTAAGACGTCTTGGCAACGCCCGTATTGAGAAGCTGTGCATCAAGCCACGTCATACCGCCGAGAACACTCAGGTTTTCCGTAATATTTCCGGATGCCTGAAACTCGACACCATAGTTCCGCTGGATACCGTAGTTGGAATACACATACGTCACAGGGTCTGTGTAGCCAAACGGCCGTGACATCCGGAACCCGGCAACATTCAACTGAAGCCGTTTGGCGACAAGGATTTTGTATCCGACCTCATATTCCTCAGAACGCAGCGGCGCCGTCACTTCATTGACGTTCACCGCACCGACCGGAGCCGTCGTCCCTGCCTGTAGGGAACGACCCCATGTGAAATAAACGGTTTGATTGGATGCCGGCTTGTAAATCAGGCTTGTCATCGGACTGAAAGCGGCAGATTTGCTGTATGTTGAAGTCTTTACAGCTGCTTTCGAATAGTTATTCGTGCTCAGCCAGCTCCAGGCAAGCGTCCCCATGATAGACCAGTGCTTACCAAGGGAAATTGTATCCCCTGCCAGCAAAGACTGCGTCATGGTATCGGCAGACTTGTAACGACCGGAATAATAAGGCTGCACACTGGAAATAGTCCGCGGGTTGCCAATGGTCGCCTGCCCCAGCGTAATATTTCCTGTGGACGACGTCGGGTTATAATTCCCCATGACGTAACCGTTTGTTCCGACTTCGATCTGGTGCTTTAACGGCCCCGTGTGGAACAGGCCGTTCAGGTAGGCCATGTTGCTGCCTGCGACGAAATCATTGGCTGTTGTTGCTGCGGAAATCGTCTGGTTGTAACGACCGGATGAATTGAGCAGCTGATTGCTAACGCTGAAGACGTTTCGAGCTGCATTTTCCCACATGCCGCCCAGTTTCAGGCTCCAGTTATCGTTGAAGTGATGAATAATCTTCATCAGGGCGGTGTCGGTTTCCATATTATAACCCGCCTGCTTCTGGCCGTAGCCCTTCTGGCTCAGATCAGGAGCAGTTGGAAGCTGAATGGCTGTGCTATAGGAAAAACCACCCGGATAGCCACGTTGCGCATAAGTGTACTGGCTGGCGTCAATCTGAATAACGGTTTGAGGGGAGATATGAATATCAAAGTCCCCACTCACCAGATTTCGGCGCATATGGGAATCCGCGACGTATCCTTCCCCGTTCTGATTCAGCAGGTTAAGGCGATATCCAAACCACTTGTTATGTCCCACACGTCCTGAGAGATCGACGCTCTCCATCGGAGCGCCGTTTGAATCCACCCCGACAACGAAACGCTCGGTTTTCCGGTCAGTTGGCCGTTTCAGGGTAAAATCAAAAGTCCCGGCAGGATTTTGTGGACCATAGACGGCCCCGGCAAGGCCATTCAGAACCTGCAGGCTTTCAAACTGTTCAGCCGCATAAGGTGTCGTGATGACCATATTGAGGCCATCCATCCGGGAGTTGGAAATCACATCTCCCTCGAACCCACGGGACTGCGGACGGCTGGTGTTCGGATCGCCACGCATCTCAAGCTGCGCGGAAGGTACGAACGCAATGAGGTCATTGATATTTCTGGACTGCTGATTCACAAGAACATCATGTGGAACCACCATCACAGACAGTGGAGTATCCAGGATAGACCGGGTGCCCAGCGGCCCAAGAGACGCTTCCTTCGTACGATAATCTGCGACCGTTCCAGTGCCGCTCCGACGGTGGACGGTAATCTGTTCAGATTTGGATGAGTCCACGGCTTTTTTAGCAGACGAGTTTTCCGGTACGTTCGTCTGGGTCTCCGCAGCGCGAGCCGAAACGCTGCTCATGACCGAACCTGCGAGAAGACACATCGCAAATCGCGAGATTTTCATGCCATTATCCTGTACGCTGTCTCTTAGAGTCTCTGGACCTTCTACATTTTGGCACTGAGTGCCACAATTTATATAAATCCCAATTTTTACGAGATGGCCGTTTTTTGTGCAGGGTGTTTCAAATCTGGCACAGTCTGACACGAACCTTGGTTACAATCGGAAATCATTGATAAAGGCATACGCCATATTACTGCCACGCTACCCACGCGATATCTTCTTCATAGGCATGTTCGGAAAACGGCTCTGTCGCCCCGAACCATGTTGAGAAAGGCAGTTCTATGCGTAAAAAGATTATCGCTGGCGTTCTCATGAGCGGGATGCTGGCCATTTCGGTCAATGTAGCGTCGGCTGATCCGTACCGTGGTGGCGGAGATCCGGGCAGATCGAGTGGCTTTCGCAATGATGGCGGCCGTTACGACAGGCAGGATTCATTTGATCGAAACCACGTATGGCGCAAAGGAGAACGCTATACAGGCCCAAGAAATAATGGAGGGATCATTAACGACTGGCGCGGTCGCCAAGGCTTATGGCAGCCTCCACGCGGTTATTACTGGATGCAGTACGGAAACCAGTACCTTTTGACCGCCATTGCAACTGGCCTGATTGCCGGTGTCGTGGGAGGTGCAGTCGCTCATCCGCCACCGCCACCTCCAGGATATCAACCACCGCCCCCACCTCCTGGACCTTACTGACAGACAGAAAGGCTCGGGGAAAATCTCCCGGGCCTTTGCACGGATCGAACCATTGCCCTGATAAAAGAATATTTTAGATGCACCTGAAGAGTGATCTGGATATGTGCATCTGATATTTTCAGGAAGGTTCTTCTATGCCTCTTTCCCCTAACGCCAAGGACTGGCTCGGCCTCTGCTCGGCCCTCACCCTTGTCGTGGCTTTAAGCGTATTTGGTTTTCTGGGTTGGGGAAAAGTCTCAGGTGATGATTCGATCACGCATGTCGCCATTGCAAAAGTTATCAGCATAGAAAAAATCACCGGAGACAGTGATGATCCAGTCTCCTACAAAGTAACCTATGATCTTCATGGCCACCCCTTAAGCAATTATTTTTCCGCAGAATGGTATGAGAGCCATAAGACCAGAAAGCATTTTCTGATTACCTATCGTATGGCCAATGGCTATCACGTCGATAGCGTTCGATAGAAAGAGGCTTCTTCATCCAGAAAGCCAGGGATTTTGCACCCCAGCTTTCTGTGACGTGATTTATAGCGTTTTCGCTCAGGCCAGGCCTTCTTCCTGAAACGCACGTTTGGCGGATGGACGTGCCATCACTTTCTCTCTCAGGGCCCAGGCTTTACGATGATGGGAAATATCAAGTTTCTTGAAAACCGCCCATGTCATGATCACAGCCGCATAGGCATCAGCCTGCGTGAAATCATCACCCAGCCAATACCCTTTCCCATCTGACAGCATATCTTCAAACTGTGTCATCCGGCGATGAATCTGTTCGTGGACCGATTTTTCAGCATCCTGTGTCAGGCCCGGCGCAAACAACCCACCAAAAGCGGTGTGAAGGTCTCCGCAGAAGCCCAATGCTTCCTGAAGTCTGGCGCGCTCCAGAGACCCGGACACAGGCTTGAATGCCGCGATATCGGAGTGGTCTCCAATATACTGAAGAATGGCTGAGTTCTGTGTCAGCACAACGCCAGGTTCGATCTCGATTGCGGGAACTGCACCACGAGGATTGATCAGCAGGTAATCAGCACCGGTTTCCGTCTTTTTGGTGGCTGTATCCACTTTTTCAAGACTGTAAGGCTTTCCGATTTCATTCAGAATGATATGGGCAGCCAGTGAACAGGCTCCTGGCTTGTAATAAAGCTTCATGGTGTTCTCCTCATACACGAGCCATGCGATGGATCGTGCCCATTAAAAAAGCCAAAGACGGGAGGCCGTAGCCTCACGTCATTTCTTCCTCCAACGCTTACGGTTGCTTTTCGAATGCACCGGCAATTGTCAGGTTCACGTCATCGCCGACATAGGGAACGTACTTCTTCACCCCAAAATCACTCCGGTGGATTGTGCCTGTCGCCTGGAAGCCAACTGTATAGGCCTTATCCATCGGGTTCACGCCAGAACCGACAAAGTGAACATGCAGCACGACCGGCTTGGTGATGCCGTGAAGTGTAAGGTTTCCGCTGACAACAGCGTCTTCAGCGCCTACCGGTGAGACCTGCGTCGAAACAAACGTCGCATCAGGATACTTCGCGGCATCGAACCATTCCGGATTTTTCAGTTCATCCGTCAGAACGCTGCTCGATGTTGCAACGCTGGCAACAGGAATAGTCACGGAGAGTTTGGAGGATGAAGGATGAGCGGCGTCAAGTTTCAGGGTGCCGCTCACGTTTGAAAACTGCCCCGAATAATAGGTGAAACCAAAGTGCAGGACAGAGAAATTGACCTGCGTGTGGCCCGCTTCGACCTTGTATGTGCCGGATTTGATATCCGCCGGCGGAGCCGCAAGAGCGCTGCTGGCAGCAAGAGTGATCGAAAGTGCGGCGATTACGCCGGAGAATACTGTCTTCATGACAGGTTCCTTTCTGAGAGTATGAAGAAGAAAAATGTCAGCCGAAACGGAAGCCGGACAATGCCTTTCCCATAACGGTATCATTGTAATCGCGATGAGCGGGCTCCGTTCGGGCGGCACCTGCGACAAACATTAACGGCAAGAGATGCTCTGCCTCAGGGTGACAGTCTTTCGCAAAAGGGGCGTCTTTCCACGAAGCCAGCGCAGAAGCCCTCTGTGACGGGAAAGAAGTAACAGCCTGATGCAGCCAGGCGTTAAACTGTCTGGAGTGTTCATCCGCTTCCTTATCGGGACGGAGAAAACGACGCAGATTGTGATACGACATACCTGTTCCAACCAGCAGGATATTCTCATCCCGCAGAGGTGCAAGCGCCTCGCCGATTGCCATGACATCAACGGCTGATGCGTGACGTGGCAGAGACAGTTCCACAACTGGAATTTCGGCTTCAGGAAAGGCAAGCAGAAAAGGAATGAATACCCCGTGGTCAAAGCCACGTTGATCGTCCTCATCGCTCGCAATTCCAGCGTCTTCCAGAAGACGCCTCACACGATGCGCCACTTCTGGTGATCCAGGAGCAGGATATTGCAGAGCGTAAGTATGCTCCGGGAAGCCGTAGTAGTCGTAGATCACTCGTGGCGCTTTGCCCGTTGTGACGGTCGGACGGTCAGTCTCCCAATGTCCGGACACGACAACAATTGCTGAGGGACGTCGTGGGAGTGTCTTACCGATGCCGCGAAGGTGCGCGCCCATGCGGTCCCAGACGTGAGGCCAATCCATAAAAAAGCATGGTCCGCCGCCATGAGGTATGAAAAGCACAGGTTGGCGCTTCACCTCGACTGTCTGCTCTGAAATGTCGACCATGCAACGTCTCCCCCTTCTCGTAGGCTGATGGGGAGGTTGTCATCAAACTTACAGGACGATAATCCTGACTTCAGGAAAGTCATCTAACACCCGGAGTATGAGATGCTGGATCGACTTACCAGTATGCAGGTTTTCGTTCGGGTGGTCGGACAAGGCAGTTTTGCAGCGGCGGCCCGCTCTCTGAATCTGTCACAGACGATGGTCACCAAACATGTCTCTGCTCTGGAAAATCATCTTGGCATTGCGCTGTTTCATCGCAGTACCCGACGTCTGTCCCTGACGGAACCGGGACGCCTCTATCTGGATCGATGCCAGATACTGCTCTCAAACCTCGAAGACATGGAGCAGGAAGTATCAGCCGAAGCGCTGGAGCCTCGAGGTCTACTACGGCTGAATACACCGGTTTCCTTTGCCATCCGTCATGTGGCTCCGCTTTTGCCGGAGTTCAGCCGGAGATACCCGCTTGTAACGGTTGAGCTTGGTGTGGATGACCGTCGGGTTGACCCCATTACGGAGGGATGGGATCTGACCTTGCGCATTGGTCATCTCCCTCCCAGCAGCCTCAAGGCCCGGCGCTTGGCCCGCATCAGTTTCACACTTTGCGCGGCTCCATCTTATCTGGAGCAGCATGGCACCCCGAAAACCGTCCGTGACCTCCAGCAGCACAATTGTCTGGGCTATACATTAAGTGATGCCGTAGGCTCGACACGATGGAGTTTCGGCCCGAATGGCGAGCGCACCATCCCTATTCACAGTACTCTGCGCGCTAATAACGGGGACGTCCTGAGAACGGCGGCACTTGCAGGTCAAGGTATACTGTATCAGCCCACATTTATCGTGGCGGATGAGCTCCGTTCCGGCCGTCTACGCCCCCTTACCCTTGATATGCCTGTTCTGGATGGACCGGACCTACATGCCGTCTATGTCCCCTCGACGCATGTTCCCCCGAAAGTCAGAGCCATGATCGACTTTCTGGCAGAACACTATGCGCCAGTTCCACCTTGGGAGCAGACTTTTCCTCAGGCCTGAAAGCGATAACGGGCGCGCACGAGGACGTCCTGCTCCAGCATTGAAAGTACCTCTGGACGCTCGTTGGTCTTTACGAGAACAACAACCTGACTGAACGACTGACCAACACCCAGAACATGATCCTGGAACAGTTGAGCCATGATGACGGAAAGCCCCTCACGGGAACAGCAGGAACACCCTGCCCCATGAGTTTTACGAAACGGGGATGGAGGGGGGAGCGAAACCTGCCTTGCCCAGCCCTCATCTTCCTGATCTGAAATCAGCACAGCCTCAGACCTTCGTGCCACTGGCCACTCCACGAGATCTGTCACAACACAAACAGAAAGCTGCATTTGTTACCCTGCAGTCCGTCCGGCTTTGGCAATGACAGGGCGCCTGCCCCATGTGTTGGTCAGAACCACGCCCGCCATGACGATGGCTCCTCCCAGAAGGGTTCGGGCCGTCGGAATTTCATTGGTCAGAATATAAGCCAGAAGCATTGTCACGGGGGGCAGGAGATAAAGCAGGGCAGCTCCGCGTGTTGCCCCCAGATGACCGATGACGAAGGCCCATGCCGCGTATCCGATGGCTGCAGGAAAGATGCCAAGCTCAAGAACAGAAACCTGACTGGCAAAAGATCCGTGGACGAAGCTGCTGATACCAGCAGCCAGCCACGGGCTGAGGAACAGAGCGCCACTGATCAGAACATAAGCAATGGTTGTCAGGGCGCCGTAACGATGAATGAGGCTCTTTTGCAAATTGGTGTAAAGCGCCCCGCAAACGGCCGCCCCAAAAACGAGAGTTGCCCCTGAGCCGAAGGACAGGCCACCGGATTGCCCTTCGGCAATCAGAACAACGCCTGTGAAACTCAGGATGGACCCCGCCCACCCCCAAAGAGACATCCGCTCTCCGAGAAAGGCCATGGCCATCAGACCGGCCATCAGGGGAGCCGCACTGATGAGAAGGCTTGCGGCCCCGGCAGAAACCGTCATTTCTCCACAGTTGAAGAAGATATTGTACAGCGTGATCCCAACCACCCCACAGGCCAGAACCTGAGGAACGTCAGAGAGGCGCAGAAGAGCGGGTCGTTTCCAGAGAAGCCATCCTGCCGCCATGACCGCCGCAATCGCGTAGCGCAACGCAGCCAGAGGGATAGGAGCGAAGTCATGCAGCGCGATCCGCACAACCGGGTAGGCACTGGCCCACGACAGAATGGCGACAGCTACAAACAGGGAAAGGAAGCGACCAACTGAATTTGTCATTACCATGCCGTAGCAAATATGAACCCCATCGGGGAAGTCACCCTCATTATGACAGGACGCCTGAAAGAAGGACAAGAGAGATCCGGTTTGCCAGCAGCTTCCGGGAACCGTTATACAGGCGAACCTCCGACGCAGACTATGCCCGCGTCATGGTCTGTCCTGTTCCGTTTCCTTCCTGAAGAGCGCCTCAATGTCCTCACGTCCCCATCTTCTTGATGCCCTGTCAGACCAGGTTCTGCTCTGTGATGGTGGTATGGGATCGCGTGTGCAGATGCTCGATCTGGAAGTTGAAAAAGACTACTGGGGACAGGAAAACTGTACGGAAATCCTGAACCTTTCCCGCCCGGAACTGGTCCGTGAAATTCATCGCGGCTATTTCGAAGCTGGCGCGGATATGGTGGAGACCAACACATTCGGCGGGTCCATCGTCACTCTGGCCGAGTTCGGTCTTCAGGATCGCGCGCGTGAGATCAATCGCGTCGCCGCCACTTTGGCGAGGGAAGCCGCAGACACATTTTCGGACGATCGCCACCGTTACGTCATGGGGTCTATCGGACCGGGCACGAAGCTCCCAACGCTTGGCAACATCGACTACGACACGCTTGAAGCAGGTCTGCTTGAACAGTGCCGCGGCCTGATTGACGGCGGGGTAGATGGCTTCCTGATCGAAACCTGTCAGGACACGCTCCAGATCAAGGCTGCGGTTAACGCCGCAAAAATCGCCCGGATCGAGCTTGGGTCAGACGCACCAATCTTTGTGCAGGTGACAGTTGAGACGACTGGCACACTTCTCGTGGGTCCGGATATTGCTGCCGCTGCGACGACCGTGAACGCACTTGATGTTCCCTCCCTCGGTCTGAACTGTGCAACCGGTCCGCAGGAGATGGCCGAGCACGTCCGCTGGCTGTCCGAGAACTGGCCAGGCCTGATCTCTATGCAGCCCAATGCCGGTCTACCGGAACTGGTTGATGGCAAGACGGTCTATCCGCTCAGCCCGGCGGAAATGGCTGTCTGGATGGAACGTTTCGTCCGTGAAGACGGGCTGAACCTGATCGGCGGCTGCTGTGGCACATCCACACCACATATTCAGGCCCTCGATGGCATGCTCCGTCGTGTGGGTGGTGAGAAATATCGTCCTGCGCCGGTCAAACGGAACACGATCTGGATGCCGTCCGTTTCCAGCCTCTATACCCAGACCCCGCTACGGCAGGAAAACAGCTATTTCTCGATTGGCGAACGTTGCAATGCCAACGGTTCAAAGAAGTGGCGCGAATTGCAAGAAAGTGGCGACTGGGACGGCTGCGTTGCGGTGGGCCGTGAACAGGCTGCCGAGGGGTCCAACGCACTCGACATCTGCACGGCTTTCGTAGGCCGTAACGAAACTGCCGAAATGAGCGAAATCATCACGCGCTTCACGTCCTCCGTGAATGCACCGCTGGTGATCGATTCAACGGAAACGCCTGTTATCGAAGCAGCCTTGAAGCTGCATGGTGGCAAGCCGATCATCAACTCCATCAACTTCGAAGATGGTGAAGAACACGCGCATGACCGCATGAAGCTGGCCCGCAAGTTTGGCGCCGCCATGATCGGTCTGACCATTGATGAAGTTGGCATGGCGAAGGAGCCGCAGGACAAGCTGCGCATCGCCGAACGCCTCGTCGATTTCGCCTGCAATCAGTATGGGCTGCCGCAGTCTGACCTGATGATCGACCCCCTCACCTTCACGATTGCCACCGGCGTGGAAGACGATCGGAAGCTGGGTCAGTGGACGCTTGAGGGTATCCGCATGATCCGGGACAAATTCCCGGACATTCAGATCATCCTTGGTCTTTCCAACATTTCCTTCGGTCTGAACCCGGCCGCGCGTGCTGTCCTGAACTCTGTCTTTCTTGACCACGCCGTCAAGGCAGGCATGACAGGCGCTATTGTCCATGTTTCCAAGATCCGTCCGCTGCATCTCATTGCGCCGGAAGAGGTCAAGGTTGCGGAAGACCTGATCTTTGATCGTCGAACCGAGGATTATGATCCGCTCCAGAAGCTCCTTGAACTGTTCGCAGGGCGCAAGGCTGCCGATGCCGTCAAAAAGCGTCGTGCCGAAACGCCTGCCGAGCGCCTCAAGGACCGGATCGTCGACGGTGACCGCAAGGGCATTGAGGAAGACCTCGAAGCCGCCATGCAGGAAATGCCTGCGCTGGATATCATCAACAACGTGCTTCTGGACGGCATGAAGGTTGTTGGTGAGTTGTTCGGTTCGGGCAAGATGCAGCTTCCGTTCGTACTGCAATCCGCCGAGACCATGAAGACCGCTGTTGCATGGCTTGAGCCGCATATGGAGCGTGTCGAGGGCCAGCATCGTGGCACGATGGTTCTGGCGACCGTGAAGGGCGACGTCCACGACATCGGCAAGAACCTCGTGGATATTATCCTAACCAATAACGGATATCAGGTCATTAATCTCGGCATCAAGGTTCCGCTGGCAGACATGATCACAGCGGCTAAAGAGCATAAAGCGGATGCCATTGGCATGTCCGGTCTGCTGGTCAAATCCACGGTTATCATGCGCGAAAACCTGGAAGAGATGAGACGTCAGGGCTTTGATGTTCCCGTCATTCTGGGTGGTGCGGCCCTGACACGCAACTACGTCGAGGAAGAATGCGCGCTGTCATATGGCGGTGAAGAGCCTGGCCGCGTAGCCTACGCCCGTGATGCGTTCGACGGCCTTTCTCTCATGGACAAGATTTCCCAGAGGGAATTTGACGGCTATCTGAGTGCCATCCAGACGCGCCGTGCAGGCAAAGCCAGCCGCAAGAACGTCCGAGCACCGGAAGCCGCAGAAACACGAGGCTTCACTGCCGTAGACCCTGCGGCAGCCCGCGAGCGCCGAAACCGTGTTGCTGGCGAGCTTCCTCCGCTTGAGCCGCCGTTCTGGGGAGCCCGTCTGGTGGAAGCTACGCCCAGTGCCGTCCTGCCGTTCCTGAATGAGCGCTCGCTCTATCAGTTCCAGTGGGGCTTCCGGAAACAGGGCCGTACCCTTGAAGAATTCATGGACTACGCCAAGACGGAACTGCGTCCAGTCCTGAAGCGGATGCTGGCTTTGAATGCGGAACAAAATATTCTCCGCCCACAGGCCATTTATGGCTACTGGAAAGCTGCCGGTGACGGGAATGATCTGATCCTGTTCGAAGAAGACGGAAAAACAGAAGCCGCCCGCTTCACACTGCCTCGCCAGCCCAAGGACGATGGCGAGTGCATTGCGGACTTCGTGCGGGATATCAATGATGAACAGCGCGATGTCGTTGGCCTTCAGGTCGTGACAGTCGGGCAGAAAGCATCCGATCTGGCGCGTGAATGGTTCGAGGCCAACCGTTATCAGGACTATCTGTACCTGCATGGCCTGTCAGTCGAAATGGCGGAAGCCATGGCCGAGTACACGCACAAGCGCATCCGTGCCGAACTCGGCTTTGCTGCAGAAGATGACCGCGACATGGAGAAAATGCTCTCCCAGTCCTATCGTGGATCACGATACTCCTTCGGTTATCCCGCCTGCCCGCGCCTTGAAGATCAGGAACCAATCCTGCGCCTTCTGGATGCAGAACGGATCGGCATTTCCCTGTCTGACGGCTTCCAGCTTCACCCGGAGCAATCGACGTCCGCTCTGGTCATTCTGAACCCGCGCGCCAAATACTTCACAGTCTGATCCAACGGAGACCCACTCTCATGGCATCCCAACAAATCGACGGGCTTTTGACCCAGCTTCGGCAAATCAATGGTGAGCGTGGTTTCTTCGCAAACTTCTTCGGGCTCTTCTGCGTGACGTGTCTTCTCGGGCTCGCCAACATGTTCAGTCGGTCCGTTCTTCACGCCGATATGGGGTGGCTTCTCAAGCCACTAATGGTCGTGATGATCCTTTATTTCTTTCTACCCTATCTGCTGCTCCTGTTTCTGGACCGCCGCAGGAACGGGTAGTTCCAGACTCCCTAAAAACGCCCCACAATGGGGCGTTTTTTTTGGTCTGACATAGAGCCAACAAGGAGAGATTGTCTTTCCAAGCTTTGAATTTATAATAATTTTACAAAATCACTCATTTTTAATTCTGGATATTCCATGACGGTTCTCTCCCCTTCTGCTGAAGAACGCCTCCAGACTGTTCTGTCCCGCCTTCGCCCTCGGCTGGAAAACCAGATCAGCACGGCAACTTCCGTTCTGGAGGAGCACAGTCACGGCGAGGCCATGGATGCCGCTCGCCTTCCGGCGGCTGTCATTTTTGCCGAGAGCACCGAGGACGTCTCGGCCGTGTTGAAAGAATGTCATATCGCCCGCGTTCCCGTCGTTGCATTTGGTGCAGGAACCTCCGTTGAAGGGCATGTTACACCGCCGGAGCACGCCATCAGCCTCGACCTGTCCCGCATGACAACCATTGTGGAATTGAATGCCGAGGATCTGGATTGCCGCGTTCAGGCTGGCCTGACGCGCCAGTCTCTCAATACCCAGATCCGGGATACCGGCCTGTTCTTCCCGGTTGACCCCGGCGGGGAAGCCACTCTTGGCGGCATGTGCGCCACACGGGCCTCCGGTACAGCGGCTGTCCGCTATGGAACGATGAAGGAGAATGTGCTGGGACTGACAGTCGTACTGGCAACGGGCGAGATCATCCGCACAGGTGGGCGCGTCCGCAAATCCTCAACCGGCTATGACCTGACATCCCTTTTCATCGGCTCGGAAGGCACGCTGGGCATCATTACAGAAGTTCAGCTTCGCCTGCATGGCCGCCCCGATACTCTGTCTGCTGCGATCTGCCAGTTTGAAAATCTGCATGACGCCATCCAGACGGCCATGGAAATCATTCAGTGCGGTATCCCCATCAATCGCGTTGAACTGATGGACAGTATGCAGATGGAAGCTTCCATCCGTTTTTCAAAGCTCGAAGGGCTCCGCCCTCTTACAACTTTGTTCTTTGAGTTTGCAGGGGCCCCTGCTGCCGTACAGGAACAGGTCACCGCTACGGAAGAACTGGCCCTTGCCAACAATGGGCTGGGATTTGCCTGGGCTGAAAGTGCTGAAGACCGCGCGCGGCTCTGGAAAGCACGCCATGACGCCTTCTGGGCTGCCAAAGCGATTGAGCCAACTGCCCGCGTTATTTCAACGGACTGTATTGTTCCAATTTCGCGCCTCGGTGAACTGATCGAAGGCGTATCGCAGGATATTGCGGCGTCCGGTCTGAAGGCTCCGCTTCTTGGCCACGTCGGAGACGGGAATTTTCACACGCTCATCATCACGGAACACTCTCCGGAAGGCTATGAAAGAGCACTCGAGTTGGACCGGAAAATCGTTGGACGTGCTCTTGCTCTTGATGGCTCATGCAGCGGTGAACATGGCGTCGGCATGGGAAAACTGGAGTTTCTGGCGACTGAACACGGAGAAGGTGCCCTCAGCGTGATGAGGGCCCTCAAGAGCACAATGGACCCTCATCACATTCTCAATCCAGGCAAATTGCTTCCCAACGGACCCGTTTATAGAGGATAAGACCACCTCTTCTGTTCTGCTTTTACGGACCCTGCCTGCAATGCCTTCAGCCTCCGCTACGTTTCCTGATGTCGTCCTGATTGGGGGCGGTGTCATGAGTGCGACGTTTGCCGCACTGCTGAAAGACCTGTCTCCAGAACTGTCCATCACGATGTTCGAAACACTGGAGCATTGTGGGCTGGAAAGCTCCAAAGCCTGGAACAATGCCGGGACAGGCCATGCGGGTAACTGTGAGCTGAATTATACGCCACAGCGTCCGGATGGCAGCGTAGATATCTCCAAGGCTCTGGCGGTCAATACGGAATTCGATATTTCCCGGCAGCTCTGGTCTCACTGGGTTCGCAGCGGGCGTCTCGCAGACGCTGGCTCCTTCATCCATGCCTGTCCGCATGTCAGTCTGGTGTGGGGCAAGAAAGATGTCGCGTTCCTGAAGGCTCGATATGATGCGATGGCCAGTCATCATTGCTTTGACGGAATGGAATACAGCGAAGATCCTGCTGTGATTGCGGACTGGGCTCCTTTGGCGATGGAAGGGCGCGATCCCTCCGTCCCGGTCGCTGCCACGCGAATTCGAAGCGGAACGGATGTCGATTTTGGCTCACTCACACGCAACCTGTTTTCCAGCCTCGAAAAAGAAACAGGTTTCCACAGTTTTTATCGTCACCATGTCACGGATCTCGTCAAAACAACGGATGGTCGCTGGCGTGTGACAGCGGTTAACACACAAACGGGTACAAGGCGCTCCGTTTTGACGCGCTTTGTTTTTGTTGGTGCCGGCGGAGCGGCTCTCCCTCTGCTTCAAAAATCCGGTATCCCGGAAGCGCGCCGATACGCGGGCTTCCCGGTCAGTGGACTATGGCTCCAGTGCACCGACCCGGCCATCACCCAGCGCCATCATGCCAAGGTTTACGGAAAAGCGCCGGTGGGGTCCCCACCCATGTCCGTCCCTCACCTTGATACAAGGGTGATTGATGGAAAATCCTGCCTGCTCTTTGGGCCCTATGCTGGTTTCTCTACGAAATTCCTTAAGAGCGGTTCATGGATGGATTATTTCAGATCCTTGAATGGCGGCAACCTCATTCCTGCCGTCACGGCTGCCAAAGATAATCTGTCTCTGATGAATTATCTGGTTCGGGAAGTGATGCAGAGTGATCACAAACGTTTTCGTTCCCTGCTTAACTTCTATCCTCGCGCCAACGAAAACCAGTGGACGAAAGTCGTGGCAGGACAACGCGTTCAGATCATCAAGCCCGATAACGGAGGACTACACGGTGTCCTGCGCTTTGGCACAGAGCTGGTCCGCAGTTCTGATCAATCTCTTGCTGCCGTTCTTGGCGCCTCGCCGGGCGCGTCCATCGCGGCATCAGTAGCGTTGCAGGTCGTGGAGAAATGCTTTCCACAGAACGTGGCCGCAGCAGGGTGGCTGCCGCGCCTTCGAGAAATCTTCCCGGCTTATGGCGTGGATCTGAAGGCCAACCCGAAACTCTGCCGTGAGCTTCGTCGGGAGACGGCTCAGACCTTGCAGATCGAAAACTGATTTCTTCAAGACAACTTTAACAAAAAAAGGCCGGTTATCGTCCCCCGACGAACTAACCGGCCATATCAGGCAGACCTGGAGAGCGATCAGGCTGCCTGAACTGTACTAACCTTCGGTGCTGACGCACGTGCTGCTACAGCGCTTGCCGCATGTGGTGTCAGTGTACGCTGAACCGCATTGTGCCAACCGTCGATCATGATGCGACGCTGTGCCGGATCCATCTTCGGAGAGAACAGACGCTCCTGCTCCCAGGTCGCAGCGACTTCATCAAGATCTTTCCACAGCCCCACATGCAATCCCGCCAGGAAGGCTGCACCAATCGCCGTGGTTTCAACATTGACCGGACGCTCGACATCAGCCTTGAGCATGCTGGCCAGGAACTGGGCGAACCAGTCATTGGCAGCCATACCGCCGTCGATCCGCAGCGTCTTGGCCCGCATGGCCCCATCCTGACGCATGGCATGAAGAAGGTCATATGTCTGGTAAGCAACGGATTCTAGCATCGCACGGGCAATATGAGCCTGCGTTGAGCCCAGAGTCAGGCCGAAGATCATGCCGCGAGCTTCTGGGTCCCAGTGAGGTGCCCCAAGCCCAACGAAGGCCGGAACCATGTACACGCCGTGACTGTCAGGAATACGCGTTGCCATGTCATCGGTCTGGGAGGCATGGGTGATGAGTTGCAGACCATCGCGCAGCCATTTGATGCCGGCGCCAGCCACGAAAATGGAGCCTTCAAGGGCATAAGTCGTCTTATCGCCAATCCGATAACCAATCGTCGTCAGAAGACGGTTGTTGGACTGGATCGGCTTTTCTCCGGTGTTGAGCAGCATGAAGCAGCCCGTTCCGTAGGTTGCCTTGGCCATACCCTCCTCAAAACAGGCCTGTCCGATCAGTGCTGCATGCTGGTCGCCAGCCATACCGCCGATGACAACGGACTCACCGAACAGTTCCGGATCGGTCCGACCGAATTCACAACTGTTATCCTGCACGTCCGGGAGAAGCGCACGCGGCACGTTAAACAGGCTCAGCAGTTCATCATCCCACTGGAGGGTATGAATATTGAACAGGGACGTGCGGCAGGCATTTGTGATGTCAGTTGCATGCTTCTTGCCACCCGTCAGGCGCCACAGAAGGAAGCTGTCTATTGTGCCAGCAGCAAGCTCACCAGCTTCGGCACGCTGACGCGCTCCCTGAACATGATCCAGCGTCCAGGCAATCTTGCTGGCAGAAAAATACGGGTCCAGCAGAAGACCGGTCTTCTCCCGCACCAGCTCTTCGGCCCCCTGGTCCCGCAGGCGGTTACATTCACTGGCCGTGCGGCGATCCTGCCAGACAAGCGCGTTATGAATGGGCTTGCCCGTCTTGCGGTCCCAGATCACCACCGTCTCGCGTTGGTTCGTAATCCCAATCGCTGCAATCCGGCCAACGCCGCCTGCTGTGGAAATGGCTTCACGCGCCGTTTCAAGAACATCTTCCCAGATGTCTTCCACATCGTGTTCCACCCAGCCCAGTTCAGGGTAGTGCTGAGGAAACTCGCTGCGGGATATCGACAGAGCTTTGGCATTGCGATCAAAAACAATGCTGCGGGTTGAGGTTGTGCCCTGATCGATTGCCAGGATGCAGTCTTTCTGTGTCATGGTACTTACTCCGGAAACGGACAGATCAGGAGACCTTGTCGATGACGGGGCCTGTGGAAGCAGGCGCGGAAGGGTTCGAGACAACAAGAACAGGTTCGGACGTGTTTAGCGCTTCAGATACGGACGCAGTTGTTACGAGAGACACCCGTGGCATGAAGGGACGCAGACCGTACTGATAAATCGCAGCACCGATCGGACCACCCACCATAGGCGCAGCAATCGGAACCCACCAGTAATTGGACGGAGCCGGAATAGCGGCCTGCCCCCAACCTGCGAAGAAGCAGAACAGACGCGGGCCAAAGTCACGAGCCGGGTTGATGGCCCATGCCTCCAGATAACCGGCAGAAGCACCGATAATAGCGACCAGAAGACCAATAATCAGCGCACCGGAATTCGCCTGTGGAGCCTGCGTATTATACTGACATGTTACGGCAAAGATACCGAATACAAGAATACCTGTCAGAACGGCTTCATCCCAGAATGCATGCGATACACTGATGAAGTCACCTGGATGGGTGAAGAACACACCAGCAGAGCCACCATCAAGCGCACGCGTCAGGCCATGAGCAGCATTGTAGTGATCAATGACGGGTACATACATTGAATACACCAGCGCTGCGCCAGCCAGTCCACCCAGCACCTGCGCGCCGATATAGGGCACGACCTTCTTCCAGGAGAACCCTCGGAAGAGCGCGAGTGACAACGTCACGGCCGGATTGGCGTGCGTCCCGCTGACCGCACCGGTCGCGTAGATCGCAACCGTGACAGCCAGCCCCCAGACGATACAGACGCCCCAGTATGCCGTCTTGTACGGGCTGGGATCGTAGAGCGAATACATGGCAGCAACGCCATCTCCGAAGAGGATGATGATGGCGACGGCAAAGAACTCAGCGAGGAGTTCACCAAGGTAGCGTTTATTCTCTGACATGACCGGATATCCGACATGAAAAGTGAAGAGAAGAAGATCAGGCGACGTCCTGCCGCCATGTCTGGGATGCTTCGGAACCTGTCGGACGATCCGTCCCGACACGTTCTTCCATATAAGTCTGAAGGGCCGCTTTCTCAGCATCGGTCATGAACAGACCAAGCTTGGACCGACGCCACAGAATGTCCTCAGCAGAGCGCGCCCATTCGTTGTCGATCAGATAATCGACTTCACGAGCACTCAGCGTCGCACCGAACCACTGCCCCATCTCGGTTTCGGCAGCCGTTGCGATATCGAAAGCCCTCAGACCGTAGTTCCGCACCAGACGCCATGCCGTTTTCGGTGTCAGGTGAGGTGCGTAAGCCTGAAGCTTCGCGACCTGACGATCAAACTCCGCAGAAGCGAAATCACCACCCGGAAGCGGAGTGTCTGCCGTCCAGGACGGACCACCCAGTACGGGAAGATACGTTACCAGCTTTTCAAGCGCATGCTCTGCCAGCTTACGGAACGTTGTGATCTTGCCACCAAAGACGGACAGGATGGGCGCACCAGATGCGTCGACATCCAGCACATAGTCGCGCGTCACGGCAGACGCATTGCCGGAATTGTCGTCATACAAAGGACGAACGCCAGCATAGGTCCAGACCACATCATCCGGGCTAACGGATTTCTGAAAATAGCGGTTCACGCTCTCGCAGAGATACTGGATCTCGGCCTTCGAAATCTCGACCTTGCCCGGATCCTGCTCCCAAGGAACATCCGTCGTGCCGATCAGCGTAAAGTCCTGCTCATACGGGATTGCAAACACGATGCGCTTGTCTGGATTCTGAAGGATGTAAGCCTGCTTACTTTCGAACAGGCGCGGCACAACGATGTGGCTGCCTTTGACCAGGCGCACCTTGTTCTTGCTGGCAACGCCAACGCGAGCCTGAAGCAGCTCCGCAACCCATGGGCCAGCAGCGTTGATGATTGCCTTCGCCTGAACTGTCCGCGTCTCGCCGCTTACACGATCAAGAAGAGTAGCCGCCCAGAGTTGCGATCCACGTTCTGCGTTGATCAACTGTGTGCGTGTATTGATCGAAGCACCAAGACGCGCTGCGTCCATCGCATTCAGTACAACCAGACGGCTATCCTGCACCCAGCCATCGGAATACTCGAAGCCACGGACATAGTCGCTCTTGAGCGGACGACCCGTCACATCAGTCCGCAGATCGACTGCGCGTGTCTTGGGAAGCGTCATGGTCGTGCAGAGATGATCGTAAAGGAACAGGCCCGTACGCAGCAGCCATGCTGGCCGCAATATTTTGGAGTGCGGCAGAACAAAGCGCATGGGCCAGATGATGTGCGGTGCGATCTTCAGCAATCGCTCACGCTCGATCAGAGCCTCACGAACAAGCCGGAACTCATAATATTCCAGATACCGAAGCCCACCATGGATCAGCTTCGTGCTGGCAGAAGAGGTATGACTCGCCAGATCGTCCTGCTCCACGAGCAGAACACTAGCGCCACGGCCTGCGGCATCACGCGCGATGCCGCAGCCATTGATGCCTCCACCGACGACAAGCACGTCATAAGGCGCGCTCTCACGGTTCAAAGGCGAAACTTCACGAATCGATGACATAACACTCTCCTGTCACCACGCTCCAAAACGAGCATCTGATGTTCGTTTTCGCGCATATTGAACGATAAAGTAAAGACCCTTATTCGTTTTATAACAGATTAGTGTTCTTTTTTTCGCGCTCTACTGTGATATTTTGGCGATATGAAGTGTGACGTTCGCCGCATCCAGAAGGACTTTGAACTCTTCTGAAACAGGCCGGTCAGTAATCAGATCATCAATATCCGCAAGGCCGCCCACACGCCCCATAGGCAGGCGACTGAACTTCGTATGGTCAGCCAGCAGCAGAACGCGCTGAGAATTTCGAAGAATCGTGCGGGCGCACTGGATTTCAGACAGGTCGAAATCCAGGAGTGTTCCGTCTTCCGCAATGCCGCTGATTCCAATCACGCCGTATTCGGTTCGAAAGGAATCCAGCGTTTCAATGGCCGCAGCTCCAAGAATTGCTCCGTCCTTCGGGCGCAGCTCCCCTGCACAGATCACAGTCCGGAAATCGGGTCGCCCGGAGATCAGAGAGGCAACATGCAAGTTATTGGTCACAACCCTGAGGTCACGATGCCCCCCAAGAGAACGGGCAAAAGCCTCCGTTGTTGTGCCAATATTGATGAAGAGAGACGAGCGATCCGGGATAAGGGCAGCCGCACATCGCCCAATGGCGTCCTTGGCTTTGAGATTCAGGATCTGCCGCTCGTTATAGGCAATATTCTCAATTGTGGAGTTCGGCGTGGCACCCCCGTGATGTCGGGTCAGAAGCCCCTGTTCGGCCAAAAAGCCAATATCGCGCCGAATGGTCTGAACAGCGACATCAAACTGCTGCGCCAGATCCTCATTGGAGACATATCCCTGGCTCCGGACGAGGCGAATGATCTGATCCTGGCGAGGATTGATCCGAACGGGAAGAGTGTTCATAGGAATTGACCTGACATGATTTTCAGGTCAGTGTGACAACCCGAACAAAAACGCGCAATCACGAACTTTCCTTTCTGCCCTACCCCCTCACCCTTCAATGTTCTGAAGCACCAGAAACCCCTCGAACACCGGCGGCCCGACAGTCAAAACCTTGCCCTGCCCTGCACCAGCGTGCGCTGCACGAAACTGTTCTGACTGCGTCCAGCCGATAAAGGCTTCGTAAGACTCCCACACAGTGTGAGACGCATAAAGGATATGATCCTCCCGCTCTGGCCCCTGCAGAAACTGGAAGCTGATGAACCCTGGCACCGTCCTGAGCAGAACCTCACGTTCCAGCCAGCGAGCACGAAAAGCCTCTTCGCTATCAGGGCGGACTTTGAAACGGTTCATTGCGATATACATGATCTCTTCCTGTGATGGTGGTCTGCTTCAAAGGGGAGAAATGAAATTGTGAACGTCTTCAGAAAAACCCGAGTGTCTCACAACCTGATCCGGCTTGAACCGTCCTGAGAGGTTTTCGACCCACAAGATCGATCTCGGTCAGTGTGCCATCTTCCTCGTTCGCGACAATCACTGTCGTTCCGTCTGGTCGAAAGGCTGCATCCATCGGTTTTTGACCCACAGCAACAGGATACTGGTCCCATTGAGGCAGGCTGATCAACGTGACGACAGGTTCGAAATCACCCACAACAAGGAGCCATTGCCCGTCAGGGCTAAGGCGCACGATCTGAGCTGGCTTGCGATGATGCTTGAGCGGTATCTCCTGTCGCAACTCCCCTGCCTCCACATCCATCAGGAACAAGGAAGGTCGAAGAGCATTTGTCACGACAACAAATTTCTCATTCGGCAAATGTTCAATTCCTGCAACCGGCGCAGGAAGACTGATCATTCGGTAGGCCTCATCCTCTCCGATGCGAATTACAGAAAGCGTCGCATCTTCTTCATTCTCGGTCAGGATCAACTGACGCCGAGGAAGAATAGTCAATCGATGGCACTTGTTAGAGTGCGTGGAAAGAACACCCGTTACACTTCTGGTTTCCGGATCAATAACAGCCACCGCAGAACTGTTCTCGCAGCAGACATATAATAACCCGTCTGGCCCAAAACGCAGAGTGTGAGGAGCCTGTAACGGCGTCAGATCGATATCAGAAATGCGCGTTTTGCTCTCAAGATCAATGACCGAAACAAAATGATTGGGATTAGGATTATGACCGTGCACACCGTCCCCGAAAGCAGGGATAAATGCCAGTCCACGCTTATGATCAATTGCCAGTTCATGAGGAAGAACTGGCATATCGCCAATATAAGAAAGCGTTTCCAGCGTATCGGGATCAAGGAAAAGAACCTGAGCAGCTTTCTTATCGACAGCAATAAGCCCGTCACTGCGGCGGATACTTGTCATGGTCGCTATCCTCAAGCTCGTTTTTCAAAAACCTTCTTCTTGAAAAACGAGCCATGGAAGCAGCAGTTTTCAGCTTTACGCAGGCGAGAAATCACGAAAAAGCCAAGAGAATTACGCCATTGCCAATTCTGGTAATGCGGTACCGCGCATATCCGCCACACGAAGATTGATTCCAGCCCTGATCATACGATCTGCCACATCTTCAGACAGCCCGGAGTCCGTTATGACGGTATCAAAATCTGACAGATTGGCGAGATGGTTCAGTGCGCTGATGCCAAATTTACGACTGTCGACCATCAAGACACGCCGATCAGCCATATTCATCAATGCACTCTTGGCCTTAATCAAGTCTTCATCCTGATGATACGCTGAAAGTCCATGAATGGCGGAAGTCGACATAAAGAGCGTGTTAATCCGCAAGGACGTTACACTTCTCTCACACAGCACACCGAGAAATGCATCGAAAGTCGGATTATAATGGCCGCCCAAGGCTATGAGGTTGATATCTTTCGCCCGGCCTATTCTGGTACTGATCCCAAGGCTATTCGTCACAACGGTCAGTTGCCCGATCGCACTCAGCCGTTCAGACAGAAAACGGGACGTGGCGGAATCATCAAGCGCGATCGTATCGCCTTCTTCAATCAAATCCGCAGCGATGGCCGTTATACCAAGCTTTTCCTGAACGGCCTGTCGCGTCCTGTGCATGATACTGCTGGCAGCAACGGCATTGGACAGAGTCGTCACACTCTCACCAACCTTACGGATCAGGCCCTGCGCAGCCAGTGCATGCAGGTCGCGGTTCATGGCTGCTCGCGTCATGGTGAAATGGGAGAGCATGTCCTGAATGAGGACACAGCCCTGCTCCGTCACATAGTCCAGCACAGCCTGCCTGCGTGCGGAAATTCCACGACTTCCGGGAAGACAATCAGGGATCATGCCGGTGCCCTTTCTTCGATGACACGATCGATCAGTTTTTCAAAATCAGGAACATTCCATCCTGCACGTCCGACAAACACACCATCGACATTTGGCTGTTCGACATAACTGCGTGCGTTATCCTGAGTAACGCTGCCACCATAGAGCAGCGGTACACGACCCCCGATCTCCACGCCCGCAATCTCAATCAGAACCTGCCGCAGACTGGTATGGACACGCGCTACACAGTCCGTATCGGCGGCACGCCCCCCTGCCCCGATGGCCCAGACAGGTTCATAAGCAATGAGGATATTCGGAAGATCCTCAACCGCAACATTATGCAAAGCGATCTTGAGTTGCCGCGCCAGCGTCTCATCCGTGACGCCATAATCATATTCATCAAGGCTTTCGCCAATACAAAGAAGCGGCTTCAGACCGTGACGCAAAGCAGCAGCCATTTTGCGACTCACCGTCCAATCCGTTTCAGCAAAATGCTGGCGGCGCTCGGAATGACCAATGAGCACGATATCGGCTCCACATTCCTCGATCATGCCAGGTGAGATTTCTCCGGTCCATGAACCGCTTTCTTCCCAGTGCATGTTCTGTGCACCTACCAGAACATCTGAATCCTTCAGTTTCTCTGCAACCACCTGAAGGGACGTGAAAGGTGCAATGATGAAAGGCTTTACACTCTCTGGAGGTTGATAGCTTTTCAGAGCTTCTGCGGCCGCAAGCGCCTCTGAGGGCCCTTTGTTCATTTTCCAGTTCGTGCCGATCCAGACCGTCTTGCGTGCCACCATTCATCTCCACAGAAAAAGAGCGATCACCGATTCTTTATCGCTCAACATAAGATAGCTTTAGCGATAAACTCTAACACTCCAAACAAAGGAATGTGCAAAACGAATGATATTTTCCATTCAACTCTCCGCGCCTGACACTCACGGACAGACACGGAGAGCATGAAATAAAGGGCCCGTTAGAGTCAGGCAGCCTGTTCCAGCAACACGCTTTCCGTCACCAAACTGTCAGTTTCAACCGGGCGAAGTGTCGGGATGCCCTTTCTGCTCAGCCCGTCGTGATAAAAATGTGTCGCTTCATTCGGAGAAAGATCCCCGTCAGTCACACGACGCATCGCTTCGATAAGAAGCAGCGGATCATCAGCATCCACGATCTTGCGCCCAAAGAGCGCAGCGCGTGCACCACTGTTTTGCGCCTGATGCACCAACTCCAGGCAATCACGCGTTGTACCACTGCCGCCTCCCATGATGCCGACAATGACAGCCGGATCATAATGGCACAGCTCGCTCAATGCCTCTCCGCCATTAAAGGGAACCTTAAGAAAAACAGGTTTTTCTTCTTTTCGTAGTCCCGCAAGGGAGCGAGTAATCATGTCGTTCAGGAAAATCCCGTAATCCTTGGATGCAATCCGGCTTTCGTTGGGATTGAACACCTCCAGGAAATACGAGAACCGGTGAACCTGGGCTTCCTCACGAAAGCGCGCAAACTCTTCCAGAGCCAGCGTATCCTGTTCGACGTCTCCGTTGAACGTCATGGAATACAGTCCAAGCCCCGTCTGGGCGCGCTCAAGAGATGCGGAACGAAAAGGGACGGATTTCTGGGAGCGATAATCGCTTCCTCGTCCCCGCCACAGATCAGTCGTATCGTTTGCACGAATGGCCGTCTGCACTTTCGTGCCATTGAACGCGTCCTTTTCCAGAAGGTCTTCCAGAATGGAGGCAGACGTCAGCATGATATCTACAATATCCTGACGGATAATGGACTGGATTTCAGACAGATATTCTGGCCGGCTCCGAAAAACAGACTGCCCCGAACGCGGATTGCGACGACGCCCCATGGCACTGATACCCGCCGCCATATCTGAGTCCTTGGCGTCTGCCAGGATGAAATCGTAGCGCGTGTCCTTACCGGCCACCATGCGTGCAATTTTTTCTTCGTAACGGTTCATGGCTCAAGCCTTCAGAATTTTCTGGGGTTCAGACGAAACAGGGAAGTCACCCTGAAGGTTGTGGCGCTCACACCCTTCCTTCCAGGCAGCCTGGGCTTCCCGAGCAATATCTCGCTCGCTCCAGCCCAGCTCTTCTCCAACAACGCGAGCCACCTCCTGCACCACGTCGGGTGTCATTCGGCCACTCAAGGCGATAGGTGTGCGACGGTACAAAACATCTGACACCCGCCGCACAAGTTCATTTCTGGAAATAAACGCCAACTCACGACGCGTGTATGACGGGAGTGTCCGCAACGGCGCATCTGCGTCTTCCTGGCAAAAGACCGCAATTTTGCGAGCAAGCGTTCCGTATCGGTCCAGAAGGTCTGCTGCCCTCGGACGAGGAATCCCGCAGGAAATCGCCAGTCTGTCGAGATAAGCCGTATGCTGCTCAACGGAAGGGAAACTGCGACCACCACCAATCGCCAGCTCCTTCGTGGACGTGCTTCTGGGATGGCCGAGTAACGCCAGAATGTGATCGGCCACTTCTTCGCTCAAACCTCGGAACGTCGTCCACTTCCCCCCCACGAGAGACAGAAGAGGTATCCCTGCAACATTGTCCTCATGGGTAATATGGTCTCGACTGATGGCGCCTGGATCCGCCGCATTTGTGGCAGGTAATGGCCGCACGCCGCTATAACGGTAGATGACCTGCTCCTTGGCGATATGAAAGCCGGGGAACAGATCCGCCAACATGCGAAGCATGTAGTCCTGCTCTTCATCGGTGCAGACGGCCTTGTCCGGATCGTCAATCCGCAGATCCGTAGACCCGACAAGCACATGGCCGAAAAACGGATAAGCCAAACAGATCCGTCCATCCGGTGTCCCGAAATAGACCATCCGTCCTTTCAACTCCCGAAGCAGGTCATCATGCTTCAGAAGCAGATGAGACCCCTTGGTGCCGCCGATATACTTTGTGGGCAGGCCAAGAATTGCATTGATCTGATCAATCCACGCTCCACCCGCATTGACGATAACGCGCGCCTTCACGGTCCGTACTTCATCGGTCTGCACATCGCGCAGAACAAGTTGTCCGTCCTGAAAGGAAACAGGCACCGTATATGTCAGGGCTTCACAACTCGGTGCGGTTTCGAGCCCGTCTTGCACACATTCATAACCAAGCCGTTCAGGCTGGGTGATGGCAGCGTCATAGTATTGAGCCGTCGCGACAACATCCTTGGCCATATGTGGCCATTCGCGACGCGTCCGCCCTCCCAGAAACAGGGAGTGTCTCGGCATGACGCGAGCACGCCGCCCCAGAAAATCATAGATCTGAAGTCCGGCTTCCAGAACCAGTGCTCCTCGATCCGTCATCTTACCGCCCAGATTCAGAAAGCGACGGAAAGACGGAACGATTCCCCCAAACCATGTGCGAATTGGCAGAACAGTCGGCAATGGGCGCACCACATGCGGGGCATTTCTAAGCAGAAGGTTCCGCTCAAGAGTGGATTGCGCCACCAGCTTGAACTCTCCTGTTTCCAGATACTTGATGCCACCATGGATGAGGCGAGATGGCGCACATGATGCACCCGTACAGATATCGCTCCGATCAAGAATGAGCGTCTTTACGCCCTGCAACGCCAACTCACGAAACAGACCTGCTCCGTTAATTCCCGCGCCAATGATGACGACATCAAATTCAGTATTATCCGACACAACGGAAACGGATTTCATAACCTGATCTCCTGCGTCATTTCAGTCGCAACAAGAAAAGTCGATACAGGGGCCTGTTCTGCCTCATCCTGGGAGAAGGACTCTGCTGTTCCTTCGTACAGACCTGACCAGAATGGCTTCATGGCTTGTGTCAGCGCCACGTAGCGCTGATAAATGCCTTCATAAATTCGGACCCGGCCCGGCTCAGGCTGATAAACCGTCATCGGAATATCCTGAGCCACGACCGCGTCTTCGAGACTGTCATACAACCCAACGGCCACACTGGCCGTCAGAGCGGCCCCAAGCGCACCAGCTTCCCGAACACTGGAAATTTCCACTGGGACGTTCAGAATATCTGCGAACATCTGAGCGATGGAAGCCTGACCGCTGCCCCCTCCCGACACGCCAAGACGACGGACAGCACCCGTCAGTCGAAGAGTTTCAACATGCTCGCGATGATTGAAAATCGTTCCTTCAATCATCGCCTGAAACAGATCTGCCCGATCATGCCAGGATTGCACGCCAAACAGAGACGCGCTCGCCGGAGCTTCATAAGGGGAGCCGAACAGGAAGGGGTGATAGAGAGGAACTGGCCGCTCTGCCCGGGAGCGACCAAGCCTGGCTTCGACTTCACCTGTCAAAATCTGGGCTGCTTCCTTTTCTTCAGGCAGCAGCATGCGTGCCAGCCATTCGAGATTGCTCGATGATGCTGGCGAAATCGCCATGCAGTTCCACAACCCCTTACGGTAACCCGCACGACAGGACCAACCCTCTCCGATGACCGGACGGCTCCGGAAGATTTCGTTGATAGAAAACGTGCCTGCCGTGATGGAGAGATCACCCGGCTGCGTATAGCCCAGCCCGACGGCGGCAGCTGTTACATCATGCAGACCCGCAGAAACAGGCGTTCCTTCCAGAAGCCCCGTCGCCATGGCTGCATCACGGGTAATCACTCCACCTCGATCACAGGACAACAGCATCCGCGGGAGCGCACCCCGGATCTCCGAAATCTCCAGCACATCAAGAATGCTGTCGCTATAATCCTGCGTATACAGATCCGTAAACGACGTACTGGCTTCAGTCAGATCCGTGGCAATCTCACCCGTCAGACAGAGTCGTATCCAGTCTTTGGCAAAGAAAACAGTGCCAATTTCAGCATATCGATCCGGCTGATGACGCTTCATCCAAGCAAGAAGTGTGGTGGCAGAATAAGAATAAGGTCGTTGCCCGGCAATCGGAACAACCTTCTCAAGGCGCCCCTCCCGTTTCCACTCTTCGTGTAGCTCCGTCGCACGGCTGTCGAGCGACATAATTCCACGGCCCAGAGGGCTTCTTGAGCGATCAAGAACAAAAAGCCCATCCCCGTGAGCTGTTACACCCACACCCGCTATCGCTTGCGGCGGAACACCGGAACTTTCAAGCGCATCTCTGACAGCTTCGACCACGGCACGCCATGCTTCATGCATGTCGCGCTCAACGTGCCTCGGCTCATCCATATGCTGCGGAACACGTCGGCGTCCTAATCCTACGATTTCACCCGCCCTCGAAAAGACAACAGCCTTTGTCGTCGTGGAACCGCAGTCGATCCCGATTGTGAAATCCTGGCGCATCACTGGCCCTCCAGACGCCTTCTTGTTATCGGCCTCTACGAAAAATGCGACCGATAACACAGAAAATGTTATTATCATGTGATATACGTGTTAATATACCGGCGTCAATGTGATAAATATCACTTTTGAACTCGGGGAGCTGCCTGTGTGATATTTCCGCTCAAAACCTCATCAAACTGCACATCCGAACATTACAAATTTCGTCAGCACTGGTATGTAGAAGCCTCTTTGCCGCAAAACGGCCTTACCGAGAGACAAGGATCTTTTTGACAGATGACTGACGGTTCGGGCGTGACAACTGCCTCTCCTGGTGTCCTTCTCAGCAAGCGTCGGGACAACAGTGCCAGACAACAGCAGATCCTTGACGTGCTTCTGGAAACCGGTAGCGCTACGATCGAGACCCTTTCAGAGCGTTTCGGCGTGAGTCGCATGACCATTCACCGGGACGCACACGCTCTCGCGGCCCAGGGTCTGATCGACAAGCTTCATGGCAGTATTGTTCTCAAAAACCGGGTTGTGACTCAGAAAACAGTCAATTTTCGAAAATCCCGCGCACCAGACCTTAAAGAATCCATCATCCATCGTGCGATCTCGATGATCACACCAGAACAGATTCTGGTCCTGGACGACTCAACAACGGTCGCAGCAATGCTGCCCCTTCTTCCCGCTCTCGCCCCTCTGACAATCATTACCAATGCCGTCGGTGTGATTCAGGCGCTGGCCCCTTATCCGAACCTCAAGATCATTTGTCTGGGAGGAGATTACAATCAGCCACGCAATGCATTTTTTGGCCTTGTTTGTGAACAGGCCGCAAAGTCACTCCGCGCCAATACGATGTTTCTTTCAACGTCAATTATTCATAATGAAACCGCGTTTCAAAATGACCAGGACGTCGTAAAGGTCAAGCAGGCATTGATGCAGATCTCGGATCAAACCGTTCTGCTCGTAGACAGTACAAAATTCCGTAAGGGCGGCCTACATCGATTGGCGTCATTGAACGAGTTCGATCTTGTTCTGACAGACTCTCAAATCAAACCATCACTGCGGAAAAGCCTTATCCAAGATGGAATTAATATAGAAGTTTGCGGATAAATCCCGCTCAGGGAAATTCCCTACACGGAATTTCCCAAAATATTTTTCCGGAAACATACTTCTAAAAATCCACGACTCTGCCTCGTATCGAGCAATACACCTGACAACCAAAAATTGTCACTTAGACGAACTCTTTCTTCCATTCTTTCATAGGAAAGAGCTTTTGTGTCGCACCCAGCCCACTACACAAAAAATTTATTTATATAACTATTATATATAGTTTTATTGAACTATTTCTTTCTTCCCTTTTGCACTATCCATCAGTTTTCCTTGGAAAACTCACATACTGATACGGGTAGCGGGTATCTACACAAACTTACTGATTTTCGTTGAAATATGGCCAAATTTTGCACTTAAGTTTCAATTAGTATCATTTACGTCCACAATGAAATTAACGATATATTGACGATTGTTCAGCAAAAAGCGTAACCCTGTATTTCCGCTTCCCTGAGACACTGGAGATGCTGAAATGTCTGGCATAACGTTAAACGATTTCCTAAGTGTCACACGCTGGACACCAGCTGAGCTCGCGGCCCAGATTGACCGCCATCAGGAGGATATCGAATGGTGGCTACGCCATCAGGAGGATATCGAATGGTGGCTACGCCATCAGGAACATGTCCCTGAACGCCTGACCGCGTGGATGAGTCACATTGTCGACGCCTTTCGAAACAATCCAGCCCCGAAAGGTTATGCCATGGAGCGTTCAGAGGACTGCATTTTCAATGATGATCCGTCCATCACCGTTGTATGTTCTGTCTGCCGCTTTGCCGCGACATGCAGAGCATCCCGAAAACTCAAAAATTAGCAGCGTCTGGCTTCATGTTTCTGGCAAAGTCTTCATAAAATTTGCGAGCCCTTTGTTTAGAGCTTTTTCAAACACTGTAAGCGTTTCCTCTCCCACGTAATGTTCGATGCCTTCAGCATCAATACGAGCGTTTTCCTCGCTAATTCCCAACGCAAGAAGAAACGCTTCGACGATCCCATGCCGATGGCGTGCTTTGTTCGCCATCGCCTGCCCGGCATCCGTCAGAAACACGCCTCTATAAGGCTTCTGCGTGACAAGCCCTTCGGCTGAAAGTCTGGCCAGCATCTTCGCAACCGTGGGCTGAGACACACCCAATCTTCCGGCAATATCGACCTGACGCGCTTCCTGACCTTCAGACAGGAGATCAGAGATCAATTCGACGTAATCCTCAACCAGCACCTTCTGCCGCGCAGCGCGATTGGCACGAAACCCTTCCGAATGCGTCGCCATATCCAGAAGGGCTTTCTGCCTGCTCTTTTTCCGTTCCACGCCTCGAACCTGCTCCATCCTCAATTATTCGAAAGGGAATAAAATATTCCACAAATTATTTCCAGTTTTGAGAATAGAGATTCATCTTATGAATATAGCATATTGCATAATTTTGAGATTCACGTTTGAATGGTATTCTGATGTCAGAAAATCCTTCCACGCCTGAAATTGCCCTCACTGATCTTCCTCGCAAGGCTTCAGCCTGGCGCTTTGCGCGCGATGAGGACAGAACGCGGCCCTCTCTTCCGGAAGTGTTTTCTACCGTTCATGTTCCCGGTGGGCAGACTTCGTGGCTCAAGCGCTTTCTGGCATTCGTGGGACCAGGCTACATGGTCTCCGTAGGGTATATGGACCCCGGAAACTGGGCCACAGACCTTCAGGGAGGTGCTCAGTACGGATACACCCTGTTGTGCGTCATCATGCTCTCCAATCTGATGGCTATTCTGCTTCAGGCTCTCTCAGCCCGATTAGGAATTGCAACAGGCAGGGATCTGGGTCAGGCATGTCGTGACCAATACCACCCAGCTATCAATATTATCCTTTGGCTTGCCTGCGAACTGGCCATCATTGCCTGCGATCTTGCTGAAGTGATTGGCACTGCTGTTGCATTGCAGTTGCTATTTGGCCTCCCCCTTCTCGGAGGAGCGCTCCTCTCCATCTTTGATGCGTTCATCGTGCTGCTGCTGATGGGGCGAGGATTTCGATATCTGGAAGCCTTTGTCATTGGGCTTCTTACTATTATCGCCCTCTGCTTTGCCGTTCAGCTTGTAGCTGCTGCCCCTCCCGTTGCGAGCATCCTAAAAGGTCTGCTTCCTACGTCGCAGGTTATTACCACACCCGGAATGCTCTACATTGCTATTGGCATCATCGGCGCAACCGTAATGCCCCACAACCTTTATCTGCATTCATCCATTGTCCAGACCCGCGCCTATGAACGCACACCTGCCGGACGACGTGAGGCCATCCGCTGGTCAACCTGGGACAGTACAATCGCCCTGATGCTGGCACTGTTCATCAACGCTGCCATCCTGATCGTGGCGGCCGCGGCATTTCATGACACTGGCCATCAAAGCGTTGCCGAAATCGAAGACGCCTACCGGCTTCTTTCCCCCATCCTTGGCTTGGGAATTGCCTCCACACTCTTCGCCCTTGCCTTACTTGCTGCAGGAACAAATTCAACTGTCACAGGCACCCTTGCCGGACAGATCATCATGGAAGGCTTCCTGCGCCTGCGTATTCCACACTGGGCCCGACGCCTCCTGACGCGCGGCCTGGCCATTATTCCCGTTGCCGTGGTGACGGTTCTTTATGGCGGACACGGTGTGGGTACACTTTTGCTGGCCAGCCAGGTCATCCTTTCGCTGCAACTGCCCTTTGCCGTCATTCCTCTGGTGATGTTTGTCTCCAATCGACGCAAAATGGGAGAGTTCACGATTTCTCCCTTTATGACTGTCTTGTCCTGGAGCGTCGCCGGGCTGATCCTCATTCTCAATTTCAAGCTTCTCTACGACACACTGGCTGGATAAATCCCGCCGCATCGCACGGATTTCTTACATTCATGACCAATAGATCTCTGCCCTCAAGACGCGCTTTTTTATATAGCAATTGCTATATTTATCAGCATATACATTCTGAAAATTCTCCCCTCAGATCATTCAAGAAGTTTGCACTCTGCACAGCCCTCCTTGCAGGTTTCTTGTCCACTGCACAGGCGTCAGAAACGATACCCGCTACGGATCGCGATGACGGAGCCTCAAAGAAAAAACAAGCACACGCAGAGAAAGCCGCCAAGCAAGAGCAGATTACCGTTACAGGCCATCTGGATCAGGCGCGTGGTCGCATTTTTCCACGACTGGGGGCGGTATCCTACGGCATTGATCAGCGCCAGATCCAAGCCACACCTCAGGGCCAAAATGCGTCCTTCAGTCAGATTATGCTGCGAATGCCTGGTGTGGTGCAGGACAGTTATGGCGAAGTGCATGTGCGAGGCGAACATGGTGGCCTGACCTACCGCGTCAATGGTGTCCTTCTCCCAGAAGGCTTGAATGGCTTCGGTCAGGAACTCGATACGCGGATTATCCAATCCGTTGACCTTCTTACCGGCACCCTCCCTGCACAGTTCGGTTTTCGAACCGCCGGTATTGTGGATGTCCACACAAAAACCGGGTCAACGCTCAAGAGCAATCAATTGTCCCTTTATGGAGGGAGTTACAATACATTCGCTCCCTCTCTGCAACTTGGTGGATCAAAAGGACGATTTGAATATTTCACCACGTTCTCCTTCAATAGAAACACCATTGGAATTGAGAACCCAACAGCATCCTTCCGAGCCACACATGACCTGACACAACAAGGTAAAGGCTTTGGTTATTTTTCATGGCGACTGGACGACAACAATCGAATTTCGCTTCTGACCAGCGCTTCCTATGCTGATTTTGAACTGCCAAACACCACGGGTTTACAGCCGACTTATCAACTGGAAGGCACAAGCTGGAACGATCCATCCGTTCAATCCCGCTTTTTGAACGATAGTCAAACAGAACAGAATTATTACGCCGTCGTGTCCTACCAGCACAGCGCCGAAAAACTGAACCTCCAGCTTTCTCCTTATTTCCGTTACGGTCGGATTGACTACACGCCTGATCCTGTACGCGATCTTGTGTTTCAGGGTGTGGCAGAACACGAAGTCAACGACTTCACGACAGGCGGGGCACAGTTTGACCTATCCTACGATGTAGCTCCGGATCACACGATCCGTGCTGGCCTGCTCGGACAATACACATCGGAACGTCTGGATACGAATTCCCTCGTATTTCCAATAGATTCAGAAGGAAATCAAACTGCCACTACTCCGCTACGCCTGATTGACAACACAGGAAACTGGTCTGCGGAAGCAGGCGCCTATATTCAGGACGAGTACCGCATCAACCGAAAACTAACGTTCAATTACGGTCTGCGTTATGATCGCTTTGCATCCTCGTTTGGCAATGAAGGACAACTGAGTCCGCGCGCAAACATGGTGTGGAAGCCGTTCCGAAGCACCACTCTGCATATCGGATATTCACGATACTTCGCACCGCCTTCCCCGCAATATGTCTATCCGTCCACGCTCGCTCATTTTGCGGGAACCACAAATGCCGCAGCCAACCTGACCGATACGGCAACAAAAGTCGAAACTTCGAATTATGTGGATGCAGGTATTCTGCAACACATTACCCCTGACCTCCAGATCACAATCGATGCCTACAGCAAATGGGCTCATAATCTGACGGATCTGGGGCAGTTCGGACGCGCCGTTATTCTGGCTCCTTTCAGCTACAGACGAGGCCATGTTTATGGTGCAGAGTTCGGCAGTGCATGGCGTCATGGGCCATGGTCTGTTTTCGGAAATTTCTCATATGTAAAAACCGCAGCGCGGGACATCAATTCCGCCGAATACCAGTTTGCCCCCGAAGAACTGGCCTATATCCGCTCACATGCCATCCAGTTGGATCATCAAGGGGAATATACGGCCAGCGCCGGAACATCCTACAGCAGCAAGCATCATCTTGCTTATGTCGATTTCCTATACGGTTACGGTCTTCGTAGTGGTTTTGCCAATCTGGACAAGCAACCCCAGTACGCAATTTTCAATATTGGTTACCAGTACACCCTCACCCACGTTCCGCTTGGACGGGATCTAAAAATCCGTGCTGACGTCGTGAACCTTTTCGACAAACGTTATCAGCTTCGTGATGGCAGCGGCGTCGGGATTTACCAGGCGCAGTACGGCCAACGCCGGGGCACATATTTTTCACTCGTCTCGGATTTCTGAAACCTTCAGGCTCGATTCAAGCCTGAAACACTCTCCTTTCGAAAGAGCGGCTGTCCCACTTGAGGTCGGACAGCCCAGATCATCAGAAAAGCGCCATAAAGCAGGGCAATCCCGTCAACAATGAGACTTGATGCCGTCGCATGAGAGAGAGGCGTTACAAAAGCGGCGGAGACCGGCATCAGAAATGTCAGGACTGCCGACGCGACCAGCAGCAGTCGAATTGCCAGCCGTTCTCGAAAGCAGAAACAGACAACCACACAGGAAAGAAACGTTGCAAAGTAAACAATTTGAATTGGTAACATTTTTCCTACAACAGGATGTAATGGCGCCACAGCCAGAACAGCAGAAACACCCGCGACACACCCGAGAGAGCAACCGATTGTCAGCGAACAAAGAATACGGGTTGCACGCGTATCTTCCACCCGTCCACTCCCTCGTTCCCTTCGTCTACGAGAGACAATCCAGAGCTGGTTTCCGGCATAAAACATGAATGCCCCAGCCAGTCCCAGAACAGCATATCCCCAACGCACGCCTTCCCCTCCAAAACTGCCAAAATGCAGAACGAAGAAAGACGTCAGAACAGCCATCGGAAAGGTTTGATGCCCTGGCAGATAATCCGTTGACAGCAATTTACCGCTGTAGGGATCGACCCCGGCAAAACCTCCACTCGCTCCTCGGGCACCATATCGCGGATCAGAGCCCGTCACACGCAACGCAAGATGCCCGCCATGAGAACGATCGTAGATCAAGGTTTCCGGCGAAAAACCGGGAGCCTGCTTGGCAATAGCGACTACAATTTGAGCAGGCTCCAGCGGAACACGAAGATCACCGGAAATTCGTTGTTGTTGATGCCCTTCAGTTTGATCAATCAGGGAATGCCCATGCATTTGCTGATGCATGGCCGATCGGCCCAGAAGAGCGTGTTCAGCTACATAAATTTCATCATGAAATGCAAATACAACGGACGTCAGGGCCATGATGATATGAAATGGCAACGAGAACAGCCCTAACATGCTATGCAAATCAAGCCACATGCGTTTGGCATTCTGCCCAAGTCGAATTGCAAACAGATTCTTAATCAGGCCCGGCAAAACAACAAGCGTGCCTGAAATCAGTGCTACTGCATATAAGAGCGCCACTATCCCCATGAATAACCGCCCAGCTTCATGAGGCATCCACAAGCCCACCTGCTGATGCAGCATATTGATGAAGTGCGCGGCTTCGGAAGGAGATTGCTTTACGGTTACCAGAGATCCGTCTTCTGCCAGGGCGGAATAATTTGCTACTGAAGGCCCGTGCATTCTCTGTGGCACGCCCCATACAAGAGTAGCCGGCTGAGAAGGCGTTGGATGAAGAACAACTGTATAGGAATTTCTGGCTTCAGGATGCTCTGCAAAGATTTTTCCCAACAGTTCTGGCACACGCTCCAATGCAACAGGAGGCGGCAAAGAGACTGGTGGAGAGGCCCAATCCTGCAAGGGGCGTTCAAACATCGTTATGGCACCTGCATAAAATGCCACAAACAGGAACAGACCACAGACAATCCCGACCCAGCTATGGATTTCACGATACATCCGGACGACGTCAGCACGGATTTTCATGATATTACACTCCGAAGGCCCATATAAACGCCCCAGAGCAGAATGTTGATGGCCCCCAACACCCCCCAGGCCCTCCATCCTGTTCGGAACATGAAACATCCCCCCAAAACAGCCGTCCAGACTGGAGCAACAAGCCACATCAGATACTGGGATGCCGGGGAACGTGGGTCCCCATTCGTGTGGCAGAGCAATCCGACGATACCCACGAGTGCGAGCGACAGCCCCAGTCCAAGTACCAAACCGGCACTGGCTTTAGGAAACCAGTTCTTGCTGGAAAGCGGTGTGGACGTCATTGCGTTTTAGGCCTCTGCTTCAAAAGAGCCACCCCAATTGGCAACAGGCTCCAGACACTCATTAAGAGTGTCAGCAGAACGAAAAATGCTGTTCCACTTCCGTAAATCATGAGGTGAAAAAGGAAGGACAGACAAAGTAGCCCACTCCCCACAAAGGTACATATCCGCTTCGGGACCGGGCATTTCCATAGCTGTTGCGCTGGCGCTGCAAGATACAGAAAAACTGCCCCAGCCAAACCGATTAGTACTGCAAGCAGCGTCATCATCATGCTGGTGCCGATCATATTACCAGCGATACTCTAAACGTGCCGTCAGATTGCGACCCTGCCCATAATAGCAGGCGGAAACAGCCGTACAGGTCGCTACGAACCTCTTATTGGCAATGTTTCGTGCGTTAAACGAAAATGACAGCCCTTTGTATCGAGGGTGAGCAAGAGCAAAATCATACCGCAGAAACAGATCGAACAACGTGTAATCCGGGATACGAAGCTTATTGGCCGTATCACCGAAGCTCGTACCTGTATAACGAACGCCGCCACCCAATCCGAGACCTGCCAGAGTTCCATGCTGGATACGCTGATCCAGAAACAGGGATGCCATCCATTTTGGTGCCTGACCAAGATAATTACCAACCTGGGAAGCCGTATTGGATCGGGTAATTTTGGCGTCACTTCGAGTGCCGGTAAAGATGACCGACATATCCCAGGGCAGATTGGCCTTCCCCTCCAGTTCCAGTCCACGGACGCGCCCCTGTCCTGTCTGTACAAGGCATGTGGCTGTGCCACACAGACGACCAGCGGGATCGGAAGTGGTCATGTTATTCTGGGTAATCTGGTAGCCCCCAAACGTGACGTAGATGCTTTTCCCGTACTGATAGCGAATACCGCCTTCGTACTGATCGCCAGTCGTTGGCTTGAATGGTTTGCCATCCACAGATGTTGACGGATCAGAGACCTGGGGCTGGAAAGACTGCGCATAGCTGAAATAAGGAGCAAGCCCATTATCAAACAGATACACGGCCCCTGCACGCCATGTGAACGCGTTTGAATTGGTGATGTAGCGAGACTTCGTCAGGACATTCAGTGTGTCATCACGCGCCCAATCCTGACGGCCACCGATCGTTACGCGCAGACGATCGAACTTGAGCTGGTCCTGAAAATAAATGCCGTTCTGTTCACTCACTGTTGCTGAATAAACCTGAGGATTCAGCCCAGAAGAATACCCCGCGCTGCCTCTGGCCTGGGGATTAAAAATATTCAGAACCGGGAAAACAAGCGACGAATTTACAAGATCGCGACTATGCCGCCAATTCGTATAAAAATAATCTGTCCCAACCAACAGAAGATGACGCACAGGACCTGTCTGAAGGTGCCCCTCAAGCTGTGTATCGGTCGTTACGCCCTGAGACTGACCACGTCCTTCTACAGCACGCCGGCTAACCGTTTCACCCGCAACACATCCGGCAATCGCCGCCGTACATTTCGATATCGTATCGCCCGATAGAACAGTGGCGCGATAAAGTGTATTGAGATAGGTATAACGCGTATTGTTTCGTACCGTCAGATAACGGTTGAACTTGTGTTCAAAGAACGACCCTGCCAGCGCCTGATTACGATCAAACGTATCCCAGCTTGGCTCTCCGATATTGGCGTCATTCGCAATATATCGGCCTTTGGATGAGTAAAGTGTACCCGTCGCAGGAAGAAACTGGAACGTCGACCCTCCCTGATCTCTCTGATACTGGGCGAGCAGGGTCCAAGTTGTACGCGGTGTAATTTTCCAGGTCAAACTGGGAGAAATATAATAACGACCTGTCCGGACCTCATTGACCTGCGTATTTCCATAGCGAGCCAGTCCAACAATACGTCCTGTAACGGTACCACTCTTGTTTAGGCGGCCAGAAACGTCACCAGAAGCCTGTCCTTGCCAGTTCGACAGGTTGGTAAAACCACTGCTTTGAAGGAAAAACTCCCCTTCACTTTTGTCAGTCGGGCGTTTGGTTACAAGATTGACCATGCCTCCTGGTGCTGTCTGCCCATAAAGAGCGCCGGACGGCCCCTTCAAGACTTCAATCTGCTGAAGAGCGAAGGGATCAAATGATGTTCGTGTCCACTGGCCACCAGAGGGCAGACGGAGACCATCCACGAAGTTATTGTTTGATGAGAACCCACCCGCACCAAACCCACGGACTGACACTTCATCCACACGGCTATCGATTCCTGACGGCTCAGACTGAACGCCTGCTGTGTAAGCCAGTGCATCGGCAATCGTCGGCGAGGCTCGCAGTTCGATTTCTTCGCGACTGACGATCGAAATTGACTGGGGAGACTCAATAATGGGCGTTCGTGTCTTTGTTGCAGAGGATGCGTGTGACATGCCTGTCGCAGTCACAACGATGATCTCTTCTTTGGATTTCGATGCCGGGTGTGATGCCGTTTTCTGTTGAGTCTTCTGAGGCGTTTTCTGCTTTTCGCCATCCACATCCCTTGCAACGACTGGCCTCTCCGCAGCTATGGCAACTGAGGTCAGCCCTGCAAAAACAAGAGCAGGAATCAAAGTACGTTTAGCGAAAGGAAAAGACATGTGCAGCCCACCGAAGTGCGATCGGAAATGCCGCCTCATATTTGCAATTGATAATAAGTGTCAATTGCAGGATGAGTTTTGAATTGCGTCAAATCGCTTCTACATTTTCTCAGGCATCTTTACCCAATAAGATACCCATAAAAATCAATACTTTATGGTTAATAAATCAAAACAAACTCAGGGACTAGTACGGAAAACATTCCACCCCGTATGCTGAACAAGACGTTCCAGCGCACGCGTTCCAAGCAGAGAATTTCCTTGCGTGTTCAGGCCTGGAGACCAGACGGCAACAGAGGCAACGCCTGGTGTAACCGCAAGAATACCGCCGCCCACACCCGATTTTCCAGGAAGACCGACACGAATGGCGAAAGAACCAGATCCATCATAATGGCCGCACATCATCATGAGGGCCAAAACAGTCTGGGCATTACGGGTTGAAATGACGCGCTCTCCCGTACGGGGATTAAGCCCGCCGGTCATTAGGTAAGTTCCTATTTCAGCAAGCTGCCGGCAACTCATGGTGAGGGCACACTGATGAAAGTAAAATGCCAGAGTTTCATCAACTGAATTGTGAATATTTCCAAATGTTCGCATGTAATTGGCGAGAGCTTTGTTACGAAACCCGGTTTCTTCTTCCTGACTGGCCACATCACGGTCGATAAAAATGGTATCAGGATCTACACTCAACGGACGAAGAAGGTTCAGAAGCTCACTCTGGGCACCTTCCAGCCCATAATGTGAAACCAGGATATCAGAAACAACGATCGCTCCGGCATTGATGAATGGATTTCTTGGAATGCCGTTTTCGTTCTCCAACTGAACAATCGAGTTAAATGCACTACCGGAGGGTTCCTGACGCACGCGGCTCCACAAGCCTGCGTCTACCGCATTCAAAGCCAGCGTCAGACCGAAAACCTTGGACACACTCTGAATGGAAAAAGCCTCTTCGGCATCGCCCACAGTATGACTGGCACCTTCTGCATCAACAATGGCCATACCAAACCGCCCCAGATCGACCGACGCCAAAGGGGGAATATAGTTCGCCACCTGCCCCCGATCTGTCTCAGCACGCATTTCATCTGCGATTTCCGCAATCGTATCGGTCAGTGACGTCATGGAATATTTCTCCAGAGCAGATTGGGCGCTGTCGTCACGCCTCAGGAACGTTTATTGCTTACGGTGAAATCACACGATGCCGGACGACCTCACCAACAATGACCAATGCTGGGGAAGATACCGATGCAGTCGCTGCCTGATCGGCAATTGTCGAAAGCGTTCCTGTCAGAACACGCTGGGAAGGCTGAGTGCCACGTTCAACAATGGCGACTGGCCAGTCTGAGGGAAGACCATTTTGGATCAGACCCGTCATCAGGGCTGGCAACGTAGATATTCCCATATAGATCACCACAGTCTGACGCCGATCTGCCATGTCATCCCATGGTAGATCCAGAACGCCATCAGCACGCGCATGTCCCGTGACAAAAAGACAGGCCTGCGCGCAATCCCGGTGGGTTAATGGAATACCGGCATAGGAGGCACAGCCGCTGGCGGCAGTAATACCCGGCACGACCCGGAATGAAACACCAGCCTCTATAAGAGACTCAATTTCCTCTCCCCCTCGCCCGAAAATAAACGGGTCCCCCCCTTTGAGACGCAGCACGCGTTGCCCTGCCCTCGCATAACGAACCATCTCTGCATTGATCGCCGATTGGGGCATGGCATGACGGTCACGCTGTTTGCCCACAAAAATCAGTTCAGCATCCCGACGCACACGCTCCAGAAGAACTTTTGGAAGAAGGTTATCATAAAGGACGACATCAGCATTCTGCATAAGATGCAGCGCTTTAAGCGTAAGAAGATCCGGGTCGCCCGGGCCACCACCGACGAGCCAGACCTCTCCGGCCTTTTTCTGCTCTGTCAGAAGCTGATCCAGCACACGATCAGCACGAGCATCCTCACCGGAAAGTGCAGCTTCAGCGCCCGGGCCATCCAGAAAATCTTCCCAGATCCGTTTGCGATCCTGAACGGCAGGATAATGAGCAGAAACATGCCCCCTGCGAGACTGCATATAAGCTGCAAGCTGACCTATTCCTTCCGGCATCCAGCTTTCAATCTGCTCCCGCAACCGGCGAGCCAGAACCGGTGCGCCGCCTGCCGTAGAAATAGCAACCCGCACCGCCCCCCGGCGGACCTGTGCGGGCGTAATGAACGTCGAAGGCTCCGGATCATCCACTGCGCAGACAGGAATATTCAGGCTCTCAGCGAGCGCTGCCACATTCCGATTAACCGCTCTGTCATCCGTTGCGGCATAAACAAGACGGCATCCTGCCATAACCTGCCTGAGCATCTCATCGTCAACCCGGCCACCAACATGCCGAGCCAAGCCTTCATCTACCCAGTTCTGAACAATCGGGTTCAGTGTCTCCGCAACGATCTCGATCCCTGCTCCATGATCGAGCAGGAGCCTCCCTTTGTTGACAGCGACTTCGCCTCCCCCAACAAGCAGAACACGTGCGCCCTCAAGGCGAAGGGAAATGGGAAACCAGCCTGTCTCAACCCCGGATGCGGGCATCTCTGTATCCATACGCTTTCAGAAAACGGTTCCGGAAAGGAACACCTGTCTCTTCACTACACGCCCGCTCCTGAGAGGCAAAGCCGGTCAGAGTACGGATGGTTACAAAAGCAACATCGCTCACATGGGCAGAAAGTGTTTTTTAGCGGTACCCGTACCCACCTCCGCCACCCATGTATGGACCACCATGATGATGGTGGTGGTGATGCCAGTCATGATCGCGGGGTCCATGACAGGCCATCAAAGGGAGCATCAAACCAAAGCCCAGAAACAATGTCGCAAGACGCTTCATCAATCATGTCCTCCTTCAGAACTGACGGAAAACTATTTCGGCAATATGGCCTGATTCAGGCGAAATCTGGAGGATGAATAACCGGGACAGAAAGTCTTTTCTGAAAGGAGCGTTATCTTTTCCAATGATTTGGCTTATAGTCCCAATACGTGCCGGGAGATCTCTTTCGTGCACCGCCCAGCCCGGAGTGCGCCATGGCCCAATTCCTCGTCAAAGCCTTTAAGTCCCTTCAGGACGGAGTAGGTTTTCCGGTTCTTTTGGGTATTCTGGCGGCCCTGGTACTCATCGGATACCTCGTGCTGTCTCTGCTGCTCACATGAGCTCGCAACGACAGTCTGAATTTTATTGATCGCCTGCTCTTCAGGGGCGCACGATACCCACTGACCGGAACTGATGAATGACCACAACCGAGATCGAAAGACGTCTCGAGTTCCTGCGTGAAGCTTCAAAACTGAAAGACGTCCTCCGTCGTTCCTTTACACAGGATGGCCAGCCAGAGAGCACAGCAGAGCATACATGGGGCCTGTGTCTTCTGGTCATGACCTTCGCAGATTATCTTGAAGGCCTCGATCTGCTGAAGCTGTTGAAAATCTGTATTTTGCACGATCTTGGGGAGGCCATTCATGGAGACGTTCCGGCAATCTCCATCGAAGCCTCTCTTAACAAATCCAAACAGGAGCGCGAAGATCTCCTGACCATCATGGCGCCGCTACCTGACACACTCCAGGCCGAGTTTCTTCAACTCTGGGATGAGTATGAAAACGCGTCCAGCCCTGAAGCTCGCATGGCCAAAGCGTTCGACAAGATCGAGACCATCTGGCAGCACAATAACGGTGTTAATCCCCCAGATTTCGATCATGGCTTCAATCTGACCTATGGTCGACGTTACACAGATCATTCCTCTCTGACCCGGGCGATAAGAGACGTTCTTGATCGGGAAACGCGGCGGAAGTCAGAAAAAGCATTCCTCTGATACCCCGTCACTATCGTTCTGTTGCTCGACAAAACGGACTGTATCCGTCACAACAAAGCTCTCCTCCCGTTGGTACGGCAAAGGCTTCCGCCCGATAACCGTACCAAAAGATTTAAGGTCCTAGCCCACGGAGATCAGCAGAGCGACAATGACTAGCCGCTTTCATGGCCGACCTGCCGCCGCTGCATCTCGTTTCCCTTTACGGAAGCTTTCCTGTTATAGCCTTGGAGCCGCTCTGTCCTGCGGAACCACCCTGGCACAGACAGACACGTCTCTTTCACAGAGTGCGCCTACAAGATCCACGCAAACAGAGAATCCCTCCACCACAGAGCGAATTATCGTCACAGGGCACAAGCCTGAGGGGGCAGTCATTGGCGCTCCCAAACCACTTATGCAGATCAGCGCGGATGAGATCCGCTCCTATGGCGTCGACACTGTTACTGATCTGCTCACGACTATTTCTCCAGAAACACGGTCTGGCCGTGGTGCTACCGGAAATGCGCCCGTTATCCTGTTGAATGGTAAACGGATCTCGGGCCTTCAGGAAGTCAACGATCTCCCGTTCGAGGCCATATCGCGCGTCGAAATCTTTACGGAAGAAGAAGCCCTGCGTTACGGCTATGCCGCAGATCAGCGCGTCGTGAATATCATCACCGTCAAGCAGTTCCGTGCCGTGAGAGCCCGCGCCTACGGAGAGACCTCAACTGATGGTGGGGGCGAGAACGGAGCGCTCTCACTTAGTTTCACCAGACTGCATGATGATCGACGCATCAACCTCAGCGCCCGTTACACTGCCAGTGCATGGCTGCGGGACAGCCAGCGTGGCGTAGTGCCGCCCGCAGCCAATTCCCTGTACTCCACACAGGGAAACCTGACTTCACCCGATGGTCAAAGCCTTGACCCGGCACTCGACAACCTTGCCGGGGAAAGCGTTACGACAGCAGGCAGTCCTTCCCTACCTTACGGACAGACCGCGACACTGAATGACATTCTACAGTCCGCAAATTCACTGACCAGCAGCACGAATGCGTCTGCCTATACCCTGCAACCGCGCAAGCATGAGCTTTCCCTGAATGGTGTTTATGCTGGTCACCTAACGAAAGACATCACCACCTCCCTCAATCTGAGCTTCGACCATCAGGATCAGATCAGTCTTCAAGGCCCGGCGCGGGGGATCGTCACGATACCGTCGGGGAATGCCTATTCGCCCTTTTCGCAAGATATTCTGCTGTATCGAAGTTTCAGCAGCGTCCGGCCTCTTCAGCAAACCGGGCACACTGAGACAGGCCATGCAGGCCTGAATTTCAACGGTGATCTCGGGGGCTGGAAATGGAATGGGAAAGGAAGCTACGACTACGCACGCACAGTCACAGAAAGCCAGACCGGCCTCTCCCTCATGGCAGCGCAGACGGCGTTGAACAGTGGTGATCTGTCTTTCGACCCGTGGTCCACCATTGCTCCCTCATGGCTGAACAGTCGGGTTGTCAATCATGGCCAGACAACCAGCAATCAGGGGCAGATCAGCGGCCTGCTATCAGGACCGGTCTTTTCTCTCCCCGCAGGGGATGCTTCAACAAGCATTGCTGCGACCGGAACCGTCAGCCAACAGAACGCAACATCCTCTGCAAATGGAATAACGTCTCGTTCATCAATCAGCCGGGATGTCGGTACTCTGAGACTTAACGGTGATCTGCCAATCGCCAATAAAAAGCAGCATGTTCTGTCATTTCTTGGCAAGCTTGATGCCAATGTGAACGGAGCGGTCAGTCAGGTGTCCCATTTCGGAACACTCGGTACACTTGGCGGTGGTGTCACATGGTCTCCCACAGGATGGATCCAGCTTCCTTTCTCGGTCCTGCAACAGACAGAAGCCCCAGCCGCCTCTTCTCTCGTTGCACCAACGATCGAGACCCCCAACGTCACAACCTATGACTATGTCCGCGGTGAGTCCGTACAGGTCACAACCATTTCCGGCGGCAACAGAAACCTACGCTCTGCAGACCGCCATGAACTCAGTCTGGGCGCCATTATTTCTCCGCCGTTTCTGGAAGGATCACGTCTGCATCTCAATTATGTGCATGACAACACACACCATCCCGTTCTTTCGCTCCCAAGCCCGACAGCAGCCATTCAGGATGCCTTTCCCGATAACTACCAGCGCAACGCTAACGATGTTCTGGAAACAGTCGATCTGCGTCCTGTGAATGTCGAAAGTGAGAAGCGTACCGAATGGAATGCCACCTTCTCCTTGTCACGTCCTTTTGGAGACGATCATGAAACATCCGGCCATAAAAGACATAATGATGGCGGCACTAAAGGACGGTACTATATCGTCCTGACACAGGTTTGGCGTCTGAATGATACCGTCAGACTAAGGGCAGGACTTCCCGCTATTGACCTGCTGAATGGTGGCACGGTTGGCGGACTGGGTGGAAAACCCAAACATGAAGTCGAACTTCAGGCCGGGGCTTACAAAAATGGCCTCGGTGTCAGACTGGATGGGAAATGGCAGTCAGGGAGTTCAACGCTCGGAAGCACGTCGGCAGGAAGCCTGTATTTTGGTAGCCTCGCAACACTCGATCTCTCCGTTTTCGTAACACTGGGAGATCTTCCACATTGGCAAAACCGGAACTGGGCCAAAAACTTTCGCATCATGCTGTCACTGGATAACGTCTCGAACACACGGATCCATGTACATAACGGTCTGGGCGTTACACCTGCAGGCTACCAGCCTGCATTCATGGACCCAATGGGTCGAACGATTGGCCTTTCCCTGCGCAAGACACTCTGACACAGGAAAGAATTCTGAGACTCAGAGTGTATGTTGCAGGATCGTCTGAGCAGACTGTTGCCAGGACACAGGTTTGAAGCGACGTTCGATCTCATCAGCCCAGCATTTCAGCTCATCGCGATCTTCTATGGCTTTCCCGATAACGCGCGACGCATCATGCAGATTCAACGGATCGAAATATCGTACCAGTCCTTGGTCACTTGTCCTTTCAGCCAGCGGTTTCGAAGCCAGACAGGGCTTGCCATACTGAAGGCTCTCGAGAGCCGGGAGACTGAGATCGCCTGACAGAGAAGGATCCACAGTGAACAGACAATTTCGATAAAGAGCGTCACGTTGGGCATCGGATGGCGCACTGACAAGCAGTACCTGCCCATTCAGCCAGTCGGAATTTTCAAGCTGCTGCATGAGATCACTTACCAGCCATCCAACCTGCCCGACAAAAACAAGTTTCGGAAGAGAACCCTCCGCCATTCCCTTTTGGAGATGGCGCCACACCCGCAGCAGAAGCTCGTGATTCCTGCGCGGCTCAAGTGTTCCCACACAGAGAACATAATTCCCTTCGAGGGGTGTTTTCCTGGCCGCCTGTCGGGACAGATTTCCCCCTGTCGGAGCAGGCCCACTTCCTACGGGAACCGTCACAATAGGCTGCAAAAGCGGGCGCTTGATATGCGCCAGATAGCCCGTCACCTCTTCGGCGACAGCATCACTTCTGACGAATACCTGGTCAACCAAAGGCAGAACAGTGCGATGCCAGGCTTCGTAATGAGTGTTCGTCGCCTTCGTAAACCATTCAGGATATCGAACAGGCTGAAGATCATGCACGAAAAGAGCGAATTGCACGCGCATGACATCCCGAAGCCAACGTATGGTCTGAGAATAATCCGGCCGATTCCAGCTTGGTCCCAGCGCCAGGAAAAAGTCACCCGGACGTGCCAGATCCTTAAGAGGGGCTCCGTTCAGAAGCGCTGAATGACGACTCTTTCCGGTTACTCCATCGTTTTTAGACAAGATAGAACGACGGACCAGGTTTTCCTGCCATTGCTGAGCACCGTATCTTGCGGCTGCTCCAAACCAGCCCGATGCGGCTCTCAGAACCTGAAACTGTGTTCTAAGAACATCTGCAATACCCGCGACGTGTGGGGGGGCAGCCCCGTTCCGGACCTTAGAATGTTTCTTTGCTTCACTCTGCCGCCCGATCACATGCAGAGCCCCTGTCCAATACTGTGTGACGACAGGCAGATCCTTCACATCTGCCCAGTCCACAGAAATCCAGTCCTGCGGACCACTTTTTCGACGCACGAACCCAATACGATCTGGGGCACAGGCTTGTAATGCCAGACAGACCTCAACAAGAAAGCGTCGAACGTCCTCCGAACAAACCTCTAAAGAAGGCGAGGTGAACAGAACATCCACATCAATCCAAACCCTGTTCATCAGTGGGCCCTCATCTCAGGCTGTTGCGACGAACGGTGAGCGACCTCACAGGATTTCAGAATAGCCCTGGCCGTATCAGACCACGGTGTCGGCTGAAAATCCCTACGGATATGCTCTTCCCAAGCTTTCAAGCCTTCACGATCCTCAATGGTCTGGCGAATGGTGCGATAGACATCCTCGAAATCATACGGATCGAAATACCGTGCAAATTTGCCTCCAGCTTCGGGAATGGATGTCACGTTGGACGCAACGCAGGGCCGCCCAAAAAGCAGACTTTCCGTTACCGGTAGTCCCCATCCCTCGTATAGCGATGGAAACACTGTAAAGAGGCAGTTCTTGTAGAGGCCCCGCAACTCTTCATCACTTGGTTCGCGGATCAAACGAATTTTGCCGTCCAAATACTCCGTATTCTCCATCTGCTGCATCAGATCTTCCACCATGGACGCAGGTCGCCCCGCGAAAACCAGCGTGGGAATATCTTCGTAAGCCTTTTCCCGCAGTAAGCGCGCCCAGACCCGAAACATCAGAATATGATTCTTGCGCGCCTCAAGGGTGGAAACAAAAAGAACATAGCTCCCGGCAGGAGGTAGCCCCGGAGCCTCTGCCTCTCTGGTCGCAGCCGTCATATCCCCGAACCCCCCGCCCATGGGCACGACCCACGGTGCCTGATTCAGATGAAGCCTGCGTTGGGCCAGGAAGTCCTGAACATCCTTTCTCGTAGCCTGACTGATCACCATGATATCACTGCATTGCGGCACAACATTCTCCAGCCACGCAGAGAATGTTGAGACCACCTGCGGGGGAAACCATTCTGGACATGTCAGTGGAATGAGATCGTAAATCAGCAATACCGGCTTGAGGCCATACGTCTTGCGGATCGCGTGAAGCCGCTCGCCAAAAGCAGCATCCGCCCATGCCGCGCCCATGATGAGGAAGATATCTCCAGGCTTCATGCCTCCTTCGCAAGAAACGGGCTCCGCTATCCGAACGGGTGTCCTTTGCGAAGATGTCGAGTGCCGGACAACGGACTGGCTTCTTAAATCCCTTACCATCCGCAGAACGCGCATCTGCAGGGTGCCAGCTCGCAACAATGGCCGCCCCAGTGGCTCCGGCATCTGCTCAAAGTTTCGAATCAACGCGTGCCGCATTCTATTGAACTGTTTGAACACCATTGCTTTCGCAAATGGTGACTTCAGGAGATATTTTCTTGTCGTCTTTTTCGGAACAGACGGCGCTTTCCGAACAGGCTCAGTAACAGCGCTCGCTTCGTCATCCGCCAGTGAAGCAAAGAGATTTTCGACATCCTGAGCGGACACGATACAGGCAGGGTTTCCATCAACACCCTTGCGCACATACCCGATATGCACCTCCTCCGACTGAGGAGTGCATCCGTGCAAAACCTGGAGAATTTCATAGACCTGACGCTGTATACCACTCGGTCTGCGATTATGCTCCGCGTACTGGAAGATATCCTGCATATCAATCCAGATGGTATATGCCGCCATGCTTCTCCCTGCTCTCAGGCAGCCGCCCGATCACCTGCTCTTTAATGGTTTTTTAACTCTATTGGCCGGTGGTATGGAGCACGCTCATCAAGAATACAATATGGCATCGGCGGTTGAGACGTGACGCCGACTGAAGTTATGAAATTCTTTGAAATATTCTATAGATTTATAAGTTACAGAGATCGGCAACAGTTAGGCCAATTCCTGAAAACTCTCTGTCGCTTAACATCGCATCGCCTGCCAAAACTTCACTAAGCTTAAGAGTTTTCTCCCCCTTGCCTCCAGCTTTGGGCACTCTTGTTACTCGGAATTTTTTTTTCGTTCTAATCCATGATCTCACAACGAAATCTCGGCGCATTCTTGAAAATGCAACGTTCGGTCATAAAATGTGAGTTTTGATTTTCGCATAAAAGCCTATCTCTGAGGCCGATATGTGACAACGATCTGACAGTGATGAAAGTTTCCATACCCTGATGTCGGACGAACAATCGTCTTTACAGCCTCTGAAAGCGGTCGGCGGCCGACGTGTCATAAAAAATGTGAGCCTGCTTTTGGGAGGGCGTGCGATCAACGCTCCACTCAGCCTTGTTCACATCTGGCTGGCGACCCACCTTCTCGGCAGTCACGGGTTTGGTTTGGTGGCCATGATGTATGCATTTGCCCGGACAATGAGTGACCTTGTGGATTTCCAATCCTGGCAGACTGTTCTGAAATATGGACTGCATCCTTTGACCGTCGGGGATTTTTCCGGCTTTCAGCGCGTTGTTGCGTTTAGCTTTCTTCTAGACGGTATCGGCGGCCTGATAGGTTGCGCAGGAGGGATCGCCATCAGCCTGTCCGGCATGACACTTCTGGGCTGGCCTCCGGAAATCCATGTCGTTGGCGTCGTTTTCTGTGTTTCGATCCTCTTCATGGCCTCAGCGACCCCGACAGGACTACTCAGCGTCTTTAACCGGTATGATCTGATTTCCATTCAGGGAGTAGCTGCGACAATTGTCCGCGTGATCGGCACAGCCGCACTTACCTTCACTGGCGCATCCGTCATGGCGCTCGCTACAGTATGGATTTTAGCGGAAGTTGTTGCGTGGGCCACTTTAAGCGTCATGGCCCTGCGTGAACTGATGCGTCGGAACCTGATCAGAGGTCTCCCTACGGAACTTTGGAAGCTTCTGCCGGATCTTGCCAACGGATTTTTTTTTCGCACTCACCCGGGCATCCGGCGGTTTGCATTGGCAACGAACCTCAATTCTGCTCTGGCCCTGACTTTCAATCATATCGGAACGCTGGTCGTCGGGGCCTATGCGGGACCCGCCAGTGCGGGCTACTGCCGCATCGCCAGCCAGATTGCTTCTGGCATCGCCAAACCGGCCTCCATCATACAGACAACGGTTTACCCTGAAATGGCCCGCTTGTGGCGTGAACATGCCATGACCCGCCTGTATCGACTAACCTTTCAAGTAGCTCTGGCAGCCGGCGGCATTGGCACATGCCTGCTGATTGCGACGCTACTGGCTGGAAAACCACTTCTCCAACTCTATATTGGCCATAGCGGAGCGGTTCAGACACTCCCCGTGATCCTGTGGCTCCTTGCTGCAGAAGTCGTCGCTGTCTGGGGGCTTCCGCTGGAGCCTCTGCTTTTCACAACCAATCGCTCGGGAGCGGCCACGTCTGTCCGCTTTCTGGATTGCCTCGTGTTTTTCCCTGGGCTTGTGCTGGTTGTTCGCCGCTATGGACTGGACGGTGTTGGCCCCATGACTCTTCTGGGCGTCACACTCCTGATCGGTCTGCAGCTTTTCCTTGTCCTTCGAACCCCTACATTGCGGACGGCAAACGGACTATGAAAGTCGTCTTTCCCTTGATTGCACAGCGTCATCAGACGCTGCATGCCCTGCCAATCGCGCTCGAAATGTCCGCGCGGTACCCTGAAATATCCGTGCATGTCGCCTGCCTGACCAGCAGCCATCTTGAACTGGCCCGCTCACTGGCAGCCCTCTACCCGGAATCGCGGGTTCAGTTCGATCTTCTCCCCATTTCGGAGAATCTGCGCCATCGCATTGAAGCTCAGGGCCTCCGTGTGTTGGACAGATTGCTGGGCCTTTTCTTTTCACGTCGGTATTTCCGCGGCTTCGAAGCAATCATCGTCCCTGAAGCAACCTCCCTGCAGCTTCGTAACATGGGTGTGCGCACACCTCGCATGATCTGGACAGGCCATGGCGCAGGTGACCGGGCCATCGGCTTTGCACAGCACCTACGGAAATTTGATTACCTGCTTGTGCCAGGCAGAAAAGTCGAAGACCGCATGCTGAAGAACGGTATTATCCGTCCGGGATTTTATCATCGTGGAACATACGCGAAGTTTGATCTGGTTCGGCGAATGCATGCCCGCAGACAGCCGCTGTTCAGCAATAATCGTCCAACCGTTCTATATAACCCGCATTTCGTACAGCGTTTCTCATCCTGGAAAGCCATGGGGCGCGACCTTCTGGACTTCTTCGCCAGACAGGACCAGTACAATGTGATCTTCGCGCCGCACTTCCGTCTCTTTGACAATAATCGTGATGAGGGAGAAGCCCTCAAACGAGATTATGAGAGTGTTCCGCACCTTATCGTTGATCCTGGCAGTCAACGCAGCATCGATATGACCTACACCATGGGTGCAGATCTCTATCTCGGGGATGTCAGCAGTCAGGTTGCAGAATTCATGATAAAACCCCGTCCCTGTCTGTTTCTGAACGCTCATGAGGCAGACTGGCAGAATAATCCGAATTATCAGTCATGGACGCTCGGGCCTGTTACGGATAATATCACCCATCCCGCTGATGAAATTGTTAAGGCGTTTGAGACGCACTCACGTTTCCTTGAGATTCAGCGTCAATATGTACTAGAGACATTCGAAACTCTAGGCGAACAGCCTACGGCGCCCGCTGCTGCGGATGCCATTGTCGATTTTTTACAGAAAGCCGCCTGATGTCCGGCGACCCCAATGGAGCTAGTCTAGGTTTGACCGAGGACAACCAGAACCCCATCGCCCATCCCGCTCCAACGCCAAGCCGTTCAGGTCTGGTCAGACGGTACGGAGATTTCCCAAGCTTCGCCGCAGCGCTTGATTATGCAGCCCAGGGCGAGAGTGGATTCAACATCTACTCCGGACGTGGACAGCTTCTGGAAGCCCTGCCTTACCGCGTCTTGCGCGAACAGGCGATTTCGATGGCCCGACGCCTTCTGGGCCTCGGCTTGGCTCCTGGAGACCGTGTCGCAATTGTCGCGGAAAGCGATGGCGATTTCGCCCGCATTTTCTTTGGCTGTCAGTATGCGGGCCTGGTTCCTGCTCCCCTGCCCCTTCCGGTCGCCTTTGGCGGCAAGGAAGGCTATGTCTCCACGCTTCGTGGCATGATCCAGGTTGCCGCTGCCCGTGCAGTGGTCGTGCCGGATGTGATCGGAAGCTGGACGTCCGATATCGTGGACGGTCTGGACCTGATCTTTGGCGGCTCTCCCGCCGATCTGCATCGCCATGCCGAGGCTAGCGTCGATCTGCCGGAAATCAGCTCTGAAGACCTGTCCTATCTCCAGTTTTCGTCGGGTAGCACACGCTTCCCGATGGGTGTTTCCGTCACGCAGGCCGCCGGTATGGCCAATGCCCGCGCTATTGCCCGGGACGGCCTGAAGGTTCATCCGGCAGAAGATCCCCGCGATGATCGCTGTGTGTCCTGGTTGCCGCTTTATCATGATATGGGGCTGGTCGGGTTCTTCCTGACGCCACTGACATGCCAGTTGACGGTCGATCTTCTCCCGACACGCGAATTTGCACGCCGTCCGCATGTCTGGCTGGATCTGATTTCTCGCAACCGTGGCACAATCGCCTACAGCCCCTCTTTTGGGTATGAACTATGCTCGCGCCGTAGCGGTCAGGCCGATCTGGATCTGTCCTGCTGGCGTATTGCAGGCATTGGTGGCGACATGATCCGCCATCATATCCTTGAAGGATTTGCCGAGCGTTTTGCCTCAAATGGCTTTGATGCACGCGCTTTCGTTGCCAGCTATGGCATGGCCGAAGCCACGCTCGCCATCAGTTTTGCTCCGCTGGACACAGGCATCCAGACCGATACGATCGACCTGCGAACTCTGGAAAAGGACGGGCTTGCCCAGCCTTCCAACGATCCGTCTCATGCTCTCCGAACATTCGTCCTCTGCGGCGAGCCTCTGCCTGAGCATGAGATCGAAGTTCGCGATCCATCAGGGAAAGTGTTGCCTGACCGCCATGTTGGCTGCGTCTTCGTGCGTGGCCCCAGCCTGATGTGTGGCTATTTCCGGCGCCCTGAAGAAACGGAAGCCGTTCTGGACGCTGATGGCTGGCTGAATACGGGTGACCTTGGCTATCACCTGAATGGACAGATTGTTGTCACAGGCCGCGCCAAGGATCTCATTATCATTAACGGCCGCAATATCTGGCCTCAGGATCTTGAATGGTCCGCTGAAAGCGAAATCAGCACCCTGCGCTCTCGTGACGTTGCTGTTTTTTCGGTTGAAACCGAAACTGGCGAGAACATCGTGGCTCTGGTGCAATGCCGCGCCACCGAAGAAGAAAACCGCAACAGTCTGCGTGATGAGGTGACCAGCCTTTTCCGTCGCCTGCATGGCGTGGACGTGAAAGTTGTTCTGGTTCCCCCGCGCACACTGCCCCAGACATCCTCCGGAAAGCTGACGCGTGCCCGCGCCAAGGCGATGCTTCTCTCGGGTCAGTTCGATCTGGAACAAGAGACAAGTTCAGCAGCCTGAAAAAACGTCAGCCCGCTCCCCCTTGCACAGAGGGGGTAGCGGACTGACGTGCTTTGACGCATAAAGCGTCCCCAAAACTGCACAGAAGACCGAGAGTTCAATTTCATGACTGACAGCGTCGCCGGCATCTCCGGCATGATCATCGAAAAACTGCTCGCCAACCCGAAAGTTCCACGGGACATCAATGGCAACAGCAAGATCGTCGAAGATCTGGCTTTCGATAGCCTCGCTGTCATGAACTTTGTCATGGAAATTGAAGACGAGCTGGACGTCTCTGTTCCGCTCGACAAACTGGCCGATATCCGGACCATTAACGATCTGGCAGCATGTCTGCACACTCTCAAGGCCAGCCAAGCGTGATCGATATTTTTGCCAAACATGCCGCACTTCGCGCTGCTTACGAAGGATTGACTGCGGCCTCTCCCCGCAATCCTTTTGAAGTCGTGATTGAACGGCCTCTTTCGGCAACCGTGGGGTTGATCGAAGGGCGGGAGACACTCCTGTTCGGCACGAACAACTATCTTGGTCTGAGCCAGTCTTCGCGCGCGGCTGACGCTGCCATTGAAACCGCCCGCACCATGGGTGTTGGCACGACAGGTTCCCGAATTGCCAATGGCACGTTCGGCTTGCATCAGCGCCTTGAACAGCGCCTTGCGTCCTTCTTCGGCCGCAAGCACTGCATGGTGTTCTCAACCGGATATCAGGCCAATCTGGGCACGATTTCCGCGCTCGTGAACAAGGACGACGTCCTGCTTCTCGATGCCGACAGCCATGCCAGCATTTATGATGGTGCAAAGCTGTCCGGCGCGCAGGTCATCCGGTTCCGCCACAATGATCCGGTCGATCTGGAAAAGCGTCTTGCACGCCTAAAAGATCATCCGGGCGCGAAACTGATCATTGCCGAAGGCATCTATTCCATGACGGGGAATGTCGCCCCGCTGGACAAGTTTGTGGACATCAAGACGCGTTACGGCGCTTACCTGATGGCAGATGAGGCGCACTCTTTCGGCGTCCTCGGCGAGCATGGTCGTGGCGTTGCAGAGATGCAGGGCTGTGAAGACGGGATCGACTTCATTGTCGGCACGTTCTCGAAGTCACTCGGCACGGTTGGCGGCTACTGCATCACGGACCATGACGGCGTGGATCTGATGCGCCTCTGCTCACGCCCTTACATGTTCACAGCGTCCCTCCCCCCGGAAATTATCGCTGCAACCCTTGCGGCTCTGGACGACATGGAAGCGCGCCCGGAACTGCGCGTGAAGTTGCAGGAAAATGCCGCCCGTCTTCATGCAGGCTTAAAGGCTGCCGGACTCCAGACAGGTGAACATGTTTCTCCGGTGGTGGCTGTAACGCTTGAGAACATTCCACAGGCCGTTGGCTTCTGGAATGCTCTGTTGGAAAACGGCGTGTATGTAAATCTGTCTCTACCGCCTGCAACGCCTGATAACCGCCCTCTTCTGCGGTGCTCCGTCATGGCAGCACACAGCGCTGAGGAAATTGACAAAGCCGCGGCTGTTTTCAAGGCTGTAGCAGAACACTTCCAAGCCTGAAATTACTCATCCAGACATAAAAAAGGACCTCTTCGGAGGTCCTTTTTTTGTGCCTCAGTTTTGCGTCTGAGACTGCTTCCTCAAACGCTGCATCCGTTTCAGAAGAATAGGCAGAAATAAGAGTGGATGCTTTCTTTCCGCTTCGGAGAGGTTGAGATCCAACCCTGTATGGCGCTGGATTTTCCACGCGAGATACGATGCGCCGTTCTCAAAAGTAAAAGCCGCCTTTATCAGGCGTGCCACATTCCGAGGCTTCCCTGTCTGCCCGACCAGGCCCCATCGCCGAACTGCACGCTTACGGGCGGAGAAAGACAAAACGGGTTCCAACCTGTTACCAGTAGCCGAGTAACGCAAATGAGCCCGTGCCCATCCCAGCGGGAGCATCGCAGCGAACCGCGCTTCCTGACCAACGATCAGACTATGCCCTCGCCCCTTCTTTTCAACCCGTAGTTCAGAGGCATATGTCCGCGCGAAAAGAGATTGCCAGTATTCAACAGCCGTCATGCCCGGCTGCCCCAGAAGAGCCGCCCAGCAAGACGCTGTCGTCACGCATCGGGCAATCAGATCAAGCAGCGTATCAGCTGCCTTTGCATCCCGCACCCAGATGAGCCTGACAGGCTGACAAAACCTGGCCCACAGAGTCGTATCCAGTGTGCCGAGCGTTGTCCGCTCTTTAAACTGCTGTTGTGACAGAACGGCGATCTTGGCCCGTAAAATGCGCTGCCCGGCCTTAAACTCCGCATAACGCACATTGGGCGGTAACAGAAGGTTTCCCGTTCGCGAGATTAGTCCGCCCGTAAAGCCGGAGGCATCTTCCGTGACAATATAGAAATCGAGAATGCCCTCGAAATCTTCCGTCCTCAGGACAGAGCCGTAAAACAGCACGCCAAGAGGAACCTGCGGGCAAGCCAATGCCAAAGCATCCGCAAAAGCCACGACATCCGGATGAACCGGGGTCGTCAGTTCCCCGATCAGAAACTTTTCAAGTGCGTCAGGCATGGAGGAAACGGAATGCCGGTCCGCGCTCAAGGCGGATCTGCTCATGCTCGGACGGAGTAAAAACCTCTCCATCCAGAACGAAATCGCTTTTCGTCGTCAACATCATATCGTCTGTCCGACCACTGACATAGTCCGGATGGCGACGCAGCCAGCGGGGTGCACGACCACACAGAAGTGCAGCAGTTGCGCGTGAGAGATTCTCTGGATGAGCTCCGACATCAAGATAGCGAAGCCCCTCGACATTTGGCTCTGCATCCCAGAAGGGCCAGATTCCGCGTGAAAGTTTGGACAGGCCAGTCGTCAGGAACATGAAACTGTTTCCGTCATAGGCATGACCGGAGGTTTCAACCCTGAGAGGCTCACCCGCGAGCCAGCTTTCCCGACTTTTACGAAACATGAGGCTGACAACAGTACTCAGCAACGTAAAGCCAACAGCCAGATCATGCGGAGCGAAACGCACTACTGTTGGAGAATGCGCCACCCTGACGGCCCGTGCATACCCTGTACAGCCCCCAAAAAGCCCCAGAACCGGAACACGATCTGTCTCCGGCCATGACAACCGGATCGGTGTGCGGATGCTGGAGCGCATAGCAGCTCCTTGCTGAAGGCGCTGGATCGCCTCCATTCCGCGCAGCCCGAACCCGACATCATTGGCAATCAGATTGGTATTTCCGGAAGCCAGAACGGCAATATCAGGCAAACGGTCGGCTGGATAAGCGCGCGCAATTGCCGTCAGGGCCGTGCTGACCGTACCATCTCCGCCATCAATCACGATTGTCCGCACATCCCTTGCGCAAAGATGACGCACATGCTCCGTCATGCCTTCCCGACTGTCAGACGGAACAAAGTTTTCACCCAGAAGAGCCTTGGCTTCCGCGGCAAAGACAGAGCCGCCGCGCCTGTTCTTGCGACTACGGGCATTATGGATAAGAGCAAATCGCACTATGAGGGAATTCTTCGCGTTATGTTCGGAGCTATGCGGGCGGGTCTAGCACGGCTATGATGGTTCCACCAGAATACGGGCATCCCCTTCCGCTGGAAAGACTGACTAAGGCCGCATTTCTCCAATGTCTCACGAATTCCCCGCAGAAACACGCACTCCGCGGGAGACGCGTGCCATCACCTTGGCCCATCTGTCAGACCCCCATCTTCCGCCGCCTCCCGTGCGCTGGCAGGATGCCCTCAACAAGCGTGCTCTCAGCCTCCTGTCCTGGAAGAAACATCGACGCCATGTCCATCTGGCAGCAACCTGCGCAGCCATTGTGGGCGACATTGCCAAAAATGACGTGGATGCCATTCTGGTCAGTGGCGATCTGACGAATTTTGGAACACCCGGTGAATTTGCTCTGGCTGCGAACTGGCTGAAACAGCTTCCCGCCCCTGCCATGATTATTCCTGGAAATCATGATTGCATGATTCGGCAGCCCGCAGAGCGAGGCATCCTCCAGTGGAAGACATGGTCTGCGGCATCCTATCCTTATGCGCGCATCCATGATGGCGTGGCAGTTGTCGGCGTAAACTCTGGTGTGCCCACACCGCCTTTCATGGCTTATGGCCGTGTCGGACGCAGGCAGCTTGCAAGACTTGAAGCTCTCCTAACCCGGCTTGGAGAAGCTGGATTATGCCGCGTGGTCATGATCCACCACCCGCCCAAACGTGGTTTGGTAACGTGGCGGAAAGCCCTCCATGATTACAGGGCCTTTGCGCGCGTCCTGAGGCAGGCAGGGGCTGAAATCGTTCTGCATGGCCATTCTCATGACGCCACTCTGACCCATATCCCCGGAACAGATATTCCCCTGCTCGGCGTTGCCTCCGCGTCCCTGACAGACAAGCGGGAACATCGGCAAGCCTGCTGGAACCATCTTTCCATTCATCCGCAGGATAACGGATGGGCGATTAACATGGCACGTCATAGACCCAATGGCCGCATTACGGAAAAGGCGTCCTGGGTACGCCCACGGAACAGCCGGACATGAAGCAGCGCGCAACCATTCTGGACCGATATCTTCTGACACAGATGATACCGCCGTTCATCATTGCCCTCGTTGCGATGCTGGTCGCTCTTCTTCTTGAGCGACTGCTGGTTCTGTTCGACTATCTGGCTTCCGCAGGCAGCTCTCTGGCAACCTGCATCAAGCTTCTGACAGACCTTCTCCCACATTATTTTGGAATTGCCCTTCCCGCAGCCCTGTGTATTTCCGTTTTTCTGACTATTCGCGGCATGAGTGACAACAACGAGATTGATGCCCTTGAAGCCGGGCGGGTTTCACTTCTCAGAATCAGTCGGCCGTTTATGTTCGTCGGTCTTCTGCTGGGCGCCGTAAGTGTTCTGCTGTACGGATATATTCAGCCCGTTGCGCGCTATGATTACCGTGCAGGTTTCTATTTTGCGGCTCACACGGGCTGGGCTCCGCATCTTCAGGCCGGCATGTTTGCCTCGACCTCGAGTACGGCCGTCATGACGGCTGACAATGTCAGTCATGCCGGGACGCGGATGAAGCGCATCTTCATTCGGGAAGTCAACAAAAACGGCATTGCTCACATCATTACGGCTCGAACAGGCCAACTCACCATTTCCAACACCCTGCGCAGCACACAGCTTGATCTATGGAATGGCGAGATTGTTGACGACCCTTTTCCCAATCGCGCCAATTACAAGCCAACCGTCACGCATTTCTCTCATGTCGTTCGGGTCATTGATCATCCTACCCAGGAAAACTCTTTCCGTTCCCGCGGAGCAGACGAACGTGAATTGACGCTTTTCGAACTGGCCCATGACCTGCGTTATGGCGTTCCGGGCATCGAATATCGAACATTGCGTGCGGAAATGGATTTTCGCGTGGCACACGCTCTCGCCATTCCCTTTATTCCTCCGCTGGCTGTAGCACTTGCCATTGGCTCCAGACGACGCAGATCGGTCTGGGGACTAATCGCCGTTGCCGCCATTCTGGTAGGGTTCGATCAAACCCTGATGTTCGGCCATAGTCTGGCTGCCACAGGTCGTCTCCCGATCTGGCTGGCCATCTGGGTTCCATTGGCCCTTTTCTGTATTGCCTGCCCGGCCACGCTGCTTCGTCGGTCGCGCGGTTCCTGGAGACGCCGCAAGCTGGTCCGCCCGTCATGACTGCACACGCACCACAACACGTTCTGTACCGCTACCTTAACCGCGCCCTTCTGGGGCGCTTCCTGCTGTGCGGCGCGGTTCTTGTTTCCTTGCTCGAAATTCTCGCTCTGCTTGAGAAAACAACGCCGATCCTGAACCGGAATCTGGGCTTTCGCGGCATCCTGACGTTTGCCCTGTTGCATCTGCCTGCCCTGAGCGTCGAGATCATGCCCTTGGCGTTCATGATTGGTGCGCTCTTTCTGCTGATGCAAATGGCGCTCTCGTCAGAAATGGCTGCACTTCGGGCATCGGGGCTTTCAACTGTAGGACTTTATCAACGGTTTTTACCCGCCGTTCTGATTGTCGGCCTCACTGCGACAGCCATGCAATACTGGGTTATCCCGCCATGTGAAAATGCGCTTGCTACCTGGTGGAACAAAACCGACCCGGATGCAGCCAAACCCGACACACCGGCAAAGCGCATCCTGTGGTTCCGTGCCGGACCGACACTTGTGCGCATCGGCCAGTATGCCCACGGCGGAACGTTCCTGCGAGATGTGACCATTTATCACCGGGACGCCAGTGGCCTTCTGAGCGGCACGGAACATGCTGCAACCCTGTCCTATGAGGGTGGTGTCTGGCACCCGACGGATGCACAGGACCTTACTCTCACAGATAATGGCGCATTTGTGAAAGTGACGAACGGCGACAGTGACTTCAACATCCCTGCCACTCCAAAGATGATCATGACCCTCTCCGAGGACAATGCTGCTGTTACCCCAGCGCAGATCGGGGCTATCCTTCATAAGGGAGCGCCTGCCAGTCTGCCCCGTGCGACCTATCGTATGGCCCTGTTCAGCGGGATTATTCTTCCTCTTCAGATTGCAGTAATGCTTCTATTGGCGCTGCCAGTGATCTATATCCCTCCACGGGCAGGACTTCGAAATCCACTTCCGGTCTACGTACTGGCGGCCGGGATGGGTTTTGTAATCCTGCAAGGAATGATTTCCGCACTCGGAAACGCCGGGACGCTTGCCGCGCCACTGGCGGCCAGTGCGGGACCGCTGCTGGGCGCCCTCCTCGGGTTGACCTGGATTCTGCGGCTGGAGGGAAAATGAGCACATCCAAACCCTGGCATAACATGTCGTCCCTGCGCACAGGTCGCAGTTTTGATCTTGGCAAGATGTCGCTACCCCAGTTGTGGATTGCCTATCTCACCTACCCTACGATCCTGTTGTACTTCGCGCTGATCCTTGCCGCCGCTTTCGGCGCCCTGCATTTCTCGCACAGTCTCTGGAAGACGCTGATCCCTGTACCAGTCGTCATCGCCGTGTATCCTCTGGCCTGGTACATGATCCATCGCTACATCCTCCATGGACGCTGGCTCTATCGGAACCACTGGACCGCTGCGCTGTGGAAGCGCATCCATTTCGATCATCATCAGGACCCCCATCTTCTGGATGTGCTGTTCGGCTCTCCGCTCAACACGGTTCCGACAATGGCGATCATCACCATGCCAATCGGGTATCTCATCAGCGGCTGGAGCGGTGCGTTCTGTGCTCTTTCCACAGCGCTGATCATGACGTGCATTTACGAGTTCTTCCACTGCATCCAGCACCTGGCCTACAAGCCACGCTGGAAATGGGTGGCGCATATCAAGCAGCTTCATGTCCTGCATCATTTTCACGATGAAGACGGCAATTACGGCATTACGAACTATGTGCCGGATCGCCTGTTTGGAAGTTTCTATCGGGAAGCCCGCGATCGCGCCCGGAGTCAGCACGTCTTCAACCTCGGCTATGATATTGAAGAAGCCAAGCGCTACCCTTGGGTGATGGATCTCACAGGTTCTCCCCCGAAGGACCGCCCAGACGGTGCTCGCCCTGCCTCTGATCGCAGTCGCACGGCGTGACTCTTCCGGTTCTGGTTCTTGCTGGCTCCCGTGATGGTGAACGGGACGTTCTCGCCCAGCTCGGAAAAGTGTCTCACAAAGCGCTTCTTCCCGTTGCTGGAGAGCCCATGCTTGGGCGTGTTCTCAGAGCGCTTGCACTCACGCCCGGTCTCGGCCCTGTTACTATCAGCATTGAAGCACCCGATCGCATCCGTGACATTGCTGGTACGGCTAAGATTCTAAAAGCCGCCGCCTCCCCCAGTGAGAGTGTTGCTGAGGCGCTAAACCACATTGGTACCCCTTGCCTTGTCACCACGGCAGATCATGCGCTGCTACGGCCCGAGTGGATCACTGAATTCCTCGGGAAAACCCAGGACTGCGATCTAGCCGTAGGCGTTGCACTTAAAGCCACTGTCGAGCGGGATGTTCCCAACACGAAGCGTACCTATATCCGACTGTCAGATATGAGCTTTTCGGGGTGCAATCTTTTTTGGATGGGAACGCCAAGCGCCGAAGCTGTTGTGGAACTCTGGAAGCGCTTGCAGAAAGACCGCAAGCGCCCGTTAAAAATGGCGCGGACGCTTGGTTTTGGAACCCTTCTTCGCGCCCTTTTGGGCCGTCTGGATTCCAAAGCGCTCTGTCAGCGTATCGAAACCCTGACAGGCGCGCGCGTCCGTCTTGTACCCTTGTCGGACGGTCAGGCCGCCGTGGATGTCGACAAGCCAGCCGATCTTACTCTGGCCGAAGAGCTTCTGGCACAGCGATCCTCATGAAAATTGCCTACGTTATCAATTCTCTGGAATGTGGGGGTGCGCAGCTTCCCATCCCTGACATCATCTCCGTTCTTCAAAGTCGGGGCGGCGAAGTCACGGTGTTCAGCCTCGAGAAACGTGACGGTCTTGCTATCCCCGTTCTGGAAAAGCAGGGCATCAAGGTTCACGTCCGCTCCGGCGGCAAGAAAGACCATCTGGCCGCATGGCGCTGGCTTCGCGATGAAATGGACGCCTTCCAGCCCGATCTGATCTGGACGTCCCTGACGCGCGCAACCCTTCTGGGCCAGCGGGCAGCTAACAAGCTGAGCGTCCCTGCCGTTCATTGGCAGCACTCCGCCCGCCTGAAGAAGGCCAACAGCATCCTGCTGCGCCTGCTATGCCGGAAAGCCGCACTCTGGGTTGCGGATTCACCGACGGTTGAGAGCTTTTCACGAAAGAGTCTGGGTCTACGAGGCAAAATCATGACCTGGCCCATTTTCCGGGCAAATCCAGCCAGCCCGAAGGCAACGGCTTGGAAAAAGGGAAAAATTGTCCGGATCGGAAGTCTCGGGCGCCTCCACGCGGTTAAAGGATACGACCTGCTGTTCGAAGCACTGGACCTTCTGCGCGATCACCCGGACCTGCCGCCCTATCGAGTGGCATTAGCCGGTGATGGCCCGGAACGGGAGGCGCTTGAAAAAATTGTGCAGGACAAGAAATTACCTGTCGATTTCCTCGGTCACTGTGAAGACCCTTTCAGCTTTCTGCCGACCCTGCACCTGTATGTTCAGCCTTCTCATTGGGAAGGCATGTGCGTCGCTGCTCACGAAGCGATGGCTTGCGGATTACCTGTGATCGCGACCCCGGCCGGTGAGATCCCGCATACCATGGATGATGGGCATTCCGGCCTGGTCGTGCCGTTTAACAATGCCCCTGTTCTGGCCAGCGCCATTGCAGAACTCATCATGCACCCGAAAAAGCTGCACACCATGGGGGTTCTATCCCGTAAACGCGTGCTGGACCGCTTTGGCCCCGACGCCTTCCTGCGGCAGGGCAATGCGGTTCTGGACCGGCTGCCGGGCTTCAGCCCAGCCCGAGACGACGCTTCACATTCATAAGGTCCCGCTTTGGACCGAACCCCACGCGCTTCACGTCGACAAGGGTCACCTGCCCTGCCGCAGAGAGCGTGTGGAAACCGTCCGGGAAGCGGCGACGGAGCACGGCAGGCGCATCCAGAACCGCGTCGGGCGTAACCTTTGGTAATCCGCGTTCCAGTCCTTCGATCTTTAACAGACGGATACCCCGACCGTATGTGCCACGGCAGTCTTGGGTCGGAAGGAAGATTTCGCCATCGACCACGATAGGAGTACCACCCGGACGCGCGCCTGCTCTATCATTCAGGAAAAGACCCAATGAGGTCCACGGCCCTACAAGGTCATCAGCCACCGAAAGATACAGCGTTGACTGACGCTCTTCCCGCGTACCGGCAGGCGTCCAAAACATCCACCAGCGTCCGGCATGGTAAAAGGGCGTCGCGTCGATGGCAGCGTCGGGAAAATCGAATGCCTCGACCTTTTCCCACCCCAAAGGAAATTGTGTCGCCCGGTAGAGTGTCAATCGTCCGGACGCACTGGCTTCTGGCAGTAGATACGTCTCTCCCTCATGCTCGAACACATAGGGATAAGAAAGATGCCAATCTTCGCGCAGGACTTCCTCGCGCTCGATCAGCCGTCCGGTGCTGTCATAGACCAACACCTCGATAACGCCTTTCGGGCTGCGATAATCATAGGCTTCCGCAAAAACATGCAGCCTTGCGCCACGCCATAATCCAAACGGATCTGCGAGAAACCGGTGATCTCCAATGTCTGGAAGCGTTGTAACCTCAAATCCGTTCAGGCTTCCCGCCCGGATCAGATCGGCCAGATGAGCGTGGATGATGGCACAACGCCAGTGGTCCGTGCGCAGAAACGGCATGCCGACTCTCCTTGAAAATACAAACAGGGAAAAACGAGAACAGGGGCAGACGTAAAGCGCAGATCGGGGCAATATGAAACCATGAGTTCGGTTCTTTCCGAGATGACACCCGGTTTTCCAGAAAGGCAACTCGCCATAAGGCGGGCTGTTCTGGGACTTTGCCGTACCATGGGCTGGGCCGCGATCAATGAATTTTCCCTTCCGTCCGCAGGGCGTCGGGCGGACGTCATGGCGCTTCTGCCAGATCACAGCCTGACCTGTATCGAGATCAAATCCGGCATCCGTGATTTTCAGACGGACCAGAAATGGTCCGACTATCGAAGCTGGTCGGACAGACTGTTCTTTGCCGTGGATGACGGCTTTCCGCTGCACGTCCTGCCCGAAGACGTTGGCATTATCACGGTCAGCCTCAGCATGGTTCCAGACAGCCTGTTCCACAGCATCGTAGCGGAATGCGCCGTCATCCGGGAACCTGCGGAACACAAGCTTGCTGCGGCCCGCCGAAGGACCATCCTGCACCTGTTTGCGACAACGGCGGCCAGCCGCCTGATGTCTCTTGAAGACCCCGCCCTTACCGCCTCCCTGCGTGCCGCGCGCCGCACAGAATAGGACATGCCCCAATGAGTTTCGATCCTGTCGCCGTACGTCTTGAAGCTGCTCGCAGCGTTGTTCGCGATGCCGCCGCACTTGCCCTCTCGATGCGCCCGGCTCCCGGTGGACCAACGGGTACTCTGAAAGGACGGCAGGACTACCTGACGGAAGCTGACGGGGCCGTTGAGGCTCTGGTCAGCAAACGCATTCAGGATCTTTTCCCGGAAGATGGTTTTCAGGGCGAGGAAGGCGGCGTTACGCGTCAAGGCCAGTTCCGTTGGGTTGTGGACCCGATTGACGGAACGTCCAACTTCGCGCGCGGCCGTGACCGGTGGTGCGTTTCACTGGGGCTTCTCAAGGGAGACGAACCCGTTGCAGGCATTATCGAAGCGCCTGCGCTCGGTGAAGTTTTCACAGCACAGAAAGGCAAGGGCGCCTTCCTGAACGGTAAGCCTATCAAGGCCTCCCCAATCAGTAACCCTCAGGAAGCGATGATTGAAATGGGATGGTCCAGCCGCGTCTCAACCGAACTTTTCGGCGAAAAGATCGGCGCGATCATGGCCCTTGGCGCTATGCCACGCTCAGGGGGTTCCGGCGCTCTGGCGCTGACGGACGTCGCCTGTGGCCGCAGTGACGGTTATCTGGAAATCGTGATCCAGCTCTGGGACGTCGCGGCGGCTCTCATCATTCTGGAAGAAGCAGGCGCGGCTGTTTCCCCCTTCCTCCAGACTGGAGGCCTGACGGGCGGAGCCACCATTCTTGCGGCTGCTCCCGGCATTGCCAAAGTACTTTCAGACGCAGTTCAGGTGGAAATCTGACCTCTCCTCCGTTCCCTATTCGTGATTTGGCCGTATTTCCCGCATAGTGCGGGAAGACTTCAATTTTGCCGTTAGCAGAAGGTAAGCTTTATGACCCTGTCCGGTCTCCTGCGTTCGACCGTTCTTGCCGCCACAGGGTGTGCAACGCTCGCGGCGTGCTCTGGTACCTCTACCACCACAGCCAGCGAACAGCAGATCGTTGTCGACAAGGCGACAATCGCCCTTCAGGACCTGTTTGCAAAAACCACGTCAACCTCCCGGTCCCAGCAATTACTCGCTCAGGCCAAGGCTGTGATGGTGTGCCCCTCCGTGCTGAATATGTCTTTCGGGCTCGGCGGTTCGGGTGGTCGCTGCGTTCTCATGAGCCGGGATGCGCGTGGTTCGTGGTCTGATCCGGCATTCTATCGTCTGAGCTCAGGTTCGCTCGGCATCCAGGCGGGCGTGCAGAGTTCCGAAATGATCTTCTTCATCATGTCCCAGCATGGGATTCAGGCCCTGCTGGACAGCCAGTTCAAGTTTGATGCAACGGCTTCCGCTTCGTTCGCAACCATCGGAACCGGCGCTGAAAGCAGCACGGCAGGCGCCAAAAATACGGATATCTACGCCGCGCAGAAAGCACAGGGCCTTTATGCAGGGCTTTCTCTTGGCGGCTCGAAGCTGACAGTGGATAGTGGTGCAAACCGGGCGTATTACAATCAGACCGTTGGGCCCGAAGACATTATCATCACCATGCGTGTAAACAATCCATCGGCAGATCCGCTCCGCCGTATGCTGATGAATGTCGCCAAGCTGCCAACCGCTTCGACTGCTCACGCTACAGCCGCCACGGCCCCGGCTTCACAGAGTGCCACAACAGACGTTGATCCCGTAAGCAGCAGCCCATATCCGAGCAACTACGACACGTCGCGCCCTTACAGCACACAGACGCGCGGCGTACAGAGCTCGTCTCTCGCGCCAGTGCACTAAAAACGGAAAACCCCGCCTTCCTTGGAAAGCGGGGTTTCTCGCCTCATTCAGGTGAAGCGGTTTTTGCTCGATAAGCCCTTATATTCTGATCCTGCTCCTGCAGGGTCTCCGCAAAATTGTGCCCGCCCTCACCTGTGGCGACAAAATAAAGAGCCTTGCTTTCCGCTGGATGCGCAGCAGCTTCCAGAGATGTGATCCCAGGAGAGCAGATTGGCCCCGGCGGCAGGCCGGCTTCAAGATAGGTATTATACGGACCCGGCGTTTGCAGATCTTCATGCAAAAGCGGACGATCCAGCGTTCCAAGCCCGTCACTCAGGCCATAAATCACACTTGGATCCGTCTGAAGACGCATTCCGAGTTTGAGGCGATTCAAAAAAACTCGTGCCACCATCGGTCGCTCTGAGGGCACGCCCGTCTCCCGCTCGATCAGGGAGGCCAGCGTCAGAAGCTCCTGTGGGCTCTGGATCAGGCCATCCAGCGCTTCCACATCCCGTTTTTCCCAGCTTGCCTGAAGCTGCTTGTCCATCATGCGGCGCAGACGATCCACGATGGCCTGCCGGGGTGTTCCCCACACATAGGCAATCGTCTGGGGCAGAACCGTTCCCTCAGCAATTTCAGGAACATCTCCCGTCAACACGGGCGCCTTACGGATGATGTCCTCAATCTTCTTGGCCGTCAGACCTTCAGGAACCGTCAAGGAATGAGAGACAGGTTTGCCATGACGCAGAATCTCAAGGACATGCGCGACAGAAACACGGGAGGGAAACTGGAACTCAGACGCATGAATCTGACCGTCACGGTGGGTCAGAAGGGCCGAAATACGGAAGAATGCGCCAGAAGCCCATGTTGGTGACAGGATACCGTCTGCCTGAAGTGCCTTCGTAACCGTGGCATTATTGCCATGAGGAATCACGAACGCTTTGGCTTCAGGCAGAGGACCGGGATCGGTGTAATGCCCATATCCGGCGACCGCTGCCGCAATACAGAGCAGCGGCGCCATGAAGATTGCCAGCTTGCGGCCAGCCTTGGGGGGAAGAAGCGGTGTTTTGTTTTCTTCGCCGTCCGGCTGGCTGTCAGGCATAGACCAATGAAACTCCGCTCAGCCCTCGCAGCGCTTCAGAATGATGCTGGCATTTGTGCCACCAAACCCGAAGCTGTTGGACAGAGCCACGTCGACCTTACGCTTCTGAGCCTTGAGAGCCACGCGATCAATAACGCTCTCGCGTGCCGGGTTCTCAAGGTTCAGCGTGGGAGGCACGATGCCGTCACGGATGGCCTGCAGGCAGAAGATCGCTTCCACGGCACCTGCGGCACCCAGAAGATGACCAATGGCAGACTTCGTGGAGGACATGGCGATGTTCTTGGCGTGATCGCCGAAGAAACGCTCAACTGCATCCAGTTCCAGATCGTCAGCCATGGTGGATGTGCCGTGGGCGTTGACGTAGTCGATATCCGACACCTGCAGGCCACTGTTCTTCAGCGCAGCCTTCATGGCACGGAACGCGCCTTCATGGCCTTCAGCCGGGGCTGTGATGTGATGGGCATCACCGGACAGGCCATAGCCGCCGATTTCACCATAAATCTTGGCACCACGAGCCTTGGCATGCTCGTACTCTTCCAGAACGACCACACCGGCACCCTCACCCATGATGAAGCCGTCACGGTCCTTGTCCCACGGGCGGGAAGCCTTGCTCGGATCGTCATTAGAACCGGTGGAGAGCGCACGGGCCGAGCAGAAGCCAGCAATGCCCAGAGCACAGATGGCTGCCTCAGCACCGCCAGCGATCATAACGTCTGCATCACCATGCTGGATCAGACGGGACGCATCACCTATGGCATGTACACCCGTTGCGCAGGCTGTCACGACAGCGTGGTTCGGTCCCTTGAACCCGTAACGGATCGAAAGATGACCGGAAATGAGATTGATAAGGGCAGATGGAATGAAGAACGGTGACAGACGACGGGCCTTGCCGCTCGAAACTGTCAGAGAACCTTCATAAATTGTTTGCAGACCGCCGATGCCGGAGCCGATCATCACGCCAGTAGCGCAGCGATCATCTTCCGTCTCAGGCTTCCAGCCCGAGTCTTCAACGGCCTGGATGGCAGCGGCCAGACCAAGATGGATGAAGCGATCCATTTTCTTCTGGTCTTTGACCGGCACCCAGTCAGACAGCGTGAGACCGCCTTCTTCGGTCGGTCCCTCAGGAACCTGACCAGCGACCTGCGCAGGGAGTTCGGAAGGATCAAAATGGGTGATACGCCCGATACCGGACTGCCCTTCGATCAGACGCTTCCACGTCAGTTCCGCACCCACCGCAAGTGGGCTGACAACACCGATACCGGTAACGACGACGCGTCTTCCGTTGTTTGCATTCCCGCTCATCGATGCCTCATGTCTCACGTTGTAAACGACCAGTACGTCGCAGCCTCAAGGCTACTTCGTTTATCCGCCCCTACCTGTGGAGGGCGGGATGGGACCAGCCTGAAGCCAGTCCCGAAAGCGCCTCAGGCAGCCTTCTGCTTTTCGATGTAGTCAATCGCATCCTTGACGGTGGCGATCTTCTCGGCTGCATCTTCCGGGATTTCGACGGAGAAAGCTTCTTCGAAAGCCATGACCAGCTCGACCGTATCGAGGCTGTCTGCGCCCAGATCGTCAATGAAAGACGCATCCGGCGTGACCTTGCTTTCTTCAACGCCGAGGTGCTCGACAACGATCTTCTTTACCTTGTCAGCAATATCGCTCATCTGTTCGTTCCTTTTGCCCGTGCCGGGCGTTACAAAAAACTCGTTTTGCCGTCTGCCAGTCCGGCAAGCCCTTTCGAACCTTCCAGCGCAGGCCACCTCTCCTTCCGGAAAGGCGTTGCCACCGGCCGAACCGGACATCGGCCTTCGTCAGACCGGGCAAAGCAGCGCGCGATTAGCACGCTTTGACCTGAAACGCCAAGCGTCTCAGACCATGGCCATGCCACCGTTGACGTGCAGGGTCGTCCCGGTGACCCATGCAGCCTCGTCAGAAGCCAGATACACCACTGCCGCAGCGACGTCATCCGGGTTTCCCATCCGACCGAGCGGAATGGAGCCCACCAGCTTCTCGCGAATACCTTCGGACAGTACATCCGTCATCGGCGTTTCAATGAAACCAGGAGCCACGACATTGACCGTCACACCGCGCGGACCAGCTTCCTGCGCCAGAGACTTACTCATGCCGACGATACCAGCCTTTGCAGCCGCATAGTTGGCCTGACCGGCGTTCCCTGTCGTTCCAACAACGGATGCGATGGAAATGATACGACCGGCACGACGGCGCAGCATACCCTTAAGAGCCGCACGAGCCAGCCGGAACGGGCTTTCCAGATCCACCGTCATGACCTGCGACCAGTCACTATCCTTCATACGGATGGCAAGCGTATCGCGCGTCAGACCGGCATTATTCACCAGAATGTCCAACGGTGCCCCGGCCACTTCCTCAGCCTTGGCAACGAGACCATCAGCTTCGGACGCCTCTGACAGATTGGCAACCGCAATATGCGTGCGCTCACCAAGGCTGTCTGCCAGTTCCTTCAGGGCTGCTTCACGCGTGCCACTGAGAACAACCGTTGCACCAAGAGCGTGAAGCTGACGGGCGATAGCTGCACCGATACCGCCAGATGCGCCGGTGACGAGAGCGGTCTTGCCAGAAAGAGAAAACATGGGTCGTTGTCCTTACAGAGCCTTGAGCAGAGCTTCGATTTCAGCAGGGGTACCAGCATTGTCTGTTGCCAGATCCGGCGCAATACGACGAGCCAGACCGCAGAGAACCTTGCCTGAACCCAACTCGTGCATAGTCGTCACACCCATGGCAGCGATGGCCTGCACGCTCTCGCGCCAGCGAACAGTCCCCGTCACCTGCTTGACGAGCAGATCACGGATTGCCTCTGGGTCGTTCACCTTGGCAGCCGTGACGTTGGCAATCACTGGCACTTTAGGAGCATTCAATGTCGCCTTGGCGAGAGCCTCTTCCATTTCACGAGCGGCCGGAGCCATCAGCGAAGAATGGAACGGCGCGGAGACTGGAAGCTTTACAGCGCGCTTGATTCCGCGCTCCTTGGCCAGGGAAATCGCACGATCGACTGCGTCCATATGGCCGGAGACTACGATCTGGCCACCACCATTGTCATTGGCGATCTCAAGGATCTGCCCCTGAGCGGCATCATCGCAGATTGACTGGGCCTGCTCGGCTTCGACACCCAGCAGAGCAGCCATGCCGCCCTCACCAGCCGGAACTGCACGCTGCATGGCCTGACCGCGCAAACGCAGAAGACGTGCCCCCTCCGCAATCCCCAACGTCCCGGCAGCCGCAAGTGCGGAATATTCACCAAGTGAATGACCCGCTACCAGCGCCGCCTTGTCGGTCAGGGCAAAACCCCCTTCGGATTCCAGGGCACGAACAGTCGCCAGAGAAACGGCGAACAGAGCTGGCTGCGTATTCTCCGTCCGGGTCAGTTCATCAGCATCGCCGGTGAACATGAGCTTGGAAAGGTTCTGGCCCAGAGCGTCATCGACTTCCTGAAAGACGGCGCGAGACGAGGCAAAGGCATCATGCAGGGCCTGCCCCATTCCAACTGACTGGCTGCCCTGACCGGGAAAGACAAAAGCGTGAACGGACATGGAGCCCCCTGCTGGCATGAAAAACAGGCTCAGGGTGATGCTGTTTCATGCGCGTTCTGTCAAATCCTGCGTTATCTGTCAGGCGTGAACGTCAGATACGCGTCTCCCGGAATTCTGACGCGAACCTGAGCAAAAGGCTTGCTGGAGCGGAAAATCGTGTCTTCCGGATAATCCTGCGGACGCAACAGGATTATCATGGGTTCTTTCCCCTCGTTGTTGGCCAGTATGGTCACATGACCGCTGGTCACGGCCTCAAAACGCGCACCGGGAGCAAGGTCAATCTTAAGCCGATGCGCATCAGGCATGAACCAGGACAGGATCATGCCTGTCAGATCCCGAATACAGGCATTGATTTGCGTCAGCCAGTGGCGTGCCTGAACGCCTGTAAACCTATCCCCCTGCGGCACTTCCACGCGAAGAGACAGTTCTGTCCGAACATTATGACCAATCGACTCTGTCTGAAGAATTGGAGGATTTTCTGATGCCAATTGGGTGGCACGCGGGAAGTGCATCTCCCGGTCTGTTCCGAAAAATAGTGGAATATCACCCTGCCTGCTGTGGATGACGAGCCGCGCTTTTGACGGAATCTCGTGATCCGGCAGCAACTCACCCGTGAAATGAAGCGATATTCCCTCACGCGCCGCAGCCGGAAATTTCTCGAAGCGTTCATAAAAATGCGCGACATCTTTGTAGGTCGCCACGCGAACAACAGGTTTTCCCGAGACGGTCACATGCTCATCAGCAGCGTAAACAGCATACACCGGGAGACAGAAGAAAGCAGTTACAAGACCGACTGTCCGAAAGATGCTGATCATCATACCCATTCATGACAAATGATGTCTTATCCAATCTTCTGCAAGACAATCAGAACCTGCGGCAAGCGTACAGGATTATCCAGATACTCGATCATGCGGAAAAGACCGCCCCATGCCTTCAGAACATAATTCCGGGGAATAATGGCTTCGCCATAATGCGCCTGAAAATGTGGAGGCTTTGCGGAAGAGGCATGCAAAAACCGACCGGCCTCGAAATCCGAATTGGCACGGGCCTCGTCGACGAAACTGTCCGCACAGGCTTCGTGCCAGGGATGTTCCAGCCGCATCCCAGACGCCCGACGCAAGCGCTGCTCTGCGCAGAACGCCAAAAACCGCCGACTTTGCGTTGTCATGACAACCAATCCGCCAGGTTTCAGGAGACGGTAGAACTCCTGCATCCACTGACCAGACAAAAATTCGTCCAGATGGGAAAAGGTGGACCAGGACGTCACTAGGTCCAGACTTTCAGACACCATCGGAAGTGGAGGCACGGGCCCAGCCTGAAGAAAGCTCAGAAACGGATTGGCACGACGCGCGGCCATGAGAAAACGATCCGTATTTTCCACACTCACAAGAGACTGTGGGCGAACATCCTTCATGAACAGACGCGCCGTACGCCCCCAACCGCACCCGAAATCCAGCAGAGCTGTCTCAGGCCGAACAGGCCGACCGGCATAGGCACAGTAAGCCTTGATTTCCCTGTAGAAAACATGAGCTTCGTGGATAGAGACTTCTCCATGATGACCATGAATTTCACGTTGAATATCGTCTGGGGGAAAGTCGGGCATCCGAACACCACACACCTCCCGTGTTGAAACGGAAGCCGTCAGAACATGCAGCCATTCTTCGTCGCTGAGACTGTGAAATGCCTCAAAAACCGCATCCGTCCTGTCGGAATGAGTCATTCTTCTACCGTTACGCCATGTCAGTAACGATTAATTAACGTATCTTCTCCAACAAGAGAACCGACCGAGGACGCTTTCCGGGGCAACTCGCTTCCCTCAATCCGTCCAGAAATCCTTTTCACATGAACTGGATATGGCTTTTGAACCCCAGCAAAGCCGCATCCCGAAGGTTATATTGGGCATTCGGATGAATGTAATATTCGAAGAGCGGCGTGAAAATAACACCTCTCACAACATGAATTGCATAGTTGAATTCCATCACGACCGTGTCCCTCTGTACCCCGGTTGCATGATTGGGAAGCGTCCCTCCCTTCCGAATGAGAGCTGCTTCGGTCCGGCTGACACCGGACGCAATCTTCGTATAAGTCAGGGAAAAGCCCAGCGTATCGTAAGGACGGGACGCAAAGAAACCGCGATTGATAAGTGCCCCGTAAACCAGATAGCGCCGTAGCGACGTATGGGGATCATTGTAAATGAGACCAGCCATTCCAGTCAGGCCAGACCCTTTGGCCTTATAGTGAAGGAACTGCTGATCCAGCATGACCCATGTCGACCAGGAAGCACTCCGCTTCTTCTGCGCCAGCCCCGTAACCGCATAAGATCCACCATACAGATGG
>NZ_BEWO01000014.1 GCF_002723975.1 Gluconobacter japonicus
CCTGCATGCAATGTCACGTCGTTCGACAGACTGCTGGATTGGCTCTGAAAATGAGGAAGACTTCCCAAACTGTAAATTCCGATGCTGTTTGAAGCATTGGTATTGCTGGCATCAGCCTCCGCACGGTGAGTATAGGAATAATCTCCTCCAGCAGTCAGGTGCAGATGCTGAGTCATACGATAGTCCACGCCTACTCCGCCCTGCCAAAGGGAATGTGCCGATGAGCTCAGCCCATAGTCATACCCTGTGTGGCTACTCAGAACGGCAGACCAGCCAAAGCGACCGCGTAGGACGAGGCGTGAAGTCAGGGCATAATCTGCCTTGAGGCCCGCTCCCACAAAGAAATTTCCAAAGTCCCCAAAGTTATCAAAGCCACTGGATAGATAACCGCCCTGAGCAAAAGGCGTCAGAAGCAGCGACTGGGAAAGCATCAGGAAGCCCTTTCCAATCTCGCCGCGCGTTGACGTCGCTTTTGCGTCGTCCTTGCCTCCAAAACGGAATGTGTAGGGAGAACTGGCAGTAGCGTGTGATGCAAAGTGATATTTGTAATTTCTTTGCCCGTCCTGCAGTCCAAATTGCGCAGAGGCGTAGAGATTGCTGATCCCGAAAGCGTCGAACATGACAGAACTGTCCGCACGAAAGCCCGGCGTCCATCCGATACGCCGACTGTTGCTGTTCCACCCGCTTTCATACGAGTGCGTTCTTCCCGTACTCGTAGAGGTGGTTCCGGAATAGGATGTTGTGTCGGAAGACAGAGCGTCCTGAAAAGACCCAGTGATGGAAAGGCCGATCTCGCGATTTACAGCAACCACTGGAGCCGTTGCTGCGAAGGCCGAGGAGCCAGTCAGACCAGATAGTCCCAGAACAGCCAGAAAAACCTGACTCCGTATCGAACGCATGCAAGAACTCCGAAGCATTTAAAAGCCACGAAGTCTTATCGGAGCGTTACTCTATGAAACAGAGATTTCTGTAAGCGCCTCAGACGCGTTATTTTTTGGTTGTCGGATTAGCAACAGGCAGAGGCGTATGCTCGCGGCCAGAATAATTGGTCACGATTGTCCGTACGGCTCCAGCGGCTTCTTCGGCAGCCATGATGGCCGTATCTCCCCAGGCGCTATCAAGGGAGTGCGCCGGAATATCGTGCAGCTGTGTAGCGGCGCCAGCTTCCTTGCCGTCTGGCGTCAGAACATGCCATGCGATTTCGATGTGCTGGGCTGGTTTGCCGTCAAGAGAGCCACCATCGGCAATTTTAACAACGCCGCGAACAGTGAAATCAGCACCTTTGGGCTCTGTCTGAACCGAATTTGTCGCATCTGGTAGCGATGAATAAAAAGCACGCGCTAGAGACTTGTCTCCATCGCCAGGGGCACCGCTGACGCCAGCGAAATAAATCCGTGCCGCGCGGTGCATCAGGCTGTGTTGATCCTGCTGCATCATGTCTGCCTGAATGCCGGTCAGAAGATTGGCTAGTTCTGGAGCTTCCTGTGTTGCTGCGCCTTTGAGTGCCATGGCATCCCCGGCACTCCACCCCGCCATATCAACAGCAGGCCCATCGCTTTCTGCCCGGGCTTTACCATCTGGCGTCATGATCACGTAATGGGGAATGACGCTGCCATTATGTGTGTGGGCGCTCATCTTTACCCACCAGTCTCCTGGTTTCTTCGGCTGGGCAATTGCTGGAACGGATTGTGCCACCATGGCTTCGGCCAGAGCGTGCGCCCAGAGTTGAGCCGCATCGTCTGAAAGGAGTGAATCCGCAGGTGTAGGAACTGCCAGACGAGCGGGAGGAAGATTCGCTGTAGCCAATTGCCGGGCTTGCTGGCCGGGGTCCGAAAATGGGTGGGGCATATCAAAGCACCCAGCCAGACAGAGTGGCAGCAGAACAGGCAGAAAACGGCGCATCGGGGCTCCGGAGTGGTAAAGGGACATCGGGAAGTTTAGGGCAACACTTCCACGATGTCGAAACAGTGGCTTAACGGCGGATCAGGATATAATTGATTGTCACGTCGATATCGAAGTGATCGCCCTTCATGTCCGGCGGAACAGGTGGCAGATGCGCGCCCTGGAACATGCCGGTGGTCGCGGCATCCAGAGAATAAGAGCCAGACTGACCCGTCAGACGGACAGTTTTTACATGTCCAAAGCGATCCAGAACCACATGGACGGAAGACGGTCCATCCTCGCCAGCCCGGGCCGCGTCTTCCGGATAGTACATATGCGAGCGGATCCAGCGGTCAATCTCGCTGCCATAATCTTCACTGACGCCCTTGACGCTGGTGCGGGTCTGATAAGGCGCGTTGATGGCACCATTCATGCTGAGCGGCCCGAGAGACATGTCGATCGGGCCGCCTGACCCTGCCGGACGCCCACGACGATGACGATAAGGCGAAGGTTGCTCTCCGAAGGAATAGTCCATCGGGTGAGACAGCGGATTGTTGTTGCTCTGCCGGACGGAGCGATGGGCCCGATGACTATGTGGCGTCGTCTGCTGGCTCCGCTGGCTCGGCGCATTGCCGGGGGTGACAGGAGCCGGACTGGGCGCTGTCTTGGGAAGTTCGGCAGATGGTTCCTGCGGTACGGGCGGGGCCGACGGCGTTTCTGGCGTGGGGACGGCTGGCGTCGGCGCGGATTGCTGCTGATCCGGTTGTTGCTGCTCCTGCTGGGTTTCTTCCGGGCTTTGTGGGGAGGGCGGCGGCGGTGCCCCTCCTTCTTCATGCGCGCGCGGGCCCTGCATACTACTCTTGGATGGTGGCTGATCGAACACCATCTCGACCTGCGGTTCACTGCCAGCAGGTGATCCATGCATGGCATGATGCTGCGTGAGCAGAAGCGACAAAACTGCCGCATGAATACCGGCAGAAATACAGAACGGAATGACAGGTCCCGGCTCGACGATTGTCTGCGGCCGCATCATCGGCGTCAGAACCGGGCGAACGGCTGTTGCAGGCGGAACGTAATCCCTCAGTCGGGAACGGAAACCGGAAGGCGCATGAGCAGGCGCAGTGGCCGCGCGCGTTCTGCCCGCGAACAGTTTGGGTTCGCGGCGTCCTGATCTGGCGCTGTCAGAAGGTACGCTGCCGTTCATAGGGGGCGGGCGCACTCAGAAGAGGGAAGGTGGCGGCACGTCATTGCCAGGCTTTGTGCACCAGGGCGGGCGGGTTTGTCATCCGGCAGGCTGGTATCCGGTCTGGGGGTTGGCGTTGCGTCTGATGCTATCATGGCAGTAATGGGCCATTCACGAAAGAGACAAAGCGCCACAGACCTCACAGGAAAAACAGCGTCATGACAGACCCTCTCATATTGTCTCTTTCCATTGATCCGGATGTCGCTGTAGCGATCAGAAGAATTGGTCCCTGTCGTCTGCGTGGAGATGACGGGCAGGAACCTTATGATGCGCTGTTACGAGCCATTGCGGGACAACAGCTTCATGGTGCGGCGGCCCGACAGATTTTCGGTCGTTTGTGCCTTCTTGGGCCTGCAGCGTCCGAGACTGGGCCGCCTCCAGCACCAGAGGTTTTGCTGGCTTTTCCGGAAGATACACTGAGGGCCTGCGGTTTATCTGCAAGCAAACAGATCGCCATGCGAGGCGTGGCTCAGGCTCGGCTGGAGGGTCTGGTACCGACACGGCTGGAGGCGGAAACACTTGGAGATGAAGATCTGATTCAGCGCCTTGTGACTTTACGCGGTGTGGGCCGATGGACTGTAGAGATGCTGCTGATGTTCACGTTGGGTCGGCCGGACGTCATGCCAGTCGATGATTTTGGTGTGCGGGAAGGCTGGCGACGGATCAAGAAGATGGAGACGGCCCCTAAACCTAAAAATCTCAGGAGCGAAACGCTTTGTTTCTCTCCACACAGGTCCGCTCTTGCCTGGTATTGCTGGCGGGTTGCGGAAGAAGGCAAGAAAGCTGCCCTCAACACACTTACGGGCTAAACGCCCTGGCCGGTCAGGAACGCCATCATTGTCGCAATGAACGGGCGTGGCTGCTCTGCGTGCAGCCAGTGCCCGGCACCTTCCAACGTCAAAATCCGGGCCTGGGGGAACAGAGCGTGGATCAGAGCGTGATGCTCGGGCCGGACATAGTTTGAATTCTCGCCACGCAAAAACAGGGCTGGCCCGTCATAGGGCGCTGTCTGACTATCGGGCCAGCCTTCAATCCGACCAATTCCCTGCGTAATTTCATCAAATCCGATCGCCCACCCCGGAGCGCCATCCAGAGAGACATTCTGTGCCATCAGTTCGGCGACGGCCCGGCTTCCGGTAATAGGTTCGAGAAGGTCCAGCGCGCCACTCCGTGTCAGTTCTGAAGGAAAAGTGATCGCATCCAGTTTTGCAATCATGTCTCCATGGCCCTGCTGGGTCTGGGCGGGAGCCATATCCGCCACCATCAGACGCGTTACTCGGTCCGGGTCAGCCAGTGCCAGCATCATGGCGACCTTCCCGCCCATCGAATGACCGACGACCGAAAAACGCTCGATCCCAAGATCGTCAAGTGTTTCCAGAACATCCTGTGCCATCGCGGGGTAGCTCACGGGACCATGCGGGCTGACCCCATGATTGCGGAGATCCAGGGCAATCGTCCGGAATGTCTGGGAGGCTTCCCGCTGAAGAAACCCGAGATTGCGGGCTCTTCCAAACAGACCATGCAGGAAAACAACGGTTTCCGGCCCATTCCCACGTTCGATGGCATTGAGTTTCATGCATGATCCTTCCGTGACAGCAGTTGATTGAAAACAGCGTTGCGGCCAAACAGAACTACACCTGCCGTCGGGGAGACCACTTGTCCACCAGTCCCGCCCGTAACGAATTGCGTTTTCGTCTGAAGCGTCACATGCGCTCTCTCCTGCGTCATCCGGCTCTGGCCCCTGTGACGTTGCGAGCGATGGTTCGTGCCAATGAAATCTGGCTCGCTGTTCTGGCAGCGGTTGTTGGCGCGGTATCGGGCCTTTGCGTGGTGCTGATAACAACCGTGACGCTGTCTCTGCACAGTGTTCTGTTTGGCAGAGGCAACACCATGAATGGCCATCTGTCTGGCCTGACATGGTTGCCTCCCTGGCGTGTTCTGATGGTTCTGACGCTGGGCGGTCTTGCTCTGGGGCTGTTTGGGGTTGTCTTCAGCAAAATCATGCCCCGCCGGCCCGTCGATCCGATCGAAGCCAATGCCCTTCATGGCGGGCGCATGTCTGTCCGTGACAGTCTGATCGTCGCATTGCAGACCGTTATTTCCAACGGGGTTGGAGGGTCTATCGGACTCGAAGCCGGCTTTACTCAGATTGCTGCCGCTCTGGGCTCCCGGATGGGGCAGGCTTTTCGTGTCCGGCGTGAAGATCTGCGTGTTCTGGTTGGGGCTGCGGCGGGCGCGGCCATCGGGGCTGCGTTCAATGCTCCTGTTGCCGGGGCATTTTATGCCTTCGAACTCGTCATCGGTTCCTATTCGCTGGTCAGTCTGTCTCCCGTTGCGATTGCTGCGCTCGCAGGCGTCGGCGTCGCACATCTGTTCGGGCATATGCCTGCCGCCGTCATGATCGCGGACCCAGGCGTGCTAACATGGAATGGCAGTTTCAGCGTTGTCATCATCAGCGTACTGTCCGCACTTACAGCCATTGGCGTCATGTACTGCGTAACCCAGACGGAAACACTGTTTCGGCTTCTGCCTGGTCCTGTCTGGCTGAAACCTGCCGTTGGCGGGTGTCTTGTCGGAGGGCTCGCCATTCTTCACCCTTCAGTTCTGTCTGCCGGGCATGATGCAATGCGTGTAGTGTTTGCCGGGTGGATCACACCCTGGATGGCTTTGGGTCTCTTGTTGCTCAAAGCTCTGGCATCCTGCATCTCAATTGGCTCCGGCTTTCGGGGCGGCCTTTTCTTTGCCTCTCTCTATCTCGGAACGCTGGCGGGAACCGTGTACGGGGCCCTACTCGAATGGCTGGGTCTGGCCCCCGTTTCGCCGACAGCCTGTGCATTGATCGGCATGAGTGCCATGGCAGTGGCCATCATTGGCAGCCCCATGACCATGGTATGCCTGCTGCTGGAACTGACGGGCAGTATTTCCATGAGTGGCGCGACCTTCGTGGCCGCAGTGCTCTCGTTACTGACCGTCCGGCGCCTGTTCGGGTACAGTTTCGCAACCTGGCGCTTTCATCTTCGGGGTGAGTCCATTCGCTCCGCTGTGGATATCGGTTGGATGCGCTCCCTGAATGTCCGTCGTATGATGCGCGGACAGGTCAGGACGATCCCCTTCGACACACCACTCAACAGGGTGCAGGCTCTTTTTCCTCTTGGGTCGGCGCAGCGGATTGTTCTTCTGGATCGGGATGGGCGTTATGTCGGAATGGTCAATGTGGCGGAACTGCAAGCTGTTCCGCCAGCCGCCACACCCGTCATGGCCTTGGCGCACTTCGAAAATGCCATGCTCACACCGCTTTTGACGGTCCGCGAAGCTGTGGAACTGTTCGAGCGTGCAGAAGCTGATGCCCTCGTCGTCGTCGAAGATCTCCAGTCACGGCAGGTGGTGGGTATCCTCACGGAACAGCATGCGCTTCGCCGATATGCCGAGGAACTGGAGCGCAGTCGTCGCACGCTCGCCGGGGAAGAAGGTGCTTCAACGTGAAGCACTCTTGGCATTACGGCCTTGGCGCTTCAACATGACAGTCCATTCACAGGAGAATTTCCATGTCCAACACGCCTGAAGATCGTCTCGCCGCTCTCGAAATCACCCTGCCGGAAGCTGCTGCACCAGTCGCAAATTATGTGACAACCGTTCTGACGGGGAACCTGCTCGTCGTGTCTGGTCAGCTTCCACTGGTGGATGGCAAGTTGCTCATCACGGGCAAGCTGGGCGATGAAGTGTCCAACCATGCTGGTGTGGCTTGCGCCCGCGCCTGCCTGATCAACGTCATTTCTCAGGCCAAAGCAGCGCTGGGCGGTGATCTGTCGCGCATCAAGCGCGTTGTGCGTCTCGGCGGGTTCATTGCCTGCACGCCGGAATTCACCGAGCACGCTGTTGTCATGAACGGTGCGTCTGATCTGGCTGTTGAAGTCTTTGGTGACGCAGGTCGTCACGCCCGTTCGACGATTGGCGTTCCAAGCCTGCCGGTGAATGCGCCGGTTGAAGTCGAAGCTCTGTTCGAAGTCGTCTGAGATCGAATATGCGGGAGGCCTTCAAGGCTTCCCACTTTTAGAGGGCTAAGGTTGTTTTTTCTCATCTGAGCCACACGTTTACCCAGATGCGTCAGATGGATTTGCAGGATCAGCCCTCATGAATAACGCCTCGGAGCCGGAGTGGTCTCTGACGCTACACGCGTCCATTCACGACATTGGTTCTTTTGAATGGGACGCCTGTGCCGGAGACGAAAATCCCTTCGTCTCATTCGCGTTTTTATCTGCACTCGAAGACAGTGGCTCCGTTGCGGATCGAACGGGTTGGCTGGTGCGTCATGCTGCTCTCCGTGCCCCGGACGGAACCATTCTGGCACTGGCTCCTCTCTATGGAAAAGTCCATTCCATGGGAGAGTATGTCTTCGATCAGTCCTGGGCGCGGGCCTATGAAGCCGCCGGGGGTCGGTATTACCCTAAATTCCAGTGCGCTGTGCCCTTCTCTCCTGTCCCCGGTCCACGTCTTTTGCTTCGGAAAGACCTGCCAGACCCAGACGCTGTGGGACAGGCTCTCGCAGCGGGACTTATGCAGGCTGCGTCCCAATTAGGTCTGTCGTCCGTTCACGCGACCTTCTGCAACGAACAGTCCATGGCGGCTTTCAAAAGCGCGGGATACCTGACACGGCTTGGCATACAGTACCATTGGCACAATCAGGGATATGACAGTTTCGAAGGCTTCCTGAACGCTCTCTCCTCCCGCAAACGCAAGGCCGTGCGCAAGGAACGGAAGTCCGCGCAGTCCTGCGGACTGACATTCGTGACACGGCGGGGACAGGAGATTACGCCTGCTGACTGGTCTGCGTTCTATCGCTTCTATCAATCCACGATCGACCGGAAATGGGGGAGCGCTTACCTTTCGGAGGCGTTTTTCCCGATACTCTCGGAGCGGTTGGGGGACCGTGTGGTTCTGATGATGGCCGAGCATGAGGGCAAGCCGGTGGCCGGGGCGCTGAACCTGATGGGGCAGGATGCGCTTTTCGGCCGGAACTGGGGATGTGAAGGGGACTGGCCATTCCTGCATTTCGAGCTTTGTTACTATCAGGCCATCGACTTCGCGATTGCTCATGGTCTGAGCCGCGTTGAGGCCGGCGCTCAGGGGGAACACAAGATCCAGCGTGGCTATCTGCCAGCCTTTACACATTCTGCTCATGCCATTGCCGACCCCGGCCTGCGCAATGCGGTGGCGGCGTTTCTGGATGAAGAGCGGGCGGCCATTCGCGACGAAGCAGAGGCCCTTGCGGCATATTCTCCCTATCGTCAGGACGACTCGTCCTGATCGTGCCGGTTAACGATTGGGAAAGGGTCTGACGGGTAAGCTCTTTCCTGACAGCGGGATGCCGGAGCTTCAGTCGTGGAGAACAGTACCTATATTGCCCTTTCGCGTATGGACGCCCAGCAACGTGCCATGTCGGTCGTCGCGGACAACATGTCGAACGCTTCGACGGTTGGCTATAAGCGCGAAAGCGTTCTGTTCAGCGATTATCTGTCCAAACAGCACGCCGCCAGTCAGCCAACAGGCTCCGAGACACAGGCTTATACCCAGGACCGCGCAACCTATCGGGATTTCCAGCAGGGCGATCTGCAACAGACCGGAAATCCGCTCGATCTTGCGTTGGGCGGGGAAGGCTACTTTCAGGTGCAGACAGCCAACGGTGTACGACTGACGCGTGCCGGGCGCTTTGAGAAGCAGCAGGACGGAACCGTTGTCGATGAAGCGGGTAATGCGCTTCTGGATCGCGAAGGGCAGCCCATCGTCCTGCCAACAACCGATCATCGGCTGACGATTTCATCTGACGGTGTGATTTCAACTGAAACCGGCGAGGCCGGACAGATCGGAATTGTGACGGCACGCGACAACAATACGCTTCAGGCAGAAGGCAGCCATCTTCTGCGCTCTGACCAGCCGACGAATGCTGTTGATCGCCCGCAGGTCATGCAGGGGATGCTCGAAGGCAGCAACGTGCAGATGATGTCTGAAGTCACGAAGATGATGGATATCCAGCGCAATTTTGATTTCATGGCGCAGTTCGTGAATGCCGAAGCGACCCGCCAGCAGAACGCAATCGACAAAATCGTTCAGGTTTCAGCCTGACAGTTTTCCTGACGGGACAAGGATCCATTTCCCATGCGCGCACTCGACATCGCCGGAACGGGCATGCAGGCCCAGCAGACCAACGTTGAAACCATTTCCAACAATATCGCGAACATGAGCACCACAGGCTACAAGCGCTCACGTGCGGAGTTTCAGGATCTGATTTATCAGAACATCCGTCGTGTCGGCACAAGCTCTTCCGATACGGGCACGACGGTTCCGTCCGGTGCGCAGGTTGGTCTCGGTGTAAAAACTGCGGCGATTTATCGCATCAACGATCAGGGCAGTCTGGAGCAGACCAGTAATTCTCTGGATCTTGCCGTGCAGGGAAAAGGTTATTTCCAGATCCAGCTTCCGTCAGGGCAGTTGGCCTACACCCGGGACGGTACGTTCTCGATGGATAATACAGGATCGCTTGTCACAGCGGACGGCTATCAACTTAGCCCGACCATCACGATTCCCAACAATGCTCAGAGCGTCAGCATCGATCAGTCCGGGCAGGTGAGTGTGACGGTTGCCGGGCAGAATAACTCCACGGTGGTTGGTCAGATCCAACTCGCGACTTTCACCAACGAGAACGGTCTGGATGCCATGGGGCAGAACCTGTTCACGCCAACCACTGCGTCTGGGGACGCGATGCTGGGAACACCAAACACGACCGGCTACGGTAGTGTCATGCAGGGGTATGTTGAGAATTCCAACGTCAATGTTGTGACGGAAATTACTGATCTCATTACAGCGCAACGTGCTTATGAGATGAACAGCAAGGTCATCACTTCCGCTGATGACATGATGCAGACCCTTAACAATCTGGGTGGTCGTTAATCATGGTGCGTGGGCTGTCGTGCCTACCCCTGTTGGCGTTGCTCGCCTCTGGGTCTGTGCATGCAGCAACTTTGCGAACCAATATTCGCGTCGACCATCCACGGGTTCGTTTGTCCGATCTGTTTTCTGGTCTGACCGCCGGGCAGGATGCTGACATTGGCGATGCGCCCGCGCTGGGAGGCAACTACGTTGTCGGTGGACCTCAGCTTACAGCGATCGCTGCTCAATTCGGGGTGGACTGGCCAGACGCTTCGCCTCTCGTCTCCACAACCGTAACGCGCGCAACCCGGATGATTGAAGAAGACGATGTGCTGCCCGTGTTGAGGCAAAGCTTCGATTTCCCGGAAGATGCGCATGTTGAAATGACCCTGGCCGGTTTTAAACCGGTGGCTGTCCCTGCTCAGGAGACAGCGGCTCCGACTGTTTTGCATCTTGATCGGTCGTCCCATGGAGGAGGACATTTCAGTGCTCGTATGGAAATTCCTTCAAGTACAGGTGGGAAAGGAACCGCATTTCCTGTTACCGGCACCGTGACGATGGAAGTTAAGGCTGTTGCGCTCCGGCATTCTGTTCGGCCGGGGCAACCCATTCTGCCTGAGGATGTCAGTATAACGTTGCTCAGATCTTCGGATGTTCCGGATGATGCATTGCAATCGGTAGATGATGCCGTGGGGTTGGAAACAAGAAGCAGCCTGTCTGCCGGGCAGGTTCTCGCCTCTTCGCAGCTTGTTCATCCGCAGCTTGTCAAAAGAGGATCACCGGTCGTTCTGTCCTACTCCCAGTCTAGCCTGCACCTGACTGTGTCTGGCACTGTCATGGAAGCAGGTGGAAAGGGCGACATGGTGCATGTCTATAATGCAAGCAGCCGTATGGTTCTGACTGGGCGTGTTATTGGCAGAACGGAAGTAGAAGTCATTCCAGGTATCACACCTCTCTCTGCTGACAGCCGGAACCGCCCGGAGGCGGTAAGCCTGCCGACACTCTGAAAAATCAGGCTTTCTCCGGTTGGGAGCTGGAACGGCCCAGCCGGTGAATGCGCTGTATGATTTTTGCACTCAGCCGGCGCATCCACTTCCCAATCGCATCCATCCAGAGATAGACAATCGGCGTCGTATAAAGCGTGAGAAGCTGGCTCACGATCATTCCGCCTAGCACGGAGACACCTAGCGGCGCACGCATTTCGCTACCATAGCCGTGCCCGATAATCAGCGGTACGGCTCCGAGAGCCGCAGCGAGGGACGTCATGAGAATGGGGCGGAAGCGGGTGATGGAGGCTTTGAAAATAGCGTCTTTGGGAGACAACCCTTCAGACCGTTCTGCATGGATCGCAAAGTCGATGACCAGAATGGCGTTTTTCTTCACGATACCTGTCAGAAGAATAATTCCTATGACCGCCACGACGCTGAAGGGCAGCCCAAAACACCACAGTCCTATGACCGCGCCAATGCCAGCGGAGGGAAGCGTTGAAAGAATGGTAATGGGATGGATCAGGCTCTCATAGAGAATACCCAGAACGATATACATGACAGCAATCGCGGCTGCGAAAGCGATCAGAGCATTGATCATGACCTTGGTCGTATCGCCTGCAGTGCCTGTAAACTCACCCAGAATACCGTCAGGAGCGTGTGTTTCCTTCATGGTGTCCTGAATCAGTTTGACACCTTGGGCATAGGTGACACCTTGAGCCAGATCGAAGGAGATGGCTGTCGAATAATAGCCTGAACGATGGGTGACATCGAGGGGCTGCTGCTTCCACAGAACGGAGGCCACGTTATCCAGAGGAATCATGGTTTCCATGGCAGACGAGACGGCTGAACCGCTCGATTTGTTACCGGAAATCTGGTTGGCAAGAGAATTCTGGATAGATGAGGACGCAAGAGACGCGAAGGTGCTTTCCGTAGCAGTGGTAGAGGCTTTGGCTCGGATCAGGTTTGACGCTACACCACCGGCAGCCGTCCCAGCTGAGGTGGAAATCCAAATCTGATGCAACGTATTCGGGTCTGTCCGATATTTGGGATCAAGGACCATGATGACACGGTGTGTCGTGAGTGGCAGATGAATGGTGGAAACAATGGCCTGACCGTAGGAGTCATACAGGACATTCTGGATAAGCTGAGGTGTTACGCCGTATCGCGCTTCTGTGTCTCTGTGTACGGTAATATAGGCAGCGACGGACTGGCTTTCTGTTGCAGATGAAACGTTGATCATCTTCCCCGATGCGCGCAGGGCCCCCAGCATCTTCGGCAGATAGCTGGTCAGGCTGGCAATATCTTCGCTGCGGAGTACATACCGGTAGGCGCCGGTGTTCTTCTGGCCGCTTCCGCCCTGACTGTTTCCACCGACGTTCCAGAACATGACGTCTGCGCCTGGTTGAACCGGAACGGCTTTGCGAATACGGGCAAGGACCGTAGCTACGGGAGCGCGCTCGCTCTTTTCCTTGAGGTGAAGGTAAAGTTCACCTGAATTCTTGTCGTCGCTGAAAATCGTGGTTGATGTAATGTCCGGGTCTTTCTGGACGATGGCTCCAACAGCGCGCAATCGGCGATCAATTTCATCAAAGGACATGGTCGCATCTCCTTTGATGCGACCGCCGATCAGGGAAATGTCCTGCTCAGGAATGAACTCCTTTGGCATGATGATGACGGACCCGACCAGCAGGATGAAGCTGAGAGGAAGGGTGAGACCCATCAGGACCGTATGGCGAAGGCACCAGTGCATGGAGCGTGCATACAGGCGGACCATGCCGTCCAGACCTGCTTCCGTAACGCGGATGATCGCACCGCTCAGGCCAGTGCGAGGGCCTGTTCCATGGTCAATCTCCAGCATACGTGCACACATCATGGGCGTCAGCGTAAGGGACAGCCACATCGAGATCACGATGGCGGAAATCATGGTCATGCAGAACTCGAACATGATCGAGCCTGCGGTTCCCGGAAGAAAAAGAAGCGGGATGAAGACAGCTACGAGGGACGCGCTGATGGACAGGACCGTGAACCCGATCTCGGAAGACCCGACAATACTGGCTTCATAACGGTCCATTCCGTTTTCCATGTGACGGGCGATGTTCTCCAGCACCACGATCGCATCGTCCACCACAAACCCGACAGCGATTGTCAAAGACATCAAGGACAGGACGTCCAGCGTAAAGTTAAAATACGCCATGGCGGCGAGTGTGCCTGACAGGGCGATCGGTACAGTGACAGCAGGAATGACGGTCGTCATCACTTTCCGGAAGAACAGCAGGATGACCAGAACCACCAGAATAACCGAGATGACAAGGGCTTCCTTGGCATCGTCGAGGGCTGCCCGGACGGAGCGAGACGTATCCAGCCCTACAACCAGTTTTACGCTTCCTGGTAGTCCTGCTCTCAACTTGTCCAGATTGGCGTTGATCCCGTTGACGATTTCGACGGTATTGGCATGAGGTTGCCCTGAGACGACCATCGTAATGGCGCGGTGACCGTTGATATAACTGGTCTGATAAACGTCCTGAACGCCGTCATAGACCTTGGCAACGTCTTTGAGGCGAACAGGGTAGAAGCTGTTCCGGTAGCCGACGATCAGATCCTGATACTGGTCCGCCCTGACCGCCTGATCGTTGGTGGATAGCAGCATCCGCTTGCCGTGACTGTCGATGAAGCCTTTGGGGGTGAAGGCATTGGCCGAGGCGAGCGCGGTCCGGATATCTTCAAATCCGATACCCCATTTGTAGAGGGGGCCGGGATTGAGTTCCACGCGAACAGCAGGGTTTGAGGATCCGACGACTTCTACACGACCAACGCCCTTAACCTGAGCAAGGTAGGGTTTGACCTGAATATTCGCCACATCATACAGTTCGGCCTGCGTCAGTTGATCGGTTGTGATGCTGAGCAGATAAACCGGAAAGCCACTTCCATCGAGTTTGAACGCCTGAGGATCGTCATCCAGAGTACCGGAAGGCAGGTCACTCCGTGCGGCTCTGAGTGCGGCCTGAACGTCTCGCAGGGCTCCATCGATATTTCGGGAAGAAGAAAACTCCAGAAAGATCTGTGCCTGCCCCTGACTGGTATCGGATTCGATGTGTTGCAGATCGGCAATTGAGCCGAGACGACGCTCCAGCGGCGTCGTGACGGAGGTTGCCATCTGTTGCGGGTCGGCGCCTGGTTGGGTCGCCACGACCATGATGTTGGTCGTCGTTGCATCGGGCATCGTCGCAACAGGTAGTAGAGGATAGCAGATGAGACCCGCCATGAAGATGGCGATGGACATCAGGGTCGTCGCGACGGGGCGATCAATGAACAGGCGGCAGAAATTCATGCCGACAGCTTATCCTCGATTACGGCTTTTTGGTCATTACCATTAGGACACGAAAAGTCATTTCGTGCGATGAGAATGATCAGTAATCCGGCATTCCGTGGGGTTGGGCCGAGGGTTGGCGGCAGTAATAATGTTCTGTCAGTCGTGGTGGCAGAAGATCCGTCAGCCTTGCGCCGAGAACAAGCCATTTCGGGAAGGTGACACGTCGCTTACCACGCAGTGTTCCCCGGAGAATGTGACGTACGGCTGTGTCTGTTGAAACCAGTCCTGGCATAGGAAAACGGTTTTTTCTAACCATTGGTGTATCTACAAAACCACAGCAGACACTGGTTAGGGTAATCCCTGATTTTTCCAGTGTTGAAGCGGTTGCCACCGTGAAGCGGTCAAGCGCTGCCTTGGAAGCAGAATAGGACGGGGTACCGGGATAGGACACAAACCCGGCTACTGAAGCAATTACGCAGATCCGGCCTCGCCGGCCGTGTGGATCAAGAGCCTGCTTCTTCATGACGTCCATGGCAGGGAATAGCGTGTTCAGGGAGCCTAGAAGGTTGGTCTCAATCATGAGACGGGCATGATCTTCGCGTTCTGGAGTGGGAATAGCCGTTTTGGGTGGGGGAAGGCCGCCTGTAATGCCAGCACAGGCGAAGACCATGTCCAGCCGGATGGTACCTTCTGCATGAATCCACTCGGCCATGTCCTCTCGGTCCCGCGTATCAAGAACGCGAGTTTTGACAGTAGCGCCCAGGTTTTCGCAAAGACGTCGTGTTTCGTTCAGACCCTTAGGGTCACAATCTCCCAGTACAAGGTGGTGATCTGCTCGGGCCAGCCGACACGCCAGCCCTCGACCAATGCCAGAAGCCGCACCTGTGATCAGGATTTTCACCGGGCGGGACAACTGCTGGGGGGCGTTTGGCCTGACATAAGAGTCCGCACAAACGTATGGGCATCTGTCGTTACGGCACTGAGTGTCCCATTATGGCTTGCGCCGCCATAAGTGTGATGGGTGACGGATGTCCCGGCCGCACAGAGGGCGGAAACCAGACGTTGTTGCTCATTGGGGTAAGAATGAATGTCCTGTGTTCCTGTTGCGATCATAACCGGCGTGGAAAGTGACAGGGAGGGATATTCTGCCCATTTCAACGCAGGTGTCAGAACTGCTTCCGCATCGGGGCGCAGCGTGGAGGCCGGTGTCAGGCCAGAGCGGTGGGCCATGGGAAAGAAGTCTGAACTGCATGTTGTGGCAGCGTCGTGCATGAGCGCCAGTGCCCGCGTCGTGAATACAGCGTTTGGATCAAAAGATGGGTCGGCCTGCGAGAGGGAAGCACCCAAGGACAGAAGTTCGGGCACGGCTGGCGAGAAACTGTGCGGATTGCGCGGATGGAGAAGATCCTGAACACCCTGCGCGTCGAGATAAGGCGGAGCGACAGCGACCGTTCCGACGATATGCAGTTGCGGTGCATAAGTTGCGGCCATGGCGGCTGCTGCAAGGGCGGTCTGCGCGCCTTGCGAATGACCGCTGAGAACGGTTGTCAGGGAGATGGACGGGAAGCGGGCATGGGCGGCGCGGACAGAGTCCAGCATGCTCATGCCTTCAGAACGCGCATTGAGCAGCAGGGCATCCCCTGGTTCTCCGAGGCCCGGATAATCCGTTGCCACGATCGCAAAACCCTGTTGCAGCCATGGCGCGTAGAAATGCTCCTGCACGGTTCCCAGACCCATGACAGAGGGTGCACAGGTCAGGTGAAGGCCGCTCTCGCCATGACCCCATGCAAGAACAGGCCAGCCGCCAGCCGGAGGTGTGCCACGCGGGATCAGAACCTCGGCGGACACGCGCACAAGCTGTTTCGGATTTCGGGCATCCGAACTCCGGTAAGTCAGACGCCAGGCCTGTCCCGGAATATGGGAGATCATATGATCGATCTGAATGGCCTGTCCGGCGGCGACCGGTGCGCTCAGCGAGTACGAATCCCCATCGTCCTGAGACGCGCAGCCTGAGAGAAGAGCGAGGGACAGTCCGAAAAGAGCGGTTGTACCGAGTGTCTTGTAAAAACGGGTCAGGGTCATGGCTGCTTGTGATCTCCAGCGCAGGAAAACGCATCATAGCAGCGGAGGTTGTCTGCGGGGAGCCTTCCTGACTTGGAGGACTGGCCATCCGGCGCTACAGAAGAGGCACAGTAAGAAAAGGATAGACCATGAGCGATACCCCTCCCGATCGTCTGTGCGCCAGCCCAGACAGCCCGTACTACAACGAAGACGTTCTGATGCGCGGTGTTGGTGTTCGTCTGAAGGGCGAAGAGAAGACCAATGTTGAGGAATATTGCATCAGCGAAGGTTGGGCTCGTCTGTCCGTAGGCAAGGCTGTTGACCGTAAGGGCCGCCCAATGACGCTGAAGGTCACCGGGCCGGTTGAAGCCTGGTTCAAGGACGACGCGAAAGACGCATGATGACGCAGGTCAGCCCACGCCGGATCATTATTGACACGGATCCGGGACAGGATGATGCCGTGGCGATTCTGCTGGCGCTGGCCTCGCCAGAATTGCAGGTGGACGCGATCACGACCGTCGCCGGTAACGTACCGCTTTCCCAGACGACCAAGAACGCCTGTGCCCTGCTTGAACTGGCAGGACGCGAGGAAGTCCCTGTCTATGCTGGAGCGGCACGCCCGCTTCACAAGGCGCCCATCAGTGCCGAGCATGTGCATGGGGAAACGGGAATGGGGGGGGCAAACCTGCCTGAACCCCGGCTTCGGGCGCGGGCGATTGATGCGGCGACGCATCTTGTCGATGTGCTTCGGAAAGAGCCCGCAGGCAGCATCACGCTTGTCTGTCTTGGCCCGATGACCAATCTGGCGCACGCCCTGACGCATGCCCCCGATATCGCGCCAAAAATTGCCCGTCTTGTCGCGATGGGCGGCGCGCAGCGGGAAGGCGGCAACATTACACCAACCGCCGAGTTCAATTTCTTCGTTGACCCTCATGCCGCGAAAATCGTGATGGCTGCGGGCATTCCCACGACGCTTCTGCCGCTGGACGTCACTCATCGCGCTATCGCCACACCACGCAGGCTTGCGCCGATTGCAGGCCTGAAAACGCCCGTGGGAGATATGGTGGTGCGGATGCTTGGAGCGGAAGATCGCTTCGAGAAGATGAAATACGGCTGGGAAGGCGGCGCTCTTCATGATCCACTGACGATTGGTTGGCTGCTGTGGCCAGACCTGTTCAGTGGTCGGGAGTGCAATGTTGAGATTGAGGTCGAGGCGCCTCTTTGCCTTGGGCAGAGTGTTGTTGACCTCTGGAAAGTAACCGATCGTCCGTCCAATGCGTTGTGGATTGATCACGTTGATTCCGACGCGTTTTATACCCGTCTGACGGAAAGACTGGCCCGTCTGACCTAGGGTTTCCTCATTGTCAGTCCCGTGACTTTGGAGCATCGAACATGGCAGACCCGACCCCACAGGATCGCTTCTCCGTTGTCATCGTCGGCGGTGGTGCCGCTGGTATCACGATTGCTGCACAGCTGAAGCGCCAGAGACCGAACCTCTCGGTAGCAATCATTGAACCCTCAACGACCCATGCTTATCAGCCGGGTTGGACGCTCGTTGGTGCAGGCGTCATGACGCTCGCGGAGACGCTACGCCAGGAAGGCGGTCTGATCCCGAAAGACGTTACCTGGCTTCGGGATAGTGCCGTGTCATTCGAGCCGGATGCAAACACTGTCACGCTGGCAAGCGGGCGTGTTGTTGAATATCGCCGCCTTGTTGTCTGCCCGGGTTTGCAACTGGACTGGGACAAGATCGAGGGTCTTCCCGAAACGCTTGGCCGTAATGGTGTGACGTCCAATTATTCGCGTGAAACCGCTGCTTACACCTGGGAGTGCATTCGCCACCTAGACGGCGGGAAGGCTCTGTTCACTCAGCCTCCGATGCCGATCAAATGCGCAGGCGCTCCCCAGAAGATCGTGTACCTTGCCAGCGATCACTGGCGTAAGGAAGGGTCACTCCACCGTACGGAAGTCGATTTCTCTATTGCGGGAGATGCCCTGTTCGGGGTGAGCTATTTTGTCCCGTCTCTTCAGCGCCAGATCGACTTTTATGGGATCAACCTTCACAAGAAGGAGAATCTCATCAAGGTCGATGGCGAGAAGCGGGAAGCGACCTTCCAGATTGTTGGAACAGATGAAACCGTTGTCCGCAAGTTCGACATGCTGCACGTCGTCCCGCCGCAGAGCGCCCCGGACTTTGTAAAGAAAAGCCCATTGGCCAATACGGGCGGCTGGCTGGATGTCGATCCTTCAAGTCTGCGTCATGTGAAATACGACACCGTGTTCGGGGCTGGAGATGTTCTGGGCACGAGCAATGCCAAAACGGCGGCCGCGGCCCGTGAACAGGCACCAGTCGTTGTGACAAACGTGCTCGCTTCGCTGGATGGTCGACCGCAAACAGGGGCTTACGATGGTTATGGCGCCTGCCCGCTGACGGTTGCTTACGGCAAGGTTGTGCTCGCAGAGTTCCTGTATGGTGGGAAGGTCGCCCCCAGTTTCCCATACGACCAGCGCAAGCCAAGCCGCTTTGCCTGGCTGCTGAAAACCGAGGTTTTTCCGCGGTTGTATTGGCAAGGAATGCTCAAAGGGCATGATGTGAAGGTCAAGCACAATGTCAAAGAAAGCCCCTGAACTTTAATAGGTGTAGAAACAAAAAAGGCCGGGAGAAAACTCCCGGCCTTTTTTGTTGTCTTTCTGGTCTGTTCAGAGGGTCACATTCACGCCGAAGTGGAACGAGCGAAGGATCAGGCCCTGCTGGCTCCATGCGGAATTGTACAGATAGGAACCATATGTCGCGAAGTCATACGGGGACTTGAAGCCAAGGAGGTTGTAAACGTTTGCGTACACGTTCCACCGGTCGTTGAACCGGTAGTTGACGGTCAGATCAACGTCCCAGAATGCCTTGGTGCGGCACTGGTTGGGCGTGAAAGCCTGCTGGATGGATCCAAAGCTGGAGCAGGTATTACGGGTTCCCGCGCCAGTTTGATCTTCAGCTACAGTTTTGTAACCGCTAGTGTAATAGACGGTCGGTGTAACCGCCAGTTTTTTGTAAATGAACGTGTTGGACCAGTTTGCGCGCCAGCGGGGCGTACCTGATGCTGAAACAGCACCAAAAGGACCAATTGTTCCAGCGTAATGCTGCACCTGGCCGTCTGGCGTTGTCAGATTAAAGCTGTGAACATACGTAGCGCTCCCAGTGCTGATCCAGCGCACATCATGCAGGACACCCGGCAGACGGGATGTTGCAGAAACCTTGAAATCTACACCATCTGTGACGACCTTATTGGTGTTCAGGTAGCCAAGGTTGATGAGTGCTGGACGTACCGGTGCGTCTGGGTGCTGTGCGTCGACAATTTCCGGAGTGACGCTGACGCCAGCTGGAAGAGCTTCACCGGCTAGATAGGCTTCAGCGACAGATGTCGTGCTAACCGGGTTGGGTGCAATATAATTCGACTTCTTAATGTAGTAGTAATCAAAGCTAAAGTTTAGCCAATTGGTTGGTTTGATGAGAGCGCCGCCTGTAAAGTTGGTGGCGATTTCCGGCTTCAAACGGGGATTGCCGCTGGCGTTCGTTCCAATGCTGTAAGACTGGGCATAGCTGTCTGGCGTGCCATTGGGGTTAAGATGCTGGTTGATCCAAGCCTGATTACGAGGCTGGTAAGTCGTGTAACCGACGTTGGAACCGCCCGTTTCCGCAAAGCTCGGAACGCGGAATCCACGAGAGAACGTGCCGCGCAGTGAGAACTGCTTGACGGGTGTGAAGATCAAGCCTGCTTTTGGTGTATAGTGGCTGAAGCCTTCCGAATAATGATCGTATCGACCAGCAATGTTGCCAGACAGCATTTTGTGGAACGGAAGGCCCACCTCGAAGAAGCCGGATTCAACCCAGCGGCTGCCCTGTGCATTGAACGGATTGATTGCACCCGTGTACTGCGCTGTTGGATCGGACGGATCGTAGGGGTTGGCGCTGGGGTCGTTAAGGGACTCGTAACGAACGTTGCCACCGATCGCGAGATCGACCGTTCCGCCGGGTAGTTTGAACAGGCCTTTGCTGAGCGACATTTCGCCAGAATATTCCTGCGTACGGGCGTTCATGACGTTTGGAGGTGCAATGGCTTTGCGAACGGCATTGGTATTTTTGGATGGATCAACGAAGTTGTAGGTGCCATTAGTGATGGCGTCCTGAATCCCGCGAATTGTCGGAACGCCTAGAATAGTCTGTTCAAGCGTTGTGTTCATACCGACGAAATTAACATCGTAATTCCAGTCAGAGCCCCAGTTAGAGGCAGCGGAACCATTGTAACGGGCGGCTCCGCGGAAGTTCTGGCTCAATTGGGTGTTCACGCGCTGAATATCGCTGAACATGCCAATAACCTGTGCCGCCTGACCTTGCGCTGCGAATGGGTTGTTTGGGTTAAGCGATCCGTCAGGCAGATACACGGGCAGAGGCGTGCTGAGGGTGTTCGCTGCACGAGCCTGAGACTGTACACGAATACTGACAGGTGTGCCGGTGTAAGTAGAAAGAGCCTGAGAATAGGTAAACATCGCGGTCAACTGGGAACGCGGTGTAACCTGCACAGTCGTATGAATTGTGGCGTTGATCCGGCGGAGAGACGGAGAGACCTGTGAATAATCACCAACAGCATTCTGGGTGCAAGCCTGACTGATGGATCCTGCCGGTGTTCCAGCCGCGTTTCCGGTGACCAGAGAGCCGAAAGAACCACATCCTGCAGCTGGGTTCAGAAGTTGATATGGTCCAATACCGCCACGACCACCATCACTCGGGCGGACGACTGTTGCGGGGGTGGCACCAAAATTCGAAATGGAGCCATCAGACCCAAGAACGTTGGTGTTTCCGTTCTCGCCACCGAGTTTGGTCAGGTCGCCGGTTTTATATGGATATCCAAGCTGGCGATTATAGAGGGCGTCATCCTGCTGATATTCGGAGTTGATATAGACGTTATAGCCATCCTGACGCAGATCACCGAAACCGTAGGTGGCATAAAGCTTCTGGTGCCCAGTGTCCCCACGCTGGGACAAACCACCTTCCGCATTGCCTTCAAACCCCTTGATTTCTTTGCGGGTCACATAGTTGATGACACCAGCAACCGCATCAGCACCGTAACGGGTTGCTGCGCCGTCTTCCAGGACATCCGTGGATTCCATGATGGATGACGGGATCCAGTTGGTATCAACGAAGTTACGCTGGCCGTCGTCAGACAATGGATAGTAGGACAGGCGCTGTCCATCCATCAGTACCAGCGTGGAATCTGAACTCAGACCACGAAGCGAAGGTGCAGAGGCACCGCCCGCAAAAGCGCCGTTCGCGGAGAAAGCGTTGGTCAGGCTACCCGCACCATTCGAAGACAGCGCCTGTAGTGCGTCTGTTACGTTGGCAAATCCACGCCGCGCCATATCCGCACGGCTGATATGTGTGATCGGCGACATGCTGTTGACGTTTGGATCATGTAGCAGGGAGCCGGTCACGGTGACGTGTTCGGAACGGACGGATTCGACCTGCTGCAGGTCTTTTTTCTGTACGCGCGTAATTGTCGAGGCTGCGGTGGCAGGAGTAGGGCTTGTTGCAGGAACTGTCGAAGCCGACTGCTGAACAGGAGCAGCAACTTTCGACGTACTCTTTTTTGTTGTGGAATGATGTTTGGCAGGAGCCTGCGCATTGGCCTCTGTAACTGGGATGGCACAATATGAGATGCCCGCCAGAAGTGTAATTTTCAGAAAACCTGTTGGTACGCTCCGGAAAATCCCGGTGCGGCCTTGCTTGGGTGGAGACGCTGACATGAGAAGCGGTTTCCTTGCGCGTAACGTTTCAATTGTATCTTCAGTTACAAAATTGAAAGAAAACGTCACTGATCCGCAATAGAAACAAACCCAATCAAGATCAAGAATTTCTGTATGTGTCATAATTGACACTATTGTTTCAAAGTATGTTTTTTAATAAATCTGTGTTTTATAAAGTGTAGTTCAATTCTTGTATGAAATGTTTTTATATATAGAAAATTTCTCATGGCATGGTGGTGGGAATTTTATCGATAGATTTTCAGGGAAGAGATTGAGAAAATTCACAGTGGATAGAACCAGCTTGTCGTAGTGAGGTATGGAATATTTTTTTGAGAAGGGATGTGTCGTTTCATTTGCCGCAACTGACATGATCGGAATAATTTTCTTTATGCAGGGGCAACTGTTTTCATCTGTTGAAGCGACAAAGAAGAATGTCGATTTTCTTCATGGTGCGATGCCCTCTCCAACACGTTGAACGTCTTGCATGCACAGGGAAAGTCCAGTGTTATCCGGCTTGTGTCAGAAGAAATTACACGCAAGCAGAGCCCGTTTAGGACTGTCGTTTCTAAGGCGGAGATTTTGATCTCGCTGGAGTGGATCAATAAGCAATCCAGACCAGCGTACGGTGTCCGGGAATGAAGTGAAATCCTGCCGAATAATTTTTGTTGCTGGATCGGTCATCTAGTCTATCACGCTGGCGCATGTCAAAAAATTGGAGCTACGCTGATATTTTTCGTGCGAAAGCTTTCTTAATGCGCGGTTTTGCGCTGAAGTCAGTGCTTTCAGTTCCAGATGCAATGTTGCCATAAAGGCTGTGCTTACGAGAAATCATAGTGTTGCATATCTATAATGCGTAGGTTGGGGATTTCATCCTATATCTTAAATATAGAGGAATTTTTCTTAGTATTGTTAATATTTATTATGGTCGAAGTATTATTTTGACGTAAGTCCGGAAAAAAATCCAGAAAATACCCATTCAATTGAATCGACAAGGTTTATCTACAGTCGGTGTCTCAGACGTTTGAATGACCATCAGAGTAACGGCATCGTCACCAACGTTGCCTGCAAAATGACCGATATGACCTTTTGAATCCTTACGGCTCATCTGGTCTTCTCCTAATGAAACATCGCCTGGTCCCATCTCGACACGTGTTCCATCCATCGCCGTAACGTACCAGGTTCCTTTGAGAGGAATGATCCACTGGACTTTTGGATCCGGGTGCCAGCTTCCATCCCAATGCGCAGGTTGTACGGTAGAGATGACCTGTGCCTGCTCTTCTTTGAGGCGATCCTGCCACTGTGGGCCAGCAGGCTTGGACATGGTTTTCAGGATATAGTTGTGGAATGGACAGCGCGTCATGTGGCTGATGCCGTTATGGTCCGTCCAGTTGTGCCAATAATAAGTTGTTGGAGGTTCCGGGTCAGCCGCCAGTGCTTCGTGGGCATAGGTGACAAGTGCAAAGGTAACGGTGAGGGAAAGCAGAAAGCGGCGCATAGCTTATACATCCTCATGGCGTGGAGGGGGCTGATACCGTTTGGTTGGCGCGATATCGTCGAAGCGCTCTCGACTTGGAGTGGAAAGAAGCTCGATAATCATGCCCCACGGAGTGCGGCCGTAGCAGAACATGTTTCCCGGACCAGCCTCGAGGGACGGTTGACCTTGCGGTTCGGTAAGCAGCTCACCGCCGGCTTTTATGAAGCGGGCGCAGGCGGCATGGATGTCATCGACGTAAACCGCGAAATGTTGAAGGCCGAAATCACAGGCACGAAGCGCTGTGTGTTGATCTGGACCGTGCATTTCGAACAGTTCGATACCAGGCCCGTGACCGAGGGACATCATGCACATTTCCCAGACGACCGTACCTTGCGGGAGACCAAGAATTGCTTCTGTACGTGAGCCTTGTTGAGGGAAGGCGGAGGTAACGTTGCGATAGAGTGCAACCGCCCCAAAAGCTGCCTCCAGAAATGTGATGGCAACGTTGATGTCCGGGACGGTGACGCCCACGTGATCTATGCCTCGTGGAAGTCCCGAATGGTCAGGGTGCATGGAGAGATCCTTCGCTAAGAAAGGTCTCAACAGATGGAAGAGGGTCATGGTTTCCATGACCCTTGTGAGTTTATAACGGAGTGTTGCTATTCAGGCTTCGTCGATGGAGCGCTTGGGCAACAGGGCTGGCACGAAGAAAAGGGTGCAGACCAGGGTGCATCCTAAAGACATTAGCAACAAGCGACCCATACTGGCCGTACCCGGGTGGGCTGAAGTTGCCAAAGATCCGAACGCTGTTGCGGTGGTTAAGGCTGAGAACAGGACGGCACGTGCTGTTGGGGACGTCAGCGGACCTTTGATCCCTTCACGCCAGTTCATCACGAAGTAAATGTTGAACGACACCCCGACGCCCAGAAGGAGCGGTAGGGCAATGATGTTTGCGTAGTTCAGTGTTTCAGGAACTGTGACGATCAGAATGACGGTTAGCAGCGCGGAAAGCAGAAGGGGTGCCATGACCAGGGCTGCATCCAGAATGCGGCGCAGGACAACCAGCAGGATGATGCTGATCATAATGAGCGCGGAAATAGCAGCCACAGTGAACGCATGAACGATCGTATTGGCGCTCTCTGTAATCTCCATGGCCGGACCACTGATATCAGGATTGACCGAACGCAGTTGGGATACGAACTGGTGCATCACAGGGGTTTCAGAGATCTGTCCCTTCGGGTGAATGGTCAGGCGCTGGCGACCATCAGGGAGGGCATAATCCTTGCGAATGTCTGCGGGGATGTTGTCGATTGTGATCGCCTGAGGCTGCAAGGCAGTACGCAGCATGGAAAGCTGGTCAGGCAGGAAGCGCGTCAGGGCGTGGCTGGCGTTGATCAGTGTGGCATCCGGCGCAGTTGAGAGTGTTGTGAGTGCCTGACGGATCTTTTCCAGCGGCGCGGGAAGCTGTGCTTTGACGTCATTCAGTTTGACGGCGGCAGCCAAGGCAGCAGCACGAATGGCGGCGGCATCCGGTTCTGGCGCTGGGGTTTGAACTGTGATGGTGGGCAGCAGGATAGAAGCTGTATCCTCAATCATGGCCAGTTTGTCGGTCTGGTCATCAGGGACCAGAGCTCCTAGCCACAGGACATCATGCACGCTGGGCAGTTTTGAAAAGGCTGCGGCATTTTTTGCAGCGTCCTGAAGGTTCGAAACCAGAAGTTGTGCGAAGTACGGCGTAGTGATCGGGTTATCTTCAAGAAGGTGAAGTGCGTGCATCCCCTCAGTATTGGGGTTCTTTGTGTGCAGAGGGTCTGCATCAAACTTCAGAAGTGGCATGAGCGCGACACCAACGACACCAAGAAGCGCGAAGACACCGACAACTTTCTTGCGTTTGTGACGCAGAAGATGATCGACAGGCGCCATGAACGTGAAACCTGGCTCCCCGGCACCAAGCTTTGCCCGGAAAAGTGAAAGGAGCGCCGGGAGGAGTGTCATGGTGCAGAAGAACGCGATCAGCATCCCAAACCCGGCAATCAGACCGAGTTGTGCAACACCGATAAAGCTTGTTGGTGTGAAGGCGAGAAAGCCTGCCGCAGTTGCCAGCGAGGCTACGAGAATCTGGGCCCCACTTTCACGCCCGGTAAGAACAATCGCGTCGTGGAGGGTGGGCATTGTGCCGTCATCATGACGTTGCCCACGAAAGCGAACGCAATACTGAATGGCAAAATCCACAGCGATGCCGACGAACAGGATCGCGAAGGCGACAGAAATGAGGTTCAGTTCCTTCACCGTCAGAGCCGCAAAGCCTGTTGTGAGGAGAAGACCGGAAATCAACGTGAGCAGGATCGGAACAATGACGCGGATCGAGTGAACAGCCAAAATCAGCCAAAGTGCGACCAGAACCAGTGAAATCACCAGTCCCAGAACCATGCCGTGCGCAACGGTCGAGAATTCCTCGTCGTTCAGTTTGACTTCGCCTGTAATGGTGCCTGAGGCCTGCCCGGACTTCACGAATTCGAGGTTGTCGATAGCCCGACGCATGGCAGTGGTTGCGCCCTGTCCGGGCTGAAGAGAGCTATAATCTAGCTTCGGCTTTGTAACGACGAATTCGTACCGGCTGCCCAATTCAGCCAGTCGTCCAACCAGAAGATTTTGCCAGGAAAGATCTTGCGGATGGTCTGCTGCGGCTTGCGTCAGGGATTCTGCAAATCCATCCAGAGCGCCATTAAAGCCGCTGGGAATACCCTGACCTGCCTTGATGCCGTCTCCGATCAGGCCCAAAGCACCGAATAGTCCCCGGGCTGATGGATCTGCGGCCAACGTTCCAAGAAAAGGTTGGGCAGAGACGATGGAGTCAAGCAGAGGCTCCAGATCTTTCTTGTCCAGGAATAGAAAGCCATGGCTGTTGTAGAAGGGGTTATCACCCGGAAGGCTGACCAGCTCAAAATGGTCATGATCCTTACCCAGTTCGGCTGCGAGTGCCCGAGCGGTGGCTCTGCCTTGTTCCGGAATATGGCTGTCGATGATGGCAACCAGCTGATTGTCATCCTGCGGGAAGAGACGATTCATTTCGTCCGTCCGCTGTTTCCAGGGCAAACTGCTGGCAAACATCTTGCCGGTGTCAGTTGTTACACTGAGGCGCGTGATACTTAGTGCGACACATCCCGCACAGAGAAGCGCAAACAGAACCACCACCAGTGGCGCACGACGTGCACAGGCGGCATTCAGCCGGCCGATCAGATCCGAAAACATGGGGCCTACCCTTAACAGAACGGGCAGCATTTCCCTACCCCAACCTGACATTTCCGCCATCATGAGGCACAATGACGGCCATGACGTGGACTCTCGATGGCATGGCTGAACATGAAAGCGTAATCAAGGGAAGTACTTTCCTTGCGCGCGCTGCTCCCGTGCCTGATGAAACAGCGGCTCTGGCGTTCTTCAACGACGTTGCGGTGCCGGATGCTACACACAATTGCTGGGCTTTTCGGACCGGACAGCGTTATCGCACGAGCGATGATGGAGAACCTTCCGGCACGGCAGGACGTCCGATCCTGTCTGCCATTGAGGGGCAGGATTTCGACAACGTGATGATCGTTGTGACGCGTTGGTTCGGGGGGGTGAAACTTGGGGCGGGGGGACTGGTGCGGGCGTATGGAGGCGCGGCGGCGGCCTGTTTGCGTGAAGCCGCGAAAATAGAGCGGATTGAAACGTTACCTCTGCGGTTTCATTGTCCTTTTTCGGTCTATGCTCAGGTTGAAGCCAAGTTGCCGGGATGGCGTGCTGAAAAGACCCTTTGCGATTTCGATGCGGAGGGCGCCTGGCTAACGCTTGCCGTTCCGGTTGAGGATGCAGATACGGTGACGGATTATCTTCGGGACCTGACGCGCGGGCAGATGACCATTAGTCGGTTGGACTAATAATAACGATATAAAAAAGTTATAAATAAAATCATACTTTACACAATGTGCAATATGAGGCTCACTCATTGTTCTGGTTCATTTTCGCCGATCCGTGGGTCTCAATGGTCTTTTCTGTTCCTCGTTACCGTCAGGAAAGGCGTCTTTCTGTCAGCCTGTTCGTTTTGGTCGCAGGGCTTGGGAGTCAGGCACACGCTCAGACGGCTATTCTGAAACCCAACCCATTGGAGCAGCCGCCTGCCGATGAGGAATGGATCAAGGTTCCATCAACCGAACGGCCAATCATTCAGGATTATCCTCATGCTGGTGTCGTGGGGCAGCCTCGCCGGATCACGGCAAAGCAGAATCGTGCCCCAAACGGTCATCAGGGTCCTTGGGGCGATTTCAACTACGGAAACGGTGAAGCAGCAGGCTTTGGCCCGGTTGGTCGCTACGGTGCGGCGGCTTGGGCAGAGGACTGGAGTTACCTGCGGGACAAGAGCAAACGCACAGATTTTTTCGATCCCCTGAAATTCATCGCGCTGAATAACAGCCGCACCATTTGGCTAACTCTGTCTGGAGAGTCGCGTCTGAGAAACTGGTATGAGGAGGACCCATTTCTAGGGCGAAGCGGCAAGGCGAAGTCAGGACGTTTTGGTGTCCGTAATCTTTTGGGGGCCGATCTTCATTTAGGTCAGCATGTGCGACTTTTCGGACAACTTATCAACGCGGATGCTGGCGGCTGGCGAGGATATGGGTATGGCTCGACCTATCGGAAGAGATTAGATCTGCAACAGGGCTTTATCGAACTAAAAGGTAAAGTCGCTGGGGCACAAAGCGGATTTATGTTCGGGCGCCAGCAATTTCTCGATGCTCCGTCTTACATGCTTTATAATCGTGAAACGCCGAATGTTCCGCTGTCATGGAATGGAGGTCGGTTTTATGCGCTTTGGCCCCGTATTCGTGTAGACGCGTACGATTTTGTCCAGACCAAAACTGATAGCCGTCTGATGTTCCACAATACGGAAGATTACGGAACGCGACTTTATGGTGGCAATACCACGATAATTGTTCCGTCCTTTTCGGTTGGCGGGGAAAAGGTGCACTCCTTCCTGGATCTGTTCTATATCCGCTATCGCTATAGCAGCGGACTATCTGCCGTGCCGACGGCTTCTCGTGTTCTCAAGGGAACATCGTCCCGAGGTAATCTGGGGTTTCGCTGGTACGGTACATCGGCTTCAGTCGAATATTCGGTAGGCGCGCTTTATCAGAGCGGTACATTTCAGTACGCAGGCACTGAACGGAAAAGCAGTGTGCGGGCCTGGGCCGTGAATACGATTGTGGGATACCGCCATACGCCATCACCGTTGCACCCTTTTCTGGGGATGCAGGCGGATGTGTATTCCGGTGGGGCAGACGGTCAGAACGGCACAATTCATACGTATATGGCACCGTTTAATCCACAGACGAACTATCTGGACACGACAACCTATGTTTCGCCATCCAATCTGGTGAGCCTTTCGCCTGTTGTGAGCATCACGCCATGGAAAGGCTTCGCGTCTCTACGGTTGAAAGCGCCTTTCATGTGGCGGCAAAATGCAAATGGAGCCATCTGGAGTTCGTCTGGTCCCTACACATTCGCCCGGTCTTATCGGGGAGGGTATGTGGGCGTTGTGCCGCAGGCTTCTCTGATATTACAGCTCAACCATCACCTGACGTGGCAGGTTTATGGTGCGCGGTTCATGGCGTCGAAAAGTCTGCGGGGAGCGGGCGCACAGAGTGGCAGTTACGCGCAGTCCAATGTGACGTTCAGGTTTTAAAAGAAAATCAGTTCAGAACCGTTTTGGACGTATCTTCTGGAAGAGGACTCACGTCCTCCATAACAGGAGGAAAAATATCTTCCAGCAAGGTCTGAATGGCAGCATCCGAAAAGCGTTCGCGTAGCAACTTCCGGGCCGCTGTAACCTGTGCTCTTGCTGCCGCGGGTTTCAGGAATTCTACAGTTTTTTGGGCGAAGTCCTCGGCTGTCTCAGCAATTGCTTTCCGCCATACAGGATCATTGCTGTCAACCAATCCCTCGGCTGCGATGGGTGTCATAACGATTGGCAGGCCCGCAGACCATGCTTCCAGAACCTTACCCTTGATGCCTGCGCCGTAGCGGAGAGGGGCGACACAAAGAGAGACATCTTTCAAAGCCTGCTCAAGACACGAAACATGCCCGACGATTTCTACGCCCTCCTCCGCCAGCATATGGACGGCATGGGGCATGGCGCTGCCAATCAGACGGCAGACAAGGTCCGGGACGTGCTTTTTCAGCCTAGGGAGAATGTCCAGCACCAGCCATTTGGCTGCATCCGTATTGGGGGCATGACCAAAATGCGCGACGAATGCGATAATCGGTTTTAGTGTTTTCTGACGAGGCCGAGGTCTGACAGGGACGATCCAAGGCACGACATGTACATCTGCGGTGGGCACGACCCGCTCCAGCAACTCGGCTTCGACGGGTGAATGCGCCAGAACATGATCCGAAATCCAGGCACACATGTTTTCGCGCACTTCGATATGCGTGGCGGCACGGTCAAGTTCCGGTCGATGCTCAACATTGGCCTGTCGGCGCAGACGCAGTGAGGCCAGATCTGCGATGCTCCAGATTAGCGTGGCTGTTGGGGCAAAGGCGCGTGTCAGGGCTGCGTAGCTCTCGGCGTTGTTCAGCCGATGCAGATAAACGATATCCAGTCCTGTCCCGAGGTGCTTGAGAGCTTCTTCCGGTCCAGTGAAGACAGGCGGCATGAGGCAGGTAATCCCCAATGCTGCCAGCCGGGTCTGATCCTGTTCTGAGGGCGGCTGCCGAGAGGCTATGAAGCTACAGTCATAGCCCAGAGCCTGCGCTGCCCGGATATGAGACAGCAACGCGACAGACCCTGCATCAAATGTCGGATCAGGGACGCGGTCATCAACGAAAAGAGCACAGGGTGCGACAGGTCTGGCCGTTTCCTGACGACGTGTAGCCCGCTGTTTGAGGCCTCTCTGTTTGAGGCTGACAATATCAGCCCCGCTTTCACTGCGGAGTGTATCAGCCGTAGATGTCAGAAAAGACAAGGCGTCACTGCGGGCCTGATCCGTTGTGAGGCTCTGCATCAGTGCGGAGAAATGACGTTTGAAGGAGTCATCCAGAGCTTGGGATCGGGGAATATGGATCGGATCGCCAAACCGTTCCTGACCATGGAACAGTTGAATATCGTGGTCCTTGAGTGGGTCCAGTGGAGCACTGAAAACATAGTCAAAGCCGTAGCGTCCTGATCCCAGGCCGGTTTCTCGTAGATCCCGCCGAAACTGATTGGCTGGGAAACGGGCGATGGGGTTTCCATCAATGAGGGCTGTCAGCCAGACTGTACGTTCCGTGTTGAGTTCATCACGCACCCAGCCCGCGATGTGCAACCGATCGGCTTTGTCTACGGATCCCGAAAGAACACTGGGGAGTGGTTCAATATAAAACGGCGATCCGTTGACTGGCCGGTCAAGAAGGGACTCCAGAATTTCTATCAGGCATCCTTCATGGGGCAGTGGCTCCGGCCATACACATTCGAAAGCGCACTTGCCCTCTCTTGGGAGGCCAGTCAGATCGGCACGGAACGTATCTGCGTCGATGTCATCAACAAGCCGCCCGTCCATCAGGATATGAAGACGCACCGGGTGGTCTGTTGCTTCCAGATCGACAACCCATCCCGCGACGCGTTCCCGGTCGCAGACATCAATGTAACCGACCAGAGGTTTCGGCACAGTTCCAGCTTATCCTTTGTTTTTCAGGCGGCTTTCTCAGAGAGAGCCTGCTGGGCGTAGTCCTTCAGGCGTTGATGAATGCGGGCCAACTCTTCCCCATCTTCCAGGCGTGGCGCGCAATACTGTGCAGGCACAACGGGGGCATCCGGGTAGAGTTCGCTGTATTCGTGAGCGTTGTGAAACATTCCACGTGAACCGTCATCTATAAAACTTTCCGAAGGCGCGCCTTCGGCCAGCAGAATGTCGTGGGTCTCCAATTCAATATGAATGTAGCTGATCTGATCGGGTTTTTCGATCTGGATGATGGATAGCCCATTGACCAGATGCAGCGCTGGAATGAGGTAGCCGTCTACGAACATGGCATGCAGGGGGGAAACAGTCAGATCCCGACGCGGAAGAGTGTTTCCTAGAGAGCCCTTTCGGAGCAGGATTGGCAGGACATCTCTGTTTCCGTAGGCGAAGATTGGATCATAAGCACGTCGTCCAATCCATCGGATCGGGCGAATCTCTCCTGATGCTGTCTGGACCCGTGTTCCGACCTGGAGGTTTTCAACAGGGATTTCTCCCTCTTCGGTTGCGATCAGCGTTCCCGGACAGTAGCAGGGAGTGCCAAACCCCATTTCGAATGCATTTCCTGAGGCTGCGCGGGTAAAGTACAGAGGAGAGGTGAAATCTCCCTGAATTTGGACTTCTCGGAGAACGGATCCAGCAGACAGGACATCCAGAATCGCTGTGCCTGAGGTTTCACTGCTTTTCGAAACAATAGCGGCGCTTATGGTGTTGTTAGAGTTATCGATCCCAGCAAAAATAAAGGCTGCACCACTTTGGACGGAAATTGGATCTGTTATTGTGGTGCCAGTAGAGAGTTCAATGACGCCTCCGCTACTGACGGAGATCTCTGAAAGTGTGCTGCCCGTTTCTGCCAAAAGCAGACCACCACTTGAAATGACAACATGACTGGCCACTCCTGTAACGTCTAGAAGGCCGTCCGAAAGAATAGTCACGTCGAGTGTCGTGCCCGTGACAAATTGTGCGCCCTGAATATGAACCGGTGTTGCAGTTAAATTTTCGTAAAAAGAACTTTTCAGGTCGAAGTCTTCTGTTGTTCCGCTGAGGGTTGTATCTTTTGCTATTCCTCCATCTTTAATAATAGATACCCCGCCACTCTGAACATGAGTACCGCTTGCCAAACCTCCACTCTCAACAGTTTGAAGTGCTGAGACAGTTTCCAGAAAATATTGTGCGCCTGTCCCAGGTGTAAATGTTGTTGCATCACCTGTTAGTGTGGTATTAAATACTTTTCCACCATTTTTCACTATTTGAAAAGAAAGAGCCTCATTCGGATTTATAAATCCGTAGTAAGTATAAAATTCTGATTTAAGATCTGTATTAAACGCCTCGCCACCAGATTGTATAATTTGTGTTCCAGAAATTTTATACCAATCGTCGTTACCGAAAGCTAACTGGTGTTCTCCAGTAACGAGTGTATTTATGGCAGTTCCGCCTACATACTGAGTAATACCAGAGGCGGTGATGCCAGAGAGTGTCGTCCCAGCAGGAATTTCAGTTGGGTTGGTATCGCTTCCCGAGCTTTGGAGAGTGCCGCCCGCGAAGACCGTAAGGCTATTAATAGTAGTGGAATCATTAGAAGATATCGACATGAGAATTCCTTGTTGTGTGAGAAGGAACAGTCGACAGGTCAGCTTCGGAATTGCTGCATGCCAGAAGATAAGTGTCTTCCGGATTGTTAAATCATAATTATCTTTGTTTAGTTCGGTAATAATTCGTTAAATTTAGAAAATTTTACGTTTGTTTATTGGGAACTTTTCTTGTCTTCTGTCAGCATTTCTACAAGGTCAGTCAGGTGACCGATTTCATGTAGTCGAAGGCCTGTAGGCGGTTTCACGCGTGCGGAGGCGGTCGATACTCGCCTTGGAAGAATCGCTTCGCCAAAACCAAGTTTGGCTACTTCTTTCAGTCTCAAATCAGCCTGGCTGACCTGTCGGATCTCGCCAGAGAGTCCGACCTCACCAAAATAAGCTGCTGTCGATGAGGTCGGTTGCCCAGTTGCGGCGGAAATCAGCGCAGCGGCAACAGCCATATCCGCTGCGGGTTCATTGACGCGCAGGCCACCTGCAACATTCAGGTGAACATCCATGTTGGCTAACTTCAGGCCGCATCGTGCATCCAGAACGGCCAGAAGCATATTGAGCCGGGGTGTGTCCCATCCCACGACGGCACGGCGAGGAGCGCCATCACCGGCTTTGGGAGACAGCAGCGCCTGAACTTCCAGAAGAACCGGCCGTGTCCCTTCCAGTCCGGCAAAAACGGCAGAGCCAGCGATATTGCCCCGTCGCTCTGCAAGAAACAGGGCAGAAGGATTGGGAACCTGCGTCAGGCCGGTGTCCGTCATGGCGAAGACGCCGATTTCGTCCGTTGCGCCAAAACGGTTCTTGGCGGCACGCAGGATACGGAACTGATGCCCACGGTCGCCTTCGAAATACATGACCGCATCAACCATGTGTTCCAGAACGCGCGGGCCAGCGAGAGACCCTTCCTTCGTGACATGTCCGATCAGGATCAGAGCAAAACCAAGTGTCTTTGCAAGCCGGATCAGTTCAAAGGCGCTCGCGCGAACTTGCGCGACAGAGCCGGGTGAACTCTCCACGCTCTCAAGCCACATGGTCTGGATGGAATCGATGACGACGACCGTGTGAGAGCGATCGTTTTCCAGTGACCCTACAATATCCCCAACATTGATGGAGGCTGCGAGATCCAGTGAGTCCAACGTTTTACTATCTTTGGCCAGCTCCAGTCTTTGCGCGCGAATGCGGATCTGATCCACGGATTCTTCGCCCGAGACATACAGAACCTTGTGGCCGCTTCGGGCTAGGGCGCAGGTTGTCTGGAGCATCAAGGTGGATTTGCCGATCCCCGGATCACCACCGACCAGAACGACGGACGCTGGCACAAGGCCACCACCAAGAACACGATCCAGCTCTGCAATGCTTGTCGTAATGCGCGGCGGAGGCTTGGCCTCCCCGTCGAGCCTGACTGTCTGAAGTCGGCCGGAACTCAGTTTTCCGGTTTTGCGCGCGGTTGGTTCAGTGGCCTCTTCAACCAGCGTGTTCCATTCCCCGCAGGCTTCGCACTTCCCGGCCCACTTGGAGTAAACAGCTCCGCAGGACTGGCAGACAAAACGTGCTGTAGGTTTCTTGGCCAAGGGATGTCTCGCTGGATGGGGGCGGGATGCCTTCCCGATATAGGGAGTGTTCCCGTTATGATCCAGTCAGCGGGGGCGTTAATCGTCCGAGCGGATGATGAGTCTTGCCATGATCCGGGCTGCCGTGACGATCAGCAGCAGCATCAGCGCTTGGATGAGCAGGTTCTGGGTCTTGGGCGGATGCATGAACAGGATGAACAGCATCGGCAGCGCGATAAGATAGGTCAGACCAAGGCGCTGCCAGACTTTTTTGGAAATCGGTGGACGGCGGAACGTGTTCACTTGCGCAGTTCCATGGTGATTGGCCCTTCGCGGCGGCCGTGGGTGAACTGATCCACCATGGCATTGCCAGAGTGCATCAGGTCCGCTGCCAGTCCCTGCCAGACCAGCTTGCCGTGATAGAGCATGGCCGCCTTGTTTCCGATGCGCTGGGCGGAGGCCATGTCATGCGTAATGGCAATGGCTGTCGAGCCGAGCTTCTGCACGCAATCCACGATCAGGCCATCAATGACGGCCCCCATAATGGGATCAAGACCGGTCGTTGGTTCGTCAAAGAACAGAATATTCGGCTGGCCGGCGATGGCGCGCGCCAGCCCAACACGCTTTTGCATGCCCCCGGAAAGTTCGGACGGGCTGAGTTGGCCGACAGACGGGTCGAGACCCACCTGCTGAAGGATGCCTCCTGCCAGTTCACGTGCCTTGGCGCGGGACGGGACTGGGCCATCACGATCGGAATGCTTGGCGCGCAAACCAAAGGCGATGTTGTCGGCCACGCTCATGCTGTCGAAGAGGGCGGCATTCTGGAACAGCATGCCGATCTGTCGGCGAATGGCTTCCTGTCGGCTGCGAGACGCAGTGAGGATGTTTTCGCCATCGATCTCGATCGTGCCGGCATCCGGTTGGATCAGGCCAAGAATGCAGCGCAGAAGGACGGATTTTCCGGAACCTGAGCCTCCAATGATGACCATCGAGGTGCCGGTTTCGACGTCGAGGTCGATCCCATCAAGCACGACCTTGGAGCCGAAAGCCTTCGAGAGGCCGCGGATGCGGATTTTTGGTGTGCTCATTGGGAGAAAAACAGATCTGTCAGGAGATAATCGAAGAGTAGAAGCAGGATGGAGGCTCCTACCACCGCAGCGGTCGTTGCAGAGCCGACGCCTTCTGCGCCTCCACGGCTGTTATAGCCATGATAGCAGCCCAGCAGGGCGATCAGGAAACCGAAGACGGCGGCTTTGACCAGTCCCACGACAACGTCGATGGTTTTTAGCGAGTCCAACGTGGCTGTGATGTAGGTAGAAGGCGAGAATCCGAGCTTTGCCACCGAGACGGTGAAACCGCCCAGGACACCCAAAACGTCCGCCACGATGACGAGGCAGGGCAGTGCTATCGTTCCGGCGAGCAGACGGGGTGTCACCAGATATTTCATGGGGTTTGTCGAAAGCGTCGTGAGTGCGTCGATCTGGTCTGTGACGCGCATAGTGCCGATCTGGGCAGACATGGCCGCGCCAACACGCCCGGCGACCATCAGGCCTGCCAGAACGGGACCAAGCTCACGGGTGACAGCCAGCACTACAATTCCGGCAATCGCGCTCTGCACATGGTACTGCCCGAAGCCAACATAGGACTGTAGGGCGATGACCGCTCCCGAGAACAGGGCCGTCAGCGCAACGACCGGCAGGGAGAAAAATCCCGTTTCGATCAGCGTGGATAGGAAGATGCGCCAGTAGAACGGCGGTCGCACCAGATGCGACAACGCCTCCAGCGCAAACATGGCAAGAGCGCCCGACTGGCGGACGAGTCCGAGGACGGCACGGCCAAGGGCCGCTATGGGATCAAGAACGGCATTCACCCTTCTGCCCCTACCCTGACCAACCGCCTACGTCAAAGTCTGTCTTGTTCAAGCCGACCGCTCCAGGTCCCGGAACTGCCGTTCCAGAGCAAAATCCGGAGACGTGACGAACTGTTCCATTCGCGCGAGCCTTGGTTCGAGGCGCGCGAGCCGGTCGTTCAGGCGGATCAGCGCCGGGCTGAGGGTTACAGTATCTGGAGTAGCAGGACCTGCCTGGCTGGCATGACGCTGCTTCTGTTCACGAGCGGTGTGAATGATCTCTTGATAGAGATCTACGGCTCGGCGGGTATAATGAACATGGGGCGCCTCGACGGGTGTATGGGCTTCTTCGCCGCGCCGTTCCCGCATCCGTGCTTCCCAGTTGCGAACGAACGAGGCGTAACCTTCGGCAGCATTGGTCCAGAGAGTTGCGAAAAACGACTGGCCGGTGCGTTCGCGATAGCGCCGCGCATGGCGCAGGATCAGCCCGATAATGACCAGTGTGAGGATCAGCCGCAGAAGGCTGTGATGGTGGGACGAGTGAGTGTTCAGAATGATCGGGGAGTGGCTGAGATCCGTATTTTCCAGTCTGCTTCCGACACTGGCCAGAACATCTCTGGCAATAGCGTTTCCATCTATCCTGTTCGGCGTTTCGATGCGTGCGCCGGCATCTGTCTGAATATTCAGGCTGCCGCTACCGTAATGTGTTTGGGACAGGGTTTCCGAGACATGATCGACCGTAACGTTCCCGCTTCCGTAAAGGGCTACATGCGCAGTCTTTGCATGGACATGAGCCGTGATATCTGACGAACCCATATCGCGGATCGAGAGAGCGTCAACCCAGCCGCTTTTTATGAGCAAGTCGCCGCTGGATGTGGCTGAGAGGTCGGTCTTGGGAGAGCTTAGCGATCCGATCGAAAGGTCGCCATTAGAGAAATTCTGGATTTTTACAGTGCCGACGAGGGTGTTGATCGAGACATTTCCCGATCCGGTCATCCGGAGTGAGACGTCGCGCGCCTGTTCGATCTCAACGTCACCATTTGCTGTGAAGCCCCGGATGTTTCCCAGAAGACCTGTGGCTGTGATCTGCGTTTCATTGCCCCGAAAGCTCAGACTTGTTCCCTCTGGAACCTGAATGTCTGCACTTCCCTCCGTATTGCAGGACTGATCTTTGAGACTGAGTTCCAGAGTGTCATGACCTGTGCTGGTCAGAACAGCGTTTCCGCTCAGGACGGAAGGTGTAAGGCCCGTGCGGATATGAAGGTCCGTGAGGCAACTGGGTGCGAGATCCAGAGAGGGGCCGGATGACGGCGCACTGTTGGCGGGTGGTGCTGGCGGGCTGGGAGGCGCAGGTGGCTCGGGAAGGGTCTGTGCCAGAGCGGAAGCCGTGAAGGTTATTGTCAGGGCAAAAGCCGCGCCCCCCTGGCTGAGGCGGAGCAGGAAAGGGGTTCCGGCCATTTGTCAGCCTCCTTGCTTGCTTGCCTCATCCGAGGCGGATTTCGAATGGGCTGGAGTCGGGACTGATGGAGCCGGATCGACACGTGGTGTTTCGGGCGCACCAGAAGCTGCGGGTGTAGAAGGTGCAGCTGATTGGGGGGCAGACGGCTCCTGCTGCCTCGTGACGGGCGGCGTGGTTGCCGGGGCTGCTTCTTCAGGAGCGGGAGTCTGACTCGGGGGGGCAACAGTTTGTGAGGGCAGAGTGGCTTGCGGCCCAAGCTGAGGCGGGGCTGAGGCAAATCCATTTGGTGATGCAGGATTTTCCTGAATTGCAGGGGGAGCGCTGGGCTGCGGTGTACTGGTCTGAGGTGCTGAAGCGGGCGGTGGCGGCGCAACAGGTGTCGCTGGAATGGGTTCGGGTATGGCTGTTGGTGGTGGTGCCGATACCTCAGGTGCAAGGGAGGCTGGCGCGGGTGTAGGCGCAGGCGTGGCGTCAGTCGAACGATAGACAACGCCGTTTTGTGCGCCGACACGAACAGATCCGCTACCGGACCGGACGATCGGGCCTGAGACACGCTCAATATTAACGGTCCCTGTGCCATTGGCCGTGACCGTGGCAACGGAGGCATTGCCCAGAACGGTGGCGGATGCACTATCCGCAGTGACGATTGTCAGGGCCTCGATGTCGCCTTGGGAAATCGTGAACGAGGCCTGATTGGTCAACTGTGCCGAGAGCGCCGTCAGCTGGGCAGAGTCGGCTGTGAACGTCGAGGTGCCTGACGCAACGATTTGCGCGGCTCTTTCAAGAGAGCCGATATGGACGTTGGAAGAGCCATGCATGCTCAGGTCCAGAGACTGGGTATTCTCAACGTCCATGGCGTTGGAATCGAGACTGGCATCCAGTGAGGCGAGCTTGCCCTTGATGACGAAGCTTGTGTCATGGCTGTCATGGATGGAAACGCCAGTATAGGGCGAGACGCTGATGGTCAGCTTGCCATTGGGCGCACAGGCTTTGGTGGCGATGGAAATGCGGCTGTCCGCTTCTTCCTTGCCTGTTCGCATGGTGACCTGTGTGGCGCTGCTGCTGTCGAGAGTCGCGCCATCTTTCATTGTGGAGTCCACGACGATCCGTACCTGACCTGTGCATGGAATCGCCAGATCCAGGTCTTCGCCGGACATGGAAACGCGCGCGGCCTCGGCCGAAGGGACAGAAACTGTCCCTGCCAGCGTGGCCAGCAGCAGCATGCTCAGGGCGGTGCGGGACGTCATCGTGAACTCCTAGCGCGCCAGCCCGGGATATCCTCGTCGAGGATGCGTTCGAGCTGGTCGATCCTTTCTTCCAGACGCGTAGCATGGGCTTCGGCCTGTGTCAGGGCAGCCTGAAGATGTGGGTCTGGTCTCCCCTGATTCACAGGTCCACTTGCGCGTGCGCGCAGCAGGCGTGGCCCGAGGATAAGCGCCGGGATGAACCCCAGGGTCAGGACGACAGCAACAAGGCCAACAAAGTCCACATTCATAAGTCAGACTTTCTTCCTGCTCTCATCAGGCATCACGCTTCTTTTCTGAAATTCGGCGCTTCAACGCTTCAAACTCATCTTCTACCGCTGCATCTGTCTCAAGTGCCGCGAGTTCTTCGTGAAGAGAAGGGCGACCGGATCTGCGACCCAGATCGTAGGCCTCTGCCTTGCCTTCCAGTTCATCCAGCGCCCGTTCCACCTGCTCAAAACGGCCCAGTGTATCGTCAATGCGGGTATCGTAGAGCTTTTCGCGCGTTTTGAGGCGACCTTCTGCCGTGCGGGCGCGCATGGTCAGGGTTTTTTCGCGGGATTTCGCATCCGCCAGCTTGGCCTGAAGTTTGGCGATATCGTCGTTCTGGTGTTCCAGCCCTTCTGTCACCTGTGCGATCTGGCGTTCCAGTCCCTCACGGGACTGTTCGACCGTATGACGGGCGGCAAGAGCGGCCTTGGCGAGATCGTCACGGTTCCGTTCGATGGCGAGAGCGGCCTTGCGGTGCCATTCGTCTTCTTCGTGCATCATGGTGCGCACGCGGCGTTCGAGCTGCTTGCGTTCCGCGATGGTGCGGACAGCCTGACTGCGGACTTCAACCAGCGTGTCTTCCATCTCCTGGATCACGAGACGGATCATCTTCTGCGGGTCCTCGGCCGTGGCGAGAATCGCATTGAGATTGGAGTTCACGATATCGGCGAGCCGAGAAAAAATACCCATGACGCTTTCCTTCCTGAGAACTGGATTAGAGCACAATGACCTGTCTTGTCAGCGGGCTCGTTTTGGGGATGTTATGGTTGTGACAATCTGAAGTGGCGAACGAGGCTCAGAAATGGCGAGATCCACCCCAGCGGACGAGGTTCCGACACCCATCGGGCGGGCTCCGGCATTTCTGGCGATGCTGGACCAGATCTCCCGTCTTGCTCCGTTGAAGCGTCCCGTTCTGGTGATCGGGGAGCGTGGGACGGGCAAGGAGCTGGTGGCCGCCCGCCTTGCTCTCCTGTCGGATCGCTGGGATGCGCCACTTGTGAAACTGAACTGTGCGGCGTTGCCGGAATCTCTGCTCGACAGCGAACTGTTCGGGCATGAGGCTGGCGCATTCACAGGTGCCCAGAAGCGGCGTCTGTCCCGTTTTGAACGGGCCGATGGCGGGACGCTGTTTCTGGATGAAATTGGAACGGCCTCGCTTGCCGTCCAGGAAAAACTGCTCCGCGTTATTGAATACGGCAGTTTTGAGCGTGTTGGCGGCAATGAAACGATCCGAGTGGATGTGCGCCTGATTGGTGCGACCAATGCGGATCTGCCTGCCATGGCGCAGGAAGGGACGTTCCGGCCGGATCTTCTGGATCGGCTGGCTTTCGATGTGGTCAATGTTCCACCGCTGAGAGCACGGCAAGAGGACATTCCTCTTCTGGCTGAGCATTTTGCCACGAAGATGAGTGCAGAGTTGGGCCGCAAGCTTTTCGCTGGTTTTTCCGCGAAGGCGTTGCAATGTCTGATGGAGCACAACTGGCCGGGCAATGTGCGAGATCTGCGGAATGTGGTGGAACGTAGTGTGTACCGAATGGGAAACCCCGAGCGACGGCTGGACGATATTATCCTTGATCCGTTCCTCATGCCCGATTGGGAAGCGTGTGCGGCTGTGTTGCCTCGGGTAACCCCGGGTGTTCCGTCGGAAAGCGCGCAGACGTTCCCGCTGGATTTCTCGGCGACGGTGAAAAGTCATGAGCGGACCCTTCTGGAAGGCGCGCTGCGTGAGGCGCAGTTCAGCCAGAGGCAGGCTGCCGAGCTTCTGGGGCTGACCTACTACCAGTTTCGCCATTACCTGCGGCTGCACGGTCTTGCAGACAAGGAAGCGCGGAAGGCTTTGACCAGAAAGGGATAGACGCGAGTTCATGTCTGATTGAATGCATGAAGTGTGCCAAATTGGGATTGTCTTTATTTTTCTGGTTTTGGAGAGAAGGCAAAAGGGTGGTTTCGAAAAAAATAGCCATGAAGTGGCGAAAATGACCAAGTTGTTTTTGGATTAATAAGAAAACTTCAATTCAACCATTTAATATAGTTATACAAAATAAAATAGTTGAATTATCTCTGCTGTATGCCTATGTCTCCTCAACGTCGTGATTTTGACACGTCTGATGATGGATATGGGTGCAGTGCATGCCTCTTTCGCAATCCGAACTTCGACATCTTCTGGAAACACCGGAAAGCCATGCGCTTGAAGAGGCGCTGGTCAGTCTGAAAGGACGTGTTGCAGTTATTTCCTCGTTTGGTGCGGAATCTGCGATCCTGTTGGATGAAATTGCCCGGATTGATCCGTCTGTGCCGGTTTTCTTTCTCGATACACGCCGACATTTTCCAGAGACACTGGCTTATCGTGATGAGTTGACTGAGGCGCTTGGTCTGCTGGATGTGCGGACCATTTCTCCTGCTTCGAAAGAACTCGAAAGCCGGGATCCACAGGACCAACTTGCTGCTTTTGATCCTGATGCCTGCTGTGCGCTTCGCAAGGTCGAGCCTCTGGAGCTTGTGTTGCCGGAGTTCGACGTGTGGCTGACGGGACGCAAGCGCAGTCAGGCGGCAACGCGCGCGGCACTCCCGGTTGTGGATCCGCAGCCGGATGGAACCGTAAAGCTCAACCCGCTCGCGGGATGGGGCCCCGAAAAGATTGAATCCGAAATGCGTCGTCGGCATCTGCCGCGGCACCCTCTGGTTTCAAAAGGATACACTTCGATTGGTTGTGCGCCTTGCACACGACCGGTGGGAGACGGAGAAGACGGGCGGGCAGGTCGTTGGGCCGGTCTGACCAAGACTGAATGCGGCATTCATCGGCCGGCATGAATATGGAGCGGACAATGACGCGGACACACACCCTGGCGGAACCGCGCGTCATGGATGATCTTGACCAGCTCGAAGCTCAGAGCATTTTCATCCTGCGTGAAGCCTACCGGAAACTGAAGCCTCTTTCGCTGCTGTGGTCTCTCGGAAAAGACAGCAACGTCATGGTCTGGCTGGCGCGCAAGGCGTTCATGGGACGCGTACCGTTTCCGGTCATGCATGTTGATACCGAGAAGAAATTTCCGGAGATGTACGCTTTCCGGGACGAGTACACCAAGAAGTGGGATCTGGATCTGCTTCTGGGCTACTGCCCGCCAGTCGAAGAAATCGATCCGTCCTTGCCGCCTGCCGCACGATCTGCAGCTCGCAAGACGGCGGGTCTGGCAGCCATGATCGACAAGCACAAGCTGCGTGGCGTGATTGCTGGCATCCGCCGTGACGAGCAGGCCACGCGTGCCAAGGAGCGTGTGTTCAGCCCACGCGGTGCCGGACATCGCTGGGATGTGCGCAATCAGCCGCCCGAATTCTGGGATCAGTACGCAACGCCGTATGAAGATGGCATGCATATCCGTGTGCATCCGCTGCTGGCCTGGCGTGAAATCGACATCTGGCGGTACATCGAACGCGAGGGTATTCCCCTTGTGGACCTGTATTTCGCCAAGGATGGCAAACGGTATCGCTCGCTGGGTGATCAGGACATCACCAGCCCGATTGAGAGCAATGCGGCCACAGTGGCCGAGGTGATTGCCGAGCTAGAAAACAGCAAGACGTCCGAGCGTGCCGGACGTGCCATGGATCATGAGTCGGAAGATGCGTTCGAGCGTCTCCGTGTGGCGGGGTATCTGTAAAATGGGTGATCATATCGCAACCCAGACTCTTTCTGCGGCGCATCGTGCTGCGGCCACACCCATCGTGATTGTTGGCCATGTCGATCATGGCAAATCCACGCTCATCGGTCGCCTGCTGTACGACACGGACAGTCTTCAGGACGGCAAACTCGCGCAGATCGTCGAGAGCAGCCGCAAGCGTGGTCTGACGGTGGAGTGGAGCTTCCTGCTCGACTCCCTTCAGATCGAGCGCGATCAGGGCGTGACGGTTGATTCCACGCGTATTCCGTTCCGTCTGGGCTCTCGCGAGTTCGTGATTGTGGATGCGCCGGGCCATCGCCAGTTCCTGCGCAACATGATTACGGGCGCTGCTGATGCGGAAGCTGCCGTTCTGGTGGTGGATGCTCAGGAAGGCGCGCAGGAGCAGACGCGGCGTCATGCCATGTTGCTGCGCCTGATCGGCATTCGGCATGTGATCGTGCTGCTGAACAAGTCGGATGTTCTTGGCTTTGATGAATCGAAGATTGTTCAGGCCGAGTCTGATGTGCGTCAGTTGCTTGGGCGTCTGGAAATTGAGGTTGAAGCCGTTGTTCCGGCGTCTGCGCGCGATGGTGACAATATCGCCAGCCGGTCCGAGCGGTCTGCCTGGTACAAGGGACCGACGCTGATTGAGGCGCTGGCCAATGTGCCGCCTCCGGCGTCTCGTCTGGCGCTGCCGTTCCGTATGCCGGTTCAGGACGTTTATCGTTTCGATGGCGTTCGCTATGTCGCAGGCCGGATCGAGCGCGGCACAGTGCGTGCGGGTGATCGCCTGACGATTGGTGTTCAGGGCCAGATTGCAACGGTTGCGGAAGTTTGCCGCTGGCATGCGCCGGAACTGCCGGTTGCTGGCGCAGGTGAATCCATTGCGCTGCGCTTGGAGCCGGATCTGGTTCCGGATCGTGGGGATCTGCTGTTCCCGGCGGATGACAAGGCTGCGGCACCGGAACGCTCGGCGCGGATTCGCACCCGTCTGTTCTGGCTTCGTGGCGAGCCGCTGCGGGTTGGAGAGAGCTTCACGCTTCGTCTGACGACAGCCGAGCATGATGTGACGGTTGCCTCCATTGATGCTGTCGTAGATCTCGATGACCTGACGCTGCGTCAGGGCGATGAAGTTCCGCCAGACGGGTTTGCCGAGATCACGCTGGCAGCCTCCCATGCTGTACTGTTTGACCCGTTCTCTCCGGGCTTTGGCGATGGCCGAGGCGTGCTCGTAGATCGTCATCAGCGCATTGTCGGCGGCGCACCGCTGATTGGCTCGGCCGATCTGGAAGACGGCGTTCATGCCATTCACCCTACGGCAAGCCGCATTTCCGCTGGGCAGCAGGCACAGGCTCGCGGACACAAGAGTGGTGTGTTCTGGCTGACGGGCCTACCGGGTTCCGGCAAGAGCACCGTGGCGCGGGCGGCGGAAGTGTCGCTGGCGGCGCAGAGTGTGAAAGCGACTGTGCTGGACGGGGACACGCTTCGCGCTGGCCTGTGCAGTGATCTGGGGTTCTCGCCGGAAGATCGGCGGGAAAACATTCGCCGTGCGGCGCATGTCGCGAAGATCCTCTCCGAGAGTGGTCAGGCGGTCATCGTGGCGCTCGTTTCACCGCGGCAGGCAGATCGTGATCTGGCCCGGCAGATTGTGGGCGAGGGCTTCCATGAAGTGTTTGTGGATACGCCACTGGCAACCTGTGAGCAGCGTGACCCGAAGGGGCTGTATGCGGCGGCACGCGCCGGAAAAATCCCTGAATTCACGGGTGTTTCAGCACCGTATGAAGCGCCTCTGTCTCCTGAGCTTCGTCTTGGAGCGGACCGGACGGAGGCTGAGACTGTTAGTGAACTGACCGGGTTTGTTCTGCGGGTTGTTCAGCCCTGAGTTTGGGATAATCTGACCTCAAAAAGACGGCGGCCTTTTGGCCGCCGTTTTTCGTTTCAGGGCAGAAAGCCGGCCCGGCGGAACCAGTTGATTTCGTCCGTAAGGGTTTCTTCGAGAGGCCTGAAGGTCAGTCCCAGATCATGATGAAATCTGTGGGCACTGAAATGGGAGCGGTCATTTTCCGAGGCGAGGGCCTTTGCCGTGGTCCAGCTCATCAGGACAGGCTTGCGTGTGAGACGGGCCTGCACTTCGCTGAGGGCTGCGATGACATAAAGCAGCGGCATGGGAATCTGGCGTGATGGCGCTTTGCGACCAGTCAGCCTTGCAATCAGCGGAATGAGGTCAGCCATTGTCTGGTGTCTGCCTGCCGCCAGATAACGTTCTCCGCGCTTCCCTTTGCTAAGACAGGCAATCATTGCCTGCGCGACGTCTCGCGCATCGACAAGACTGACCGAACCGGGTGGAATGCCCGGAAGTTTCCCGCGAGCGACATCAAGGACTGTTTGGCCGGCTGATGTCGGACCGCGATCGCCGGGTCCGTGCATCCAGCCCGGAAGGACCATGCAGGCCCAGAATTCCGGATACTCAGCCAGAAAATCATTCAGAACTTTCTCGGACCGGATCTTGCTTCGGAAATATGGGTCGGCTTCCTCTTCCCGCCGAAGCATTGTTTCATCGACGGTCTGTCCTTTCGTGCCCTTCAAAACCGCAATGGAACTCACATGAACCATGCGACGGATCCCTGCTTTCCATGAGGTATCCAGAAGCTCTTTCATGGCTTTGACGTTGATTGCTTCCAGATCCTGGTCGTGGTTGCCGCCCGTATAGGAATCCCGGAAGTAGGCTGCCGTATGGAACAGCACATCCACGCCGGACAATGCTGCACTGAAGCTCGGAATGGACTGAAGGTCTCCAGTGATGATCTCGACAGGCAGGCCATCAAACTGCTGTTTTGCCTTGGCTTCCGATCGTGCGAGTGCGCGGACCTGAAAGCCTTCTGCCAAAAGTACGCGAACAAGGTTATTGCCGAGAAGACCTGTAGCGCCTGTTACGAATACGAGAGGGGCAGGAGCATTTTTGCTCTGTGAAAGGGCGGTCATGAGAATGGCTCCGTCAGACATGGAGCATTGTCTATAAGACTGGACCTTGGTCCATGGTCAAGGAAGAGAGATGATCATGTTAATTGGCGAATTCGCTCAAAGAGCGGGCTTAAGTCAGGACACGGTACGGTTTTATGTGCGCAAAGGATTGCTGCGGCCTCAGACAGGCTCACGCGGGGGGCGGAATCCTTATCAGGAATTTACGGAGCGGGACCTGCAGACGGCCCGGATCGTTCGTTTTGGGCAGTCACTTGGGATGAGCCTGAAAGAGCTGACAGCGATTAATGATGAGATGGTGCAGGACGGTCTTTCCGATGAACGTGCTGTGATGCTCATGCAGGAACAGATTGATCGCCTTGCCGGAAAAGCGTCTGAAATTAACACGTTGATTCAGTATCTTCGGGCGAAATGCCAATGGATCCAGTCTGGAAAGGAGGAGCCTGAGCCTTCGTTTCTCTGTATTGCTAATGATGAAGAATGAAAGGAGGCTTCACGGAATTGCGTTTACGGGCAGAGTCAAACAAGCAGTAGGGTCAGTGTGTTGTGATTTTCATGGCCGTGAGGCTGTGATCTGCGTGCAGGATTGAATGTCACATCCGACGAAAAAATAACATTAATATTATCAAAATACGAAAATACTCACTTTTGTGATGTGCGTTTTAATGCTGTAACGTTAAAGAAGATTTCAGAAAACGTATCTGCTCACATGCGGAAGAAGGCCCCTATGACGCAGTCTCTTGATGTTTCACGAAAGCTCAGCGGAGATGCGCTGACGAATTTCATCGCGACCATCTCCGCTACGGGTGGCCTCCTTTTCGGGTATGACACGGGAATTATTTCGTCAGCCCTGTTGCAGATCCGTGAGCAGTTTCATCTCGACACGATTGGCTCCGAGATTGTCACGTCTGCGATTATTCTCGGCGCTCTTCTGGGGTGTCTTGGCGCTGGCGGTATTTCGGATCGGTTTGGTCGGCGGCGCACGGTTATGGTTGCGGCGGCGCTCTTTTTGGCGGGCACCGCTCTGGCTTCGGCTGCGCAAAGCGTTGCGGTTCTGATCGTTTCCCGACTGATTCTTGGTCTCGCCATTGGTACGGCGTCGCAGATCGTGCCGATTTATATTGCTGAAATTTCTCCACCCAGCCGTCGTGGGCGGCTGGTTGTGGGGTTCCAGCTTGCCATTGTATCGGGCATCACCATTTCCTTCCTGACAGGCTATTTTCTGCGGAACAGTAGCTGGCGCATTATGTTCGGTATTGGGATGCTGCCTGCTTTGATCCTGTTTGTTGGCATGGCGTTTTTGCCTAACAGCCCGCGTTGGCTGGCGCTCAAAGGACGGACCGACGAGGCTCTTGCCGTTCTGCGTCGCGTTCGTACTTCGGAGGAAGCAGCACAGGCTGAACTTCAGGGTATTATCGACAATCATGATGAACAGGCTCCCTGGTCTGAGCTTGCGAAGCCTTGGGTGCGGCCTGCACTGATTGCATCTGTGGGTATTGCTCTGCTTTGTCAGCTCACGGGTATCAATGCTGTTCTGTATTATGCGCCTGCTATTTTCGCTGATGCCGGCTTTGGTCAGGATTCTGCGCTGCTCACATCTGTCGCGGTCGGGATGGCCATGGTCTGCGCGACGATTTTCGGTGGTTGGGCAGTTGATACCTGGGGGCGTCGGACGCTGATCTTGCGGTTGCTACCGGGCGCAGTCATCTCGCTGATTGTTCTTGGGGCAATGTTTGCTTTCCACATGACGGGCGGCATCGGGCCATGGATCACGGTTCTGGCCATCATGGGGTACACGATCTGCAATACGGGAAGTCTGTCCGTGGCAGTCTGGCTGGTTGGTGCTGAGGTTTATCCGTTGTCTTGCCGTGGCAAGGGAATGAGCCTGGTTGCGGGAAGTCACTGGGGGGCAGACCTGATTATTTCTCTCACGACGCTTTCTCTGGTGCAGGGACTGGGCGCGCACATGACGTTCTGGCTGTTTGCGATCGTCAATGCTTTTGCGTTCTTTTTCGTGCTTCGCTACGTGCCGGAAACGAAGGGGCAATCCCTGGAGCAGCTTGAAAGAAGCCTGCGTGACGGAACATTCGCTCCCGTTCACAAGTCATGAAAAAGGGGAGCTTTGGCTCCCCTCTGCAAGAAAAGCCAGCTCTCAGGAGCTGGCTTTTTTTATGTATTCTCAGCAGCGCCCGATTGAACTGTAATCAAAGCCAGCGGCGCGCATGATGTCAGGATTCCAGATATTCCTAAGATCCGCGATGGCTTTACCGCGCATGGCGTTGCGCAGCCGCTCGGGGTCAATGGCGCGGAAGACATTCCATTCCGTCAGTACGACGAGAATATCTGCGTTTGTCGCAGCCTCCAGTGCGTCCGTGCAGTATGTAATCTCTGGAGGGAGAAGCGCACGGGCCGGTTCCATGCCTTCCGGGTCAAAAGCCTGAATGATGGCGCCAGCTTCTTGAAGATGGGTCAGGATCGGAAGGGAAGCAGCTTCGCGCATATCGTCCGTATCGGGTTTGAACGTCAGGCCCAGAACGCCGACGGTTTTGCCCTGAACACTTCCACCGATCTGCGCAATGATCCGTTCTGCCATGCGGCTCTTCCGATCTTCATTGACGTCAACAGTTGCTTCTACCAAACGGGAGGGAGCTCCGGCGTCTCGTGCGATGGCGGTTAGGGCGCGGGTGTCTTTGGGGAAGCAGGAGCCGCCATATCCGGGGCCCGCATGGAGGAAGCGCTGCCCGATGCGTTGATCCAGCCCCATACCCAGAGCAACGTCATGAATGTTACCGCCGACCTTTTCACAAAGATCCGCCATTTCGTTGATGAAGGTGACTTTCATGGCCAGAAAGGCGTTTGCGGCATATTTGGTGAGTTCAGCAGTCTCCAGATCCGTCATGACGATGGGGGTTTCGATCAGATGAATCGGGCGATAGATCTCACGCATGACGGCGGTGGCGCGTTCGCCTGAGTCTGGTCCTGACGTATCAATGCCGATAATCACGCGATCGGGCTGCATGAAGTCCCCGATCGCGTTGCCTTCACGCAGGAATTCAGGGTTGGAGGCTACATCAAATGTCAGTTCCGGGCGTGTTTTCCTCAGGATACGGGCGACTTCACGGCCTGTTCCCACGGGGACGGTTGATTTGGTGACAACCAGAAGCCCTTCCTTGGCTGAGAGGGCAATTTCTTTTGTCGCCGCATAGACATAGGTTAGATCAGCATGGCCATCGCCACGGCGGGTGGGTGTGCCGACGGCAATGAAGACGGCATCCGCGCCGTCTATGGCCGCAGCAAGATCGTCTCCGAAAGTGAGGCGGCCTGTCTCAACATTCTTGCTGACAATCGCATCCAGGCCTGGTTCGTAAATGGGGATGCGACCGTCCCGGAGAGCTGCCAGTTTCTTGGGGTCCCGCTCGACAATGGCGACGTCTGATCCGAATTCGGCAAAACAGGCACCGGAGACCAGTCCGACGTAACCACCACCGATCATTGCTATACGCATAACAGAACTCTCCTAGCGCTATAATGTCTGCATAACCGGCGCACCGGATGGGAGCAAATCTCTGACGACAGGTAGTGTCGTCATTTCGTGGGGCGGGCGCAGGGATTGGAAGCGGCGAAAGAACGCAGAGCCGGCGGGAGGATGGTCAGTTCGTTTGAGTCGGCCAGGAGGCCGCGCCCGCGTTTGGACCATCTGGCAAGACTGAGGTCCGGATTATCGAACCGTCCGCTGACCCGCACGGGAATATCCAGCGCAAAGAAACTGGTTGAAAAGGGGCGGCTTGCAAACACAAGATCCAGCCAGCGTCGGTTGAGGTCGACATCTGCTTTCGCGGCAATGATGCCAGCGTCTGTTCGAATGCGAAGTGGTGCGACCGTACCGATGCCCTGATGCATGTCCAGAACGCCAAGCATACAGGTGATGGGCGTGGTGCCTTTAGCATGCCGAACCAGCAGGCGCAGGTCCATGGACGCTGTTTCAACGATTTCTCTGGCGATTTCGCCTTTCTCCATGCTGACAGCGGCCACAAGATCTGCCTTGCGTGTGGCTTCGTTCAGCGTGCTGACGTTTGCAGCTTTCGCAATGATGCGGATGGAGAGTGAGCCTTTGACAGGAATGGGAGCCAAACCTGCTGTGCGGCGCAGACGATCAATATCACCGTGGGAAAGGGCGATGGAGGCATTGATACGGGAGCGGTTTCCATCGCCTTCGATTTGGCCATTTGCCTGAAGGTTGGCTCCAAGATAGCCAAGAGTCAAAGTTGAGACATTGATCTTTCCGGGGGTCTGGGAGGCATTGAACTTCAGCTTTGAGAACGTCAGGGCATTATAGAGGACGTCTTCTGCAGTCAGTTTGACATGCAGGACAGGGTCGGGCTTGGCAGGTGCAACAAGAGGAAGGTCAGTCTGACCAGAAGAATTGTCGGATGAGAAGGCTTTGGTCAGGCTGTTGAGGTCGGCGTGACCAAATGTCAGATCTGTGTTGATGATGTCTGGTGTCCCGCTGCCTCCTTCTTCAAGGTCAAAGGTCCCATCATTGATCTGGCTGTCTTTGAGGGCACCGCTGGCATGGGTGAAGTGCCAGTTGTCTCCGGCGTGACTGAATGTGCCTTTGAGTGAGAGCGGGAGAGCCGGATGTGTTCCAGACAGTCCGGCAAGGGCGAAAACAGGCGCGGATGTGGGAGTTGAGAGGGCGACGTCGCCTTTGACGCCATCGAAATTCAGAGGATCGGTCAGAGTCCCGTTGAAATCGAGCGTAAGGTCGCCAGACGTGATGTGAGCTGTGGCTTTATAAGGATCTGGCACACGGCGTAGAGCATCAAAAGACTGCATGGAGGCGTCAAGCGTGATGCCCGTATTATTATATCCTCCCTGGAAAGACATTTTGACTGGGGAGGCATCATCTTTTGACTGGAATGTCACCTGCGTCATCGTCACTTGATAGGATGCGCCTTTGGCGGATCGGTAAGTGACATCACTATTTTTGAGGGTCAGGTTTCGAAGGCCCGGAAAGTCATGAAGATCAGGTTTTTCCTCGGATGCTTTGACCGGGCGTGGGCGCTTCAGATCTTCAAAAGGCACGAATCTCCAGTTCGGGATACGTTCAGATGTGCGTTCGAAGAGGCCGGAGAAATGATCAACGATAACGTCACGGGTTTCGATTGGTCCGTGCAGAAGCGACATCAGGCGCAGTTTGACGTGTATGGTTCCGGCAGTGATGATATCGGGCCGGCTGCCTCCGGGAATATTGGCAATGTGCAAGTCTTCTCCGTCCACTGTTATCCATTTTCCGGGGTGGATATGGAGATGGCCGATGTGGACGTTGCGATGAAGTGATTTGGAGAGCTTTGCAGAGGCCAGCGCAGCGAAGTCCTTGTGCTGGATCCAGAACCATCCGCCAGTGATGGCGGTACAGAGCAGAACAAAAAGCGCAAGTAGAGATCCAAGAAACCAGCGAAGCAAGATTTGTTCTTTCCGAAGATCAGGGAAGAGAAGTCTTAATAACGTGCCATGTTCATAAACGGGAGTGTTTCAGGAAGGAAAAATATTCGCTGTGATCCTGGGAGTGTTTCAAAAAGGTGAGTATTTAGAATGCGGCCTGAACACGCCCGACGACTGCATCTCCCGTCCGGCCATTCTGATTGACGGTTGTGGTGCTGCGGCTGACAATGAAATGGTTATAATCCACCATGAATTTGAAGTGACGGTTGGGATACCAGTTCAGCCCTGTTGCCCACACTGTCTGCTGGCCTCCGCGAACGCCATCTGGCCTATCGAGACGGCTGTTCAGGTCAGCCACACTGTAACGTGCGGCGATTTCAAGGGCTCCCCATTGATTGCGGGCTGGATCGAATTCGCCATCCGGGGAAACACCAGGAGCCAGAAAGCCGCCTTCCTGAATGCTATAACGGCGCGGATTTCCGAAGAGCGTATAGCCAATGGCGCTATACCATCCCTGAAAGGCAAGAGAGGGCAACCCGCCTGATCGTTCGATCCCAATGCGGTAATATTCTGCTTTGAGCAGCAGCCGCTTCCAGCGTAAGGCAAATTCAGGACCCGCGGACCAGACCTGAGCGACATTCTGGATGGCACCTGTTGTTTGCAGAACGGATTCACCGATGTTGACTTCGGGGCGTTGGATAAAGGTGTAGCTGCGTCCGTCTTCCGTCTGGGCGACCTTGAAAGACGCAATGGAAGAAACGCCTACATGCAGATCCACGTCTTTGGTGACAACCGGACGTCCAGCCACGCGGAATGTCCCGCCGGTCTGGCTGTCCGTTACATGTTTGCCAATGGGAAGGTAATACTGGTTTTCGGCGCGGTTACCCCAGCTTTGCCCAGTAAAGTAGCCGCCAATCCACCAACGGTCTGCATAATGTAAACCACCGATGCTGAAGCGGGCGTCATTGGCGGCAATAGTGCGTACCATATCTACGATGGCAGGACGCTCCAGCAGAAGGAAATCGTTGGAGCTTTCGGCGTCTTCTTCCGTGACGCGTGGCTGAAAATAGCCGACTGTCAGGATCGTATTATGCAGGCCGGCGTAGTTGATGTTGGCTTCATACAACCCGACCTGACCATCAAAATTTCCATGTCCGAAGTCGGGAGTGACGTTCGCGATCCAGTCCTTGTAGCGGAAGGAGAAAGGGATTCGCAGTCGGCGACTGTTGGATGTGAAGGAATTGAAATTGCCCCGGCTTTCTCCATTGCGTTGGGATACTCCGAGGAAGCCTCCAAAGTCTTCCTGGAAGGCGAGTCCGATGGACAGAGCATAGGCACCGTCCGCAGTTTTGAAGGTCGGTCTGCCATTGGGGAATCCAATTTTCATTCCGCCGATCGAGACTTCCTCGTCCTGACTCGAGGCCTGCTGAAAATCTTTCCATGATGATACGATGCCGCGGTCTGACGGTGGTGTATCCTGCGCGAGAGGTGTTCTTCTCAGAATGGAGATCGGGGCGGCTGTCTGAAGAAGAGGAGGGGGCGGCAGGTAACCGGCTCGTTGACGATAAGGATTGGCTTCGGTTTCTTCCCGCTGTCTCGCGAGAAGTGCGCTGGTGCGTTTGTGTTCAGCGGCACGCTCTTTCTTTAATTCCTGAACTTCAGCCTGCATGGCACGGATCTGTCGTTCCATGAGTTCCAGACGATCTGCGGCCGATGCTTCTTTCTCTGGCAGGCAAGAAAGAAGGAGTGTTGTTGTAGCGAGCAGTGTCAGTCGGGAAAGGAAGACAGGCATCGTGTGAAAAGCGTCCTGATAATACTCAAGTGACTCTGACAGCAGGCTGTCAAAGAGTGGAACGCTCAAGAAAGTAAGGGTTTCCCCTGAGAGCGCAGAGCCTACTCTCTAATCACAAACAAGGAAGGTGTGCGTATCATTGTGCGACACCGTTGCTTGAGGTTTGGAGTGCGCAGTTCGCTGTACGGTGAGGGGCATAAAAAAGGCGGAAACAGCTCGCGCCATTTCCGCCTGAGAGAGACTGGAAAAGTGTTAGAAACCAGCCTGGATACGCGCTGCGATGGAATTGCCTGTACGGCCGTACAGGTTGGTTGTCTGCATGCTGCGGGACACGATGAAGTGGCTGTAATCAAGCATGAAGCGGAAATGGCGGTTCGGGTACCAGTTCAGACCACCCGTCCAGACGGTTTGCTGACCACCACGAATGACGTTTTTGGCGTTGGCTTCGTTGAGACCGCTGTTGAGGTCGATCACGCTGTAATGACCAACGACTTCAAGTGCGCCCCACTGGTTGAGAGCGGGATTGAATTCTTCATTGGCTTTGACACCAGGAGCGCCAAATGCGCCTTCCTTGTAATTATACATGCGGGGGTCACCAAAGAGGGTATAGGCGGCAGAACCATACCATCCTTGAAAACCAGCAGTCTTCAGACCGGGTCCATCGCGTTCGACGCCAACGTGATAGTATTCGCCTTTGACAACAAGGCGTTTCCAGCGAAGACCTAGTTCCGGACCAGCGGCCCAGACCTGCGCAGCGTTCGTGATTCCGCCTGTAGCTGCAAGGTTTGCTTCGCCAATATCAAATTCGGGACGCTGACCAAAGGAAGTCGAACGAGAGCAGTGGTTTGCGTCCGTCCCCGTGTTACAGGCCAGTTTGAACGCTGACATCGTCGAAACACCGACGTGCAGATCCACATCCTTGGTAGCAATGGGACGTCCGGCAATACGTAGAACAGCTCCTGTCTGACTGTCCACTGTGCTGCTGCTGCCGCCACCATAATAGGTGCTGCCATTGTCGGAGCCGTTGCGATGGCCCCATTCTTGGCCTGTAAAGTATCCGGCAACCCACCAGCGTTTCTCGTAATGAAGACCACCGACGCTGAAGCGGGCATCGCCAGCGGCGATATTACGGACCATATCGGTGATGCTGGGGCGCTCGAGCGTGAAGAAGTCGTTGGAGCTTTCGGAATCTTCTTCGGTGACGCGTGGCTGGAAGTAACCGGCCGTCAGGATTGTGTTCCGGAATCCGGTGTAGTTCAGGTTGCCTTCGTACAGTCCGACGTAGCCGTCATTATGGTTTGCGCCGAAGTCAGGTGTAACGGCTGCGACCCAGTTCTTGTATCGGAACATGAAGGGAATACGCAGACGACGCATATTGGACGTGAAGCTGTTGAAAGCGCCTCTTGCTTCACCCTTACGAGGGCCGGAGTTAAAGAAGCCGCCGAAATCTTCATGGAAGGCCAATCCGATTGAAAGGGCGTAAGCGCCATCGGAAGACTGGATGGTAGGCCGTCCTTTTGGGAAGCCGATTTTCACACCACCAACGGTGACTTCTTCATCCTGGGCTGTCGCACGTTGGAAGTCAGACCAGGACGTGATGTCTGCACGGTCTGAAGCCGGACGGCCGATGTCAGGTCCACCGGTTCCTTTCCGAACGGTGATCAGAGGCGCGTTGGATTGAGGGTGAGAGCCGATATAGCTGTTACGCTGCCCGTATGGGTTGTTTTCTGCATCTTCACGCTGATGAGCAAGAACAGCACGGGCCCGTTTGACCTCTTCATTGTGCTCTTTCTTCATGGTGTTCAACTGCGCCTGCATGGCACGGATCTGACGCTCCATGATCTCCATTTGGTCTGCGGCATGCGCATGGCCAGTGAGAGTGCCGAGAGACATCAGGGTGGAAGTGGCCAGAAGAGCGGTTGTTCTTCGAAAAGAGAAAGTCATTGCCGCGGTGCATCCCTTGCGTGAATGGCAGGTTGTCCACGGCGGAGGTATCTGATTCTCTTTTTTGAAGAGTGGGAAGGTTTCATGACGACTGAAAGACTCTTTTATGACAAATGGTGTCATGTCTTTGAAAATATGTGTCTTTCTGAAAATCCGTTTGCGAATGACTGTTTTCCGGGGATGCAGGTCCGGAAAACCTGTGTCATTTTTGCCTCACCCCGTCTTTGTGTCTGTCATGAAACTATCATGCGCATGCCTCTGTTTCTCCTGACGGGCTGGGTCTAGTAGATAATCCGGTTTTTCAATGCCCGATGAGGGATCATCATGATTAAGAGCAAGCTTGCGCTTTTCGGCTTCGTCGCAATGACAGCCTTGGGGTCTGTTTCCCTGTCTTCCGCCCGCGCTGCGGATATTACGGGAGCAGGCTCCAGCTTTGCCGCTCCGATCTATGGAGCATGGGGCGAGGGCGCCAAGCGTCAGGCTGGCATCAACGTGAACTACCAGAGTGTTGGTTCCAGTGCTGGTCAGGATCAGGTTGTGGCCCGCACGGTTGATTTCGGCGCTTCTGATAAGCCGATGGCTGCGGCCCGTCTGGCTTCTGAGCACCTGTATCAGTTTCCGACCGTCATGAGTGGCATCGTTGTTGTCGTAAATGTTCCGGGCATTGAGCCGGGTACGCTCCGTCTGGATGGTCCGACACTGGCTGCGCTGTATGATGGTGAAATCACGGAATGGGATGACGACCGTATCAAGGCTCTCAACCCAGGCCTGAAGCTGCCAGAAACGGACGTCGCTCCGGTTCATCGCGCTGATGGTTCTGGCACCAGCTTCGTTTTCACGTCCTATCTGTCTCAGGTGTCCCCTGAGTGGAAACAGAAGCTGGGCGCTGGCACATCTGTAGCGTGGCCAGGCGGTTCCGGTGCACGTGGAAATGATGGCATTGCAGCTATGGTCAAGCAGACCGAAGGTGGCATTGGTTACGTTGAGTATTCCTATGCTGCGCAAAATCACCTGAATATCGCCCAGATGAAGAATCATACGGGTGCATTTGTCTCCCCGACGCTGAAGAGCTTTGTGGAAGCTGCAAATGCTGCGGATTGGACACACGCCGACCATTATGCCGTGAACCTGCTGGACACGGCGGGTCCGGGGGCATGGCCTATTGTGACGGCTACGTTCGTTCTGGTTCCAACCAACCCGAAGGATGCTACGACGGCCAAGGCCGTTCGTGATTTCTTTGCCTGGGGTTTCCAGCATGGCGATGCGGATAACACTCGTCTTGACTATGTTGGCCTTCCGCAAAGCGTGAAGGATGCCGTATTGGCAGGTTGGGGGAAGTAATCTTCCCCGTTTGCTGGTCTGACCGGCTGTTTCTCCCAGTTTGGGGATAGTCAGCTCAGACAAAAAGGCGTTGAGTACAGAAGCGGGCCTCTCCAGATGCGAGAAGCCCGCTTTCCTGTTTTTGCCTTGCCCAGACATGGTGCGATTTTGTCCGCTTCCTCCAAGCCTGATGTCCCTGTAGGGACGCTTTCTCCGGTTGTCCGAATTCTGATCGGACTGATTTTCATTCTGGGGCCTGTTTCAACAGATATGTATCTGCCTGCATTTCCCATGCTGGAGCACGATCTGGGGGCGGGGGCCGGCTCGGCACAGCTTACACTGACGGCGTGGTTGGCGGGACTTGCCATCGGGCAGTTTACGTTGGGGCCGCTCTGCGACCGTTATGGCCGTAAATTACCGTTACTGCTTGGACTGGTGGTTTACGTGATCGCTTCAGCCCTGCTGGCTGTTGTCACGAATTTCCATCTTTTCTGCGCTCTGCGGTTTATTGCCGCTATGGGTGGTGCAACAACGTCTGTTGCACCACGCGCCATGGTGCGCGATGTCGCGACGGGGACTGCTGGTGTTAAGCTGATGTCCCAACTGATGCTGATTTTTGGATTGGGGCCTTTGTTGGCACCTTCAATCGGCAGCTTTCTTCTGGATCTTGGTGAATGGCGTCTCATTTTCTGGGTAGGCGCCGGGTTTGGCGTTTTCCTTTTTCTGGGGACGTGGTTCCTGCTGCCAGATACTTTTCCCCCTGAAAAGCGTTTTGCGCTTCCTTTTACGGGGGTGGTCGCCCGTTACCGGAATTTGATGACGGAACCTCTATTCTGTTCGGCAGCCATGGTGGCGAGTTTCAGTACGTTCACCATGTTTGCCTATCTTTCCAATGCACCTGCCCTTTTTGAGGGGATACTGCATTTTTCGCCGCGTCTTTTTGCCATGTTCTTTGGCCTGAATGCGGTTGGATTCGTACTCGGATCGCAGATCAATGCGCGGCTGGCCCACAGGTTTCTTTTTACCCGGGTCATGGAGTACGGCATGATGGCCGTGTTGACCTTTACGCTTCTTGGCGTACTGGCCTGCTCTCTTGGAGTGGTTGGCCCGCAGAATCCGTGGCCGCTCTGTGTGTTGATCTTTTGCACGACAACATGTCTGGGATTTGTCGGGCCGAATGCTGGTGTTCTGGCTTTGACGCATCATGGGCATCAGGCGGGGGCCGCCTCTGCCCTGATCGGGACGCTGAACTGGACCATCGCAGGAGGTGCAGGCGTTTTGATGGCGCTGCTGCCGTCACACTGGGTCGGGTCCACATCAGTCGGGATGCTGATCGGAATTCTGGGCTGTTGGGTCAGCGATCTCTGGCGCCGCAGGCTGGATCCGGACTCCTATCTTTCAGTTCGGCACTGATTTCAGGAGTTCTTGGCCAAAGGCTGAAAAATCAGCCTTTGGAAGAAACGCGGTCAGCAGCAACTGTAGCGATCATCAGAGCGCCGATCACAGGCACGAAAGCAATCATTGAGAATTCGGCGAGAAGGCTGGTTGGCAGGCCGATCAGGTGGATCAGTGTCATGGACGTCATGGAAGTTATCTCCGTTTTACTTGCCGTTGATGGCGTGGGACGGGAGAAACTCCAGAAGTGCCCTGCAAGGCAATAAATGAAGATGCGGGATCAGCTCTGCGTTTGACGCATGAACCTTTGCCAGAACTTTTCCACATTTGGCGAGAATGGAATAACTTCTGCTCAAATATGACTATTTCGTTATCAGTGGAGATGTATTCTATTCCGCCTTTTCTGGATTTCTCTGACACCAAAATCCAGAAAAGGCTCTTGTTTGCGCAATAAAATTGCGTCTGGTCTCATTTTGCGTTTGGGTACGGGAGAGAAAGCCGGTCTCTGCGGAGACCGTGCCAGCTCAAAAAAGTGTCTGCCAGAAAGAAGGAAAGTGCCCCGACAGTGCAGGCGAGAGCTATGCCGAAAAAGGCTAGCAGCCATGTGGATGTGCTGGCATCACGTAAAGAACCAACAAAAAGAGCCATTGCTGCTCCGCAGGTCGAGGCTCCGCCGATTGCATTCAGCATGATGGCGGCATCCAGCACGAAGATTCGCCGGTGGAGTCTGATCTCATGGGCTGCCAGACGCTCGGGCGTATAAAACGGATCTGGCGTGTCTGTGTCAGAAGGGGGCGTCGACAGTCGTTTGCGCACGTCTTCCAGGTGGTCAGCCACGCGTGCCAAGCGTGTATTGAACACGTTGATCAGTGTACCGATGCCTGAAAGCATGAAAACAGGCGTCAGGGCGATTTGGATCAGATGGGCGGCGCTATCGACCGCGTCCGGGTCGTAGGAAACAGGAAAGGGCATGGCGCCTTTTATACTGTATCTTCCGGCAGCGAAAAGACGCGGTGCTCTGGAAAACATCCCCCGACATGGAGTAGGGAAAGACAGCCATTTTCAGAGATGCCGACTTCATGCCTGTCATTGCCCGTCTGTTTCGCCCGGTTTGTACGATGCTTGGGCTTGGAGTGATTGCTGTCTCTTCTGCTTTTGCACAGGATGCTGGTCACTGTTCAGGGACTGCACGGCAGGTTGAATTCGCGTGCCAGACCTGGACTGAGATTGACCGTGCCGTACATGCTGGGGTGGATACCATTATTATTCCCGTCGGTGGGACCGAACAGAGCGGTCCTTACATGGCTGTGGGCAAGCATAATGTTCGTGCACAGGTTCTGGCTGACGAGATTGCCCGACAGGCAGGACATACCCTTGTGGCGCCTGTCGTGGCCTATGTGCCGGAAGGATCGACGGACCCTCGTACCTCTCATATGCGTTTTGCGGGAACGATTTCAGTTCCTGCTGCTGTATTTGAAGGGCTGCTGAGGGGCGCTGCGGAGAGCTTCCGGGTTCAGGGCTTTCGGAAGATCATTTTGCTTGGAGACCATGGTGGCTATCAGGCTTCCATGGCTCACGTCGCGCAGGATCTGAACAAACGCTGGAAAGGTCAGGCGGCTGTTCTGGATCTGCGCGATTACTACGAGGTTATTCCCCATCAATATGCTGACGCCCTGAAAGCACAGGGCCATGCGGCGGAGGTGGGACTACATGCGGAACTGAGCGATACATCTCTGATGCTGGCGGTCGACCCGTCCCTGGTACGTCAGGACGCTCTGAGGACCGCCCCGAAACCCGGTGCCGCCGATGGTGTCTATGGCGGTGACCCCCGGCAGGCTACAGCCGCGCTGGGGCGTATCGGTACTGAGATGCAGATACGCACCGCTGTAACGGCACTTCAGTCCTTCAACAGGAGCCATCCATGAACTTCAAAAATCCCCTGCTGGCGGCGCTGACGCTGCTGGGAGCCTCTGCGGCTCACGCCCAGACCACGGCTCCTGCGGATGCAAGTGCGCCGATTTCTGTGCCTCCGGCACCGGCTGCTCCTGCTGCTCCGCCTGCGATGGTGCCGGTTTCGACCCCTGCAGCGGCTTCAGCAGTTGCTTCAGATGCGGTGCAGACCATTCCGGGCATGCCGGCCGTGATTGATCCGCACAATATCTATAGTGAGACCACGCCGTCCCACATCTCTCCGGCTATCGCTCATGATCCGGCGCGCGTGTATGTGCCAAACCTGCGTGGAAACAGCGTCTCCGTTATTGATCCGGTGTCCTTTCAGGTTGTTGACACCTATCCGGTTGGTCGCTCGCCGCAGCATGTCGTGCCGTCCTGGGATCTGCGGACGTTGTGGGTGACGAACAACAGTGAAGGCCGCCCGGATGGCTCTCTGACGCCGATTGATCCGGCGACAACCAAGCCAGGTCCGAATGTTGCTGTTGATGACCCGTACAACATGTATTTCACGCCGGATGGCAAGTACGCCATCACGGTTGCTGAAGCGCATAAGCGTCTTGATTTCCGTGACCCGCACACGATGGAACTGAAGGGCTCCGTTGAAACGCCGGAGTGTAAGGGTGTTAATCACGCTGACTTCTCCATTGACGGAAAATACGCGATCTTCACCTGCGAGTTTGGCGGTTATGTCGCCAAGGTCGATACGGTGAACCTGAAGATGATCGGGATGCTGAAGCTGTCCAAGGGTGGCATGCCGCAGGACATTCTGACGGCTCCGGACGGACACAAGTTCTATGTTGCCGACATGATGGCCGATGGTGTGTTCGTCGTGGACGGTGATTCCTTCACGGAGACTGGCTTTATCCCAACGGGTATTGGCACGCATGGTCTGTATCCGAGCCGTGATGGCAAGGTGATGTATGTGGCGAACCGTGGGTCACACCGTATTCATGGCAAGCGCGGCGGGCCGGGTGGCGTGTCCATTATTGATTTTGCGACGGATAAGGTCATCAAGACCTGGATGATTCCGGGGGGTGGCAGCCCGGATATGGGGAATGTCAGCGCTGACGGAAAGCTGCTCTGGCTGTCCGGCCGTTTCGACGATGTGGTTTATGCCATTGATACCGATACGGGGGCTGTCCGAAAAATTCCGGTTGGTGCTGAGCCGCATGGCCTGACGGTCTGGCCGCAGCCGGGTCGTTATAGTGTTGGTCACACCGGTATTCTACGGTGATCTGAGAGGGGGGCTTCGGCCTCCCTTTTTGTTTTCAGGGTGCGATCTGTCTGAGCTGACTTCTTTATGGTGTGGTGGGCAAAGACGGATTTTTCAGGACGTCGATGAATGCTCTCAGGGCTTTCGGCATCTGTCTGCGGCCTGGGTAGTACAGAAAGAATGGTTCTGCGGAAGGAAGCCAGTCTCGCAGGATTGGGCGGAGTTTGTCCTGCATCATCGCTGGTTGTGCCAGAGCGTCATAGACATAGGCGCATCCTGCTCCCTGAATGGCGGCAGCGAGCATAAGGTCGTCATCATCAACCATGAGGGATGATGGGACCCTGATACTGAACGGAGTGCCCTTTTCTTCGAACTCCCAGGCATAGCATCGGCCACTTGGAAAACGTCGTCCGATACAAAGATGATCTTTCAGGTCACGGGGGGAGACGGGCGTACCCTTGCGAGCCAGATAGGCGGGTGAGGCAACGACGACGAAAGGTTGGGGTGGCCCGACGGGAAGGGCAATCATGTCGGCGGCTACGCTGTCACCAAATCGGATACCGGCGTCGAAGCCTTCTGCCACGATGTCGATCAGGCGTTCTTCCGTGACAATCTCCAGACTGATTCTGGGATATCGAAGGGTGAACTCCGCAAAGTGCATTGCGAGCAGACGTGCGGCAGGGCGCGGGACATTGATCCGTAAAGTGCCTGTGGGTGTGTCCTGCAGGATGCGTAGATCCTGTATGGCCTGATCAATATCCTGGAAGGCGGGTTGGAGCGTTTGGAGAAGGTGTTCTCCTGCCTCGGTGGGCATCACGCTGCGGGTGGTGCGATTGAGAAGGCGCAGGCCCAGCTTTTCTTCCAGCGCTTTGATGGCGTGGCTTAAGGCTGAGGGAGAGACGTTGCGCAACTCTGCAGCTTTGCGAAAACTCCGCTGTCGGGCGACGTCAATAAAAATATCTAGTTCATGAAAATCTGGTTTCATTCGTGAATGTTATTCATGAACTCATGAAGGAGACAATGGTTTATCAGGACAGTGGGTTTTGCAGATAGTGACGTTCGAACATAAAACGGAAGCCTGTTATGAAACGCCGCTTACTCGGAACGTCCGGATTGGAAATCTCGGCCATTGGCCTTGGTACCTGGGCGATTGCTGGTCCTGGTTGGGAGTTCGGCTGGGGCGCACAGGATGATGCGGATAGTCTGGCAACGCTGGAATATGCCGTGGATCAGGGTGTGAACTGGATCGACACGGCGGCTGTATATGGTCTTGGCCATGCTGAGACAGTTGTCGGGCAACTGCTGAAACGCTTTCCGCCCTCCCGTCGTCCGCTGGTTTTTACCAAAGGTAGTCTGGTTTGGGACGAGAAGACTCGGGAAATTACGCATTCTCTTTCGCCAGCATCGCTGAGGCGGGAGGTTGAAGACAGTTTGCGGCGACTGGGAACGGAAGCTATCGACCTGTACCAGATTCATTGGCCCTCTTTTCCACCGGGTGGACCAGATGAAGGTCTGGAAGATGCTCTGCTGGCTTTGCATCACCTGAAGGCCGAAGGAAAAATCCGGGCGATTGGGGTTTCCAATTTTGATGTGCCGCAGTTACGGCGTGCCCTGGCCGTAACATCCATTGCCTCCCTTCAGCCACCTTATTCAGCGCTGATGCGGGATGTGGAGACGGAGATTCTGCCGTTCTGCGCAGCCATGGATATTGGTGTTCTCCCTTATTCGGTTCTGCAATCGGGTCACACCTGCAGCCATCGCCATTGCATGGGTTTTGCGTCGAACCGAGGTTACGGGAGCAATTCTTGGGGCACGGCGCCCGGATCAGGTTGATGATCTGCTTCGGGGAACCGAGATACAGCTTACGGCTGCTGAAATTGCTTTGATTGCGTCCTCTCTTCCGACTGGAACAGGCACCAATGTTCCAGATTCTCAAAGCTGAAAGTATTATAGAATACGGCATACACGAACACTTGCGATCTTTCTGATCACCAATCCGCTACTATGGCCGGTATATGTCACGAAAGGGGGATTGGTGATGCTGGGTATTTCAACATTGTGCTTTACTGTCGCGGTGATTGCAGGGACCTGGCTGGGGATTAATGTCCTGCAGGGGCGACGGCCGCTTCGGGTTATGAAGCCAATCCATGTCGGGGCTGCGCTGATTGGTTCAATCTTTATGGTGATCGCGCTGGCTCAGGGGCAACGGGAACTCATGCTGAATGTCGCGCTTGCGATTGCCGTGATAGCGTTCGGTGTTTTGATGAGTTGGGCGCGGAAGCAGGGTTATCTGGTTGCACCACTCTATGTCTGCCATATTCTTCTGGCAGTGCTGTTTTACCTGTCTCTTGTTTCCGTCACACTGTTCCCGAATTTCTGAAGAAGACCAGAAACGGAAATGTCTCTGAAGGAGGCATTTCCGTTTTGTCGTGTCACGGAGTCTCGGGAGTTGGCTGAGGGCCAGTGTCATTGGCAACATGAAACTGCATGGCGTTGCCGGGTGGCGTTGTGGTGTAGGCGGTGGGTGTGTAGAATTTGACGCCTTCCTCTGCAAAACGGTTCGTCACGATACGGTTGAACTCGCGTTTGACTTTCCATTTCATCATGGGTGTCGTGCGGATGCTGCCGATCAAGGTTGCGCCGCCACTATCGCTCTGGTCCACGCCGAGATCTGTATAGTCGGACAGGATCATTGGGCCAAAGACCGGATCGGCACGCATTTCCTTAACAGCTTTGGACATGATGGCTGAGACGCGTGGCAGATCTTCGGACAGGTCAAGCTGTTGCTTGATGACGATCTGGTTGTAACCACGGGCCGTATTGGCGATTGAAGATACGGATGAGAACGGGATGATGTGCAGATCACCCGTGATGTCACGCACTTTCACGGTTCGAATGGAAAGATTTTCCACAGTGCCTGAAACGCCGCCTGTGGTGACCCAGTCGCCGACCTGAATAGCGTCCTCCACCAGCATGAAGAAGCCGGTGATAAAGTCCTTCACAAGGCTCTGGGAGCCGAAGGCGATCGCTGCACCAAGAATACCGGCACCTGTCAGAAGCGGAGTGACGTTGATCCCGATCTGGGACAGGGTCGTGACGGCGACGATGATGATGATGATGGCCAGAAGCACTGTACGGATGATTGGCAGAACCGTCCGGAGGCGTGTTGCGCGGGAGCGTTGACCGGATGTTTCGAAGGACGTCAGTTGGTGGTTGAGAACGAGATTGACCACTTCCCAGATGGCTGCAGCAACGGTGACGGCAATCAGCAGGGTCAGAACCGTGTCGGTCAGGCGTCGTCCCAACGCATTACGGATAAAGAAGCCGAAAGTTGGCAGACCCCAGGCTTCTGTCATGGCTACGAGGGTTAGAAATAAAATGGCACCCGTCAGAATGGCGCGTGCTGCGGGATAGTAGCGGTCTGCCCGCTTCTGGAGTTCGGGGAAGCGTTCTTCAAGCTGCGGGTTGACCCGAAAGAAACGGTCCTGAAGGCCATAGGCGAGAACGGCGCCAAGGCGGGAAAACACCAGAACGGCAATGGTTGTTCCGGTTGTTTTCAGAATCCAGGCGTAGCCGCCCTGAAGATGGGCAGCCCAGACGATCCAGAGGGAAATATCCAGGAACATCGCTGGCACCCACCACAGCCGGGTAATGGCGGCAATGACGGTCCACATGCCGGTTTTCTTGCCAAGTGTGCTGGGTTGAAGGGCACGACTGACAATGTGCCGGATACGCCAGATAAAGGCGGCAATCAGGATATGCTCAACCAGAACCACCCCACGGATCATGGCGTCCGTACCGCGTGGGGTCAGATTGAATTGCGCTCCCAGTTCCGACAGGCAGATGACGATAGCGGGGGCCGCAACCAGAACATTCCACCAGCGGGTGACCATGAAGGCTGTAGGGTTGCTGGCGGGAAGAAGGCGAATGGTTGGTGAGCGGGGTGTGAATGCTGTTTCAACCAGAAGGTAAAGACCGCGGGCACCAGCGTAGGAATAGGCCAGTGTCAGGATAACGTTTGCTGTGCGGTCACTGATGGGCAGAACCCAAATGGAAGGAACGGTCACGGCTAAAAAAGCCAGAACTGGCACAGTTTTTAGAACGAGATGGAGGAAAGAATAGGGGATACGGGCCAGAAAGCGCAGGGTTTCCACCTGTCTGCGCTGGTCTTCCGCGCGGGTCTGGCTTGAATTGCTGGTGGGGGCTTCCGCTGTAATTTCCGCGTCTGTTTCGAGGGGCTGGCGAGCGTTGCGCGTTTCCTGTGCCTGTGCCTTCTGGGTGGTTGCCAGAAGCGGATTTCGGAGCATCAGCGCGACGACACGTTCTACGGCAAGCCCGCAGGCGATAACAATGAAGGCAATTCCGAAGGCATGGAGGATTGGCGCGCGTGTTTCGGGGGTAGAAAGCTGCGTGCGAAACCAGTGTCCAACGAGACCTAGATCTTTGAAGAGATTCAGAAAGTTGTGGACATACCCCATGGACTGGGTTCGGACACTGTTGAATCCGTTGCCGATTTCCGGGGAGACTTCCGGAAGTGTTTTCGTGTCTGTAGATGGCGCGCTGGCCGCAGGTGTTTCTTTGATGCCGCGAGCCATGAGGGACAGCGTGTGTGTGAAGGCGTCACGCTGCTTGGGGTCGTTCAGAACATTCAGGAGCTGTTGTGCTTCCTGCGCGGAGAGCGGAGCCGTTGTGGTGGCCTGAGGTGCAGTCTTGGTGGCTGGTGCTTCTGCGTGAGCCGAAGGGATCGCGAACAAAGCCGTCAGAAAGATCAGGAAGGCCATGAAGGAATGGTGGTTCCTTCGAAGGGGTGTCCATGACGGAGCGGGCCGTGAAGGGGAACACATCGCTCTGGAATGTCCTTGTATACCGTGGAGCCGGAGCAGTCCGGGGAAAGGGAAACGGGTGTGTCGCGTCTGCGCGCACCATTGTCAGCAGGAGTGCCACAGGACAGGGCCTTCTGTCCAAAACGTGATGCTCTATTCTGCTGCTTCCAGTGGATCTGTTGTGGTGCCAGCCAGACGCTCGTTTGCTTCAAGAGCTTCGAGGGCATCGGCATGTTCGATTCCCCAGAGATAAAGTTGCTCGATAGGCTCTACGAAAATTTTCCCGAGCGGTGTCAGGCTGTAGTCCACGTTTGGGGGCATGATCTGGTGGATCTCGCGGCTGACGAGTCCTTTGTCTTCCAGTTCTCGCAGGGTCTGGGTCATCATTTTTTTTGAGAGGCCCGGGATGCTGCGCTGAAGCTGTCCGGGGCGGGAATGGCCACCCAGAAGATGCAGCGTGTGGAGGATCATGGTGGTCCATTTTCCGCTGAAAAGTCTCAAAACTCTTCTTGGGGCGCAGTCTTCGTCGAAGGGGGCCTGTCGGTAGTGTGCAGGCAGAGAACGGGTCATTTTATGGGAACCTTTTGGTATCCAGGGCACAATACGGTGCCGTCTGGAAGTCTGTTCGCCAAGGGGTCAAATGGAGGGCGAACCACTTTTCCGGAGAGGAGACCCTGATGTCCCGGATTGCTCTTGTTGTTGGATCGACAGGGATTGTCGGTCAAAATCTGGCTGCCCGTCTCGTGGCAGAAGGCTGGACGGTCTATGGGCTGGCCCGGCGCCCCCGGCATGATATGGCGGGTGTTCTGCCGATTGAGGCGGATTTGCTGGATCTGCAAAATCTGAAATTGGCTCTGAAGACTTTGACGCCTACGCATGTTTTCTTCTGCTCCTGGCTCAGACAGGAGACGGAAGAAGAGAATTGCCGGGTCAACTCAGCGATGGTTCGGAATATATTTGAGGCGCTTCCTGCTCCGGAAAAGCTGGAGCATGCAGCCCTGATAACGGGCATGAAGCACTATCTTGGTCCCTTTGAGGCTTATGCTTCCGGTGAACCCCCTCAGACGCCTTTCCGTGAAGAGATGCCGCGACTTCCGCTGGCGAATTTCTATTACGATCAGGAAGACGTGCTGTATGCGGCTGCAGAGAAATATGGCTTCTCCTGGAGCGTGCATCGCCCGCACACCATTATCGGTTATGCGGTCGGGAATGCGATGAACATGGGTAGCACGCTGGCCGTTTATGCGACGATCTGCCGTGAAACAGGGCGCCCGTTTGTCTTCCCCGGTTCCGATGTTCAGTGGAACAGCCTGACGGATCTGACAGATGCGCGTCAGTTGGCGCGACAGCTGCTCTGGGCTTCGACGTCTGAAGGTGGTCGTAATGAGGCGTTTAATGTCGTCAATGGAGATGTGTTCCGTTGGAAGTGGCTCTGGCCACGTTTGGCGGCTTGGTTCGGGCTGGAAGCAGCGCCTTATCCGGGTCATGCGACATCTCTTGAAGACATCCTGTCTCAGGATGGAGAACTCTGGGCGCAGATCAGTGAGACGTATGGACTGGCTGAGGGGCGGATGGATCGTCTTGTTTCCGCTTGGCACACGGACGCGGATCTGGGGCGGCCTGTCGAGTGTGTGACGGATCTTTCCAAGAGCCGTCTGGCGGGTTTTGAGGGGTGGCAATACACGCCGGACTCGTTCTTCGATCTGTTCGAACGTTTGCGGGCTGAAAAACTGATTCCCTGAGGGAGACGGCGTAAAAACAGGATTTAATTAGTCCTGTTTTACGAAAAGGCGCTGTTTTCTCTGACACAGAGTGTTATGCAGGCTGTCCTGTTTTGTCCTGAGGGAATGAGACTGCCTTGCGTCGCGTATTAAGTCTGTTGGCCCTGCTAGCGGTAGGGATATGTGGTCTGGGAACCAGTGAGCCGTCTTTTGCGACAGAAAGCCCTGCGGTGGCTTCTGCCAATGATACGGCAACGCTGGTCACGGACAGGGATGCCGTTAGTCCGGATCAGAAGCTGCGGGTTGGGTTGAGACTTCAGCTCAAGCCTGGCTGGCACACATACTGGCTCAATCCCGGCGATGCAGGCGACACACCGACACTCGATGTGACGGCGCAGGGCAGCGCGACCGGCAAGACATCCACGATTCACTGGCCGATGCCTGTGCGTCTGAGCGAGGGCGGTCTTATGTCCTACGCTTATGTCGGGGATGTGTTGCTCCCTGCTGATCTGGCGCTGCAGGGGACAGGACCAACGACGCTGCACGCCCATGCTGAATGGCTTGTCTGCGCGGAAGTCTGCATCCCCGAAAGTGGTGACTTCACGTTGAACCTTCCCGCTGCGGAAGGGGCCGCCCCTGCTGGGGCACAGGCGGGTCTGTTTCAGGCTGTTGATGCGAAGATGCCAATTCCGTCTCCGTTCGAGGCGAAAGTGTCTGCGGATGGACTTTTGACGCTGGAGGGCAAAGGTCTGTCTTCTGCGGCGGTTTCCGATGCGTGGTTCCTGCCTGCTGAGGGAGGGGTAATCGATCAGGTCGCATCTCAGCCTTTCAAGGTGAAAGACGGACTGCTGTCCTTGCAGTTGAAATTCCTGAAGACGGCTCATCGTGATCAGCCCCTTAAAGGGTTGGTCGTTCTGAAAGATGAGGCGGGACAGGAAAGCCCGATCGAAATTTCAGCAAGTCAAACAGTTGGTGCGGTTGCGGTCGTTCCGAACACTTCGTCCGCGCCTGTGTCTGCGGATGCCGTTCCGACAGGTGCAGGTTGGCTACGGGTTCTGGCTTTTGCTTTCGTCGGTGGCCTGATCCTGAACCTCATGCCCTGTGTTTTCCCGGTTCTGGCCATGAAAGCCCTGTCTCTGGCCAGAATGGGCGGAGTAGGACGTAGTGTGCATCTTCAGAGTGCTTTCTTTTACACGCTGGGCGTAACGGGGGCGTTTGCTGCTCTTGGAATCGTCATGATCGGGCTGCGCATTGCGGGGTCTGCGGCCGGGTGGGGTTTCCAGTTCCAGTCTGCCGGGTTTGTGGTGGGTGTTTGCTGGTTGCTGTTCGGCATGGCGCTCAATCTGCTGGGCGTTTTTGAAATCAGTGCAGGGCGTCTGGCGCAGTTGCATCCTCATGGCGCAGGTCATGCGGGTGATATGCTGACGGGCCTTCTGGCTGTGATTGTTGCAACACCTTGTACCGCTCCATTCATGGGCGTTGCCATTGCAGGGGCCCTGGGCGGACCGCCTTTGATGGGGCTTCTCGTGTTCCTGTCGATGGGGCTTGGCTTGGCCGCGCCTTATGTTCTGGTGGCGAGCGTTCCGGGGTTGGCGTCCCGGATGCCGAAGCCGGGGGCCTGGATGGGTGTGTTGAAACAGGCTTTGGCCTTCCCGCTGCTTGCGACCTGCGTGTGGCTTCTGTGGGTTGCGACGATCGAGCGTGGCACGAATTTCGTTGTGGTTGCTGGCGGTGGGCTGGTGCTGCTGGGTTTTGCCGCCTGGATTTATGGAATGGGGCAGCATCGGGCGATGCGCGAAGGTGGACGCGGAACGGTCCTGTTCTGCCGGGTCGTGGCTGTACTGTGCATGGTTGTCTGCGGGGGGGGGCTGGCGCGGAGTCTGGCCGAGCCGGTTTCCGCTGCTTCGACGACAATGACCTCTGCGGATAATCTTATTCAGCCGTTTTCGGACAAGGCCCTTGCTGATCTGAGGGCTGACGGAAAGCCTGTCTTTGTGGATATGACAGCGTCCTGGTGCATTACCTGTATGGTGAACGAGCGTGTGGCTTTGGATACTGCATCCGTTCGTCAGGCGTTTTCCGAACGACATGTTGCGTATCTCAAGGGAGACTGGACGAACCGGGATGCTGGTATTTCAGCCTATCTGAAGGAGCATGGGCGAGATGGGGTGCCACTGTATGTGTATTATCCGCCGAAGCATGGTGCGGAAGTTGTTCTGCCCCAGATCCTGACGCCGCGTATGGTTCTGGATATTATTGGTCACTGATTGTTCTGTTGAGCCCGGATATTGAAAAAGCCCTGCTTTCTGGGGAAGCAGGGCTTTTTTTGTTCAGCGATTGGTGTGGCGTGGGTCGTCCTGCGGGTTGACGTAGGTCATGGTGAATGGACCTGTGCCCGAGACCTGCACGATGGCACCCTGGGTTCCGGCTTTAAGGGCGTGTGGGACATTGGGAGGCAGATGGACGAAGCCGCCTGCCGTCAGAACCTTGTCCTGATCGGCTGTGATAGTCGGGCCGATATAGTGGTGGATGCTGCCACCGAGAACAGTCAGCATTTCGTCCATATTGTGGGTATGGGGCGGGATGACAGAGCCTGCCGGGATCATGACGCGCAGGGTGAATGGTCCGGCTTTGTCAGCGGAGCCATAGAGGAAAGACAGGCGCGTTCCGCTTGGGAACATGGGCGGTGCTGGTTGCCAAGCTACGGCGTCGGCGCCCGGAATGATGCGAACGTCGTTGCCCGTCTGCGCGAGGGCGGAGCCTCCTGCCAGAGTGCAGATCAAGGCTGCGGCAGAGAGTGTCCTGAAGGAAAACATTGTCTGTTCCTCATGTATGCTGGCGTGTGCCTGTCGCTCCTAACGCGGAGGCCGACCTGCCGTTCAGCATCTGGATGAGGTGTTATGTTTCCAGGGGCGCCAGGAAGGTTTTTTCGACTTCGGCAATGACCAGCCGTGCGGCGCCAGAAAGCTGACGGGCCTGATCGACGCAGAGGGCCAGCGTCAGGGGGGAGACATCCCTGTTGGAGATGGGAACGAATGTCAGTTCTCCGCTGGTTACTTCTTTCATGACATCCAGCATGCTGAGAATGCCCAATCCCACACCTTCCAGAACCAGAGACTTAATCATCTGGATATTGTCGGATGAGGCGACAGGCTGAACGCTGACATTGCTGTCGATTTCCAGAATTTCGATTTGTCTTTGCAGGGCGAGTGGCTGCTGAGGCATGACCATTGGGTATTCTGCACAGATGCTGAATCGTGCGTTTTTCTGCTGGGCTACAGGGTGGTCAGGGAGGCAGATGAAGCCGAGCGGGTAATCGATATGGGTCCGGACAAGCAGCCCGCGGGCCTGTGTAGGGTTGAGGAGAAGTGCGAAGTCCACTTCCCCATTGATGAGTGCCTGTTGGATGACGGCATTGTCCAGAACATGCGTGCAGATTGTAATGCCGGGGTGGCTTTTGCGCAGGTCTTTCAGGATGCGCGGGAGGAAGCCTGTTGTCAGGGCATCTGGCAGGGCAATATCGACCTGGCCCCGTCTTAGTCCGCGCATGTCTTCAAGTTGTGTGCGGACTTCCTGCATTTCCCGCGTCCACTGCTTGCCGTTTGTATAGAGAAGCTCTCCAGCCGCTGTCAGACGCAGGCCGCTGGGTAGGCGCTCGAAAAGCGGGGTGCCGAGAGCTTCCTCACCGTGAAGGATTTGTCGGTCGATGGCAGATGCCGCGATCCTGAGATGTTCGGAGGCCTTCCGGATTGAGCCGTATTGGGCGACGGACAGAAAATAACGGAGGAAGCGTGAAAAAACCGGCATGAAGATACGCTCTTTTTTCGAGAACGGCAGGGACGTTTTTCTGAGATATACGAGAATACCCCTCTATGAAACACTTCAGAGAGGCAGGTAAATCCTGTCATTTTGACACAGGAAGAAACTCTGGTCATTTTTTATGAAAGACCACGATCCTGTGCCTGTTCTTTAGGATAAGAGACTCATGACCCTTTCCCCCTCCCTGACTGACGGCCTGGTCACCCTTTCGGCGCAGGTTCATAAGGATCTGGCGAAGATCAGGTATGCGACGGGAAACTGGAATATTCCGGTTCAGAAAGATGGGGAAGACGTTCTGGATGTTGCCATTATCGGCGGCGGGCAGGGCGGTCAGACGGCCTGTTTCGGGTTGCGTCGTCAGGGTGTTACGAATGTGCAGATTTTCGAGCGGGCATCGAAGGGTGGGGAAGGCCCGTGGGTGACGTTTGCCCGGATGATTACGCTACGGACGCCAAAACATGTCACGGGGCCGGATCTGGGTATTCCAAATCTGACGCCGCAGTCCTGGTATGAAGCGCGGTATGGCAAGGAGGCCTGGCAGTCGCTCGACAAGATTTCGCGGCACGACTGGCAGTCTTATCTGGACTGGGTGCGTGATACGCTTGAGCTGCCGGTCGTCAACGACCAAGAACTGGTGCATGTGGAGTGGACGGAGGGCCTTCTGCGCCTGACATTCCGGAACGCTGCCGGTGTCGAGACGAAGCGTTGGGCGCGTCGGATGGTTCTGGCCACGGGGATTGATGGTGGGGGCGCATGGTTCGTCCCGCCGTTCATTTCGGAGAACCTTCCGAAGTCGGTTTATGCCCATACGCATGAAACCATTGATTTCGACGCTCTGAAGGGCAAGCGGATCGGCGTTCTGGGTGCTGGTGCGTCTGCGTTCGACAATGCTGCGACGGCGTTGGAATCCGGTGTGGGGCGTGTGGATCTGTGTTTGCGCCGTACGAAAATTCCAGCGATCAACCCGTACCGCTGGATGGAAAATGCGGGCTTTCTTGCACATTTTTCAGAACTGCCGGACCTGACCCGCTGGCGCTTCATGCGCTGTATTTACAATCTGAACCAGCCGCCGCCGCAGGATACGTTCTGGCGCTGTCGCAAGCATGAGAACTTTGCGTTTCATCCGGGGACGCCGTGGAATTCTGCGCGGATGGAGGGTGACGAGGTTGTGGTCGAAACGCCGAATGGCGAGATGCGCTTTGACTTCCTCATTATTGGAACAGGTTTTTCGATTGATCTGAAGCACCGCCCGGAAACGCAGGATTTTGCGGACTCCGTCATGCTGTGGAGCGACCATTTCACGCCGCCGGAAGGGGAGGAAAGCACGCTTCTGTCCAGCCACCCGTATCTAGGTCAGCGCTTTCAGTTCCTGCCGAAAGATCAGGCTGATCCGAAGGCACCGATGCTGGCGGCAATCTACAATTTCACGTTTGCGTCCATGCCCAGCATGGGTCTTTCAGGGGCTTCCATCAGCGGTATGCGCTTCGGGGTTGAGAAGCTGACACGTGGTATTGCGCGTGATTTGTTTGTTGAGGATGGTGAGAAACATCTGGAAAGTCTGCTGGCCTACGACACGGAAGAGCTGATCAGCCTTGATCCGCCAACAGTTTGAGGGGGAGGCAGCCCGGATGAGCACGAATACCTATCCCCGTGACATGATCGGCTATGGCCGGACTCCGCCTGATCCGAAATGGCCGGGTGGGGCGCGGATCGCGGTTCAGTTCGTCATCAACTATGAAGAGGGTGCTGAAAACTCGGTCCTGCATGGCGATGCAGGGTCTGAGGCTTTCCTGTCTGAAATGGTTGGGACGAAGTCCATCGTGGGCGCGCGTTGTGCGCAGATGGAAAGCCTTTACGAATATGGGAGTCGCGTTGGTTTCTGGCGTTTGCAGCGCCTGTTTGAAAAGGCTGGCATGACCACAACCGTTTTCGGTGTGGCCAAAGCTTTGGCGCGCAACCCGGATGCTGTGGCGGCCATGAAGGAAAGCGGCTGGGAAATTGCCACGCACGGTCTGCGCTGGATCGATTATCAGGACTTCCCGGAAGACGTGGAGCGCGAGCATATTCGCGAGGCAATTGCGCTTCATACCGAAGTGGTCGGGGAACGCCCGTTTGGGTGGTATCAGGGGCGCACCAGCCCGAATACGGCCCGGTTGGTCGTGGAGGAAGGCGGCTTTGTTTATGATGCCGATTCCTATGCGGATGATCTTCCCTATTACGATCGCACCCATGGCAAGCCGCAGTTGATCGTCCCTTACACGCTTGATGCCAATGACATGAAGTTTGCGGCGCTCAACGGCTTTACCGAGGGTGACCAGTTCTTCCGGTATCTGCGAGATGCGTTCGACATGCTGTACGCAGAAGGGGGGCGTATGATGTCGATTGGGCTTCATTGCCGTCTGGCCGGTAAGCCTGCGCGTGCCTTGGCTCTTCAGCGTTTTCTTGAGCATGTCGCGTCCCATGAAGATGTCTGGGTAGCTTCTCGCCTTGATATTGCGCGGCACTGGATGAGTGTGCACCCTGCATGAAGATTTCTGATGTAAATGCCATGACGGCGGATGTTTTCGTCCAGACGTTTGGTGGACTTTACGAACATTCGCCCTGGGTGGCTGAAGGGGCTCTGGCAGCGCGGCCATTTGCGGATGTGGACGTCATGCTTGCGACGTTTTCTGACGTTGTGCGGAATGCGGGCGAGGAGGCTCAGTTGGCACTGGTTCGGTCGCATCCTGAGCTTGGTCATCGTGCGGGAGTGGATCCGGATCTGACGGCGGAGTCCGCATCTGAGCAGGCCTCTGCCGGGCTGGATCGTCTGACGCCTGCGGAATACGAGCGGTTCAAGAGCCTGAATGCGGCCTATGGGACAACTTTTTCCATGCCGTTTGTGATCTGCGTGCGTAAAGTCGCAGCGCCGGGTCAGGTGGCCAAGACGGTCATCATGGATGAAATGGAACGTCGTCTGGGCGGGACGCCCGAGGCGGAGCTGAAGGAAGCCCTCTCGCAGATTGATGCGATTGCAGGGCTGAGACTGAAAGATCTGGTGACATCATGAGCTCATTATCCACGCATATTCTGGATACGGTCTCGGGCCGTCCGGCGGCCGGGGTGTCTTTCCGGCTTTTTCAGGAAGATGCTGTTCTTTTCGAAGGCGTGACGGACCACGATGGGCGTTGTCCTGCTTTGCGGGAGATTCCGCTGGAGCGCGGCACCTATCGTCTGGAGTTCGAGATTGGTGCGTATTTCCGGGCGGCCGGACATGTGTTGTCTGATCCGCCTTTTCTGGATGTTGTCCCGATTGTGTTCGGTCTGGGTGAGGGCACGCATGCACATGTGCCGCTTTTGGCTGCGCCTTATGGATATTCCACATATCGTGGAAGCTGAGACCTGATGGCGTCTGATACTTGTGCAGTTCATCCGGTTGACGAGAAGCTTCCTCTCTGGCGATTGGGGGCTTATGGCTTCCAGCATATTCTTGCGTTCTATTCAGCAGCGGTGATTGTCCCGATCCTCGTGGCGGGTGCTTTGCGCCTGCCACAGGAAACGCTGATTCATTTGATTGATGCGGATCTGTTTACCTGCGGGATTGCTTCCCTGTTTCAGTCAGTCGGGTTTGGACCGGTTGGTGTTCGTCTGCCGCTTCTGCAAGGTGTGACGTTTACGGCCGTTGGGCCGATGATTGCGATTGGGTCGGCTGTTGGTGGCGGAACGCCGGGATTGTTGTCGATCTATGGATCGGTGATTGTGGCGGGGATCGTCAGTCTGCTCATCGCACCATATTTTGCGAAGCTGGTTCGGTTTTTTCCACCTGTCGTGACGGGGTCGATCATTCTCGTGATTGGTCTGGCGCTTTTGCCCGTGGCCGCCAATGACATTGTGTCCGGCCATGGACCGGGGATAGTGCAGGACCGGGTTCCGCTGCGGAGTCTGGGTTACGGGCTGGGGACATTGGCGAGTATTCTGGCCGTGCAGCGTCTGTTTCGTGGGTTCATTTCAACGATTGCCGTGTTGATTGGGCTTTGCATTGGCACATTGGCGGCGTGGCTGATGGGCGATGCCCATTTTGGAGGCGTGGTGTCTGCGCCGCTGGTGTCCATTACCCAGCCGTTTTTCTTTGGAACGCCGGTTTTTCACGTGGTGCCAATCCTCTCCATGGTGATCGTCATGGTCATCACCATGGTTGAGACGATTGGCAATGTGTATGCGACGGGCGAAATCGTCGGGAAAACCATTACACGCGAAGATATTGCGAGGACCCTGCGGGCTGATGGCATTGCAACGCTGCTGGGTGGCGTCTTCAATTCCTTTCCCTACACCTGCTTTGCTGAAAATGTCGGTCTGGTCCGAATGACGGGTGTGAAGAGCCGCTGGGTTGTGGCGTCTGCGGCTGTCATCATGATGTTGCTTGGGTGTCTGCCAAAACTCGGGGCGATTGTAGCGGCTGTTCCGTCACCCGTTCTGGGGGGGGCGGCACTGGCGATGTTTGCGACAGTGGCAGTGGTTGGTGTGCAGACGCTGACGCGGGTGGATTTCAACCGTCAGAGCAATGTCATCATTGTAGGAACCAGTATCGGGCTTGGAATGTTGGCGACGGCACAGCCTCATATTTCGGATACGTTCCCGGCCTGGGCGCAAATTGTCTTTGGGAGTGGCATTACGCTCGGGGCTCTGTCCGCGATCTTTCTGCACCTGCTGTTCAATGTGCGCCGGACTTTGGCGGTTGATCCGGATGCTGAAATTGTGCCGGCAGATCTGCCGGATGAGCGGATTTTGATGGGATTGCCCGTTGAGGCGCGGAAAAGCGAAGAAACTGAGGCTCAACGGCGGTTTGGGTAAGACGTCAGCCGGGATTTCAATCCCGGCTATGTAGCTTCCGCCCCGCGATATATGTAGCCTGAACGCTTCGGTCATCACCCAGCATGGTTAGGGCAAACAGGATATCGGACAGGCTTTCGGCCGTCTGAGCCCGGATCTTTCCCAATGGTGTAGCTGAGGGATCAAACACGCAGAGATCGGCGTGCAGGCCGGGCTTGATGGTTCCAATCTGGTGTTCCAGACCAAGAGACTGTGCGCCGCCAGCTGTAGCCAGCCACAGACCCTGTGCGGGATGGAGTTTTGTTCCCAGTCCTTGCGCGACCTTGTAGCCGTCTGACAGGACCTGAAGGAGCGAGAGGGAAGGCCCGGCTCCAACGTCGCTTCCAATGCCGACTTTGACTCGGCGTTCTGGTTTCAGGGCGTTGAACAGTGGGAAAGAGCCGCTTCCCAGGAACTGGTTGGAACCGGGACAGTGCGCAATGGAACAGCCGGTGTCATGGCAGCGCTGGAAGTCTTCTTCCTGTGCATGTACCCCGTGCGCCAGAATGGCGCGGGGACGGAGCAGACCCGCTTTATCGTACACGTCCAGATAGGAAGTGCGGTTTGGGAAGAGCTCCTTGACCCATTCGATTTCGGACTGGTTTTCAAGCAGGTGCGTCTGCATGAACAGGTCGGGCCGTGTGCCCAGAAGTGAACCGGCCAGATCAAGCTGTTCGGGGGTGCTGGTGGGCGCAAAACGCGGCGTAACAGCGTAGAGTTGACGGCCACGACCGTGCCAGCGTTCGATGAGTGCAGCGGACTGGTCATAGCCTGACTGGGCCGTGTCCCTCAGGTTATCCGGGGCGTTCCGGTCCATCAGAACCTTGCCTGCAATCATACAGGTATTGAGGCGCTCGGACTCTTCGAAGAAAGCTTCTACGGATTCCGGGTGAACCGTGCAGTATACGGCTGCTGTTGTGGTTCCGACGCGGAGCAGTTCTTTCAGGAAGGTTTGGGCAATCTGTCGGGCGTAGGTGATGTCGGCATAGCGGGCCTCGGCCGGAAAGACATAGGTTTCCAGCCATTCGAGAAGTTGCTCACCATAGGACGCAATCACGGGAAGCTGTGGGTAATGGACATGAGTGTCCACCATTCCGGCGGAAATCAGGTGGTTCGGATAATGATCGACAGGGATGCTCTGCGGGATCTGATCCTTCAGGTCATCCCAGGCGCCTGCGGCAGTAATAATGCCGTCCGTGCACAGGATCAGACCATCCGGCTGATATGTGACAGCCTCCATGGGATCAACTGTGAAGGGGTCTGCGTGGAAGGTCAGAAAGGGGCCGCGAATGGCAGTGTGATCGCTCATGGTGCTTTTCCTATCGCACAGCATCTACGATCAGGGAATGACTGTATGAAAGCAGAGTGATTTTGTTAAATGATCTGGGCGCTTTGAACGCGCATTCCAGTCGTCTCAAAGATACTTCCTGATATTTACAGAGGTTTTTCGTATTGGTTCTTCAACGGGTAAATCCTTGTCGACGGCTTTTTCGTTTAGATTTGACAATATTTTACTGTTTATCGAAACTGTACGAATTTTAAAGGCCGCAACAAGAGAAACGAACTTGTTTCTGGAGAATGTGTGGTGAGATTTGGAGGCGGCGTTACTGATGTCTGATGTGACTTCTGTGCCTGTACAGTCTGCGGAGACGTCGACACTGGCCCCTTCTGCTGTGCAGAGTCCCTCTCCGGAAGGGGAAGCAACCGAGAAGAGCCCG
>NZ_BEWO01000015.1 GCF_002723975.1 Gluconobacter japonicus
GCAACCAATTGAACCAACACTCTCGTGAGCACAGCTCCGGGAGTGTTTCTTTTTCAGCCGCTCTAGTAAGCTGAAATCACGACAGCCCTCTCTCCAATTCAGTTAAAATCTCCAACCTCAAACCCTGAATAGCAGGACTATCTCGGTGGCGAGGTTGGGCTTCTTCAATCCGAAGGTCGGCAATCGCGCGTGCTGGACGAGGACTGAAGATAATGACGCGTGTAGCCAGAAGAAGGGCTTCTTCCACATCGTGAGTGACCATGAGCGCAGTAAAGCCTTGAGACTTCCAAAGGCGGTAAAGCTCCGCCTGCATGGCCAGACGTGTTAGGCTGTCCAGCTTACCGAGGGGCTCGTCCAGAAGAAGAAGGCGCGGATTGTTGATCAGTGCGCGAGCGAGTGCGACGCGTTGAGCCATGCCGCCTGAAAGTTGGTGTGGCCATGCAGCGGCAAATTCTTCTAGACCGACAAGGCGAATAGCCGCATCAATCGCTTCCGGGTCTTTTTACCTTGTTGGTGAATGTATTGGTTTTCGCGATGTATGAAGATTGTGCTGAAAACATCTTATTCGTGTTTTTTCCAGTTTCAAAGTCCGCAGGCATTGCGTGCAGTTGATAGTTTTGTACTACCTATTGTGTCGTATCCTAGGTTTCAGAGTTTCCTGTTGCTGGGGGAGTGGATAGTAGGGAAGTTCTTAAAAATCTGTCAGTATCATTGAATGCCTTTTACGCGACTTGATCAAGATTTTTGAAATAATCTCTAAACCTAAGATCTTACTTAATATTTTAAAAAACCAATCTTTGGGATTTTCTAGAAAGATATTTGTAGAATTTTAGGACTTATCGTCTCGCTAATATTGTCCTCTTGTTTCTTCCGGCCTGTGTCTGCATAATCCTATTTATTTTCGGACTCACATTTTCTGGAATCTGTATGAGTACTCTCCAATATTGTATTGATAGAATCGATTTTCAGAGAAAGGAAGGTGAGAATTCTGGGGTATGTCTTCATCTTGCGGGCTGGATTTATGATCCTGCTGCGACGATTGAGAAGGTTATGTTTTCCTGTGCTGGTGAAAACTATCCGATTGCCTCCTTTGGTCAGGCTAGTCCAGACGTCGGGAGTATCTTTGGGGCTAAGGCGGGAAACTGTCGCTTCGAAGAAGTGATTGAAACACAAGGTTTCCCTCACCTTGGAGCTTTTTCTCGTGCGGTGCTCAGAGTTATGCGCTCGGATGGTACCTCTGTTGAAGCCAACCTGGGCGGTCCTACACCATGGTCTTGGGCAGTTCCGCGCGGTGATTTCGCAAGCTTCAAGGCCAGGGTCGCCGTTCTGGCTTCTGACCCAGAAGAGTTGGAACAACAGCTTGCCAGCATTGCTGATTTGTCTCTTTGGGCACGGGCGGGGGTGGTCGTGGGCGAGGGGCCACACGATGTCTTGGAAAAGATAGCTCACAAGTACAACTCGCCTTACATTCCCAAAAGAAATGACGGTGTTGTTTCTGCAGGCGTGCTCGCAACATTTTATCTGCGTCATGTCATGGATAGTGACATCATTCTTCTTCTTGATCGTGGTTTGCCACAGAGTCAAAACTGGGATCAGAATTGGATTTTGGGTGCTCTGAGCTTCGGGTCTGTTGTGCATACTGAAACAGAAAACGCGCAGAGCCAGTCAGGAGCAGATGGCGCATGGTGGCGTCCATATCGTGTCGCGCCTTCTGTTATGACGTGCTGTCTGGCCTTTAGTCGAACCGATATTGATTATTATGGTCTGCCACAGATGCGGACGCGGGCCTTTGGGGCGACGTCTCAGGATGAGGGAGCTGTTTCAGAAGTTTATGCTTTTAGTGAAAGTCTTCGCTCATTAGGGACGGCCTCTCTTGATGTATCTGGTGGAATAAAGGAACGCTGGAGTACTCTAAGTTCTGAGTGGCGTAATGAGATTCAGTCTACGATTCTATCTGTCTCCTTGCCCGGAGAGAACTCTTTCCCTTTGCTAAATCCGCCAGAAGATAAAATACTTTTTTCACGTTTTATCAGTTTCGGTGACAACTGTGAGTTTGGCTTGGTCCAACGGAAAATAGGGCTGGAAACTCTTGATCTTCTGCGTTTTGGTGGAACCGGAGATAACCAGGAAGGTCTTCTGAGAGCTTTGCAGGAGGATTTTCGAGCTTTTGGTTCACTGGAAGACGTTCACATTTATGAAGTGGGCGGGGAGTGGATATCGGGAAGCCAGCGATATGGCGTGACTTTCCATACGCATCGGCATGTGAAGGATACAGCACGTGAAGATGTGCAGGCGAGCGAACAAACCAAACTAAAATATCTGGCGCGTAAACTTCTGGAAGACCTGGAAGACGGCGAGAAGATTATTGTCCGTAAGTCCAATCGGGGGATTACGGTCGATGAAATGCATTCTCTGCTGCAAGAAGTGCGACGTTATGGTGATTGTCCGCTGTTCATCGTGAGTGAAGCTACTGACAATGAGGCTATCAACACAGTCAGAGCCTTGGGCAATGGACTTTTCCATGGAACCATCCGTCGATTGGCACCGTACGAAAATGCCGGGGGCGGTTCAGTTGAAGACTGGCGGCAGATCTGCTGCGCGATGATTGCTCAACTGGAAGAAAAGGGATTGAACTGATGCACGCCCCCAATCTTTTCTGGCTGCCGAGCCTCGGTGAGGATCTGGCGCGAGAGCAATGGAACGAGCGCTTTGCACAGGTCGCGGATAAGCAGTCCGACTGGGAAGGGCTTATGGCTCTTGCCAATCATGATCTTGATTTCGTACGCACCATGCGTCTGGATCGTCTTCTCGCGCGTAAGTTTCCTGAACCACCGTCCGGTCTTGCTGTCAAACCCGTACGCCTTGCTGTTCTTGGTTCTTCCACTCTCGATCATCTGACGGCTTCCATTCGCGTGGCTGCGCTCCGCCGTGGGATATGGGCTACGGTCCATGTCGGGGAGTATGGCAGTTACCTGCAGGACCTTAGCGAGGCAAACGACGCGCTTGAGACATTCGCGCCAACAGCATTTCTTCTCGTGCTCGATTCCCATCACATTGTGGGTTATCTTCCGCGGGACGCTGATCAAGCGACAGCCGAAAGAGCTCTTTCCGAAGTCGCGGAAGGGCTGTTGCCGCGCTGCTGGCAGGCGGTAAAAGAGCGCTATGGGTGTCCGATTTTACAGACATCTTTCCTTCCTGTTCTGCCGCAATTGATGGGAAGTACGGAACGTCTTCTGCCGTCGTCGCCGGCAGGTTTCATTCAGAAACTGAATGCGACACTGCCTGCGTTGTGCGCGACATATGGTGCAATCCCAGTTGATCTTGCGGGTGCCGCCTCCCAGGCCGGTGTAGCGGCTTGGTACGATCCTTCTCTCTGGTTCCGCGCCAAACAGGAAGTTGCTCCCCGTGCAGCTCCGGCATTTGGAGAATTGGTTGGACGAAGCCTCGCGGGTATGACGGGCAGGACGTCTAAATGTCTGGTTCTTGATCTTGATAATACGCTTTGGGGCGGCGTTATCGGAGATGATGGTTTAAGCGGGATCGAGCTCGGTCAGGGAAGCGCTGTCGAAGAAGCTTATCTTGCCATTCAGGATTATGCTCTGCGCCTGAGTAAGCGTGGTGTTATTCTTGCCGTCTGCTCCAAAAATGATGAGGCCAATGCGCGTGAGCCTTTCCGTGATCACCCGGAAATGCTTTTGCGTGAAAAAGACATTGCCTGTTTTGTCGCGAACTGGAACGACAAGGCAGAAAATATCCGGACTATTGCGGAAAGCCTGAAAATCGGTCTTGACTCTCTGGTTTTTGCTGACGATAATCCGTTTGAGCGTGCGCGTGTTCGTGAGGCATTGCCCATGGTTAACGTGCCGGAATTACCGGGCGAACCTGCTCTTATTCCAGAAACATTGGCCGCTGCAGGGTATTTTGATCTGACGACATTAAGCGCGGAAGACTTTGCCCGTAGCGGTCAATGTCAGGCTAATTTGCATCGACAGGTCCTGCAGGAAAGCGCAACGGATCTTGATAGCTATCTTGCAAATCTGGATATGAAATTGGCCTATGGCCCATTTAACGCGGCCAATCTTCAGCGCATTACGCAACTCGTTAACAAGAGCAATCAGTTCAATCTGACGACTCGGCGTTATGCACAGGAAGAGCTGGCGGCCATCATGCAGGATGATGCATCGGCCGGGATCTGGTTCCGACTGACTGATCGCTTCGGGGATAATGGCCTGATTGCCGTTGTCATTGTTCGTGACCTGCCAGACACTGCGCTGGAAATTGATACCTGGCTCATGAGCTGTCGTGTTCTGGGGCGTGGAGTAGAAGAAGCTACTCTTGAAGTGATTGTTGCCGAGGCTCAGAAGCGTGGGAAAACGTCTTTACGGGGTGTTTACAGGCCGTCTGCGAAAAACAATATGGTAGCGGATCTCTATGACCGGCTTGGTTTTAGCCTGGCTGAGCAAAAGGATAATGGCGAGAAAATTTATACCTTGCCCCTTGAGACGTGGCATAAAAAATCTGTTCATATCGAATATTTAAAGGAGACCTGAAAATTGAATAATACTGAAATTACAGATCGGCTGACAGGAATATTCCGTGAGGTTTTTGATGACCCAAAACTGGAACTCCATGATGCCATGACAGCAAGCGATATCGCTGGATGGGATTCCGTAGCGATGATCAATATCATTGTGGGTGTTGAAGAACGGTTTCAGATTCGTTTGCGAACGCGTGAGGTGGATGGCCTTAAAACGGTCGGTGATCTGATTGCGCTGATTGCTGAAAAGACGGCCTGACAGTTATTTCAGAGCTGGTAAATATATTCGCGCGTTGAAGGGGAAAGTTTATAGATCTTTATGGCTGGCAGGCCAGGATCTACACTTTTCCCTGATTGCCTGCTTGGTGTCAGGTAAAGAAAGTATCCAAGATTTGAACGGCTGATACTGCCAGCGTCTCTCTTGCAGTCTTCTTGCATCATCTTCTGATGTTAAGCTGTGAATACAGCTTTCATGATGATCGCAAAGGTAAATGCAATGTCTGAAAATCCTATGATTTTTGAATTCGAGCGGGATTTTGCAGGCTCTTTGCGATGTATTCCAATGATTGCACGGCAGAAGCTCGACCTTGTGGGAATCAAAATGACGCTCCGTCAGTGGAGCCGTCTGTTGCGCGAGGAAAGGAGTCGTCTGGTAGAGGCGCCGTGTGAGACGCCCCAGGAACAGACCGTCTATCGCACTCTTGTCGAAGATCTGATTGACGTCCGAGCAGATGAGCCTGTCAGTTTCCTCCCGCCGCAGACATTTGAAGACTGGCGAGAGAATGATCGGATGCCGGAGGCAGTTTCGTCTCAGGCTGAGGCAGACGGCGTTCCATTACTCACACCCGCACAATGGGCCGCGTTAACTCCGCTTCAGCGTTTCGCATTGATCAAGCTCGCCAGATCGAAACATGAGAACGAAAATTTTGTACCTGCGTTGAAGGAGTTTGGCGTCCTTCAAGGGGAGGGTTGATATCGTGAGCAAAGACAGAGAGTCCGAGTTTAGGCCTTATCATCACCCTGCAGGCGGCTGGGGAGCGGCCGGTGCAACCGCGAAGGTGCTGATGGAGCAGAGCGTTCTGGTCAAAGGATCACGCGGTCTGCTTGCCATGAATCAGCCGGGTGGTTTCAAATGCCCCAGTTGTGCGTTTCCCGACCCGGATCATCGTAAGAAACTTGAATTTTGCGAGAATGGCGCAAAGGCCCTCGCGCATGAGGCGACCAAAGCCCGCGTGACACGAGAGTTTTTTGCCCAGCATACCGTTACGGAACTCAGGGAGTGTAGCGATTACTGGCTGGAAATGCAGGGACGCTTGACCGAGCCGATGCGCTATGATCCTGCGAGTGATAAATATGTGCCGATTGCCTGGGATGATGCCTATGCCCTGATTGGAAAGCACCTTCGGGCGCTGGAAAGCCCTAATCAGGCAGAGTTTTATACGTCCGGCAGAACGGCTAACGAAACCGCTTTTCTTTATTCCATCTTTGTGCGCGAGTTCGGGACCAACAATTTCCCCGATTGTTCGAACATGTGTCATGAGCCAACATCCCGCGGGCTGCCTTCGTCGATCGGGATTGGAAAAGGCACGATCGTCATGGCTGACTTTGACCATGCCGAAGCCATCTTTGTCATTGGGCAGAATACCGGAACCAATTCCCCCCGTATGATGACGAACCTTGTGGAGGCTCGTAAACGCGGCATTCCCATCGTTCTGATCAATCCGATGCCAGAACGGGCGCTGATCCGTTTTACGGAACCGCAGGATATCCTGCAGATGGGCACATTTGGTTCGACAGCCATTTCCAGTGAATTCGTTCATGTACGCATTGGTGGTGATCTGGCAGTCTTCAAGGGGATGATGCGCGCGCTGTTCGAAGCAGAAGATTGCGGCGAGCCAGTGCTGGATCACGCTTTTATTGCTGAGCATACAGTGGGGCTGGAGGCTCTACGCGCTGACGTCATGTCAGTTTCCTGGGCAGATATCACCCGTATTTCTGGCATATCGGAAGAGCAGATCCGTCGGATTGCCGGGATTTATGCCAAATCCAACGCGACAGTAATTTGTTACGGAATGGGAATAACTCAGCATCAGGAAGGATCCCAACTTGTCCAGCAGGTTGCGAACCTTCTGTTGCTCAAGGGGAATTTCGGTAAAAAAGGTGCGGGCATTGCGCCGATCCGGGGACATTCCAACGTCCAGGGGGACCGCACGGTCGGCATCGATGAAAAGCCAACACAGGCTTATCTTGATCGCGTAAGGGATGTTTTCGGTTTCGAGCCGCCACGCGAGCACGGCCATCATGTGATTGAGGCTGTTGAAGCGATGGAAGCCGGGACCGCCAAGGTTTTCTTCGGGATGGGCGGGAATTTTGTCCGCGCAATTCCTGATACCGAACGGTCTTATGCTGCCATGGCAAAGCTCGATCTTACGGTGGGGATCGCAACAAAGCTCAATCGCGGGCACCTGATCCATGGCAAGGAAGCCCTTATTCTGCCTGTTGTGGCCCGTTCTGAGATTATCCGTACGTCAGCGGGTGAACAGTTCGTGACCATTGAGGATGCAATGTCGAACGTTACGCCTTCGCGTGGCGTTTTCGAGCCGGTTAGCTCCGATTTGCGGCCTGAGACGGAAATCGTCTGTCGGGTGGCTATGGCCACTCTCCCAGAGTCAAAAATTCCGTGGGCAGACTATATCGAAGATTATACTTTAATCAGGGACAAGATTGCTGAGGTTTATCCGGCGATTTACACGGGGTTTTCGGAAAGAATGAAAGACCCTCACGGGTTTCATCTCGATATTCCGCCTCGTCGTCGTGTCTGGATGACCCCGAATGGAAAAGCGAATTTTCTTGTTTTGCCGGGGCTGACGGTGGACGACGTGATTGATGATCCGGCAATGCTTCGGCTGGCCACAATCCGTTCGCACGATCAGTACAACACGACAATCTACAGCAACAACGACCGCTATCGGGGGGTCTATAATACGCGCATGGTTATCTTCATGAACAAGGAAGATCGTGAAGCGCGAGGATTGGAAAATGGGGCTGTCGTGGGGCTGGAAACCTATAGTGATGATGGATATCGGCGCTATGTCGATGGGCTGACCATTTTGGATTATCCAATGTCTCGTGGATCTATTGCGGGCTATTATCCAGAATTGAATCCTCTTCTACCGCTTGATTTTTTCGATGAAATCAGTGGTACGCCAGCGGCCAAGGCCATTCCAGTTAAGGTTGTGCCAAGCGGGGCGTCTGCAGCCCCAATCCGGATTGCGGGCTGAGTGGGAGCCGTATCGGGTAAGAAAGAGCTATGAGAGCATATATAAGCTTTTTCTTGCCGGGAGCGGGTGTTGCAGTCTTAGCAGGCAGCATCAGTGGGAAAGGCGTATGACGCCATTATTTCAAAGTCGAACGGTAACTCTCCTTAGTCGTCCAGAGGAAGAGATCGTTCTGAATATTGCCGATGAAGCTCCGGTCAGGCTCGTCTTCAATGGCATTGTTCCGCACGGGGTGATGATGATGACCCCGGATCACCTGACGGACTTTGCTTATGGTTATTGCCTCACTGAACAAATCATTACTGATAAGAAGCAGATCCGCTCAGTCTCTGTTCTGGATGGTGAAGATGGTCTGACCTTGGACGTTACGATTTCAGGGGACCGTCTTTCAATCCTGCTACGACGCAGGCCCCGTGCCCAAACCGGCCATTCAAGTTGTGGTCTTTGCGGGACTGATACTGTGTTGTCCGTTGATGCCCATGAAGAGGGGCCTTTTCCCATCAATGCCAAGATTGCGCCGACTGTAATCCTGCGTGCCCTGCATGACCTTGAAAAGTGGCAAACCCTGAATGCAACGACACGCATGGTTCATGGAGCAGCCTGGGCAGACCAGAATGGGAAAATCCTTTTAATCCGTGAGGATATCGGCCGTCATAATGCTCTTGATAAGCTGATTGGTGCATGGATGTGCGATGATCGTCTTTTTGAAAACGGATTTTGTCTTCTGACCAGTCGCTATTCATATGAGATGGCACTTAAAACTGTGCGCGCTGGTATGGCGACAGTGGTCGCCGTTTCAGCTCCAACGGATCGCGCGTTTCGGTTGTCCCAGAAAATGAATCAGACACTGATTGCAATTGCACGACAGGACAGGCAGTTCGTTTTCTGCGGTGAGGCGCGGTTGTCAGGCGGGTAATGGTTGTAGTTGGGGTCCGCCACGATTGGCGGTCATGCTTTCGCTGTCATTCGTAAAAAACAACTTTGAAACGCATGACCAAAAACTTAAAAAATTGTTTGTCAACGCGGCTTAAAAGGAGGGGCGAGTCTCTAAAATAGTCGCTTAAGTAAAGAGTTTAACCGGTTCATGGACCGACAATTCCGTCAGAGAAATGCGTTCAATAATGACCGCGGATTGTGAAGCTGAAGGTCCTGGGTTCGCCGAAAATCATACCATCGTAGAACCCGGCTTGCCGCACATAGGTCTTGTCCGTCAGATTGGTGATATTGCCAGCGACATCAAGCCATTTGGTGAGGCGGTATCGAGCCATCAGGTTAATGAGTGTGTAGCCACCAACGCGCAGGTTGGAATTATCATACTTCCCATTGCCGAGCGGACGGCCAGGATTGGTAGCCCATTCGGTGCTTGTCTGGCTGGAAATGCCGCCTCCTATGGTCAGGTGATGTAGAGCGCCCGGGAATGTATAACTTGTTGTCAGGCGCACGAGGTGGTGTGGATCCTGCCGGTAGCTCAGACCTTTTTCGTACAGGTAACTGTAGCCGAAGAAGACATTCCAGCCCGGCAGAAGTTCGCCAGAGGCATCGAGATCAATACCTTCCGTTTTAACGCCATTGATGGACCTGTAAATGGATTCACCCGTTGTAGTATTAGTGGCACCAGTTGCTTCCGCTACATTGCTCTGTCTGTTCAAATAAAAGGCAAGTGATGCATTCAAACGCTGTTTGAAGAAGGATCCCTTTAGACCTGTCTCATAACTTTTTCCCATTACGGGGTTGAGGGGCTGGTTGTTCGCATCGCGTAGATTGGATTGCGGCGTGTAGATATTGGTGTAGCTACCGTAAATGGACATGGTCTTGGTAAAATCATACACCATACCTGCATAAGGTGTCAGAACAGCGTTCTGACGTCCCGTACCGGTTGCGCCAGAATACTGATTCTGCACATTGTAGGTTCCGCTATATGCCTCGTAGGTACTGACACGACCACCAAGGATCAGAGAAAGGCCCTTGGCAAGAATAAAGCGCCCGGATGCGTAGGCACCGTAATTGCGTGTAACATCGACTTCGCGTGCCTTTGTTCTGTGCGTAGTAAAATTCGGGTATGAACCATCCCAGGTCTGCCAATTGGCGATAGGGAGGCCCGCCGCACGATATTGACATCCGGAGTACGGCGTAACACCTGCGATGCTACAGTTTCCAAGCGCTTTACTAAATGTGTATTGTGTTAGTTCATCATTATAGCCGTTAAAGCCGAAGATAATCTGATGCTCATGTCCAAGAAAATGCATTGGGCCTGAAATATGAACATCGGCATTGTCGCGCGCGTCAGCATATTCTGCATGAAGGGCATTGAGGTAGGCGCCTGTACCGTCCTGATTCCAGAAACCGGCATAGCCTCCGACATTTCTTGCAGCATTGTTGATTTTGGCGACGCCAAGATTGTTGTAGGAACTACCCTGCGTCCTCATGTAGCCGACCTTAAGGTGCCAGCCTGCAGAAAAGTCGTGATCGTAGTTGATGAAAGCCGTGTACTGGTCTCGGGTGGCCTGGCTCCAGTCCGTCGCTGGGTTAGTGCTGCGGGACAGGTGCGTTCTGGTGCCATCTGCATACCAGATGGGAACATTGGTGCCCCATGAGGCTCCGTCATTACGGGTTCGTTCATATTGAAAACCGAAATTCAGCGTATCTCGCGCAGAAAGGTCCGCAGCGAAATTGGCAAGTGCCCCTAGACGGTTGACGTGTTCACGGACGCGGAATGTGTCTGTGTCATCCCATGTGAAAACATATCGACTACGGATCGTGCCGGAATGGTTCAAAGGAGTATTGATATCCGCCATGACGCGGTGTTCATTCCAGTTTCCTAACCGAAGCAAGCCATTGGCTGAAAACTCTTTGGTTGGAGCCTTCCGCTGGAGATAGATGGTTGCGGACGGATCACCTGTCCCACCCAGAAGACCATTGGCACCACGAACGATCTGCACATTCTCATACAGATCCATATTCATGGACGAACCAACACCCCCAAAACTGGTAGTGGCATCAATCTGCATGCCATCAATCTTGTAGTTGGTGATGTTGAAACCACGGGCACGATAGGTCGTGCGGCCGGCGTTATCGTTGGCGTAAGACGTGACACCGGGTGTTGTGTTGAGAACGTCATCCAGGCTGTTGATCTGCTGGTCGTCCATGACCTGGCGGGTCATGACGGTCACGGTCTGGGGGGTCTCACGCAGACTGAGGGGTAACCCGGTGGAGGCACTGGTTGAAGGCGCAGTATAACTTCCTCGTTCCCATTTCTGGGAATGGACGATGATGTTTTCGGCTGTAGGGGAGGCTTTTTCTTGCTCTGCTGACGTGGCCGTAACTTGGTCTTTTCGCGAGTGCGGTTTCAGCGTTGCTTTTTTTATTTTGGTATCGACACGTTTTTCGGTTTTTTCACGACTCAAAGATTGATCTTGCGTGTCCCCAGCGTGTGCAGAGGCAGGAACAACTGTTGCTAGAAATGTGGAAGCCAAGAGAGTGGTTATGGCGCAACGCGTTACAGGGCGTAGATTCACGTCAGCAATTCCAATTGCATGTTTCAAATGATAATCATTATCATTTATGCGAATAACTGATATCGAATGAGATGAAAAGAAACACAAAAATTACAAAAGATTTCCAAATTTGGTATGGGCGGCCTTTGGGAGAAAGGTTGAGGGGCGGATTTTTCCGTTTGAGAAGTAGGTGAAGGGGATCCGCCATGTTTTCTTTGTGGTTCACCGAATGCAGCGTGCTCAGTGGTCATAACAGCCGGGTGAAAAGGGAGGTTTTGGCGTATACCGACAACAAATAGTCACTCGGTATTGTCAATGCTTTTGGTGTAACCAGAACACTGATCTTCACCGAACCAGCAACAGCTCGACTGGGTTACGCAGAGAACGTTGCTGTGGGTATTTCATCATCTGGAACTTAGTGGCCTCATTGTAAGCCATGAGAGTGGCGAGGCGCTTGAGGCTCAGGCCCCATTGATTTGATTGTGCAATTTTGATTCAGGCTCTGCAAGGAGACTGAAGATGAGCGACTTGTATTGACTGACGGATGAACAGATAAAGTGTTTGCGACCGTTCTTTCCGGAGAGTCGCAGCAAATCGCGCGTTGATGACAGCCGTGTGTTGAACGTCATCATTTTTCTGAACGGCAATGGCCTGCGTTGGTGTGATACACCTCGGGAATACGATCCGCACAGGACGTTCTACAACCGTTGGAAGCATTGAGGCGACGTAGGTATTTTCATGCGGATGATGGATGGTCTGTCTGCTGCGAAGACCGAGCCTCGGACCATCACGATTGATGCGACCTCTCTCAAGGCACACCGCACGGCTTCCAGCCTGCGGTTAAAAAAGGGGATCCAGGCCGCCTGCCAATCACCGATCAGAACGGACGATCGCTAAGCTTTTTCATGACTGCGGGACAGATCGTGATTATCCCGGTGCCGCTGCCCTGCTGGACAGTTTGACCATGGCACAATGGCTTCTGGTTGGTTCAGGGATGCCTTAGAGGAAAGAGGGATCAGGCCTTGCATTTCAGGGCGGCGATCCCGCGGACAGCCGGTCAAATATAACAAGATAAAATACAAACGGCGCAACCGCATCGAAATCATGTTCGGTCGCCTCAATTTTTCCAACACGGCGAAGGCTGTGAATGAAAGGCTCTCTGAATGAAGGCGGCTGTGTCGCCAGTTCGTTTGAATGGCCCCGCAAGAATTGTAGGAGTTCCATCAATGGTCGCTTGTCGTTCTTCACACCAGTAATCAGTTCAAGTACCTGGCATTTGATGCGCATGAACACCACGGTCCAGTGATGCCATCCTTAGCGCGCGCCAGGGCAGCGGATTTATTACCGGGATGGAGTGTTTCGAGAAGGTGTTTACGCAGGATGCGAATATCCGACGGAATACGGATTTTCGGCTACCAACCGGAGCTTTAGCGGGGCACATAGTCGTGTCTTCCCATGTGTCACGACTATGTGCCACAAGCCGAAAAGCCTGCAAAAAATTGTTTGGAAAATAAATAATTTAAAGTCATGGCGTCCCATAGGGGATTCGAACCCCTGTTGCCGCCGTGAGAGGGCGGTGTCCTAGGCCTCTAGACGAATGGGACTAGGGCGAGGGGGTTAATAGAAGACCCCCTCGGGCTTGGCAAGCGTTATTTCAGGATTTTTTGGAGAGTAGCGGGCCGAGCGTTGTGCCGCCGAAAAGATGGACGTGGAAGTGCGGGACTTCCTGCCCGGAATTGGCGCCGGAATTGCTGATGAGACGGAAGCCTTCTTTCGTCAGGCCTTCATCTTCTGCGACCTTCGCGACCGCACGCCAGAAGCCGGTGATTTCATCAGCAGGCGCAGTAGCGCTGAAATCTGCGATGGAAACATACGGTCCTTTAGGGATGACCAATACATGGATTGGTGCCTGCGGTGCGATGTCGTGAAAGGCCAGCGCGTAGTCGTCTTCGTACACCGTGCGGGACGGGATTTCCTTGCGAAGAATACGGGCGAAAATATTGCTGTGATCGTAGGTCATGCCAGTGCTCCCTTCAGCCGATTTTTTCTTTGGGACGGGCGGCTTTTTCGGCAATTCCGCTGGTGCCTTCGCGACGCTTCAATTCCGCCCAGACGTCTTCCGGGGAAACGCCTGCGTCTACCCACATGACGATCAGATGGTACAGAACGTCAGCACTTTCTCCGATAAGTTCCTTGCGGTTGCCATTGACGGCTTCAATCAGGCACTCAACGGCCTCTTCGCCAAATTTCTGGGCAATCTTGTTTCTTCCTCGCGCCATCAGACGTGCGGAATGGCTTAACGTCGGGTCCGTACCACGGCGGGACTGAACGGTTTCGAACAGGCGTTCCAGCACATGTTCTCTTGCCGGTGTTGCTTTACGCTCTTCCGGTTTTGCTGCCTTTGCCATTGCCTTATTCTCCAAGTCTGACCGGAAGGCCGGCCTCATTCAGTGCCTGTTTGACGTCCCCAACGCGGAACTGTCCAAAATGGAAAACGCTGGCAGCCAGCAGACCGCTTGCGCCAACCTGTGCGCCTTCAACAAAGTGATGGAGTTCGCCAACGCCGCCTGATGCAACAACAGGGATGGTCACTGTACCACAGACCGCTTTGAGCAGATCCAGATCGAAACCGGACTTCGTACCGTCACGGTCCATGCTGGTAAGCAGGATTTCGCCCGCACCCAGATCCTGCATTTTCTTGGCCCATTCCACCGCATCCAGTCCGGTAGGTTCGCGGCCGCCCTTGGCATAGACTTCCCAGCCGCCGCGACCATTCGAGCGCGCGTCAATGGCGACGACTACGCATTGGCTACCAAAGCGCTGCGAGGCCTCGCGGATCAGTTCCGGACGCGTAATCGCCGCAGAATTTACGGCGCATTTGTCAGCACCAGCCAAAAGCAGGCGCCGCATGTCTTCACAGGTGCGAACGCCCCCGCCCACCGTCAAAGGAAGGCAGATGGCTTCAGCCGTCCGGCGAACGACATCGAGAATGGTATCTCGGTTCTCGACGCTGGCCGTGATGTCCAGAAACGTCAGCTCGTCGGCACCAGCGGCGTCATAGAGTTTTGCCTGTTCAACCGGATCGCCTGCATCACGAAGGGATACGAAGTTTACCCCTTTGACGACGCGGCCGTCCTTGACGTCCAGGCAGGGAATGACGCGGAGTTTCAGCATGAACCGAGAACTTCCAAGGCGTCTTTAAGGGCAATGCGGCCATCATAAAGCGCACGGCCGACGATAGCCCCCGAAATGCCAGGAACCGTGCGAGCGATTTCACGCAAATCCTTCAGGTGATCCAGCGTGCCAACACCACCACTCGCAATCACGGGAATGGAGAGGCGGCGGGCCATATCGGCTGTCTGTTCCAGATCCAGACCGGCCAGCATGCCGTCACGCGTGATTTCCGTGAAAATGATGGCAGCAACGCCTGCGTCTTCCATGCGGAGAGCCAGATCATTGGCTTCAAGCTCGGACACTTCCGCCCAACCTTCCGTCGCGACACGGCCCTGACGGGCATCAATGCCGGCGACAATCTGTCCGGGGAATGCACGCGCTGCCTGGCGAACCAGTTCCGGGTCCTTGACGGCGACGGACCCGAGAATGATGCGAGACACGCCAGCTTCCAGCCAGCGTTCGATCGCAGCCATATCCCGGATGCCACCACCAAGCTGCACGGGTAGGCTCGTGGCTTTCACGATGGATTCAATAGCGGGAATATTCGTGGATTTTCCAGCGAAAGCACCGTTCAGATCCACAACGTGAACGTGACGACAGCCCGCTTCTTCAAACAGGCGTGCCTGTGCGGCCGGATCATCAGAATAATGCGTGGCATCTTCCATCTCGCCACGACGCAGACGGACGCAGGCGCCGTCTTTTAGATCAATGGCGGGATAAAGCGTCAGGCCGTGTGTGGCTTTTGCGGGCGCTTCGGACGGTGCAGGTGCGCCGCCGGCGTCTGGCGCGGCAATGCTGGACTGCCAGCGCGCAGCTTCATGTTCACCGGCGAGAAGTTTGGAGAAGAAAAGTCCGCGCACCGTCTGGCCTCCGATCCGTGCATAATAGGGGTGGGTTCCCCAGTGCTCGAAGTCGAGCGACCGGAACAGCCCGATAGCAGCGTCATGCGTCTCACGCACGTCGCAGTTAATAACCTTGCAGCCCATGGCTTTTGCACCCTGGATCATGGCGTTGGCCAGCGCGCGACCAAGGCCGCGACCACGCGCGTAGGGAGCTACGAAAAATCCTGTCAGATTGACGGTGGCGGCATGGGCTTCATAACTGGAGGGTGGTCGAGCCAACTGGCCCGCGCCACAGATCATGCCCTTGTCACGAACAACATAAAGACTGCGTTCCGGAACGAGGAGCATGCCTTCGAAGTAGCGTTCCAGTGCCTGAGAGCCGGGTGGTTGCAGCCACCCAAAGCCACCGCCATCGAGAATAGCTGCCGTTACGGCTTCACACAGGGCTTCCATATCATCAGGCGACAGGGACGAGACAACGCGTTCACAAACGATGGTCATGATGTCCACCGCAGGAAGTTGCCCATGATGGTGAGGCCGACAGCCTGACTTTTTTCAACATGAAACTGCGTCCCACAGCGGTTGCCGCGAGCGACGATAGCTGGGACCGAAGAACCATACTGTGCGGTTGCGACCAGTTCGTCAGGGTTGCCGTCATGTAGGGCAAAAGAATGGACGAAATAGCCATGCACGCCGAGTTCCAGCCCTTCTGTCAGCAGATGCGCGCCGGGCGTGAAGTCCAGAGTGTTCCAGCCCATATGGGGCAGGCGCAGACCGGCATCTGCGGCTTCGTCCATGCGGCGGATATTACCGGAAATCCAGCCCAGACCTTCGGTGCGACCATGCTCCAGACCATACGCGCTCATGAGTTGCATGCCGACGCAGATGCCGAGAAAGGGTGTGCCGTTGGCGGTTGCTGTTTCCAGCGTATTGCGAAGGTCGGTGCCCAGTCCTTCGGCGCAATCCGCGAAAGCACCCTGACCCGGAAGGATAAGACGATCGGCATTCAGGATCGCATCGGCATCGCGGGTGATGGTGACGTCGGCGTCGATGCCACGAAGGGTGGCGGCCTTGCGTGCGGCCTGAGCGGCCGAGGCAAGATTGCCACCATTATAGTCAATTACGACGACGCGCATGGGAACTCCGGGGGTGAAACGGGAGAAGGCTGCCGATCCGCCCAGCGGAGCAGCGCGATATCCTTGCTGGGGGCAGCAATCGGCGCACCGATCTTGCGCCCGTTAAGACGCATTTCCCACAGACGGATATCGGACGTGAAAGCGGCCAGAGCGGCATGCAGGCTGACGATGAGAGCCATTTCCCATCGAGCAGTCACCAGAAGATGGAGCAGGATTGAAGCAGCCGCTGCCATCATGGCGGAAATCCAGGTGCCGTAAGTCAGGAGGCCCAGCCACCCGAAAAAAAGAACGCGCCACGAAAACCCGCCCTGCACCATGACGGGCAGGCCGAGCGGTCGGGATGAATTCGGGTCAACGCAAGGTGTGAATAGCTTCACAGGACGCCCTTGGTGGACGGGATGGCCCCTGCCGCCCGCGGGTCCATCGAAACAGCGACGCGCAGGGCACGGGCTACGGCCTTGAAGCCGCTCTCCGCGATGTGGTGGGCATTGGTGCCAGCCTTGCATGTCAGGTGCAGGGCGATATGGGCGGACATGGCGAAAGCACGGAAGAACTCTTCGAACAGTTCCGTATCCATCGTGCCGATCTTTTCACGCGGGAACGTGACGTTCCAGGCCAGATAGGGGCGGCCGGAAATATCCACTACGGCTTCACACAGGGCTTCATCGAGCGGAACCAGCGCATGACCGAAGCGCTCGATGCCACGCTTGTCACCAATGGCCTGACGGAACGCCTGACCGAAAACGATCCCCACGTCTTCAACCGTGTGATGCCCGTCGATATGCAGATCACCCTTGGCCACCAGCTCAAGATCAAAGCCGCCATGCTTGGCAAGCGCCGTCAGCATATGGTCGAAAAAGCCGATGCCGCTGTCCACGGTGGAGCGTCCCTGGCCGTCGAGAGACAGGGCCAGAGTGATGTCGGTTTCGCTTGTCGCGCGGTGCAGACGGGCGTGACGGGTTTCGGTCATGGTGGTTCTGCTACACCAGCGTGAGGGTTATTTCCACGCTGTCCCTGAAATGAGTGATGGAAAAGAAGGCTCATAGAGTGCCGCAGAACAGGGTTTCTGTCACCTCTCTTCAAGAGTTTGGGCAAGACTCTGCAAGCCTCTTGGCGGATGCGGTCGATCGCGCCATATCTGAACCTATGGCACATCATCATGCATCCCTCGAATTCCTTCTCTCCCGCGCCTCGACGGATAATCTCGTGGAGCCGCCCCCCAAGGGAGATCAGCTTCGCGATATCCTGTCCGCAGCGCTGCGAGCGCCGGATCATGGCCGTATGCGCCCTTGGCGTTACACGGTTATCAAAGGAAAGCACCGTGAGGCATTCGCTCAGGTGGTGCTTGAAGCCATGGACCGTCAGGAGCCGGATGCTCCTGCCGCCAAGAAGGCCAAGCGCCGGGACCGCTTTTCCAGCATGCCCATGATCATTGCTCTGGGCATGCATATTGAGCCGGACGGCAAGATCCCGGTCATCGAACAGGAAATGTCTGTGGCCGCCGGAGCCATGAATGTTCTGAACGCGCTTCATGCGGAAGGCTTTGGTGGCATCTGGGTGACGGGTGCTTTCTCGGAAGACCGTGCCCTGCTGGAAACGCTGGGTCTGAAGGAGCCTCATCGTCTGGCTGGCTTCCTCTTTGTAGGGACACCGGAAAAGCCAGTCGAGGGTCGCAAGCGGGCCGATGTTGATGACTACATGGCCATCTGGAAAGGTGAGCCGGTTACATTTGGCGCAGACGCGGGCTGAAACGCATGACGTATGATGTGATCGTAGCGGGCGGTGGCCCGGTGGGTCTGGCCTGCGCCATTTCTCTGGCTCGGGATGGGCGGAAAGTGTGCGTTGTTGAACGGTCTCCGCTCTCGGTTCTTGCTGATCCCCCCTTCGACGGTCGTGAAATTGCCCTGACACATCATGCGTCCAACTGGCTGAAGGACACTGGGGCCTGGGCCGAGATCCCGGCAGAGTCCATTTGCCCGATGCATACGGCCCGCATCGAAACCGGGGCTGTGGGGAGTCCTCCGCTTCTGTTCGATGCACCGGCTGAGGGACCTGATGCGCTGGGCCATCTGGTTGCCAATCATCTGATCCGCCGTGCGCTGTATCGCGTGGCCGCTCGCACGCCTGGGGTTGAAATTTGTGCGGGCGAGGGGATTGAAACGGCACGGCATGATGCGCGCTCCGCGAGCGTAACCCTGACAGATGGTACAAAGCTGGACGCGGACCTTCTGGTCGCTGCTGATGGTCGCTTCTCGAAACTGCGGGACGCTGCGGGAATTGGCGCGATTGTTCATGATTTTGGTCGGAGCATTCTGGTCTGCCGCATGCATCATCCCGAGCCTCATGCCCACACGGCGCTTCAGTGGTTCGATGAAGGCCAGACCATTGCTTTGCTGCCAATCGCGCCTGATGGGCGGGAAGGAGCTTCGTCCTCTCTGGTGCTGACGTTGCCTGATGAAGACATTGCTCGGCTCAAGGCCCTTGAACCGGAAGCATTCAACGCGGAGATCACGGAGCGTACGCACGGCCGTATGGGGCCGATGACGCTTGAAAGCCCGCGCTGTTCCTATCCGCTGAAGGCTGTGTATGCCCATCGTTTTCATGCGTCACGCTTCGCGTTGATCGGGGATGCTGCGGTCGGGATGCATCCGATTACCGCTCATGGGTTCAATCTTGGGCTTAAGGGGCAGGAAACGCTGGCTCGGGCTATTCATGACGGGCCGGGTGATGCAGGGACACCATCGGTGCTGGCAAAGTTTGCCCGGACGCATCGTCTGGCGACGGCGCCCCTTTTTGCAGCCACGAATGCGATTGCCACAGTTTATACGCGTGACGAAGCGCCATTTCTTGCCGCTCGAAAGCTCGGGCTGGCTGTGGCCAACCGCCTGCTGCCCTTCAAATCTGCGGTCACCAATATGCTGATGGATCGTCATTCCTGAGACGTTTGCGGAGTTCCCCATGAAAGCCTTTGGACATAAACGTGCCACCCGCCTCGACGAGGCAGATGCATTGGTGGAACTGGATATTCCTACTCCTGAGCCGGCCCCTAGAGACGTCATCGTTGAGATTTCGGCTGTTTCCGTTAACCCGGTTGATACGAAGCTGCGCTCTGTCGCTCCTCCGAACGGAGAAAGCCGCGTTCTAGGGTATGACGCTGTTGGAACCGTCGTTGCGACAGGGGGGCAGGTTCGGGGCTTTCGAGCCGGAGATCGGGTGTTCTATGCAGGAAGTAGTCTGCGTCAGGGCAGTAATGCGCGGTTTCAGGCCGTTGATGAGCGTTTGATTGCGCGTGCTCCTGAAAGTCTGACCGATGAGGAAGCGGCGGCTCTGCCGTTGACAGCTCTGACGGCCTGGGAACTGTTGTTTGACCGGCTGGGATTGCGGGCAGGTGAAATGGAAAGTCCCGACGCACTCTTGATCGTTGGCGGAGCGGGCGGTGTTGGGTCTATTCTGACGCAGATTGCCCGTCGTCTTACGGGGCTTGAAGTCATTGCGACGGCTTCCCGGCCGGAGACGGTCGAGTGGTGCAAGGCCATGGGCGCGCATCATGTGATCGATCATCGGCGGCCTCTGGATCAGGAACTGGCCCGTATTGGCATCCCGCATGTACGGTATGTTGCTGGTCTGACAGCGACAGGTCAGCACAAGGAGGCCATTGTTCGAGCACTGGCTCCACAGGGCGCGCTGGCCATGATTGATGATCCGGGCGAGTTCGACATTATGCCGTTCAAGCGCAAATCCCTGTCTGTTCATTGGGAATACATGTTCGCGCGGCCTGTTTTTGATACGCCCGATATGGCGGTACAGGGTCGTATTCTGGGGCAGGTGGCATCTTTGGTGGATGCCGGCCTTTTGCGGACGACCTTGAAGCAGGTGATCGGACCGATCACGCTGGAAAACCTGCGTAAGGCCCATGAGCTTATGGAGAGCGGCAAAGGGATTGGAAAAGCCGTTCTCTGCGGGTTCTAGGGAAGAGAGAAAGCACCGTTAGAGCCTGGTTATGTGCTCTAACGGTGCTTAAAATTTCAGTTGAAGTGTGTCCGTAGAAGTGGCGTGGGTGAAATACACAGCAGAATGAAACCAAAAATGATCATGACCTTCAGAACGAAGAAGATCATATGGTGAGACATTTCCCCGGCCGTGGCCATCATCATGAAGGGATCAGGTGAGGGCAGATCTGCCCGTCGGTCCGTTTGCAGGTGCTCCAGAACGGCGTTGCGCTGGTTGGCGCGTTCCGCGCGGCGGCGCACTTTTTCAGTCCCTGAAATATCTGCTTTTTCATAAAGGACGGAAAGATATGTCTCCAGATCTTCCCGTCTGTAAGCGGGACGTCCATCCGGCGTATGTGTCCGTTCTGGGCCTGCTCCCAGAATGGCGAGAGTTTTGAGGCGGCGCAGGGACAATCCAAGATAAACGGCAGCTTCCGGGACATTCAGCAGTCGTGAGCGTAAAGGCAGGTGGAAGACCTGCCCTGTGGAAGAATGCCCGGAAAGATGTGACGGCGGAGTCATGGTCCGTGTCCCGACAGTGCAGACAGAAAGACGGTAATGGATGGCTGCCGGAAAAGCGAGATTTTCCGGCAGGGTATTGAACCGCCTCAGGCTGTTGTGAGCGTGATATTCTCTGCGCCAAAACGGCGGAAAACATCAAACAGGATGGCATCCTGAACGCCACCGCCATCGCGTGCAGACATGATGCGGACACTCAGGCTCATCGTCAGGTTGAAGTTGGACAAGGCGCTGACCTTTACGGACGGAGCCGGATTTGACAGCACTTCGGGACGCTGTGCCGCGACCTCGATCAGCAGGGACTTCACCTTATCCAGATCGGCCGTGCTGGGCACCTTGAAGTTCAGTGTCAGTACGCTTGTTGAACCAGAAGTGGTGCAGTTCTTTACGCTGGAGGTGATGAACTGGGAGTTTGGTACGATAAGCGTGGAGCCATCGCCCAGACTGATATCGGTTGCACGGATGCTGATGCGTTTAACGTCTCCCTTGGCACCAGCAATCTCGACCAGATCTCCAACGCGAACAGGGCGCTCTGCCATCAGGATCATGCCGGATACGAAGTTCTGGACGATAGACTGAAGACCAAAACCGATACCGACAGACAGAGCGCTCACCACCCATGTCAGATTCTGGACGGACAGGCCGGCAATCGAAAGAATGCCGAGGCCGACGAGGATCCAGGAGCAGTAGGTGAAGATGCTGAGAATGGATGTGGTCGCGCCAATATCCAACTGCGTTGTTGGCAGAAAGCGATCCCGGATCCAGTGCTTTGTCTGGCGGATCAGATAGTAAGCGACAATCACCAGGCCGACACAGAGAACAACGGTGTCGAGCGAGATTTTAACGCCATGGATCGTGTTACCGACGAACAGAAGCTTCAGCCGGTTTCCGATATCGCCCATGCTGAAGCTGCCATCGGTCTGTGCAATCGAGAAAAGCAGCAGAAGCAGCAGGACGTTGCCCAGTCCGGATAAAATGACACTAATCTGGGTCAGGCGCCGGGATGAAAGGCCAAGCGCATGAAGGCGAACACTGAAGCGCCCTTCCGACTCAAAAACATGATCCAGCACGCTTCGCCAGCACAGGCCAAGCAGAACGACGACGGCCAGACCCGTACCGATTGAGAGCAGCCAGCCGTTCAGGGAGAAGGCAAAAGATACATATCCCAGCAGAATAGCGACCAACGAGATACCGAAGACCAGAGACGATAGTCCAAGCGCGGTGGGGGCGAATGTTTTCGTATCGTCCTGATTGCCCAGGCGTCTGAAAACATCAATCGCGCACAGACCAACCCCTAGGGAGAAAACAATTTCCAGCAGCGTCTGAAGGGTCGGGCCGAAAACGTCCTGCGCCTGAAAAGCCCGAAGCAGGTTCAGAGACAGAATACTGAGTGCCAGCATCCAGTCCACGCCCCGAAGCGCTTTCCGTTCTCCGGGGTTTCCTTCTGCCAGAACACCCTTGCGGCCAAAGACAGGAAGGCCAGCGCCGATGATAAAGCCGCAGACAGGAAGGCTCTCCCCAAGTGTCAGGGCAATTGGACCGCCTTCCGTATCAAGGGCCGCTGCACTCCAGATGAGCCAGACAATCCCGCTGAAGACCGCGCAGAGAATACCGTTGAGGGTAATGGCAAGAATACTGCTGGCCAGTGCGTCTTTCACACCGTTTTCGGCGGACGTGCGGAATCTTGCTCCGGCACGGGAAAGGGCTTTCAGCGTAAAAGGCGAGATGACCCCGATCAGAACCAGACTTCCGATGCCGCCGATGAGGAGCATCATCCAGTCTGCCAGAACGCCACCGGGATGGAGGGATGAGCGGTTTTCAGGGCGTTCGGTCAGAAGCGCGTGCCAGAATTTTGGTGCTGCCGGAGAAACGGTGCGTTCTGACAGGGCTGCCTGTTGCAGGCGGGTACGCCGTGTGGCCACAGCGGAATTCAGTTGCTGAGCCTGCAGGTTATAGAGTTTGGCGCGCATCAATGCTGATTTGACCGCCTGCGAATTCTGCTGAAGGCGCGTACGCTGGGCGGTGACGGAACTGTCTTCGTTGTCCGCCGCCTTGGGGCCAAGAATCTTGAGGTAGGAATCCGTTATGTCGTCGTAGGACTGAATCTGGTTCAGGGCGTCCTGTGTATTCTGTTGAACCCGCTGGGTTCGGGCTGACAGATCGTCCAGTTCACTGCTGCCAATATTGGCGTCGGCGCGGTTGAGTGTGGCGAAGATCTGTTTGAGAGTTGCAGAACTGTCTTCAAGCTGCCGATTGATCGTGTCTGAAACAGCACTCCATCCAAGGCCACCATTCGTGTCAGCCGGAATTTTCTGTGGTGTGGTCTGCGCTGCCGAAGGAGGCGCTGCCTGGGTGGCAGAAGGCAGAAGAGGCGTGCCACAAAAGAGCGTTAGGGCAAGGAAGGCACCATTGCGGGTCAGGCGGGTTCGCCCGGTTTTCCTGGGCCTTGTGGGTCTATGCTCTTTCATGTGGCGCTTTCACTCCTGGTGTGGATGGTCATGTCAACGATCTGAAGGGGGCAAGGTTCAGGAAGGGCGTGTATCCGTTCTGATCTGTCAGCGTTTTTCGACGACAAAACAGAAAACGCCCCTGTTACAGAAAACAGGGGCGCTAGAAATGATTGGCGGTCAGGAAAGGGCTGTATCAGATTGGTCTGGAAGAGCTGTGTGCATCAGAAATTGTCTCGAAGCCTTTGCGGCGCATGGCTTCCAGAAGCTCCGTCTTCAAGCGTGCCAGAATGCCGGGGCCTTGGAGCACGAAGGACGAATAGATTTGAACCATATCGGCGCCTGTACAGATGCGGTCGAGAATATCGTCCCCTGTTTCAATGCCGCCGCAGGAAATCAGGGCGATGCGTCCTTTGTTAAGACGCGAAACAACTTTCAGAACTTCCCGGGAGCGAGGGGCTAGCGGGCGTCCGGAGAGGCCGCCTGTTTCCGTCGCGTAAGAGCTGTGAAGTCCAGCGGGTCGAGCGATAGTTGTGTTTGTAAGAATCAGCCCTTGTGCTCCGCCCGCGATGGCCGCTTCAAGGATGGGCTCATAGGAACTGTCATCCATATCGGGTGCAAGCTTGACCAGAAGAGGCAGGCGATCTGGATTGCGGGTGTTGATCGCAGCCAGAAGATCCGTGAGCATCTGGGCGGATTGAAGATCCCGCAGGCCCGGTGTGTTGGGGGACGACAGGTTCATCGTCACATAGTCCACATATGGACTGACGCGGGAGACGAGTTCCGGATAGTCCCGCAGGGGTTCTGCGCCGATCTTGTTAATGCCGATATTCGCGCCCAGAGGCACAGTCGCACCGCGTGTGCGACCATTGGGCATCGGGCGGTGCAGGCGTGCGAGGTTGCGGCAGAACCGATCAATCCCGCAGCCATTGAAACCCATGCGATTGATGATGGCTCCGTCTTCCGGCAGGCGGAACAGGCGTGGCTGCGGATTACCGGGCTGCGGACGTGGTGTCACGGTTCCGGCTTCCACATGGCCGAATCCAAGCTTGGCCAATGGACGTACGGCGCGTGCATTTTTATCAAAGCCTGCTGCCAGACCGATCGGGTTCGGAAAGCGAAGACCAAATGCGCGGGTCGCGAGGGCCGGAACGTCTTTCGGGGCAGACCCTCCGAGGCCGAGGGCCATGGAGTTTACGGCAAGCTCGTGCGCCGTTTCCGGGTCAAAGCGATGCAGGAAGGGCGTGGCCAGTTTTCCAAGATCAATCATGGGTCTTTTCCTTACCGCAAACTGCCGGGTGGTGCACAGGGGCGGGCAGAACGTGATGGCAAAGGGGTTGGCGGCAGCATGGGGACGCGATAGACGCGGAACAATGTGGGAAGAACCCTATCTTGAAACGTGCTGCCGCTCGACCCTGCACCGCCTGCTACTATGCGGGGATGCCGGACGCCCAACGGGGCTACGTGACCAGCCCTGCCTGGAACGTCTTGAGCGCATGGGGTTTGTGCGGTTGCGTGATGACAATCGGTTCGTGATCACGGAAGCCGGTCTTGCAAGGCATCGGCTGGAAATCGGCCCCACAGGCTAAGATCAGCCTTTTTTCCATGCCTGTTCCAGCCCCTCCCGAGAGGCTGCAATCAGATCATTGAGGTCTCCATCGTAGAGACTGTCTGGTAGTACATCGGATGAGAAGATTTCGACCGTGCAGGCCCCGCGGAAACCGGCCTCCCACGTGGCATGAAGCAGATCGTGCAGCGGGATCAGTCCGTCACCGGGGATCAGGCGGTCCGTAGTGGAAAAAGGTGTGCGCCAATCACTGACCTGAAGGACGTTGATCTTGTCTCCGGCACGGTAGATGGCGGAGCAGACGTCCTCCTGCTGCCAGATGTTCCAGTAATCGAGGCATAATCCCATGGCCGGATGACCGACACCGTCAATAATGTCCATCGCCTGATCAATGGTCCAGATAGCGCTTTCGATATTTACAGAGGTCGGATTCAACGGCTCCAGCGATAGAGAAACGCCAAGATCGGCTGCCAGAGGGCAGAGGTCTCGCAGATATCGGACAGTTTCATCCATGACCCGATGCATGTTGCCGTCTGGTGGTGCGCCCGTGTTGGTGACGAAGACGGTGCCCGGCGCATAGGGCGCGAGCGTCTCAATGCTCTTCTTGAGGCGTGCAACCCTCTGGGCCGGCTCGGAGGGTTTGGGAGCCATTCGGCTCTCAAAGAATGTACGCACGGACGGCTGGATGGCGCTGATGACCATTCCGCTACGGGCAGCGAGTGTCATCTGTTCATGGATGCGCGCAGGATCCAGCTTCGCTTCACAGATCTCGATGGCCTGAACGCCGGCGGCTGTGTAGTGCGCAACGTCTTCTTCGAAGGACCAAGGCTGCGTCGTGAATTCGTTCATTCCGAACAGGAAAGGCAGGGACATGGGATCAGCCTTTCAGGAACTCGATGACGGTTCGGTCGAACTTCTCCGTTTCGTCAATGAACACCATATGGGCGCTGTCCTTGAAGAAGACGGCCTCACAGTTGGGCATGTGATCTGCCACCCAGGCAGGGCCGCCAGCAGGAAGAATCTTGTCTTTCTCGGCGACCATCATAAGGGACCGCAGACTCAAATGCGGCAACACATCCCGCCAGTCCTGCGTCGTATGATCGGCCATCATGGCGGCACGAGCGTAATCGGGGCTTGCTGCCATTTCTCGCAGGAGGAAGGCTTTTTCATCCTGGGGGATTGCGTGGCTCAGACAGTCTGCCAGATTGGTCTGGTCAAAATTCTTGGAATCAAGAAAAACCTGCTGCTGAAGGTATGCCAGCCCGGCCTGATCGTAGCAGGTGGCATGGCCGAGCTTCCAGGTCGGTGAATAGTACTGTTTCGGTGTCTGCTGCACGAAGATGGCGCTTCGGAGCCGGTCCTGCCCGAACAGTTCCAGATAGGACCAGATAATCGGGCATCCGATGGACCAGCCCAGAACCGTGGTGTCCTGAAGATTCAATGCTCCGATGAGGTCCCGCAGATCAGCCGCAAGACGGGCGATACGGTAACCATGTTTCGGTTTGTCTGAACGGCCATGACCCCGCAGGTCCATGGTAATGACACGGGCATGTTCTGACAGGGCTTCTATGTTGCGGTGAAAGAACCGTCCGGAAAATGTCCATCCGTGAATGAGGACGAGCGGCCGACCGTGCCCCTGCTCGTCGTAGTAAATACGGGTTCCGTCACTGGCAGTAATGTGCGGCATGGAAGGCTCCGGCCCCGCCTTGCAGGGTATGAAAGGGGTGTGAGGCCATAGCGTTTTAAGGGTATTGACGGTTTCGTGGTAAAGGAGCGTTTGCGCTTGCGTGGACGCATCGGTAAATTGGCAGTGTCATGACAGCTTCCTCTCCTTCCGTTCCCCCGAACCGCGTTCTTTCGCCGATTGATCTTGGCCAGGGTGTGGTGATCGAAGACCCGGTGATCCTCGCTCCGCTTTCGGGCGTGACGGATCTGCCGTTCCGTCAGCTTGCGCGCGACCTGGGCGCCGGGCTTGTGGTGTCTGAGATGATCGCGTCCTGGGCGATGATCCGGGAAAACGAAAATACCATGCGTATGGCGCGTCCTGCTGATAATGGCCCGAATGCCGTACAGCTTGCGGGCTGTGATCCGGAAGCGATGGCGCAGGCTGCAAAGATTGCGGTCGATGGAGGAGCTAACCTCATCGACATCAATTTCGGCTGCCCCGTGAAGAAGGTTGCGATCGGGCAGATGGCTGGTTCGGCACTGATGCGTGATGAAGTGCAGGCCGGAAGAATCCTTGAGGCGACGGCACGCGCGGTCAATGTTCCTGTGACGCTCAAAATGCGGATGGGCTGGGATCACAACTCCCTGAATGCGCCACGGCTTGCGAAAATTGCGGAAGAGAGTGGAATCAGGCTCGTGACGGTACATGGGCGTACACGTCAGATGTTCTACAACGGGACGGCCGACTGGCGTTATGTGAAGACCGTGAAAGACGCTGTCGGTTTGCCGGTGATCGTGAATGGGGACATCAATTCGATCCGCGATGCGCGTGAAGCGTTGCATCAGTCCGGGGCGGATGGCGTGATGATCGGGCGCGGGTGTTATGGGCGGCCGTGGTTCACGGCTCAGGTCGCTCAGTCCCTGAAAACGGGGCAGGATGTTCCTGATCCGGATCTGGCGACGGAAAAATCCATTGCTCTGCGTCACTACCGGATGATGCTCGATCACTTCGGGGAACGTCCCGGTCTGCGGCTCGCTCGCAAGCATGTGTCCTGGTATTCCGCCGGGCTTCCGGGCTCTGCGACATTCCGGTCTGCCATTAATCGCGTGGATAACGCGCCGGAAGCGATCGGGATGATGGAAGAGTTCTATGATCGGCACATTGAGGCTGGTGTCGTAAGGGATCGAGAGAATGGTCCTGCGGGGAGTATGCCGCGTGATGGATGCAGTGAGGCAGCCTGAGATCGTGAGGCATCTCTTGTCTGATCGTTGCCCTGATCGTCAGGCATGATGACGCAGGTTGAACCCCTTCTGGCGGATGACGCCTGTCGGCCAGTTTTTCTTTATGGGGCCTCTCGGCTGGATCGGCAGGATGTGGCGCGCCGTCTGCATAGCCACAGCCGTAGAGCCCGGAAGCCTTTCATTGTCGCTGCGTTGACCGCCACCCCCTGCGCTTTACGGGAAGAAGCCCTGTTCGGGGGGCGTGAATCGGGATGGTTTGCGCAAGCCCAGGGCGGCACTCTGCTTGTGGATGAGATCGATTGTCTCGACCCGGCTTTGCAGGCTCGGTTTGTTGAGGAAATCGAACGTCTGGAAGCGGATGTCAGAATTATTGCTGCCAGTCGGCATGACCTGACCCTGTTGTTGCGGCAAGGTGGTTTTCAGGCCGGATTGCATCGTTGGCTGACGGCATTCGACCCATCCCAGCGTCTCGGGCCAGAACGGATCAGTGCTGTCTGTCGACTTCCCGGAGCTGGAAATGATCGCCCTCGGGGATTGGCCAGAGCTCTGGAGCGTCCGTTGACCGAGTATTTTGAAACCGGTCTTGAAAATGATGCAGGCGATCTGCATGCCAGCGTGATTGGGGAAGTCGAGCGGCCGCTCATCACCATGGTCCTTCGGCGCACGAGCGGTAATCAGCTTCGGGCAGCGGCCATGCTTGGTCTGAACCGCAACACCCTGCGCAAGAAGATCAGGGAACTGGATATCACGGTTCCAAAGGGAAGTGACGAGTGAGTGTTTTGTCTCCGGGGCGTTTGCTGAGACGACTGACAAGCGCCAACGGGGTGGTTCTCCTGACCGTGATGGCGCTGGTTCTGGCGTTTGCGACCTTTGTTGTTCTTGCAGGGGGAATGTCTCTAGCGCATCGCCCGCAGGTGCAGGCGATCATTTTCCTGCTCGATTTCATCATGCTCATGCTCATCACGGCAGCGGGCGTGGTGCAGATCGGGCGGATGCTGGCAGAGCGGCGGCTGGGGCTGGCTGGGGCGAGGTTGCATGCGCGGCTCATCACGCTGTTCGGGATTGTGGCAGTTGCACCAACGATTGTTGTGGGAGCCGTGGCGGCGCTGTTTTTCCACTATGGCGTGGAAATCTGGTTTTCCAATCGTGTCAGTAATGCGCTGACAGAAGCGCGGTCTGTCGCGGCTGGTTATCTGCAGGAGCATAACGACAATATCCGGACGGAAGCCTTCGCTCTCGCCAACACGCTCATCCTGATTCAGAACGATGAACTGTTCACGCATGGAACAGATCTTTTCCATAATCCCGCCCGTCTTCAGGAACTTTTGGATGATGAAGTCTACGAGCGTGGACTGACGGACGCAGAAGTTTTCGATCCGTTGACCAACAAGGTTCTGGGGGTGGGTGGCTTACTGGGCAATACGGACATGAGTGCCCGGCCACCGCTTCCGCCGAAGTCCGTTGTCGAGATGGCGCGTGCCGGGGACGTCGCCATTCTCGATCGGCCGGATCAGCGGATTGTCCGTGCTGTGGTGTCGCTGGGCGGAAATTCCGGCCTGATGTTGGTGATTACCCGGCCTGTCGATCCGGAAGTTCTGGAGCATATGCGCCGCACGAATGAACTCGTGCAGGACTACCAGCGCATGATCTCCAATCGCGGCAAGACGCAGGTCACGGTCGTGGTGATTTTCGGCTTGATGGGGTTGCTGGTTCTCGCGGTTGGTATGCTGACCGGTCTTGCTCTAGCGAACCGTATTGCCAACCCGCTGGGTCTTCTGATTCTTGCTGCGACACGGATTTCTCAGGGGGACCTGGGTGTCCGCGTGCCGGTTCCCGCAAAATCCAGCCGGGAAAAGGACGATGAGGTTGTGGGCCTGTCCCGTGCTTTCAACCGGATGACGGATCAGCTTGAGAGCCAGCGTTCGGAACTGATGCAGGCTTACGATCAGATCAATGAGCGCCGCCGCTTTACGGAAACTGTTCTGGCGGGTGTGTCGGCGGGTGTGATTGGTCTGGATCGTGGGCAGGTGATTGAACTCCCAAACCGTGCGGCATCTGTTGTGTTGCAACGGGATCTGAAGCCTGCAATCGGCACGAAGCTTTCTGTGAGTGTTCCAGAGTTCTCCGCTCTGCTCGACAAGGCCCGTCTAGCCCCTGATCGGGTACACACGGATGAAATTCAGGTGGATACGGACGGGGCGCAGCGTCCCGGTGGTCCGGGTGAAGGTGGCGGTGCTGGAGCGGGCCGGACACTTCTGGTCCGGGTTGTGGCAGAACTGCGTGGCACGGATGTTGCGGGCTATGTTGTCACATTTGACGATATTACCGCCCTTCAGTCCGCACAGCGTAAGGCCGCATGGGCCGATGTCGCACGTCGCGTCGCCCATGAAATCAAGAACCCTTTAACGCCGATCCAGCTTGCTGCAGAACGGCTCAAAAGGCGGTTCCTGAAGGAGATCCAGAGCGATCCGGACACTTACACCCAGCTTGTGGATACGATTGTCCGGCAGGTTGGCGACATCGGCCGGATGGTCGATGAGTTCTCAGCTTTTGCGCGGATGCCGCAGCCTGTCATGCAGAATGAGGATTTTTCAAGGATCTGTCGTGAAGCTCTCGTTCTTCAGAGAAATGCCCATCCGAACATTGTGTTTGAAACGGTTGATCTTCCGCCTTCCGGGCCGATTGTGCGGTGTGATCGGCGACTCATAGGGCAGGCGCTGACAAATCTGCTACAGAATGCTGCCGATGCCATTATCATGACAGGCCGCGGAAAACCGGGAGAAAATGGTCCTGAGGGGCTGGTGCAGCCAATTGGTCACATTGTGGTGGGCTTGCACATTCGGGACGGGCATGTCCTGCTAGGGATAGAAGATAATGGGATCGGCCTGCCAGCGGGGGAACGCCACCGGCTGACCGAGCCCTATGTGACACACAAGGCAAAGGGCACGGGCCTCGGTCTTGCGATTGTCAAAAAGATCATGGAGGACCATGCCGGGATGCTTCAACTCACCGATCGGGACCCTGATCCGTCCAATGGGCGGCACGGGACGCTCGTCACGCTGTCTCTGCCTCTGGCGGAGCCGGACAGTGCGGGAGAGAAGGAAGGCCGGATCATGAGGGTGACAGATGGAACATGAGATTCTGATCGTCGATGACGAGCCGGACATCCGGTTCCTGATCGAGGGTATCCTGAACGACGAAGGATACGCGACCCGTACGGCCGCGAACTCCGATCAGGCTCTGGAGCTTTTCAGGGCTAACAGGCCGTCTTTGGCTATTCTGGATATCTGGTTGCAGGGTTCAAAGCTGGATGGTCTTGAACTACTCAAGACCATGCGGGCCGAAGAGCCGGGAATGCCTGCAGTCATGATTTCGGGCCACGGGACGATTGAAACGGCTGTGGCCAGTCTCAAGCATGGGGCCTATGACTTCATCGAGAAGCCGTTTCAGTCGGACCGGCTGCTGGTTGTGGTGCAGCGTGCCCTCGAAGCTGCGCGTCTTCAGCGAGAAAATGCAGAACTGAAGCTGAGGGCCGGCCCGGAAACGACGCTTTCTGGCGAAGGTGCGGCCATTTCGGCGGTTCGTGCTCAGATTGAGCGTGTAGCCCCCACCAATTCCCGGGTGCTGATTACGGGTCCGGCTGGTTCTGGCAAGGAAGTGGCCGCGCGCATGATCCATGCACGGTCCCGCCGTGCGGAAGGTCCGTTCGTTGCCCTGAACTGTGCCACACTGGCTCCGAACCGCTTTGAGGAAGAACTTTTCGGCCTTGAGGGTAGCGATGGACAACCAGCGCGCCGGGGCGTTCTGGAGCGTTCCCATCGAGGGACATTGCTCCTTGATGAAGTGGCCGACATGCCTCTGGAGACGCAGGGCAAGATTGTCCGTGCCCTTCAGGATCAGACATTTGAACGGATTGGCGGGAATACGCGCATCAAGGTGGATGTTCGTGTCATCGCGACGACCAACCGGGATCTGCAGTCTGAGATTATGGCGCATCGGTTCCGGGAAGATCTGTATTACCGTCTGGCTGTCGTACCGCTGCGTATTCCGTCGCTACGCGAGCGCCGGGAAGATATTCCGGGTCTGGCCAAGCACTTTCTTGAGCGCTGTGCCCAGTCTTCAGGACTGCCAATCCGTGAGCTGTCCGTAGATGCGCTGGCTGCCTTGCAGGCCTATGAATGGCCGGGCAATGTTCGCGAATTGCGGAACCTGATGGAACGTCTCCTGATCATGATGCCGGGTTCGGGGAGTGATCCCATTCGGGCTGATATGCTGCCCTCCAGCATCAGTCAGGGGGCACCTTCCATGACACGGCTGAATTCCGGGGCAGACGTCATGAGCCTTCCGCTCCGCGAAGCACGCGATCTGTTCGAGACCCAGTATCTTCAGGTTCAGCTGATGCGTTTCGGGGGCAATATTAGTCGGACAGCCAATTTTGTCTGCATGGAACGAAGTGCCTTGCACCGCAAACTCAAGCAGTTGGGTGTGACGACACAGGAAGATCGCTCCACTTCTCCTGCTGTCGGAAGTTGAGCACTCTGTGACCTTATTCCCTTTTCTTTTCAGGACCGGCGAGACACCCGCATCGTGACGTCAGAATCTTTCAATTCTCCCGCCGGAACACAGACCGTGCAGGAGGTTTTTCTCCAGCATCTTCATCAGACCGAAGCGCCGGTTACGGTGTTTCTGGTCAATGGTGTGAAGCTTCAGGGGGTTGTGGCCCAGTTTGACAGCCAGACTCTTCTTTTGCGTCGTGATGGGCACGTTCAGCTCATTTACAAACATGCCATCAGTACAATCATGCCGGTGGGAGCGCTCCCACGCTTTGCGGAAAATGAACTTTGAGCGGATTTGATACCAAAAAGCCTGCAACACGCGCTGCGGTCATTCTTCCATGGGAAAAGACTGGACCGCAGGAAGATATTCGGGCTGCTGATGCCCGGCTGGAAGAGGCGGTCGGTCTTGCTGCTTCCATTGGTCTTGTCATTGTCCGTCAGGCCGCGATCCTGCTGCGGGCTCGGCGTCCGGCAACATTGCTGGGGAGCGGGCAGGTGGAGCAGCTTGCCGAGGCTGTGAAGCTCGATCAGGTTGATGTTGTCATCGTCGATGCGCGCCTGTCTCCGGGTCAGCAGCGCAATCTTGAAAAAGCCCTTGGCTGCAAGGTCATGGACCGAACGGGACTCATTCTCGATATTTTCGGTGCGCGCGCGGCGACGCGGGAAGGTGTGCTTCAGGTTGAACTGGCGCATCTGGAATATCAGCGTTCACGTCTTGTCCGCCTCTGGACCCATCTTGAGCGGCAGCGCGGTGGCTTTGGCTTCCTTGGCGGCCCAGGTGAAACGCAGATGGAAGCGGATCGCCGGATGCTGGCCGAGCGGATTGGCAAGATCAAGCAGGAACTGGAGAAGGTGCGGCGGACACGCGGCCTGCATCGAGATGCCCGCAAGCGTGTTCCTTTCCCGATTGTGGCTCTGGTGGGATATACGAACGCGGGTAAATCCACGCTGTTCAATGCTCTGACTGGTGCTTCGGTTCATGCCCAGGATCAGCTTTTTGCAACGCTTGATCCGACTATGCGCGCGCTTCGCCTTCCGTCCGGGCGGAATGTTATTCTGTCCGATACTGTAGGCTTCATTAGTGACCTGCCGACAGAACTTATCGCGGCTTTCCGGGCGACACTTGAAGAAGTGTCTCAGGCGGATGTTATCCTGCATGTGCGTGACATCGCCCATCCGGATAGTGCTGCGCAGCGTGCGGATGTTCTGAATGTTCTGGACGGCATGGTGCGTGATGGCATGCTGGATGCCCAATGGCCGGAGAGGACGATTGAGGTTCTGAATAAAGCCGATCTGATGGGCGGCGTTGAAGCTGTTCCAAAACGGGAAAACGCGGTTGCAATTTCCGCCATTACTGGCGATGGCATTCCAGATCTTTTTGAGACGCTGGACCAGTATCTGACACAGGCCATGCTCGATATCCGTGTCCAGCTTTCGCTCCAGGATGGTTCAGCTCTTGCCTGGCTCTACCAACATGGTGAGGTGGTAGAGCGTCTGGATCATGAAAATGGAATGGACGTGTTTGTGCGTCTGTTTCCCATGGACCGGGAACGCTTTGAACTCAGTTATCCCGGGCGTACGGTTGCCGCCTGAAGAGTTGCTTTGGCTCTGGCCGCTTTCGCCTTCTGGCGGGAGCGGTCCAGCGGAACAGCCAGAGCGAATGTCAGGATCAGTCCTAGAACATTAATGATGATCTGAAGTCCGAGGCTCGTGCCAAAGCTGCCAAGGATGAGCCGCCCCAGCAGATCAAGCACTGTACCGAACGAGAACACTTCCAGCGAGTTGCGGCCCAGAAGAGCCAGAACCTGCCCCAGTTTGTCTGCAGAAAAGCGCCGCAACAGGCTGGAGGATTGTACCAGATAAAAGATCGACATGATGTCGAACAACCGCCAGACGGCGAGAGTGGATTTGCCATTATTCGGCGGTGCAGGAAACAGCCTCAGGCCACCGAGATGCCAGTATTCGTATGGGAAGCACAGGACAAATGCGCCGATCAGATAGCCGCCGCAGAGCACTTTTGCCCAGGTTCTGGCGGGAAGATCGCCATGATGCCGTGAGGCCCATACGGCGCCCAATACACCCAGAATATAGAGAAACTGCCAGCCGAACGGGTTGAGATACCACCCATTCGGGTCCAGCCAGTTTGGAATGGTAATGCGCGGATCAATATTCGCGACGGCCCAGATCGCAGCACTGCCACCCAGCAGCAGCCAGACGCTCTTTTTAAGCACGGCATAAATCAGCGGGAAAAGCGCCAGAAGAACAATGTAGAGAGGCAGGATATTCAGATAGCTCGGTAACGCATCGAACGTCAGGATCCGCCAGAGCCAGCCATAGCCATGTGCGAGTTGTGGTTCGAGAATATATTCAGGCACAGGTTCATAGTGACGCCAGTGTCGGACGGTCCAGACGAACACAAGCGTCATGGCTGTTTGATAAAGGTATAATTTGGCGCAGCGGGAGAGAATGCGCCTGATGCCGCTGCTCCAGCCTTCCCGGTCAATCAGGCGGCCATAAGCCAGATAAGACGCATATCCTGCCAGCATGACAAAGATTTCTGCGGCATCGGCAAATCCAAAATTTCGGATCGTGATGCGGTTGATGAGGTTATCTGGCACATGGTCTGCCAGCATCATCAGCAGGGCAGCCCCTCGCAACGCATCCACGCGATGATCGCGAGTATGCTTGCGCGGTAAAGATTGCGCATCGGATGAAGAGGCGGGCAACTGCATAGGGGTTTAATACAGTTTTCGCTTAACCAAAGTATGGAGGTTTGCTTACCGCAACATTAAAGATTGTATGGAAAACCGAACAGGCAACATGCTCTCACTCTTGTCATCTGTTTCCTGAACCCGCGCGACAAAGGTTTTTAATGCTGGAGTTCAAGCAGGACTATTAAATTTTTCGAAGGAAATTAGTGGCGCTGGGTTTGTACATAATCATTGGCTGTAAAAGGCGGAGCAGAAATTGCGTAAAAGGTGAGGGATGAGTCTTCTGCCGCTGCGATATGGTGTCTGAGGCGTGGGCTGATACGAACAATATCTCCGGCCTGAACAGAGGATTTATCGTCTCCAAGCCAGACCATCCCTTTGCCTGAGTGGATGAGATAAATCTCTTCAGAAGCTTTATTGTAGCTCTCGGGGTAGGCGGTTCCAGGGGCTAGAGTGAACAGGGCAATGCTTTGATGGGTCGACAGCAGAACTGAACCGATCCCTACAAATTCCTGTAATGTGCTTCCTGGTGCTGGATACATGGCAGGAACATGTTCGGGGTGCACGACCTGTGCCGCAGCAAGGCCGGGTGCAAACAGAAGCGTAAAAATGCCGTATCTGAGACTCATTGGGGCTGGTCTTTCGTGCGGGTCAAGGCCGTAATCTGTTTGCGGAATGCGGGATAACGCTGACTGAGGATCTTGCGTTCGCCAAGCCTAAAATCTTCTTGAATAAAGCCAGGCGCCATTGTGGTTCCAACAAAGGACCAGCCTGCTGGTCCTACGGGAGAAGAACCCTGCCAGACATTCTCCGGGACAACATAGGCAGGATGATCGTGGTCCAGAACGACGTTTTCTGCGATGCCATCTGGATGCAGGAGAAGGAGATGAACGGGGTCGCCGGAATAGAAATGCCAGATCTCGGCGGTCTTGAGTTTGTGAAGCGCAGAAAAATCCTGCCGCGTCTCGACAAAAAGAATTGCTGTTGAGAGAGGGTGCGCAATGCCGTCATAGCGGTCTGGGAGAGCTGACCCCGGAATGATTTCGGTTGCTCGCTGGAGTTGCGCAAACCATCCCCCTTCCGCGGGGATACGCTGCATCTTGTAGTGTTTGATAAGCGCCTGAGCCGCAGCAGGAATTGGAGTTGTCGCACTCGATGAGGTCAGGGCAACCGGACGTGCTGTTGCGGCGGGAAGAAAACCTGCGACAAGCAGGCCGCCGCACAGAAGGCAGGCATTCAGAAAGCGTAGCATCCGGAAGGAGTATCCTTTGGCGGTCGCGGGGCCAGTCTTTTGTACCCCGCTTCCGGTAGAGATGCGATGGGGCCTGCCAGTAGAATTACATCGCGAGCAGGGCGTTGTCAGACTGCGACGCAATGATGCTGTGCTGGTCCTGCTTCAGACCCATCACTTCTACGGTTCGCTCATGGTTGCGTAGTTTCTCTAGGGTCTTTTCGAGGACCTGAACAGACGTCACATCCCAGAAGCGGGCATGGGACAGATCCAGAATAACAGTGTCTGCATCTGTCAGATAATCGACGGCTTCATAGAGGCCATCGGCTGACGCAAAGAAAACCTGTCCCGCGACTGTATAGATTTCCGTCGAGCCATCGCGATGGGTACTGATGGTCAGGAGTGCTGCGGCTCTCCATGCGAAAAAGACGCCTGATAGCAGGACGCCAGCCAGAACGCCTGCTGCGAGGTCATGTGTCAGGACGACAACAACAACTGTGATCAACATGATCAATGTTGAGAGTTTTGGCTGGCGAACCATGTCACGCAGACTGGACCATGAGAACGTACTGATGGACACCATGATCATGATGGCGACGAGCGCGGCCATAGGTACCTGGCCGACCCAGTGATGCAGCAGGACCATCAGGGCTAAAAGAAACGCACCGGCAGTGAAGGTCGAAAGACGTCCGCGGCCACCATAGCGCAGATTGCCGACGGTCTGACCGATCATGCCGCAACCTGCAATGCCGCCAAAAGCGCCAACGAGAATGTTGGAAATTCCGAGCCCTGTGCATTCCATGCGCTGGTTGCCGTGCGTATCTGTCAGATCGTCGACGACTGAAGCGGTCATCATGGATTCAAGCAGTCCAACCGCTGCCATGGCGACAGCATAAGGCAAAACGATCGACACGGTGGCCCAGTCGAAGCTGATATGGGGGAATGTCAGGTGAGGAAGGCCTGTTGGTAGCTCGCCAAGATCTGACACCGTATGAACCGGCATCGGATGCAGCATGGTGATGGCTGTCAGCAGGACGATACAGATCAGGGGAGAGGGAATGGCATCCGAGATTTTCGGAAGCAGATAAATAACGACCAGTCCCAGAGCAATAAGGGCGTATGTTTCCCAGCTCACACCGAGCATCTGCGGCACCTGCGCGGAGAAAATCATGATGGCCAGCGCATTGACGAAGCCTGTGCGGACTTCGGCTGAGACAAAGCGCATGACGGTTTGCAGCCTAAGTAAGCCAAAAGCAATTTGCAGGGCTCCTGCGATCAGGGTCGCGAGGATCATGGCCTGTACGCCATGAGCATGGACGAGGGGAGCCGCAACCAGAGCAACCGAGCCCGCGGCTCCGGAGATCATGCCAGGTCTGCCTCCAAAAATCGAGATCGATATCGAAATGACGAAAGAGGCGAAGAGGGAAACAGCCGGGGAGACCCCTGCGATATAAGAGAAGGCAATAACTTCTGGAATGAGGGCAAACGTGCCGACCATGCCAGCCAGAACCTCACGCAGCGGGTTTTCACCCCACTGACGGCGGTAGAGAGCGGGTGTCATGTCAGTCCTTTAAGGATGCAAGGTCAAAAGGGTTGCGACGTATTCGGGCCCGGCGCGGCAATGAGACATTCAGTGTAACGCGACTTGCTTTCTGAATGAAGCGTTTCTGCCAGAAAATGGCAGGTTGTGATTGAACACTCCGTGTTGCCAGGACGTTGGCGTTTCACTGACTATGAGGAGCGTTCTATGAGTGACTATCCGAAACCCCCGTTCGACACGCCTTTGCAAGACCGTATTCCCGGTCAGACGTCCGAGATGACGCCAAAGCCTGATCACGGAGAGCAGAGCTACGTCGGTAGTGGGAAGCTGCGCGGGAAGGTTGCCATTATTACAGGCGGCGATTCTGGAATTGGTCGTGCGGTCGCTATTGCGTTTGCTCGTGAAGGGGCTGATGTCGCGCTGTCATTTCTGCCGGAAGAAACAGAAGATGCCCGGGAAACAGCACTTTGGATTGAAAAAGCGGGGCGTAAAGCGTTGCTTCTGCCGGGGGACATCAAAGAGCGTTTTGTTTGTAAGGAAATCGTGGACAAGACTGTCGCCGAGTTTGGCGAGGTCAATGTGTTGGTCAATAATGCTGCGTTTCAGATTGAGCGGGACTCTTTGGACGAAGTCAGTGAAGATGAGTGGGATCTGACGTTCGATACTAGTTCGGGGGCTGTCTTCCGGTTGTCCCGTCTTGTCGTTCCGCATATGCCATCGGGTGGCGCGCTGATCCACACGGTCTCGGTCAATGCTGATCGGCCCAAGCCGAAGCTGCTTGCCTATTCAGCGACTAAAAGTGCCATTTTGAATTTCAGTGGTGGACTGGCAGAACTTCTGGCTGAAAAGGGTATTCGGTCCAATACGGTTGCCCCGGGTCCGATCTGGACACCTTTGATCCCGGCGACAATGGATGGCGAGCATGTTCGGAACTTTGGTGCGGATAGTCCCATGAAGCGTCCTGGCCAGCCAGCAGAACTAGCTGCAGCTTACGTTTTTCTGGCCAGTGATGAGGCAAGTTATGTCTCAGGGGCGAATATAGCTGTGACTGGTGGTGTGCCTGTGATCTGAACTGAAAAATTTGTAGAAAAATTTGAGAAAGGGCTAGACGCCTGCTTCGGCTTTCTCTAAAGAACGCATCGCTGTGTGGCGGATGTAGCTCAGTCGGTAGAGCGCCGGTTTGTGGTACCGGTTGTCGCGGGTTCGATCCCCGTCATTCGCCCCAGCATTCTTTTCCAAAATAAAATCAATGAGTTAGTTCTTCAGAGTTTTTCTGGACTCTAACGCTGCGTTACACGTTCACCGTTACACCTTTTGGATCACTCCGAGGGTGTTTGAAGACGTGTACCAGCTGCTTCTGAGGCGTCAAAGTTACGTTGTTAGGTCCACAATCCGAAGGATCGCTGGGCAGACGTTGGGACAGTTCAAGGCTCTTCCAGTGGCTTGTGCAGGGAAGATATGCGGACGCTGGGCACAAGAGGCAGTCGTGAAGCTGTTAGGTGTCGGGATGTGGCTCCGTTCACAGGTTCAAGTTCTTTGAGAGATGGAGCGGTACCTTTTAGAAGGTGGTTGGAAGCTTTCTTGGGCACAGGTCAACACTGGTATTTTCGAGTTTCCATCTATGGCTTCTTGGTTTTTGCGAAATGCGTCTTCGAGAAGATTGCAAGTCGTCAGATATAAAGTGCGTCGTTAGGCACCTGGCGACCCTTTGAGGGCTTCTCCTGTCACGAGGGTATAGGGAGCTGGATGAGCAGGTTGCGGATTGCCTGACCTCGCGGACGAAGTCACTGAAGGCTCTTGGTTGAAGTAAGAACCTGCAACAGTACAAGCTCAAAACGCTAAAGCGTTGTTTGGAAATGCATTTACAAGCTCCGGAAAGAAGCGAAAATTCTTGATGAAATTATATCGAAATTGTAACGTTTAGGATGGGAAGTTCAGGAACGGAGCATTGTTATGGAAAGACCGTGGTTCGCAGCGAAACGATATGGCTACGGGACCGGGCGCGCCATTACCTGGGAGGGGCGCGTCACGATTATCGTGTCCATGGGAATTATTGTTTTGACTAATCTGTTCATGATGTGGGCCAAGAGTATCCCGATCATGGTTCTTTCCTGCGTTATTGATCTTGTGACCGTTATTGTGCTGCTTTGGATCTGTTCTGTGAAAACAGAAGGCGGGTGGAAATGGCGCTGGGGCGATGATTAGGCGAACGCTCTTTTTGCTCTGCCAAGGGTTTTATGGCTTCGTCGGATGTGGTTCAGGCGTATGATGGCGGCGCCAGTGCTCTTCCAGGGCCATACGTTCGTAGCGCAGCTTTTGCCGGATCCAGTGCAGCATTCCAGAGAGCGTGACGACAACAATTCCTACAAAAGTCCAGCTATCCAGCGGTTGATGAAAGAGCACATAGCTGAAGGCTACGGCCCAGAGCATCTGGCTATACTGGGGTAGGGCCACGCGATTGGCGGGAGCGAGTGCCGTTGCCATCATCATGAAAAGTTGGCCCAAAGCTGCCAGAAAACCGTATCCGAACAGAAGCGCCCAGGTTGCAAGGCCATGTGGCCAGCTGGCGTGTGTCAGCATCAGAAGTCCATCGCCTACCAAGGGGCCGAAAAGACTTGATCCGAACAGGGAAAGTCGGGCGCTGTTATTACCCGCCAGTCGGTAGGCAATGACGCTGGTAGCATTGGCTGCGGCTGCAATAACGGCGCATAAATGGCCAAGATGAAAAGCCCGGACGCCGGGGCGCAGCACAATCAGAACGCCCAGAAATCCAACTGCGACGGAAAGCCATGTCCAGCCTGAGACTTTTTCTTTGAGAAGCCCAACAGAAATCAGGGTGACGAAGAACGGCATCAGGAACATGAGTGCCAGGGCTTCAGGCATTGGCAGAAGCATGAAGGCCATGACGCTGGCTGCTGTTGAAACAAAAGTGGAAACCGCGCGCAGCAGCCACATGGATGGCCGGTCAGTTGCAAAAATGTCGGAATAGGGTTCGTGAGGTTTCCGAATGAAGGGGAGGATGAGAAATCCCAGCACACCTCCAGAAAAAGCCACTTCAAAAGGATCGAGGTGTCCTGCCAGTCCTTTGGAGCAGGCATCGCTGATTGAGAAGAGCGCAAAGCCGACAAAGGACAGCATCATGCCCGATGATAGAAACGTTGCTTTCATGTGAGGTGTCCCCCTTTTCGGGCGTGGCCCAGGTGGGGACTATGAAAACCTCATGGGTCAAACCGTCAATGTTTCAGAAGATGAAAAGCTCTGTTCTGCTCAGGTCAGGTGTGCAGGAGGTTCTGATAAAAGCTTCTGCAAGCCGGCCTCAAGCGGTATTGGATCGATGCCAAGTCGTGTCCGCATGGGAGTGATGTCGAAATTCTTGTCTTCCAGTAGTCGGCGGACTTCCTCGGGAGCCACTTTTGGCAGTTTCGGGAGGTGTCGCGTCACATGAGATGCTGCCACCAGAAACCATCCGGGTAACGGGATGATCGGGCGACCTCCGAGACCTGAGAAATACAGGATCATCCGTACGAATGTTCGGTATGAAACGGCATTCGGTCCAGCGATAACGAGGCTCTCTGGTTCACTGACTTTCCCCTCAAGAAGCAGGTTGATTGCCACAATGATGCTCCTGGTGACGTCCTGCTGATTGATGGGCTGAACCAGTGAGCGGCCGCCGCCTGGTAAGGGAATGACCGGCAGCCGTTCCAGAAGAAGAGCTAGGCGCTGCACGTTGTCTTCGCCTTGGGCGCCGTAAATCATGGTTGGATGCAGCAGAATGGAAGGACGTCCATCCGTTTGTAATGCAGCTTCCCCAGCCAGTACGCCTCGGCCATGATCATCGAGCCAGCGGGTAAACTTGCGTGTACTGCCCAGAGCAACGATGGGGGCGTTCGTTGCGGCAAGAATGGCGGGTAGATGTCTTGCATGTGCTGTGTTGACGACAACCGCTGCATTTTCGAGCGCGACCGGCAGTGCAACAGGGTCAGTCAGGTCTGCTTGGCGAACCGCGATGCAAGCTTCTGCAAGGTCAGGGGCCAGTTTGCCACGATTACGGACAACGGCAATGACCTGATGTCCGCTTTTAATCAGTGCCCGACAAAGAGCTGCACCGGAGCGGCCACTGGCTCCGATAACGCAGATTTTCGCTATTGAGCTGGATGGCAGGGTCATTGAGCAGTGACCGTCAAGGCTTCAGGGGAGAGAAGGGACAGAGCGCCAACAGGTGTCGAAGCCAGCGTAGAAAGGGCGGTGAGAGCCATTGGAGGCTTGGGGGCAAAGACGATGGAGAGCGTCCGGTTGTTGGGATTGGCGACGTAGTTGGGGAGGGCGGCGAGAGAAGGGTAGGGTGAGAGCGCCATTTCCAGCCCCTGCGCCATAACTGTTTTGGCCTGATCCTGTTCGGTGCCGTTCAGCGGGCGGCCCGCGTTGAGGGATGAGAGAAGCTGTATCAGGCGATCACCATGGATGGTCAGGGTTGTCTGAACCAGTCGAACCGCATCCTGAAGGGGCTGGGACGAAGAGAGTTTGAGTTGCTGATCGGATGGCCCTGTCAGATCCATGGTGAAATGAAGCTGCGCCAAGTCTGGGACTGCCAGAAGGGCTTGTGCATGGATTGCACCGGTTTCGGCTACGCGCTCCTGTGTATAAGTCAATGTGGAGTGGAGGCCATCGATATGAACCGGTGTTTTCGCTTGAGTGGAATGGAAATGGAATCCCTGACCTTCGAAAGTACTGTTGTCCCTGCCGTTTTTCCTTGTCCCCTTCCCGGTCAGCGTATCCAGTCTGAAAGATCGGTCTGAAGAAATGATCTGGGCATTGGAGAGTTTGAGGCTCTCAACGGGCGGAATGGCATAGGATAAGGCGGTATTGCCTGTTTGCTGGGCCGCGACCCAGGCAGAAAATTCAGGCTGTTTGATTTTGAAATCCCGAAGCGACATTTGCAGGGAGATCATGTGCGAGGTTCGGTCTGCCTGAAGTGTCGTGCGAGACACAATTCCCATGACATTCTGAATGGTAACAGTTGCCGTCTGATCTGGCCCATACCCTTCGATCTGAATGCTGTCACTGGTCAGGCTGTTGAAATGTGTTCCGTTCGGTTGAAGGACTTGTGAGAGATTCTGGACAGACAGATGATCGACGGTCCCGCGATCCAGTGTGATGTGGCCGAAATTCACAGCCTCAAGGCCGCTTTTCCCGGCGGTAGGGGGCGGTGTGACAAGATGTGTCATGTGAGCGCTGTGAGCGCGAATGATGCTGTTGGGGGTCTGAAAAGTGGGATCTTCCATGTCCAGATGAGACAGGATCAGGCCGCCATCAGGAGTCGGAATGGGATGACCGAGACGCATGGTATGAGCCCGGAACGTCAGATTTCCATTCTGTAGAACAACATCTGTCAGGAGTGCGCCACGAGCCAGGATCGCAGGGCGAGCAGAGGCGTAAGTCAAGGTGGCGCCAGCAGGGAGGGCGGCACGAAACCGCGAAATTCCGCGGTCTAGCGCGACGGTGGCGGCATGATTGATGCCAATGGCGCTCATTCCTGCGATGACCGCGAGCAGGCTCGCTGTGAGCCAGGGGCGTTTCACGTTCTTTGATCCCGTTTTTCGTCAGCACAGGGACCGGACGTCATGGTCCCAAAAGGTGGCCGCACGATACCACTCCAGACGTCAGGGGCAAATCAGGGTTAGAAAAAATGTGGTATCATAATACCTCATTGATAAAAATGGCGGGAAACTGCGCCGAATCATCCATCATGATTCGAAAAGATGACTTGACGGAAAGGCGCAGGACCGCAATAAGGCCGCACCTGATCCGCTTTCAGGGGCAATGGTCTTCCTTCGGGACAAGCCATCGCTGCTGGGAGCGCCATCCACGGCGCGGTTCTGCCGCGCCCCAAGCTGGAATGTCACTGATGAAGACCACACGTTCGCTGAAGCCGGCGGAGGTGACGAAGAACTGGGTGCTGATCGACGCCGAAGGGCTCGTTCTCGGCCGTCTCGCCACCATCATCGCTACCCGTCTCCGCGGCAAGCACAAGCCACAGTTCACCCCGCACGTCGACTGCGGTGACAACATTGTTGTCATCAACGCAGAAAAGGTCGTGCTGACGGGTAACAAGGTTGGCCAGAAGCTGTTCCATTACCACACGGGTCATCCGGGTGGCATCAAGGAGCGCACCATCACGCAGCGTCTCACGGGCAAGAACCCGGGTCACGTTGTCGAGAAGGCTGTCGAGCGCATGATCACACGTGGTCCGCTGCAGCGCGCTCAGATGAAGCACCTTTATGTTTACGCTGGTTCCGAGCACCCGCATGACGGCCAGAAGCCTGTCAAGCTGGACGTGGCTGCCCTGAACCGCAAGAACACCATCTCACACGAGTCGTAAGGCCTGACCATGTCCGAGACCCAAGAGCGCACCGGCACGCTGCAGGACCTTGCGAGCGTTGCTCCTGCAGTTGCCACCAATGCCGCCCCGGTTCACGAAGTAAAGCGTGATGCACAGGGCCGTTCCTACGCAACCGGTCGTCGTAAGGACGCCGTGGCCCGCGTATGGATCAAGCCTGGCAAGGGCGACATCATCGTCAACGGCCGGCCGGTCACGACGTATTTTGCCCGTCCGGTTCTGCGTATGCTCCTCACGCAGCCGTTCCTGATCGCTGATCGTTACAACCAGTTCGACGTGTATTGCACGGTTGCTGGTGGCGGTCTGTCCGGTCAGGCTGGTGCAGTTCGTCACGGTATCTCCCGTGCACTGACGCATTACGAGCCGAGCCTGCGTGGCATTCTGAAGGCTGCTGGCTTCCTGACGCGTGACAGCCGTATTGTCGAGCGTAAGAAGTACGGCCGTGCGAAGGCACGTCGTTCCTTCCAGTTCTCGAAGCGCTGATTTTTCAGCTTTTCGAAGCTTCGGAGAAACCCCGGTCATTTTGTGGCCGGGGTTTTTTCACATCTGGAGACTGAATTTAGTGTCTAAAAATACCTCGTTTCAGAAATAATATTTCCCTATCGCCACTCCGGAACTCCTGTGGCAGAGTGCCCGCACGTTTATCAGACCAGCTTGCGGAAGTTCTTTTCCATGACGACCTTTACCATTGAAAAAACCGATACGCCCACCGATCCCGCTCGCCGTGCGGAACTGCTGGCCAACCCTGCGTTCGGTCGTGTCTTCACCGATCACATGGCGGTCATTCGCTATACTGAAGAAAGAGGCTGGCATGATGCCAAGGTGACGGCACGTCGCCCGCTTAGTATCGACCCGGCTTCTACGGTGCTGCATTATGGTCAGGAAATCTTCGAGGGCATGAAAGCCTATCGGGAAGCTGATGGGCATGTGGCGACCTTCCGTCCGCAGGCCAATGCATCGCGCTTTGCTGCATCCGCAAAACGAATGGGCATGGCTGTTCTGCCGGAAGATCTGTTCATTCAGGCTGTGGATGAACTGGTTCGTGTGGATCAGGATTGGGTCCCCTCTGGCGATGGGCAAAGCCTCTACCTGCGCCCATTCATGATTTCGAATGAAGTCTTCCTCGGTGTGAAGCCCGCGACGGAATATCTGTTCATTGTCATTGCCTGTCCGGTCGGTGCGTATTTCAGTTCCGGTTGTGTGTCTGTCTGGGTCTCCGAATTCTACACGCGCGCTGCGATTGGCGGTACGGGCGAAGCCAAGTGTGGTGGTAATTATGCCGGTAGTCTGGTGGCTCAGGCTGAAGCCAAGGAAAAGGGCTGCGATCAGGTTCTGTTTCTTGATGCCCGTGAGCGTCGCTTTGTCGAGGAAATGGGTGGCATGAACGTCATGTTCGTCCGAAATGACGGCAAGATTGTTACGCCTCCGCTGGGTGGCACTATTCTTCGTGGCATTACCCGGGACAGTCTGATCAAGCTTGCTTCGGACCACGGCATTGAAGTTCTTCAGGAGCCAGTGGAAATTGATGAACTGTTCGCTGGAGCGGCGTCTGGAAAGTATACGGAGGCATTTGCCTGCGGGACGGCCGCAGTCCTGTCGCCTATTGGCAAGCTGATCCGTCCTTCAGGGGAAGCGGTTTTCGGTGATGGCAAGACGCCAGGCCCTGTTGCGATGAAGCTCAAAACGCTTCTGACTGATATTCAGGGGGGGCGGACAAACGATGTGCATGGTTGGGTGCATCGTATCGTCTAAGGGGTAGCAAGATCCTGCTTTTGGCGAGGTTTTAACTTGAGGGGCCGGGCATGTCGCGGAATGTGACAGAGTTTGCCCGGCTCTTTTCGCTTCGTATTTCTGCACAGATCCGACTTGCCTTGCGTAAGTGTAAGCTGGCACATCCTACCGATACTTTGTGACCACAAGACCCGGAAATGGTTTCGACGTTCCCGTGAAATCCTTTCGTGCGGTTGAAAGAATATCTGCTCTATGGTTCAGCATGTCGTCCCGGTAATCCTGTCAGGTGGATCAGGAAGCCGTCTCTGGCCTGTTTCGCGCAAGAGCTATCCCAAGCAGTTCTGGCCTCTTTTGAATGAAAAAACACTCATTCAGGAAACTGCGCTACGGGGGCAGGGCGCTGGTTTTTCAGACCCGATTATTATCTGTAATTCAGAACACCGTTTTATCGTGGCTGAACAGTTGCGGGATGCTGGAATCCAGAAAAGCCGGATCGTTCTGGAGCCTGTCGGGCGGAACTCTGCACCTGCTATTGCAGCGGCAGCCTTCATGGTTGCGGAGCAGGACCCGGAAGCGATCCTCTGGATCATGGCAGCCGATGCGGCGATTACGGATGAAGGCGCGCTGCGTGGTGCGCTTGTAAAAGCGATTGATGCAGCAGAGAGCGGGCGGATTGTCACATTTGGCATGACGCCGACGCGACCCGAAACCGGTTACGGTTATATTGAAGTCGGTGCTGAACTGAAAACTGTTCGGGGGGTCTACGATGTTTCCCGGTTTGTTGAGAAGCCAGATGCCGAGAAGGCTCTTACGCTTTGCAGCTCCGAGAAGTATCTCTGGAATTCTGGTATGTTTGTCGTGAAGGCCCGTGTCTTTCTCCAGGAGACCGAGCGCTACGAGCCGCGCATTTATGAAGCCGTTGGTCAGGCAGTTCGCAGCCGTCACACGGACATGGATTTCGAGCGACTTGAAGAAAAGAGCTTCGCTGCGGCACCGGATATCTCGGTTGATTACGCGATTGCTGAACGGACTGAACTTGCAGCTGTTGTGCCGGGTAGTTTCGGATGGTCTGACATTGGAAGCTGGGATGCGCTCTGGGATCTGAGTATCAAGGACGCAGATGGTAATGCGGCTATTGGTGATGTCTTTCTGGACGGGGCAAAGAACTGCTACGTTCGATCTGACGGAATTGTCGCTACAGTGACGGGTGTCGAGAATCTGATCGTGGTTGTTACGCCGGATGCGGTCATGGTCTCACATCGGGACCGGGCACAGGACATCAAGCACATGGTGTCCCGTCTGACGCAGGCCGGGCGTAAGGAAGCGACCTCTCATAACCGCTGTTATCGTCCGTGGGGTTTCTACGAAAGTCTCATTCAGGCGGATCGTTTTCAGGTCAAACGGATTGTGGTGGAGTCCGGAGCGAAGCTTTCCCTTCAGAAACATTTTCATCGGGCAGAGCATTGGGTTGTTGTCGGTGGCACGGCGCTTGTGACCCGTGATGATGATCTGGTTCTGGTACGGGAAAACGAGAGCGTTTATTTGCCTCTTGGGTGCGTTCACCGTCTGGAAAATCCTGGGAAAATTCCGTTGACGCTGATTGAGGTGCAGTCTGGCCCGTATCTTGGGGAAGACGATATTGTGCGTATCGAGGACGTCTACGCCCGGAGCTGAGTGGTCTTGCGATCAGGTAGGTTGGTCTATCCAGCCCGCTCTGATCGCTTCTGTCAGTTGCTCGGGTGTATCGAGATCGTCCAGAAGTTCTGGAGCAGTTATTTTCAAAGGGGGATTGTTCTTCCAGAGATCCCGAAACCCCTTGTCTCCCTGAAGTTCTGATGCTTTTGCAAGTGTGTCCGCCGTCAGGCGTACAGGAATACCCAATGCGCCTGGCCGATATTGTGAGACGATATTATTGCGTGCGTCATTCGCAAGCAGTTGCTTCAGGTGTACAAGCGTCAGGCACGGCTGATCTGTTCCTGCGATCAGGACAGGCTCGGGGTGTCCTCGCAATGCTTGCGCTGCCACTTGAAGGGAACTGGCGAGGCCGGTTTCCCAATCTGGATTGCGGCAGATGTCTATAGGTAGATCAGTGAGTGTCGTTTCAACAGCTTCAGCGCTTCCGCCAGTGACAATGATCAGACGATTGGGGCGGGTCTGTAGCAGTAGATCAGCGATATAGCGCACAAGCGGCACGCGGTGTTTGAGAAGCAGTTGTTTGGGTTGCCCAAGGCGTCTGCTGCCGCCTGCGGCCAGAAGAACGGCATTATGAGACATCACGACGGTCGATATGCTGTGACTTGAGAGAGAATGGACAGGGCAATTTCCATCGGGTTGCGAGCATTGATGTCCAGACCAGCAGGTAAGTGAAGTTTTTCAAGAGTGTCAGTCGCAATGCCCGCAGCTTTGAGAGTGGCAAGGCGGCCAGCTATTTTGCGGCGGCTTCCGAGAATACCGACGCAGAAAGCATCGGAGTTCAGAGCGTTGGTGGCAATGGTCAGATCGGTATGGGCATCGTGGGTCAGAGTATAAACGGCTGTCCAGCGATCAAGGGTGAGATCGGAGAGAGCCTCTGTCAGGCGTCTGCGATCATAATGCTCTGCATCGACCATGCTGGGAGGGACGGCGGGTCCCAGCGGACGGAGCAGGACAGTCTCGATATTGAACTGTGGGGCCAGTTTCAGAAGTGCAAGCGTAACGGGGTCTCCCCCGGCTACGACAATCCTCAGTGGTGGGGAATAATGCCGCACAAATATTTTTCCCTCTTCGGATAAGGGCTGGGTGTGCGCGAAATGCATTATTCCTGTTTGCAGGTCCGTTACGAGGGCGATGGCCTGACGGCCAGCGCGGGCGTTCCGTAAGGCTTCGACATGCGTTGCCAAGTTTGCAATTGGCCGCACAAAAATACTGATCCGTCCTCCGCAGGTGAGTTGGATATCCAGCACAGGACTGCCTGCGCCATAATCCAGAAGGCGAGGGATACGGTCTTGCAGGCATTGCAGGGCTTCGGCCGCAACTGCGGCTTCAACACAGCCCCCAGAAACATATCCCTGAACGTCTCCGCTGCTGGAGATGGCCATTTCACTGCCGAGGGGGCGGGGTGAAGATCCGGTAATGGACACGAGTGTGGCGAGGGCAGCCTGCTTGCCCTGTGCAAGCCATGTTTCCAGTATGGGAAGGAGATCATCTGTCAGGCCGTATTCCGGCCATTGGGGAAGGGGTGCAAGCCTGTCCGGCCCCATCATGAAATATCCTTTCCTTTACGAGCGCGAGAGACTAATCCCAAATACGATTATGACATAGCCTGTCATGAACAGGAGTTGATCCGCCCCGTAGTAGGTTTATATCGGCAGGGATAATCATTGGAGCAGAAATTGGTCGAACTCCTGAGTGTCGCACAGGCGGTGGATCTGGTTCTGGGGTATGCAGGTCACTTTGGGACTGAACAGGTTCCTCTGGCTGAGGCCTCAGGGCGTATTCTCCAGCAGACCATCAGTGCGGAGCGTGCCCAACCTCCTTATGATCGTGTCATGATGGATGGCATTGCCTATCGCTATGGAACTGGTTCTGTTCTTGAGTGCCGGGGTGTTCAGCGTGCTGGCGTGCCGGGGCAGGAGCTTGCGGAAGGGGCTGTCTGCCTCGACGTCATGACAGGTGCAGTTTTGCCTCAAGGGGCAGATACTGTTGTTCCGGTTGAGCGTCTGCTTCGGAATGGAAAGCAGGTTCAGTTCGAAGAGGGCTACACTCCCGAGAAGGGCCAGTTTATTCATCGTAAAGGCTCTGACTGTGCGGCGGGGCATGAGCTGCTATCCCGGGGGCTACGGCTGAATGGGCCGGCCTTGGCCGTTCTGGCCGGGAATGGACATGCGACTGTTGAAGTAGCTGCTCGTCCCTCCATCGGAATCATCGCGACGGGCGATGAACTGGTTGACGTCGATGCTTCGGTGCGAGACTGGGAAATCCGGCGTTCGAATGAATACGCTTTGACAGGGGCTCTAGTGTCTCGAGGGTTCACCTGTCTTGAACGATCGGTTGTGCCTGATGATCTTGCCAGGACGATTCTGGCACTGGAAAAACAACTCGCCAGGCACGACGTTCTTGTCCTCAGTGGGGGTGTTTCCATGGGACAGTTCGATCATGTGCCGAAAGCCTTGATGAAACTCGGGGTGGAGCGTGTTTTTCATAAGGTCGCGCAGCGCCCCGGTAAGCCACTCTGGTTCGGTGTTGGCCCTGAAGGTCAACGTGTTTTCGGGCTGCCCGGTAATCCCGTTTCCGCGACATGCTGTGCGACGCGCTATGTCATTCCCATGCTTCTGGCGGGGCAGGGCGTTGTGCGTCCTGAGACATATTCCGTACAACTGGCGGCACAAGCCTCCCGCGTTCCAACGTTGACCCGGTATCTGCCTGTTCGGGTAACGCATGATGAATCCGGGCGCGCGATGGCGATGCCGCATCCGATGTCGACTTCAGGCGATTTCAGTTTTCTGGCTGCAACTGATGGCTTTGTAGAGTTGGCGCCCGGCGAAGGCTTGGCTCCTGCTGGATCCCACGCTGTTTTTCATGGCTGGTAGCACGCCTTTGACATCTGTTCGGGATCGTTTCCAGCGGCCTTTGCATGATCTTCGGATCTCCGTCATGGACCGGTGTAATTTCCGGTGTCCGTACTGCATGCCGGAAGCAACGTATCATGAGCATTTTCGCTTTCTTGAGCCTAAGGAAAGGCTGAGTTTCGACGAAATCGTGCGGGTCGCTCAGGCGGCGGTTTCGTTGGGCGTGACAAAGTTGCGTCTGACGGGTGGTGAGCCGCTGCTGCGTCCTGACCTGCCGTTTCTGGTCCGTCGTCTGGTAGAGATTCCTGGCGTTGAGGATGTGGCTCTGACGACGAATGGCGTTCTTCTGGATCGTCATGCTGCCGCTCTCAAAAATGCAGGGTTAGGGCGGGTTACAGTCAGTCTCGATAGCCTGGATCCTGCAATCTTTTCCCGCATGAGCGGTGGACGCGCGCAGCTTGAGCCGGTGCTGGCTGCGATTGAACAGGCAAATGCACTTTCGTTCCCGGGGGGCGTGAAAGTGAATACTGTTGTGCAACGCGGTATGAACGATACGGGCGTAGAGGATCTTGCTGCCCGATTTCGGCATACTGGCGTTATCGTGCGTTTCATCGAATATATGGACGTTGGAACGCGTAATCATTGGGAACTGAAAGAAGTTGTTCCTTCCCGTGACCTTGTGACGCGATTGAATAAATTGTGGCCCCTGGAGCCGCTGGGCGCCCAGTATCAGGGTGAGGTGGCCCGTCGCTACCGTTATCAGGATGGTGGTGGCGAAATCGGGTTTATTTCATCTGTGACGGCGCCCTTCTGTGGGGACTGTTCCCGTGCCCGTCTGTCTTCGGATGGGAAAATCTATACGTGTCTGTTTGCCTCTGAAGGTACGGATCTGCGCAGTCTTTTGCGGAGCGATGTTAGGGATGAGGCACTCCGGGAGCGGTTGGCGTCCGTGTGGCGGGCGCGGACGGACAGATATAGTGAAGAACGTGTTGCAGGTGAGACCAATTCGGCGTCACGCCGGATCGAGATGAATTATATCGGTGGTTAGATCGGGAGGCCGGGACAGATGAAAACGCTTACCCATGTCAATGAGCGTGGAGAAGATCCGCGGATGGTGGACGTCAGCGGCAAGACCGTGACGGAGCGCACGGCTCATGCGCAGGCGCGTGTTCTGTTTCCGACGGATGTGGCGAAGACCCTGAGCGATGCGGGGTTCATGACAAAGAAGGGCGCTGTTCTGACTGTCGCGCAGATTGCGGGCGTGATGGGCGTGAAGGCGACGTCCCAGTTGATCCCGCTTTGCCACCCGCTGTCTCTCAATGGATGTCGCGTTGAGATTACAATGGAAGGGGACGAAGCCGTGATTGATTGTCGTGTCTCCTGCCAGGGGAAGACCGGCGTGGAGATGGAAGCCCTGACCGGGGCCTCTGTCGCTGCACTGACGATCTATGACATGTGCAAGGCACTTTCGCACGATATGGTCATCCGGGATGTTCGACTGATGGGAAAGGCCGGAGGAAAACGCGATTTCCAGCGGATCGAAGCATGAGACCGCTTTACGGGCTGGTTCTGGCTGGCGGGGTCAGTTCCCGCATGGGGCAGGACAAGGCTGCGCTGACCTATCATGGGGAGCCGCAGCTTCGGTATGCTTTTGAAGTATTATCCCCGATGGTCGAGCGGTGTTTCGTATCGGTTCGGCCTGCACAGAAAAACGAGCCTCTTCGTGCGGGGTTTCCTCAGATCGTTGATGCGGTCGATATAGATGGTCCGGCTGCGGGTCTTCTATCTGCCCATCAGGCCTACCCTGAGGCCGCATGGCTGGTTTTGGCCTGTGACCTGCCCTTACTGGATCGTGTCACGTTGGAGACCCTGATCGGTGCTTGTCAGCATCAGCATACGGCGGTGGCTTATCGCAGTGAGCATGATGGTTTGCCTGAGCCGCTCTGTGCAATCTGGGAGCCTGCGGCTCTGGAGGCTTTGGTGCGGCAGGTGGCGGGCGGTCGGAACTGTCCGCGAAAACTTCTGATCAATAGCGATACCCTGCTTCTGTCTCCGCAGACGCAGGGGGCATTGGATAACATTAACACCCCTGAGGAACGCGAAAGCGTGACCCGACGGTTGGGAGGCCAGATGATCCGCCTCGAAGTGGAATATTTTGCTCAGATGAGAGAGTTAGCGGGGCAGAAGACCGAAACGGTAGAGACCGCTTTTGGGACTGTTGGGCCGCTCTATGAGCAGCTGAAGGAAAAATATGGCTTTCCCTTTGAGGCTTCTCGCCTCCGGGTTGCTCTGAACGGGGATTTTGCATCTTGGACACAACCCTTGATGACCGGAGATCATGTTGTGTTCATTCCCCCGGTGACGGGCGGATGACGCACTTTCTGATGGCGGATGCGCCAGTCGATCTGAATGCGTTGCGGGATGGTTTGCATCTGGCGGAAGCCGGAGGGTTCTGCACGTTTGAGGGATGGGTGCGGAACAGCAATGAGGGCCGCGCTGTGGATGGTCTTGAATATGAGGCTTATGCCGCGCTGGCCGTAAAGGAAGGCGAACGGATCATCGAGGAAGCTTTGGCCCGTTTCGAGATCAGCCACGCTGTGGCGATGCATCGCACGGGAACACTTCGGATCGGGGATGTGGCTGTCTGGATCGGTGTATCTGCGCCGCACCGGGATGCGGCTTTCCGGGCCTGTCGGTACATTATTGATGAGATCAAGCATCGCGTTCCGGTTTGGAAGAAAGAGCATTACCTTGATGGTGATGCCGAATGGGTTGCCTGCCATCACTGTCAGACGGCTCCTCGGGCCAGTGATGAATCGCATGATCATGGACATCATCACGATCACGGTTCCTGCGGTCATCAGCATTGAGTGTTTGCCCGATGACAATTTCTCAAACGTCATCGGGCACTGTTGTGCTCTTTCTTCGGAGATGAATGTGCGCCCTCTCTACTGAGGAATGGGCAGGACAGATTGTATTTTTAGATTGATATTGCAAATCATTCTCAACTAATGTGTCTCCGGTTCTGCTGATTCGGAGATTGATCATGACACGGACACCACTTTTCCTGTCTGACCTGTGCTGCTGCGAGCGCTTGGCGCTTTGGAGTATCCGGTGTCTGGTCAGTCGTTATCGACTGCCTTACTGCCATGAGACGCGCACGACGGATGGCATGTTCCCAGCGTCATTTCGGCCTGTGCTGGATGCGGCAGAGCGGGCGTTTGAGGATGCCAGTCAGCATCTGAAAGCGATGGGCGTACCACCTCTCGATATCAATCCGCCAGGATCGCAGGGCTTGAGCGCTATGGAAGAGCGTTTTCTTCAAGGCATTCAGACTGTTCAGAACGAAGGGCAGAAAGAAGTTTTTGCTCTTTTGGCTGATCTGTTTCCCGAACGCCTCATGCAGGGCTACGTCGTGACAGCCCTTGCGCTGATTTCGGATTGTATGGCTGGGATTGGCCACTGGCTTCCACGGCATGAACGGAAAACGGCTGGGGCAGGCGCATTGTCGTCTCTGGCCCGCTGGAAGAAGATTCATCCCGCAGACATGCGCGTTCTCTGGCCGCGTGATGTGCCTCCGTCATGGGCGGGAAGAACGCTGCATTAAACTGGCAGGTGTGAAGATGAGAAACACTTCTTACACACGCGGAGAGCTTGAAACAGCAGCGGTTTCGCTTTTGCTTCTCAGTCTTGGGATTCTGAGTTTCAGTTGGATTGCATGGATAGGTTTTGACCTGACCCTGGAAGAAATTCTGAATGCTTTCTGGGGACAGGGGCAGGTCTGGTCGATGTTCAGGGAGTAGGGGATCAGTCTACCCCGACCATCACGCTGGAGGCCTTGATCACGGCATAGGCATCTTTACCAACGGCAAGACCAAGTTCATCAACGGCTTCGTTTGTGATGGCGCTTGTAATGATCGTGCCATTCACGTCGATCGTGATGTGAGAGGTGGTTGCACCTTTCACAATACTGGTGATGCGGCCTTTGAGCTGATTACGTGCACTGAGTTTCATGGGTCTGTCCTTGCTGATGGGGTTTCCTCAAGGTGGATAACGATCCAGTCAGGCACAAGATTGGCCCGAGAGTTGGCAAAGCCAGGTCTCTCGGTGCGGAATCTTTCAGATGTAATGTTCACTCAGTGGTGGAAAGCCGTTGAACCCAACGGAGCAATAAGTCGAGACATAGGCTCCCGTTGCCAGAATCTCGATCCGGTCACCCGACTTCAGACTGTTGGGCAGTGGAATGCGGTTCTTCTCATAAAGAATATCCACACCATCGCAGCTTGGTCCGGCTACGACGCAAGGGGAGCGCGAACTGTCCGTTTCGTCATGGGGGGTGCGGAACGTGTAGCGAATGGCTTCGCCTTCTGTTTCTGCAAGTCCACCAAAACGACCAATATCCAGATAGACCCAGCGTGGATCTTTCTCGGCACCACCGCGGCGGCTGACGAGAATGACTTCGCTGGAGACCACGCCAGCCTGACCTACCATATAACGGCCTGGCTCAAGCAGAACCTCTGGCTCTCCATCCGGAAAGTGTTCGGCGAGTGCACCGCGGATAGCCGTACCGAACTCCTGCACGGACGGAATGTTTTCCCGATAATGCGTTGGGAAGCCACCGCCCAGATTGATCATCTGAAGATCGAGACCCTCCGCGCGCAGCTCATGATAAAGTGCTGCGGCTTTGGCGATGGCGTGCTGATAGGCTGCGATGCCCGTCTGCTGGCTGCCGACATGAAAGGATAGGCCGTAAGGGTGCAGGCCAAGCTTTTTCGCGCGTCGCATGAGATCGCCAGCATGGGCGATTGTCGTGCCGAATTTACGTGAGAGAGGCCAGTCAGCACCTTCGTTTTCAACGGCCAGACGGCAGAAGACACGGGCTCCGGGCGCATTAGCGGCGATTTTCTCAAGCTCTTCCATGCTGTCCAGCACGAAGAGATCAATGCCCATCGCACGGGCCTCGCGGATCGCACTGACCTTCTTCAGCGTATTGCCGTAGGAAATGCGGTCCGCCGTTGCGCCTGCATCGAGGCACATACGGATCTCTTCTAGGGAGGCGGCGTCGAAAGAGGAACCAAGTGCGACCAAGCGCTTCAGAATATCCGGGGCCGGATTGGCCTTGATGGCGTAATAGATCTTGCCCGACGGCAGCGCGTCATGAAGAGCACGATAGTTGTTTTCTACAACATCGAGATCAACGACGAGGCAAGGAGTTGCCGGCTGCTGCTCGGCAAGAAAACGGGTGATTTTGGGAGTCATGACACTCATTCCCAGAACCGGACTCGTCAGGGAAGAATGACACCCTGCGAGTGTGTTGCGAAACGGTCGAACGGACCAGCGAATAGCGGGGACCCAAACAAGCGGGACCCGGAAGGCCAGAACGCTTGACGTCGTTGCGTAACCTCGAGAGGGCCAGTGGCACGTGCGTTGCTGCGTGACGGGGCGTATGAGACCAAAGCCTTATCGTTGCAAGGGGTATTTTTGCATTATCTGCATTTAGGAAATAATGATGGCTGCGAAATCAGGGCAAATTCGGAACGTAGAAGGCTATTTCTGCGTATGAGCAGGGCTGATCTTTAAGTTTGAAGAGCAGCTCACTTTACAGTCTGCCCATAACAGGAACTGCCGAGGACCCCTGCGTGAGCCTATTCCCCGATTCTGCATCATCTTCGGAACCTGACCGGAAAACAATCCAGAACGATATGGAGCGTGTCAGACAACTGACGCCGGAGCCGGATGAGGAGGATATTCGTCAGGCTCGCAAACTTGGGCCAGATGCGCCGGGAACCGGAGCTGCGTCTCCTCTCGCTATGCCAAAAGCGGGCTGGAAGATTGTCTTTCGCCAGGTCTTTTCTGAAGTGGGGTCTTCCCAGACCTCCCTGTCAGCAGCAGGCTGCGCTTTTTACGCGACGTTGTCGCTTTTCCCGGCCATCTCCAGTCTGATTTCGCTTTATGGGTTGGCGTTTGACCTTCAGACTGTTGAGCCACAGCTTGAAGTGTTGCGTCATCTGCTGCCACCAACGGCTTATTCGTTGATTGGGAACCGCATTCATGAACTGGTTTCTCAGCCGCATACCTCTCTGACGATAGGACTGATTTTTTCCCTGTCTGTGGCGCTCTGGTCTGCGTCGGCCAGTACAAAGTCGATTCTGTCTGCTCTGAACATGGCTTATAATGCGACCGAGACCCGGAGTTTCCTGCGCTTTCAGGCAACAGCACTGGCGACGACATTCATGGCTGTGTTTGGCGCAGCGCTTACACTGGCTCTGATGGTTGCGGCTCCTGCGCTTGTTGATTATCTGCCGCGCATTTTGGGTTTCCGGAAACCACCACCACCCTTTGACCTGCTGGTTTCCTATGGGGCACCGCTGGTGGTGCATACGCTCGCGCCGCTTCTGATGTTGCTGTTCGTGTTTGTGGCTGTGACGATGCTCTACCGTTTTGCACCGTGTCGTGATGCTGTGAAATGGCGTTGGATCGTGCCCGGTTCTGCGATTGCGACAGTCCTGTGGGTTCTGCTATCCCTCGGATTTTCTTGGTATGTCGCACATTTTGCGAGTTATGGCGCAACGTACGGACCCTTGGGTGCCGTCGCCGCCATCATGATGTGGTTTTTCGTGAGTGCGTATGTTGTGCTGTTCGGTGCGGAACTGAATGCCGGGCTTGAAGAGCGTGCTCGGGGGGCACACCCGCGAATTGCCGGGCTACCCCAGCCTGACCCACTGGTCGCTGAGGCTGTTACCGCAGAACATTCACCCTGATCGTTTCAGGGTGAATATTTCTCTCCTCGCTTAAGGTTGGCGAGAAGCTTTTCCTGAAGATGTCTGACCCGAAGCAGCCTGAATGGCTTCTTCGCTGGTGTCATGCGATTCGGCTTCGGCCACTTCGCTTGCGGCATCCGTTGCAGGCTGGTTGGCAACCTGAGCAATCGTCACATGCGCGGTGCCGCTGTGCAGCATACCGATCCGTTCGGCTGCAGCATGGGACAGATCAATGATTCGGCTGTTGAAAGGCCCGCGATCGTTGACTGTAACAATCACTGAGCGGCCTGTATCCTGAGATGTGACAAGAAGCTTCGTGCCAATCGGCAGCGAGGGATGGGCTGCCGTCATGTCATTGGTATTGAAAACCGCACCACTGCTGGTGCGGTGCCCATGGAAATGGCGTCCATACCAGCTTGCAACACCATGCTGTGTCCAGGAGGCAGCTTTGTGCGCCCTGTTTGCCAGCGCAGTCCGAACCGAATCTGCCCAGCTTGTTCTGACTGTTCCTGCTGAACCATCCGGAGACTCGTCAGCCGCATGGGCGATCGAGGCGCCGCTCATTCCTGCCAGGGCGACAGCAAATGTCATGCCGCGCAGAGGAACCAGACGTAGGGACGGACGTAGGGCAGACAGGACAAATTGCACTAGACTGGTATCTTCTCCAGTTGACGAAAGCGGGCTCGAACCATGCTCGATAGCATAAAACCGAGGCCCTGTCCCCCTTTGAACCCTGCGAAGACGGCAGGAATAGGGCGATGACGCTTTCATGACGGCTCCGAAAGTGCTATCGCGCGGCCAGATGAAACGTCCTCTCATAGCCGTTCTCAACGGCCCGAACCTCAACATGCTGGGTCTTCGCCAGCCTGGAATCTACGGTCACGCTACGCTCGACGATGTTGAGCAGGTGTGCATTCAAGCTGCCGAACGCCTGGATGTTGCCATTGATTTCCGCCAGACGAACGGGGAGGGGGAACTCGTGTCCTGGGTGCAGGAATGTCGCGGCCGTGCTGATGGAATCGTGATTAATCCTGCTGCCTATGGGCATACCTCGATTGCTCTGCTTGATGCGCTTCTTGCCGTCGAGCTGCCAATCGTTGAAGTTCACATCTCGAATATTCACCGCAGGGAGCCATTCCGGCATCATACCTACGTCTCGCAGGCCGCCATCGGTGTGATCTGCGGCCTCGGCGTCAGGGGATACGCGCATGCGCTTCAGGCAATAACCGACATGATCGAAGACGAAGGATGAGCCGTATGCTCGTGGACAAGGATGCCATTCGGGCATTGGCCGATATTCTGACGGAAACCGGCCTGACCGAAATCGAGATCTCTGAAGCGGATAGCCGCATCCGCGTGGCGCGCAATGTCAACGTGGTTCAGGCTGCTGCTCCGGCTGTGGCTGCCGCGGCTCCTGCTGTCGCTGCGGCAGCTCCCGTTGCTGCTGCTCCGGCTGATCTGGCCAAGCATCCGGGTGTTGTCCCCAGCCCGATGGTGGGCGTGGCTTACCTGACGCCGGACCCCTCTTCCCCGCCGTTTGCGCAGGAAGGCCAGCCGGTCACTGCCGGTCAGACCATCATGCTGATCGAAGCCATGAAGACTTTCAACCAGATCAAGGCTCCCCGCGCTGGCACACTGACGAAGTTCCTCGTCGAGTCCGGCAGCCCGGTTGAGTTCGGTGAGCCGCTGGCGATTATTGAGTAATGTTTTCCAAAATCCTCATTGCCAATCGTGGTGAGATCGCGCTGCGTATCCAGCGCGCCTGCCGAGAGATGGGCATCAAAACCGTAGCGGTTCATTCCACGGCCGACGCCGACGCCATGCATGTGCGTCTGGCGGATGAAGCTGTCTGCATTGGGCCGCCAAGCTCCCGTGATTCCTACCTCAATGTTGCTGCCATTCTTTCGGCGGCTACGATCACGGGTGCGGAAGCCATTCATCCGGGCTACGGCTTCCTGTCCGAGAATGCCGAGTTTGCCGAAACGGTTGAAGAGCATGGTCTGGCCTTTATCGGCCCGACGGCGCAGCACATTCGGATGATGGGTGACAAGATCACGGCCAAGACGACCATGCGTGAGCTTGGCGTGCCGCTGGTTCCGGGGTCTGATGGTGCTCTGCCGGATCTGCAGTCTGCTCGTGAAGTGGCTGAGCGCGTCGGGTATCCTGTGCTGATCAAGGCCGCTGCTGGCGGTGGTGGTCGTGGCATGAAGGTGGCCAAGACGGCGGACGAGATCGAGGAAGCCTGGACCGTTGCCCGGACTGAAGCGCGTGCGGCGTTCGGGAATGACGAAGTCTATCTCGAGAAGTATCTCAACCGTCCGCGTCATATCGAGCTTCAGATCCTTGGCGATGCCCATGGCAACGTGGTCCATTTCGGCGAGCGTGACTGCTCCCTGCAGCGTCGTCACCAGAAGCTGCTCGAAGAAGCTGGCTCTCCGGCTCTGACGGATGCCGAGCGTGAAGAAATCGGCCGCACCTCGACCGAGGCTCTGGCACGCATGGGCTACCGGAATGCTGGTACTCTTGAGTTCCTGTATCAGGACGGCCAGTTCTGCTTCATCGAGATGAATACCCGCCTTCAGGTGGAACATCCGGTGACGGAAATGGTGTGCAGCGTCGATCTGGTCCGTGAGCAGATCCGGATCGCGGCTGGCGAGAAGCTTGGCTACACGCAGAAGGACATCAAGATGTCCGGCCATGCTATCGAGTGCCGTATAAACGCCGAGAACCCGGAAACCTTTGCGCCCAGCCCTGGCACGGTCAATGTCTTCCATGCTCCGGGTGGTTTGGGTGTACGAATGGACAGCGCTCTTTACGCTGGCTACCGCATCCCGCCGTATTACGACAGCATGATTGCCAAGCTGATCGTTCATGCCCCGACCCGTCAGGAAGCCATCGCCCGCATGCAGCGCGCGCTGGACGAATGTGTGGTTGACGGTGTGCAGACGGTGATCCCGCTGCATCGCAAGATCCTGGCTGATCCGTCTTTCCAGAAGGGTGACTACACCATTCACTGGCTGGAAAATTTCGTCGCTGAGCAGACGAAGTCCTGATCTGGAGACCATGGCGATGAGTTGCGCAGAAACTGTCTTTCTGGATGTTCAGGTCGGACACGTCCCGCAGGTTGTTTCTGCGCTCTCTGGTCTTGAAGAGACCGGAGCGTGGGTGACGGAGATCGGTCGGCTTAACCGGATCACACTGTTCCGGACGGCTGGAACCTATGCTGAACTTCTGGAAGGACGCCCGGAGTTACTGGCGTCTCTTCCGCATGAGCATCTGGTTCGGGTTGAAGTGACGTCCTGGCGCGTGATTACACCTGTCGCCGAGCCGGGAACTTATGGTGCTGTCTATGAATGGCGCTGCTATGAAGCTACACCTGATGGTATGGCAGATCTGGAAGAGCGTTTTCTGGCTGCCGTCCCCGAACGGACCGAGCTTTCGTCGTTGACGTGCACGTTGGTCTCGCTTGAAGGGGCCCCGCGTTTTGCCCATTTGTGGCCTTATGCCGATCTGAACCAGCGTGCTGAAGTTCGCGCGGCTGCAGTTGCAAAAGGGACGTGGCCGCCCAAGGTTGCGCCTTTTCTGACGCAGATGGACAATGAAATTCTTGTCCCGCTTCCAGGATCGGCTTGGCGTTAAGGTTCACGCTGATTTAGGGAAAAACCGGGTCGCAGGAATGCGGGCCGGTTTTTTTTATGCTTCACTAAGTTGCGGGCTGTGTCCATTGAGCATACTGGCCTAGCCCGACAAATTTGGACGTTGCAGATTGTGCGTCACTCACGGGACTATGGCTTTCCCGTTCGATCTTCAGACCCTCTGCTGTGAGGCAGAACACAATATCTGCGTGGGCGATGGTTGCGGGGCGATGTGCAACCATAATCCGTGTCGTGTTGAGCTGTCGCAGTGCCTTGGCTACTTTTGCTTCGGTGGCTTCGTCCAGATGGCTGGTTGCTTCGTCAAGGAAAAGGATCTGTGGTGCGCGATAAAGTGCGCGAGCGAGAAGGACACGCTGCTTCTGACCACCAGAGAGGCTGGATCCCATATCGCCTACAAGGGACTCATATCGCATGGGCATGCGCTGGATATCCTCATGGATAGCGGCCCGTTTGGCACAGGTTTCGATCAGTGTCTGATCAGGGCTTTCCGAGAACCCGCAGATATTGTCTCCGATTGAGCCGGAAAACAGGCCATCGTCCTGAAGTACGCCGGCAATCTGGGAACGGTAGCCATCCAGTGTGAGATTGCGGATCTCCGAGCCGTCCATGAAGATTTCTCCCTCACTGGGCTCCTGTAAGCCCATGAGAGTTTTCAGAAGCGTCGTCTTGCCGCAGCCGGAAGGCCCCACAATGGCTACGCTCTGTCCGGCAGGAATATCGAAGGACAGGTTTCGGAAAATCCAGGGTCCGTCAGGGCTGTAGCGTACGGAGAGATTGCGGACTGCCAGAGTACCGCGGCCTGTCTCATGAGACGATGGCGAAGGCAGAGGGATGCCTTGAGGTTCGGGATCGCTCATGACGATATCCGAGAGACGATCCGTCTGGATGCTCAGCATCCGGAACTTGAAGCCGGTATTGATAAGGCTGCTGATCCGGCCTGCAAACTGGTCCTTGTAGGACAGGAATGCCACAAGCATACCGACGGACATATGCCCGCGCATGACCATATTGGCTCCGAGAACCAGCATGATCAGGCGGTCCGCACCGAAGATCATATCGGCGAGGCGGCCAAAAATCAGATCGAAGCGCTGTAGCCGTAGATGAATGTTCATCGAATCAATGACGCTGTTTAGCCACGCGGTCTGGCGGCGCTCCCGGAGGTTCAGGAGCTTGACGGTGGCCATGTTGCGCAGCGTTTCGATGAAATGCGTCTGGCTTTTTGCATCCTGTACGACGGCTTCTTCCGATGCGCGGCGATAGGTGCCGTAGGTCGTCAGGCGTAGAAGGATGTCCAGCCCCATGGCGATACAGGCAATGACGCCGAGCCAGCCTCCATAAAGGAACAGCATCACGCCCATCCCGACAGCCATGATACCGTCCAGAATGGTCTGCACGAGATCGGTGGTCAGCGTGTGCTGAATGGCGGATAGCGCCCCGAAACGGGAAATGACGTCTCCGATGTGACGGCGTGCAAAATAGTCCAGTGGCAGGCGTGTCAGATGCTCGAAAAGCGAGCTGTTCCATTTCAGGGAGACGCGACTGCCAAACATGACGACTGCCCAGCTTCGAACGCTGGCTACCAGCATTTGAAGCAGGAGGAGTATGATCATGGCGCAGGCGACGGTCGTAAGAAGATCGTGGTCGCCTGTGACAAGCACTTCATCAATGATGATCTGACTGACCATCGGTGAAAACAGGGCGATAACTTCCAAGCCTAAGGAGAGCGCAAAAAGGTAGGCAAGCGCAGGTTTGAGGCCTGAAACATGGCGGAACATGTCCCTTAGTCGTAGGGTTTTGCGTTCATCTTTTCGCTCAAAACGTTCAGTCGGTGTGACTTCCAGCGCGACACCAGTGAATTCCCGTGACAATTCCTCCGAACCGATTTCGCGCCGACCTATGGCAGGGTCATGAATAATGACTGTTTGTTTTCGCTGCTCGGTTAAAACCACAAAGTGGTTCATGCCCCAGTGCAGGATGCATGGTAATATCAGCTTGTTGAGGTCTTCAATTTCCAGTCTGACAGCGCGGGCGTTGAGGCCTACACGACCTGCAACCCCTACGATTTCCCGCAGCGTGGTTCCTTGAGACGATGTTCCCTGCTGTCGACGGAAAGTAGCAATATCGATGGGGTGACCATGATACCCCATGACCATGGCGAGGCAGGCAAGGCCGCACTCCGCAGCTTCGGACTGAAGAACGACTGGGACATGGCGGCCAAAGCCGAACTGGAGATCACGTAGCATCCGGGTTCCCCTTATCGCGGGCCAATAGTGGTGGTGGTCAGGGTGTTACGGACGCTGATGACAGGATCAAGCAGCCACTGCCAAAGATGCCTGCGGTCTGTCGCAATATCGGCGGAGACCGTCATGCCCGCTTCAAGCGGGTGTCGTATTCCGTAGGTCTCGACATAAGCCTGATCTGGTTGAACCCGGATACGATAAATGTCCTGCGGAGAGCTGTTTTTCTGATCGTTGCCCTGCGCAGAGCGGGGGGTCTGTTGTGCCCCGTTGGTGACGGGGGCATGCGTGATTTCCGCAATATGACCGTGATGAAGACCGAATTTCTGATAAGGAAACGCATCGTAGCGCAGGAGAACGGGTTCGTTTTCTTTAAGAAATCCGATCGAAGCACTGTTGACGTAGAGTTCAATCTGCAGAGCATGATCTGTTGGCAGAAGGGTCACGAGAGGTGTGCCTGCTGCAACCTGTTCTCCAAGATAACCTCGGACACCCGTCAGGATACCGTCTTCCGGAGCAAGAACAATATTACTGCGACGGCCTTCGTTTTCGGCAGTTTGCTGATCGATGGCGGCAATCTGCTTATCCAAGTCATTCAGGTCGTGGGAAAGTTCGCTATCAAACCGGGCAAGCTTGGAGGCGAGGTCTGAAATCTTGCTTTCTGCGTCCGTGCGAGACTGAAGGGCCTGCGCGTGGGAACTGAGAAGCTGCGCATAGGTGTAAAGCTGGCTCTGGAACTGGGTCTCTGTAATCAGATGATTGTTCTGTGCCCCTTGCATTTTCGCGAGCGCTTTTTGCACCAGTGGCAGGACACTTTCGTCATTGGAAAGCTGTGCGGAGATCTGTTCTCTTTGGCGCGTCAGAAACTGGATCTGGTTTAAAAGAGCCTGATGCTCAATTGGAGCGGATTTTTCACGCAGGGTGTGCTGGTTCTCAAGAAGCGTTTTCTGTCGCAGAAGATCTGCCAGAACCTGCTTCTGGGTTGGCCCGGTCAGGGATGTTGTTTCCAGATCCTCTGTGAAGAGCACATCGCCTTTCCGAACGTGTTGTCCTTCTGTCGCGTGGATAGCTGAAATCGTTCCGGGCTGAATGGCGCCAAGTATCAAAAGGCCACTTTTGGGCATGACCTGTCCCGTTGCGTGAACGCGGCGGGTATAGGTATCGAATATGAGCAGGAGTGCTGTTGCAAATGTCAGTGCCACACAACTCCAGGCCACAATCCGCACGGGAAGGGGCTGACTGATCTGGACCCGGCCAAGCCATGCGTCACGACGGGCATCCAGGGCTTCACGGCGGAAAAGAGAACTCATGGGTAACGATATGAACCAGAATAAATGAAAAGAAAGTAAAAGTGCCCAGATAACACTAAAGGCTCTCCGGCATTTAACGGAGAGCCTTTAAGGACAGGAGACTTCGTTCTGCTATGGCGAAGTCCAGGGAAATAGAAAAATCAGTCTACGGAAGGTGGAAATGTAATTTTTGTACCACCATTGGACAGGGAGTTCGAAATTGCACTTACGACGCTTTTGTAAATAGAGAGGCCGTTTGTTGCATTTTGTGCCCCGATCTGGGCGCCCAGCTGGACATAAGACGCAATGTTTTTGATATCTGTCGCGATAACGGACTGGCTTGCTGACTGAGCCAAATCAGCAAAAACGTTATAGACGCCAGCCAGATACCCGCTGTATGCGCCTAATTTTGTTGAATAAAAAGAGGCGTAATTTGAATAGTTGCAACCAAAATTAAGAGAAACAGAGCCTACAAAATTATGATTATATCCAATGCAGCCTCCAGATACCTGATTTAATTCTGAAGAGGAGAGTTCTCTCAGGGATGACATTGATATTAATCCTTAGGATTATTAAGTATTGCGCTGTAAATTTAATATTTACCTAGATCTATTGAGAATTATTGAAAAAATTACTCAATCACTGGAGAATATAAGAACCGACAGCAGTTTTGTGCTGAATTATAGTACTGAAAGAGATTCCCAAAGATAATAAATCGTTAAAATGACAGAAAATGAAAATATTTTTCGAACACAAAGAATCGATATGGAAAAAATTACTCAAAAACCGCATTATTCCGCCAAAAACGAGAATTTTATTAAGGTGG
>NZ_BEWO01000016.1 GCF_002723975.1 Gluconobacter japonicus
GCTCGAAGCATTTTCCCGGACTGTGGATTTTGAAGTCTTCCGCCCTGACCTGGAGAAGGCTCTGGCGTATTCTGACGGCAGCAAAGGCGGACGACCGCCATTTGATCCTGTGCTGATGTTCAAAATTCTGGTGATCCAGACGCTCAACAATTTGTCTGATGAGCGGACGGAATATCTGATCAACGATCGCCTCTCCTTTATGCGTTTCCTTGGTCTGGGACTTTCAGATCGGGTGCCGGATGCCAAAACGGTCTGGCTGTTTCGCGAGCGTCTGACCCAGGCGGGTGCGATCGATGGGCTGTTCAACCGCTTTGACGCAACCCTGCGTAACGCTGGTTATTTGCCGATGTCAGGCCAGATCCTGGATGCCACGCTGGTAGCGGCTCCGAAGCTGCGGAACACCAATGCAGAGAAAGCGGATCTGCGAGCAGGCCGTATTCCTGAAGACTGGCAGGACAAACCCGCAAAGCTGTCGCACAAGGATCGTCATGCGCGCTGGACACTGAAGTTCACGAAGGCGAAGCGGCAGGATGATGGAACCATGCCATCCAGCGATCTCGCCATCCCGTTCTTTGGCTATAAACCGCATGTTTCCATCGATCGGAAATACCGGTTCATCCGGAAATGGAAAACAACGCATGCCGCTGCCAGTGATGGCGCGCGATTGAGAGAGGGGCTTCTGGATAAAACCAATACGGCCTCAAGTGTCTGGGCCGACACGGCCTATCGCTCAAAAGCCAACGAAGACTTCATGGAAAAGCAGGGCTTTGTCTCCAAGGTTCATCGCAAAAAGCCGCATCTCAAGCCTATGCCCCGGCATATCCAGAAATCAAATGCTGGAAAGTCGGTCATCCGGTCACGTGTCGAGCATGTCTTTGCCGATCAGAAGTCACAGACGGGGCTGTTTGTCCGGACTGTCGGTATTAGTCGAGCCACCATGAGGATCGGGCTCGCCAATATCGTCTACAATATGCGCCGCCTCCTCTTCCTCGAAAGATTGAACGCGAGCGCATAGCCATCCAGCGAGAGACAACTCCCAATCTGCTCAAAACGCAGACTGGACGCCATCGTAAAAACCGTCAATCAAATCGCCAAAACCCAGAAATTACCGGCCAAGCACATCAATCAGGGGTTCTTCGATCCCTCCAGGTTCTGTCTTATGCGGAACTGCAGCAAAGGCGGTTGTCCCCCGTTCCGTCTCACCCGCAGAGTGAAAGTGACCATCCAGGATCATCAATGCTGGCTCGTTGAACCCAAAATCAGCGCATAAGAGCTTCAATCAACGACTCTTTGAGTCTTCCAGTTGTACTTTGGAAGAAAAAGGCAATTAGGCACGGCCTTCCAGGGGGGGTAAAAATCTCTCAAATACGTCAGTAGGAAATGGAAGCGTCGCAACTGGATTGAGACCATGATCGGAAGTTTCAAGAACTGGAGACGTCTTGCAATTCGCATCTGACAGATTCCTAACCGTTTTCTGCTCAATCATCTACTTAGTTGCAGAAAGCATATTATGTCTGTGAAGTCTGAATTTAAAAAAACTTTTAAAAAGGGTAGTGTATTGATTGTTTTTTTAAATGTTATTCCACGGAAATTGATAAATAAAATCTCCGTGGAGTCCGTTGTTTGGTTTAATTCCAAATGTGTGCGTAAATTCCAGTGGCTTCAATGCAGACGTGGGTAACGCAAATAAAATATATAAATAAAAATATTGATGATAAATTTGAGTATAATTTTTTTTGCTTTGGAAGGAGTAATGTGGTGCCTATTATTATTAATGCGGCACTTAAAAAGAAATAACGACCTTGCAATCCGCTAACGGTATTTTCTCCCAGGTGGGTGAACCCTACATAAAAGGCGAGAAGAACAAATAAAGAGTACAGGAACCCTATACTAATAAGGATCATTGCCGGACGACGGCCATGAAAAGAACGCTGATCGACCAGCGCTAACACAATGATTAGAGATGCGGCTAAAAGCCCTGTTCCTTCTCCGACCTTAAAGAATAGAGGTTCTGGTCCGCCACCAAAGCGGCCCCATGCATCTTCCCACCACCAGTGTGAACCAACACGATAGGTTTTGCCGATTTCATGTATGAATGCTCCGGGATGAGATAGCATCGTATGGATCTGGACTTTTGGGTCTCCTCCTGTGTTCCAATAGTGTGCAGGATCAAAAGGATATATTCCGTTCCAAACTATTGCGGAGAAAATACTTAGTCCTACGACTGTAGAGCAAAAATAAATATATTTTTTGGGTGTTGCAAAGCTATCTTTTGGTACTATGAGGCACCCAAGGCTGAGAAGGCTGCATGTTAATTTGAAAAGACCAAGTGGAATAGAAAGTATGATAATAGCTCGAAGCCAGACCTGTCTCTGTTCCAAAGGGATTATTCGGGTTCTCAGACAGCATGCCAGAAACAGAAGTGCACCTAGATTGGTGACGGGATCTGCGCTGTAAGTAGTTGCCAAGTGTAACGCTGTCGGTGTTGACATTAGGGCTAGAACGGAAAGACGCCCTGTGGGAAGTATTGATATAACAATAGAAAGAATAAAAATATATCCGAAAAGATTTCCAAGGCGTCCGGCGTAGTATCTAGTATCAACATTGCTATGAAAAATATTCGCTATTACCATTCCGGTGGCAGACGGAATGTACATTAATGGCGAGTAGGATGCTGTAGAAGGAAACTGTACAACTTCACGTTTTTTGTGATCATTATTTAAATTTGAGGCAATTTGATTTGCTGTATTTACGTTAGAAGGTTGATGGCGGTCTCTGTTTGCGTTGAAGTAACGTACCCATGTCAGGATATTTCCGTCGAGGCCGCCTCCGAACATATGACTAGGATAGCGTTGTGCAAATAGGTCACCTTGTGCAACCTGCTGTGCACGATAGAAGTGGAATTCTTCATCAATTCCACTTACGGGCGTGACTCGGTATATTAGAAAAAGACATATTATAGAAATGCAAAAAATATATAAAATTTCTATCGGTCGAAGTGACTTTTTTATAAAAGATATCATTGAATATACTTTCGTTATATTTCTGTAGAGTGCAAGGTAACAATTTTGATCGCATAAGACAGATAAGCGAGCCGCTTCATTTCTTGACGGCCATGCTTGATGCCGTTCATGACAATGCCACAAAGCACGCAAAGTGCAGACAACAGAACCAAACCAGTTGCAAGAACCGCAGATGGTAGGCGAGGAACCAAGCCTGTTTGAGCGTAATCAATAACAACGGGGGCGCCAACCAGAAGGCCAATCAGGAAGAACAGAAGGCCAGACGAGAAAAAGAAAAGAATGGGCTTTTCTCTTTGAACGAGGGTGAGGATCGTAAAGAGAATACGAAAGCCGTCCTGGTAGGTATTCAGTTTGGATGTGGAGCCCACTGGTCGCTCGACATAAACTGTCGGTTCTTCGGAAATCGGCATGTCCAGTTCAAGAGCGTGGACACTGAACTCGGTTTCGATTTCAAAACCCGAAGACATAACTGGGAAGGATTTTACGAAACGGCGGGAGAAGACACGATAGCCGGAAAGTAAATCTGTGGTCCGTCTTCCGAAGATCGACATAACCAGACCTGTCAGCATTTTGTTGCCGAGAACATGCCCAGGACGATAGGCGGCAGTGCGGTCTGTTACACGGACGCCGTTTACCATATCCAGTCCTTCGCTGGACGCTTTTGCAACCATGCGGGGAGCTGCCGCTGCCTCATAGGTGGCATCGCCGTCCACCAGAACATAATAATCTGCCTCAATATCAGAGAACATGCGTCTTACGACATGCCCTTTTCCCTGCATCGTTTCTGAGCGCACCGTTGCGCCTGCTCTTTGGGCGGCTTCGACTGTATTGTCCGATGAGTTATTATCGTAGACGTAGATTTCCGCCTGCGGCAGGGATGCTTTGAATTCTGATACAACCTGAGTGATTGCTACTTCTTCGTTATAACACGGGATCAGAACAGCAATTTTCAAATCACTCATAATGATGTCCTTATGGGATGAGGCAGGAAAGTATGTATTGATGAAGAGGGTGCGTCTGATCGACCATCTAGCAAAGAGATACTCTGCATAAGCGAAAGCGGAAAATTCAGAAAGATATGCCGTGTAAGGAAAAGATGAAAGCAAGCACAGGGTTTCGGTATTCAGGATGCGTACAAGACATTAATTTCCAAAAAATTCGTTCTCAGAGCATTTTGCGTGCCAGCTATTGAGCGTTGATGAAATTTGCGAGGACGGCAGGATAAAGCCGATGTTCCTGTTCCAAAACCCTGCTTGCCAGACGATCGGGCGTATCATCGGACTGCACTGTGATCTTGGCCCGTCCAAGAATAGGCCCTTCATCAACGCCAGGCGTTACAAGATGAACTGTGCAGCCGTGTTCTTTTACACCCGCAGCTATGGCCGCTTCATGGGTATGTAGGCCGGGGAAGGCGGGGAGGAGGCTAGGGTGAATGTTCAGCATCCGACCCTCCCACATATTCACCAAAAATGGTGTCAGAACGCGCATATATCCCGCAAGACACACAATCTTGGCACCTGAAGCACGGATGGCGGCATCGACCTTGTGTTCATGCGCCTCCCGATCTTTGCCGAATAACTTATGGTCAATTGCAATCGTCTGAAGGCCCGCTGCTCGCGCGATTTCAAGGCCCGCTGCATCTGGCCGATTGCTAAGAACCAGCGCGATGCGGGCGGGATAATCGGGCCGTTCGCAAGCTTCGATCAGGGCACGCATGTTACTGCCACGGCCGCTGATCAGAATGGCAATCGGCGTTTTCTGAATCATGAAAAGGAAACCGGTGCTGTCACGGCATAGTTTTTATCCGAGCGAACAACTTCGCCAATCAGGAAGGCACTCTCTCCACGGGCTTCGAGTTCCGTCAGAACGCGTTCTGGTTCGGACGTGACAAGAACCATACCAATGCCACAGTTGAAGACGCGTAGCATTTCATCGGCCGCGACGTTGCCTACCTTGGCCATCCAGCGGAACACGGCTGGGACAGTCCAGGACGCGCCATCAATGCGAACACCCAGGCCTTCTGGCAGGACGCGCGGCAGGTTCCCCGGGAGCCCCCCACCCGTAATATGGGCGCATCCATGCAGCAGACCCTTGGCGTGAAGGTCCAGAACGGTGCGGACGTAGAGGCGTGTCGGTGTCAGCAGGGCTTCTGCGAGTGTATGTCCTTCTGCAAAAGGTGCTGGAGCATTCCAGCCCAGGCCAGAGCGTCGAACGATTTCCCGAACCAGTGAGAAGCCGTTGGAATGAACACCGGAAGAAGGGAGGCCAATCAGTGCATCACCTTCGCGGATACCTGCGGGAAGGAGGCTATCGCGTTCTGCGGCGCCCACACTGAAGCCCGCCAGATCGTAATGTCCTGGAGCATACATGCCCGGCATTTCTGCGGTTTCACCGCCGACCAGCGCACAGCCGGACTCTGCACATCCGTGTGCGATACCTTTCACGACGGTAGCAGCGTCTTCAACAGACAGCTTGCCGGTCGCGAGATAATCGAGAAAGAAGAGGGGCGTTGCGCCCTGCACGACCAGATCGTTCACGCACATGGCGACAAGGTCCACACCGACCTCATCATGCTTCCCGGCCTCGATCGCCACCATCAGCTTGGTGCCGACCCCATCTGTACAACTCACGAGGACCGGGTCCGTGAAACCAGCCGCTTTCAGATCAAACAATGCCCCGAAACCACCAAGACCGCCCATCGTTCCAGGGCGGTTCGTTGCCTTGGCAGCCGGCTTGATCGCATCGACCAAAGCGTCGCCTGCGGCAATGTCCACGCCAGCCTGTGCATAGCTGGCGCCCTGAGGGGTGTCGGGCTGATCGGTCATCGTGAAAGCTTCCCGCTGGTTGACGTGACGCCGTTCTAGAGCATCCTGCGCACGGGCGGAACGCTATTTGAGAGCGGAACGACATGGAAAAAGGGTTTGCATGACAAAACAGGACGGACAGACCGGGCCTTTTGGAGGGGATGGAGGTCTTCAGATGGCCTTTCCTCTGCGCAGACCTGTGGCTTTCACAGCTGATCGTTTCATTACGAGTCCGTCCAATGCCGCTGCAAGAGCATGGCTGTCTCGCAAAGCTTGGCCGGATGGTCGGCTATGGCTCTGGGGGCCTGCCGGGACGGGGAAGACGCATCTTCTATCCGTCTGGGCTCAGGAATATGACGCTACCGTTCTGGATGCGCGTCTGTTTTCGCATTCTTCTTCTGGTGGACGTATCCGTGTGCAGGGCAATCTTGCGATTGATAATGCCGATTCGCCTGGGGACGAGGCTACACTGCTTCATCTTCTCAACGATGCCTTGGCGCAGGGTGATCGCGTTCTGATGGTAGGACGTCTACCTCCGTCACGCAGCCATTTCGCTCTTGCGGATCTGGCCAGTCGTCTCCGCGCCACTGCGACGACGGCGACTGGTGAGCCGGAGGATGACCTGCGCGCCACACTGCTGCTCTCGCTTCTGGCGCATCGGCAGCTTGTGGTGTCGCAATCTGTGACGGATTGGCTGTGGCGACATCTTCCGCGCACGGGAAGTGCTCTTGTCTCTGCTGTTGAGCGTCTCGATGACGCGGCGCTGGCGCGGGGGACGGCTATCACACGGGCATTGGCACGAGAAATGCTTCCCGATCTTCTGATGTCAGAGCATTCTGGCGAGTGACACAAAACCGACGTTTGACACGCTTCTTCCGAGTCCCGATCCTGATGGGGATTTTGGTTCAAGCTTCCCGGAAGAGACCATCGTGACGACTGAAGACAAGAAACCGGCTCCCCGCCGCCGCACATCCCGCCAGCCGCGTGAGGGCAGCATGACTGCGGCTGTAAGTCGTGCCAGGCGGAGGCGGATGGTCGTCCCGACAGCCAAGGACTATGCGGATATGCCAACGTCTCCTGAGCGGTTTATCAATCGTGAACTGTCCTGGCTCGATTTCAACCAGCGTGTCATTGAAGAAGCGGAAAGCCCGCGAAATCCTTTGCTGGAACGGGTTCGCTTCCTGTCTATCAGTGCCAGTAATCTTGATGAATTTTATTCCGTCCGTGTTGCGGGTCTGGTCGGGCAGGTTCGGGAAGGGATGGTCGTGCGCAGCCCCGATGGGGCTACACCCGCGCAACAACTTACTGCGGTGCGGCAAAAAGCGCGCTTTCTTCTGGAAGAGCAGCAGCGGGTCTGGCGCCAGCTTGAAGCTGAACTGAAAGAGGCCGGGATCTCTATCCTGCCAACGGAAGGTCTCGATGAGGCTGATCTCGCGCAGCTTGCCACGCTGTTTCAGGAGCGTGTCTTTCCGGTTCTGACGCCACTCGCCGTTGATCCGTCTCATCCATTGCCGTTCATTCCCAATATGGGGCTGGCGCTCGTCATGCGCCTGAAAGACCCGGCAACGGCAAAGCATGTCATGGATGGCCTGATCCTGTTGCCAGCACAGGTTCCGCGCTTCCTGCGTCTGCCTTCAAAGGTCGGCGCGAGTGGGGATGCATCCGGTGAGATCCGCTTTGTATTGCTGGAAGATCTGGTCCAGCTTTTTGCGGATCGCCTTTTTCCTGGTCTGTCCATCGGTGCGGCAGGGGTTCTGCGGATCATCCGTGATACGGATGTGGAATTCGAAGACGAAGCGGAAGATCTGGTTCGCTCTTACGAGACGGCCTTGAAGCAGCGTCGTCGTGGGGTTGGTATTCATCTGGCACTCGACCATAAACTGCCAGAAACACTTGGTCGCGAGATGGGTGAAGAACTGGGCGTCGGCGATGAGGACGTTGTTGTTCTTCCCAGCTTCGTAGGCGTTGTCGATCTCAAGCAACTTATTGTCGATGATCGTCCGGATCTTGTGTTCCCGCCCTACACGCCGCGCTTTCCGGAACGCATTCTGGATTATGACGGGGATTGCTTCGCAGCGATCCGCGCCAAGGATATCGTGGTCCATCATCCGTTTGAGAGTTTCGACGTCGTGGTGCAGTTCCTGCGTCAGGCTGCGCTGGACCCGAATGTTCTGGCCATCAAGCAGACCCTGTATCGCACCTCCCGCGACAGCCCCATCGTTCAGGCCCTGATTGAGGCGGCTGAAGCTGGCAAGTCTGTCACGGCCATGGTCGAACTGCGCGCACGGTTTGACGAAGAAGCCAATATTCGTCTGTCCCGCGCTCTGGAAGCGGCAGGCGTGCAAGTCGTGTTCGGTTTTGCGCATTTAAAAACGCATGCGAAACTCAGCCTTGTGGTCCGCCGCGAAGGCGGAACGCTGAGGTCCTATGCTCACTTCGGAACGGGCAATTACCATCCGATCACAGCGCGGATTTACACGGATCTGTCCTTCTTTACCTGTGACCCAAAGCTGGCGTCCGACTCAGCCAAGCTGTTCAATTATATGACCGGCTATGCCACGCCGGAGAAAATGGATGCCCTCGCATTCTCTCCGATCACGATCCGGCCAACGATTGAGCAACTGATCCGGGATGAAATCGCGCATGCCAAGGCGGGTCGTCCGGCCCGCATCTGGTTGAAGATGAACAGCCTCGTCGATGCGGAACTTATTGATCTGCTTTACGAAGCCTCACAGGCTGGCGTGAAGATCGTCGGGATCATCCGTGGGATCTGCTGTCTCCGTCCGGGCGTTCCTGGGCTTTCGGAAAACATCGACATCAAATCCATCGTCGGGCGTTTTCTGGAGCACGCACGGGTGTTTGCCTTCGGAAATGGCCATCGCATGCCGTCTCACAAGGCAAAAGTTTTCATTTCTTCGGCGGACTGGATGGTGCGGAACATGGATTGGAGGGTAGAAGCAATGGTGCCCATTACCAATCCAACCGTTCATGCCCAGATTCTCGGCCAGATCATGACGATGAACATCAAGGACAACCTCCAAAGCTGGACGCTGTTGAAAGACGGTCGCTGGCATCGGGTGTCTCCGGGTGCGCATCCATTCTCTGCCCATGAATACTTCATGAACAATCCATCCCTGTCCGGCCGGGGTTCGGCCGCGCGGGAGAAAGCTCTTCCGGAGGCCCATCGCCCACGCGAGCGGCCTGACCGGATTCTGGAAGACTGAACCACATGTCATTATCTGCACAGCGTTCCGCCATCGTTGATCTCGGGTCCAATTCAGTCAGGCTCGTGGTTTTTGAAGGCGTTGCGCGCAACCCGCTCCCCATCTTCAATGAGAAAGTTACGCTCAAGCTGGGGCGCGGTCTGGATGCAACGGGACGCCTGAATGACGAAGGCGTAACGCTGGCGATGGACGTGCTGGGACGTTTCCATACGGTAGCCCGTGCCATGGGAGCGGAGCCTTTTGAGGTTCTGGCCACCGCGGCGGTGCGGGATGCGTCCAATGGTCCGGATTTCGTATCGGCCATCCGTGCACGGATGCCGGGTGTGCCCATTCGTGTTCTGGAAGGGACTGAAGAGGCGGATTATGCCGCCCGGGGCGTGCTGTGCGGACTGCCGGAAGCGAACGGTCTCGTAGCGGATATCGGCGGTGGCTCGCTCGAACTGATCCATGTTGCCGATGGTCAGTATTACGAAGCCCTGACGACTAAATTAGGTGTGATCCGTCTTCAGGATCGGGCCAAAGGTAGTATTGAAAGCGCAGCGGAGATTGCATCTGAATTGCTTCGGGAGGTTAACTGGCTTCCGGGCATGACGGGTCGTCCGCTGTATCTGGTGGGTGGGGCTTTCCGTGCGCTGGCTCGGTTGCAGATTGCCCGTACGCAGTATCCGCTCAATCTGGTTCATCTTTTCACGCTGTCCGAAGGAGAAGCGCGGGAGATGTCGGATTGGGTGATCGGGGCTTCCAAGCGAACTCTTGAAAAACTTCCGAATGCACCTCGTAAACGTCTTGGGGATGCGCCTTTCGCCGCCGTTGTTCTGAAATGCCTGATGGAGCGCGTGCGTCCGTCCAAGGTTGTCTTCAGTGTCGATGGTCTGCGGGAAGGCTGGTACATGAAGCATGTGGCCTCGTCCGTTGCTGGCGATGACCCGATGACGGCTTTGGCTGAGGAGATGGCCGGGCGTCTTGCGCGCAGTGTTACACTGTCCAATGCCCTGACTGGATGGACAGCACCGCTGTTCCGCGACGAAACACCATGGCAGCGCCGTTTGCGCCAGCTTGCCTGTACGCTGTCGGATATCGGATCTTACGATCATCCTGAGTATCGTGCCGAACAGACTTATCAGCGCGTGATGCATTGCCATGGGGTTGGATTTGAACATGCGGCCCGCGCCTTTATCGGACTGACTCTTGCGGTTCGTTATGAAGTGGCGATGGATGCGTCCCTGATCGAACCTTCTCGCCAGCTTCTGTCCCGTTCGGAAATCGACCGGGCTGTGAGGCTGGGTCTGGCTCTCCGTCTGGCCTATACACTCTGCGCCGGGACGACTGTGCTGTTGGAGGAATGTCGCCTGCTGGTGGAAGACCAGCAGCTTGTCCTGATTTTGGGGGCACGCAGCGTGCGCGCTGCGGGCAGTGCAGTCCGCCGACGTTTTGAAAGACTGGCAGCAGTCATGCAGTTAGAGTGTCAGGTAAGGGAAGAATGAGTTTGAGGATGAAGTTTGGCGCTGGAGCCGCTCTGGGTCTGATGGCAGCCGTTACGATCAGCGGCGGGCTGGTGGCCTGTGGAAAGGTGCCGGGGCATGACCGTAACAAGCTTTGGGAACTGGTAGGTAGTCGATGCGCCAAGGATGCAGAGCATCACCCGTGCGCAGTTTATGACCCTCAGGACGGTTATGCTTTGCTCAAGGACCTGTACGGTCACGGCCAGTATCTTCTGATCCCGACAAAGAAGGTTCCTGGGATTGAGGACGCATCGCTGCTTCAGCCGGAAACACCAAACTACTTCGCAGAAGCCTGGGCCGAACGGCAGCGTGTTCCGGCAGGATATGGTTTTCCAGTCCCGGATGAGCATTTGTCTCTCGCCATCAACTCCCGTGATGGCCGGACGCAGGACCAGCTCCACATTCATATTGATTGCCTGACGCCTTACGTTCGCGCTGAAATCGACAAGAACATGATCGGTGAAGCCTGGACGCCTGTTTCGCTCTATGGCCATCCGTATCGCGCACGGCTGGTACAGACACTTGATCCGTCGCCGTTCCGTCTTGTGGGCGATGCGGGAGATATGGCCGATCACACGATTGTGGTGACGCCGGGACATCACGGTGGTTTCGTTATTCTGGATGACGTCGCTCACGCTCTGGATCTGGCTTCAGGTGAGGAAGTTCAAGACCATAAGTGCAAAATCGATGACCCGAAGCACAAGGCCATGCATATGGACGGCATGGAGCCCGGCATGCACATGAACGGGATGATGTAACACTTCATCTTGTTCTGATGCTCCGGGGCTGGCATGGTTCGATGATCCTCGAACCACCTGTTATTTCCGGAGATTGCCCGTGAACTGGCCTTTGCTGGCTCTGGCCGTGGGCGCATTCGCCATCGGTACAACCGAATTTACCCCGATGGGCCTTCTGCCTGTTATCGCGCAGGGCCTACAGGTTACCGTACCGAAGGCGGGTGGCCTTGTGACGGCCTATGCCGTGGGCGTCATGGTTGGCGCCCCCTTCATTACGCTTCTTCTGGCAAGACTGCGCCGTAAATCTGCCCTGACATTGCTCATGGGGATTTATGTGGCCGGCAACCTGCTCTCTGCGGTGGCTGGAAGCTACGAACTCCTGTTTGCTTCCCGCGTACTCACCAGTCTGGCCCATGGGGCCTTCTTCGGCCTCGGAGCTGTTGAAGCGTCTGCCGTTGTCGCGCCGGAGCGTCGGGCCAGTGCAGTGGCTACCATGTTCATGGGTCTGACGATTGCCAATATCATTGGCGTCCCGGCGGCGACCTGGCTTGGCATGAATTTCGGATGGCACATGGCTTTTGGGGTGACCGCTATTCTCGGTCTTCTGACAATGGTTGCCGTACAATGGGCGCTTCCAGCGCGTGAGGCAGGGCCCGTTCCAGACGTTGCCAGTGAACTCAAGGCTCTTCTGCGTATCAATGTGCTGTTGGCTCTGACAACAACGGCGATCGGGGCAGGGGCCATGTTTGTGCTTTACACCTATATCGCGCCAATCCTTCAGCACATCACGCATGCCAGCCCTCTGGTGATTACGATTGCTCTGATGTTGACGGGCGTGGGCTTCTCGATCGGTAATGCGATTGGCGGTCGAAGTGCAGATCGCTCGCTGGATGGAAGCCTTCTGATGTTCTTCCCCATTCTGGGAGCCGTCATGCTGCTCTTTCCCTGGGCTGCTCAGACGGTGCCGGGCGCGCTGATTGCCACGCTTGTCTGGGGTGCGGCGACGTTCGCATTAATGCCCGCTCTTCAGATGCGTGTCATGCAGGCTGCTCATGATGCACCTGCTCTGGCCTCTTCGGTAAATATCGGTGCCTTCAATCTTGGAAACGCGATTGGTGCCGCTTTTGGCGGAATCGCGCTCTCCATGGGCTTGGGTTATGCGGGTGTTTCCGTTATCGGAACAGCTCTGGCTCTCGTGGGGGTCGGTCTTGTTCTCTTTTCGCGAAAGGTGGCTCCGCCATGACCCGTTCCTTTCTGCTCGCCACCGGGCTTCTTTTCAGTGCGGCTCTGACGCCACTTGCCGCTTACGCCGAGCAGCCTGCAAATGTCGGTGATGCCATTATGGCGGCCAGCGCCTATCATGACAGCGGCGATTACCAGCATGATTTTGATACGGTGATTGCTCAAGCCCGTCATTGGGTCTTCGAGCGTGCGCCTAAGGTGCACAAGCCTGCGATCGTTCTTGATATTGACGAAACGACCCTGTCCAACTGGGATGAAATCCGGGCGGATAATTTCGGCTATATTGCCAATGGCCCTTGCGATGCGCTGCCCAAAGGGCCATGTGGCGCCATTGCCTGGGAAAAGAGCGGCCGTGCGCCAGCTTTTGCCTCGACGCTGGCTTTGATTAATGAAGCCGAGAAGAACCATGTTGCGGTCTTCTTCATCACGGGCCGTCATGAAGACGAACGTGAGGCGACCGCTCGCAATCTTCATCTGGCTGGGATCAAGCACTGGGACGGACTGGATCTACGTCCCATGATCTCACATGGCTACGCCGCGCATTACAAGGCTCCGGCCCGTGCGGCGATTGAGGCTAAGGGTTACACTATTATCGCCAGCATCGGAGATCAGCCTTCCGATCTCGCTGATGGTCATGCCGAGAAGGGCTTCCTTCTGCCCAACCCGTTCTATCGCGTGCCGTAAGGCAAGCTTGTTTCTGATATGAAAAAGGCGCTCAGATGAATGACCTGAGCGCCTTTTTTGTGGCTTTAAAACGACTTCAGTAGTCGTTCCAGATAATCCAGCTCACTTTGAGGCCGGGTACGGTCCGACGCCCGGCGGCGAAGTTCGCGTTCAATGTCTCTGGCCCGATCCCGCGCATTCCGATCCGGGATGTGCGCGTCGGAATCCTTGCCGTTCTGACCTTCGCCCAGTTTCCGGCCCAGCGGGTCCTGATCCTTGCGGTCTTCATCCCCATCATCGTCATCACCGGCGTCGGGCTGGTCTCCGCCATCGCCCTGCTGCCCGGCTGCACCATGTTGTTGCTGGCCGGAACCGCCGCTTCCCATGGACGGAATGAAGCTCAGACTTCCGCCTTTGCCCTGACCCGAGCCGCCAGATTTCTGGTTCTGCCGCATCTGTTTTCCGGCTTCGGACAGATCGGCCAGCACTTTTTGCTCCGCCGTCGCAGCTTCATCATCATGACGGTCTGCCAGAGCTTTTCGGGCGTCCTGCATGTCCGCCTTGGCCTTGTCGAACGCCGTTGCAGGTTTACCGGTAAGATCCTTGACGCGACGGCCAAGAATATTGTCGATGCGTTCCAGAGCGCGTTGGAAGGCATGGTCCGTACGGCGCTCGGGAGACTGGGACGCAACAGTGGCTGGGTCGGTCGGAGCAGCGGGTTTGGCTGGGGTGGCCTGTTCCATATCGGGCGGAGGCTGCATCCCCAACTGACGCATAAGGTCGGCCGTAGACATCTGGCTGATATCCTCATGACCGTCCTGCTGATCGGGGGGGAGAGCGGCCTTGCGAGCAGCGGACAGGCGGGCCTGTGCGTGATCCAGAAGCATCGTTTCCCGATGGACCAGATCATGCAGGGCGGCGCGCTGGGCGCGGGCTTCTTCCTGCGCCTTCATCTGGGCGGCAAGGGCTTTCAGATCTTCCGGCGTGGCCTGACGCATATGTTCGGCCATATCTTCCATCTGCTGGAGCTTGCGGAGGGCTTCGTCACCATGCCCCTGGGAGGCATCGTTCTGAAGGCGCTGCATCTGGTCGGACCATGGGTCAGCCGAACTGGTACCGGACTGAGGCATCATGATGCCGCTTTGCGCCGCCTTCTGGAACAGGAGTTGCATTCGGCGATTCAAGGCGTCCTTGAGATCTTTCGTCCGGCGCTGAAGTTCTTCCTGTTCGGCAAGGGAATGTCCCTTTTCGCCCAGTTCCCGCATGTGATCGAGCTGTTGCTGGACGCTCTGTTGGGCCGCGCGCACGGCTGCAGCGGCGTCTGCAATCTCGGGACCATCCCGCCGCAGGTCATCCAGATACAGAGCGAGTGCCCAGAGTTGCCCCGGAACCTGTTCGGCTGAACCTTCCGGCGCATCGTGCTGGAGGGATGCGATATCGAGACCCAGCGGGGCCAGAACCGGGTGAACGGTTGTGGTTTGGGTCAGGAGTTTCAGTTCGTCTGCGGCCTGCTGAGGGCGTTCCTGCCCAAGCATCAGGCGACGACGCAGAGACACGATGGCGCGCGCCAGCGGGTCCGTGAACTTGCGTGCGCCCAGATGGAAACGAATGGGATCGCTCAGGCTCTCACGGCCCGAAACGCTCGTGGCATGTAGCCGTCCTTCAACGTCCATTCCTGCAAACGGGTCGGACGACAGGTCTGGTCGTGCCTCACCTTTGGCATCCTTGGGATGACCATCCAGAGGAATGGGAACGCGAAGCATCCGGCCCTTCGAAATTCCCGGCAGTCTGATTTCAGCGTCCAGAGACGCGACGCCATAAGACTGCTTCACATGCCACGGAAGGCTGGTCCGCCAGTCATCCTTCTGTGGCGCTGGCTTTCCGTCCCATGACACCACGGGCGGAAGGTCAGGCTCGACAGTCACACGCCAGAACCCAAGCGTCCGGCCTCGGGAGGAGAGTGTGATGGTGCCTGTCTGCTGAAGCGTTGCCTTCTCGCTCCAGCTTTTCTCATCGAGCCGGTCATGGCTGAGAGATGTGGCTCCACGGAGAACAGGGCGTCCATTGGCGCCTGTAATCGTCGCGTTCAGGATGGCGCCTTGCGGCACCGTTACCGGTTTTGCCTGCTGCGTCTGGGAGAGGAAAACGGGAGCCCCGGGCGCATAGGATGGACGATCGATCCATGCCTGAACCGATGGCAGGGGAACGCTGTCATCATCCACGCCGGGCACAAAGCCTGAATGCAGGCGGGAAAGGGAGTGAGGCCCGCTCAGCGCTACAGCCGCGGCAAGCGCAACCGTGACAGAGGCAAGACCCAGCTTCTCACCGGTCGTTGTCTCCGGTTTCGGAAACCCGACCTTCAAAGGACCAAGAGATGCGACAACGCGGTGAACATGCTGTGCCCAAATGGCGGCCTGCTCCCCATTGCCTGCATAAGCCGGACGGTCGGCAAGCGTTAGAAGCGGCTGATACGCCAGATGGGAGTCACGCTCAATCCGGCGATCAACCTGCGCTTCCGTAGGCTGTGGGATGGATCGCAGCCCCTTGACGCCGAGCCAGAGTGCCGTTCCCAGAACGAGCAGTTCAAAGAGGGTATGAAGCCAGTCCGGCAAAGACTGGGGAATACGGGCCAGACTGGCCAGACCATAAAATGCCGCAAGAAGCAGCGACCAGCGCAGGGCTGGCCAGGCACGTTCCCACCACAGAACGCGCCTGGCGCGACGGCGAAGGGAAACGAGGCGGGCTGTTGCGGCAATCGGATCAGCCATGGGCGGGCAGGAGCCAGTCCGGAACGGTTTCTGCAGCGATCAGGTCTTCGACGGTCTGGCGCTGGCGGATAATTTCCCAGCGACCATTATCGACCAGAACCTGAGCGGCAAATGGCCGGGAATTATAGGTCGAACTCATGACGGATCCGTAGGCTCCCGTATCCAGAAGGGCAACAAGATCTCCGCGCTTGAGAGACGCAGGCAGGATGCGATCCTTCGCGAAGATATCACTGCTTTCGCAGACAGGCCCCACCACATCCCACGGCTTGAGTGCGTCACTGAACGCGGCCGGGGCGACGGGAAGGATTCCATGCCAGGAATCATAAAGCGCCGGACGGGCCAGATCGTTCATGGCGGCATCAATCACGACGAAATCCGGATTGCCTGCTTTGGTTTCTATCACGCGGGACAGAAGAATCCCTGTCGGCGCGGAAAGCCAGCGGCCCGGCTCGATGCTGAGCGCGACATCAAGATCACCTAGGGTTTCAGCAATGACGCCAGCCAGCATTTCCGGGGGAGGGGCGACTTCATCCTTGTAGCGGATACCCAAACCACCACCGCAGTCGATGGTTTCGACCGTGTGACCGGCAGCGCGAATTTCACGAACCATATCCGCAAGGCGGCTATAGCCTTGGCGGAAAGGTTCAGCCGTTAGCATCTGGCTGCCAAGATGTACCGCCAGACCGATAAGCTGCACATGATCGAGCGTGGCGGCTTCGGCATAGAGTTCGACGGCGCGACGATGTTCGATGCCGAATTTGTCGCCAGCGCGGCCGGTGCTGATCTTGTCATGCGTCTGTGCATCGACGTCCGGGTTCACGCGCAGGGCCGCACGGGCCACCTTGCCGCAGGCACGGGCGATCTCGTTCAGGCGATGGAGTTCTTCCACGCTCTCCACATTGATCTGACGAATTTCGCGTTCCACGGCTGCACGAAGTTCCAGATCTGATTTACCAACACCGGAAAAGACAATTCCATCGGGGGCGATGCCGGCGTGTAGTGCACGGGTCATTTCGCCGCCACTGACGATGTCCACGCCGTAGCCGCAGTCCCGCAGAATGGTCAGGGTTGCCTGATGATCCTGCGATTTCATGGCAAAGTGGAAGTGAACCGGCAGGTTGCGTGCTTCGAACGCGGCTTTGAGAGCATTGGCACGACGGCGCAGCGTACCAGCCCCCGTGATCCAGCAGGGCGTACCAGCAACAGCAGCGATGACATGCAGGGGCACGCCTTCAAAAAGAAGACCGTCGCGCGCATTGACCTCCAGAGGAGGGCGGCTTGTCAGAAGGTCATTGAAGGAGGGGGCGGAAGAGGGAGCGTTCATGATGGTTCTACCGTATCGTGGACGCTTGGATGTTCCAAGCCGTTCACACAGGCGCTAATGTCGGAATTATGATGGAAGAACTGATCTCCCGGGCCCTTGATGCCCGTTCCCGTGCTTACGCGCCATATTCCCGCTTTCAGGTGGGGGCGGCTCTGCGATGTGATGGTGTCGTCTATTCGGGCTGTAATGTAGAGAATGCAGCTTATCCGTTGGGAACCTGCGCAGAAGGCGGGGCCATTTCCGCAATGGTTCTTGGCGGCGGTACACGTATTGAGGAAATTGTGATTGTTGGTGGTGGCGACCAGCCGTGTACACCGTGTGGAGGGTGCCGACAGAAACTTCGTGAGTTCGGTCAGCCAGATCTGAAGGTGCATATGATTTCTACAAAAGGTGAGATTCTCTTGACCCGGACACTTGCCGAGTTGCTGCCTGACGCGTTCGGGCCGGACAATCTGGGATGAAACTCCGCTCCTGCCTGCTGGTCGGTGTTCTGGAACTTTTCGGGCTGTGTTGGGCGGCTGGCGCTTTTGCGCAAGTGTCGCCAACGCTTCCGGGGCTGGGAGACGGCGCGCGGCGGAAGTTGATAGACGTCAATCAGGCACCATGGCGGATTCTGGCGCGTGTGCAGACAGAGTTGGGCGGCCGCTGTACAGGGTTTGCCGTTGCTCCGACTGTTGTGATGACAGCGGCCCATTGCCTTTGGCTGCCTGCAACGCATCATTATATTCAGCCCCAGGACATTCATGTTCTCATGGGATACGCCCGTGGCGGGTACCGACAGCACGCACAGGTCAAGCGTTTCGTCATTCCGGCGGGTTATGATCCAGCGAATGAGGCGGCGACAGGCAGCAATGACCGGGCCACGCTGCTTATGGATCATCCGGTCGCTGTTGCCTCCGATCTCCTTCCGGCTGTGGCGGTCAAAGATGGCATGAGTGCCATGCTGGTCGGGTATCCACAGGACAGAAGTGAAGTACCGTTCGGGGATGTGGAATGTAATATCAACGGCGTCACAGTGAGCGGCCTTGTGCATCACGATTGTGAGGCAACCAAAGGTGTGAGTGGCGCGCCCCTGTTGGTCCGCATATCCGACGGCTCGTGGGGAATAGGCGGTCTGGCCGTGGGGGCAGATGTCGGTCCCGGGGGGCTTGCTGCCCCTCTTGTTCGGTAGAGCCGAAAGAAGAATTTTCATAATTCTGCAAACATCCTCCAGATCGGACGTTTGAAAGCCTGGGAAACACCTTTTTGGTTTTTCCAACCAATATTTGGTCCAGGAGGGCGCTTCTTTATGTATGTCATGTCAGGGAAAGGAACGGCGTCAGTCGGGCAGTCTCACGGCATGCATGCTGGAGGCAATTATCTGACTGAGCGGAAAAATGTTCTTGTTGTCGAGGATCAGGCTCTGCTGAGATTTCTCGCCGCAGATATGCTTGAGGATGCAGGCTACAACCCGATTCTTGCTGCCACTGGCGATGAAGCGATGGATATTCTGCTGAAGGGCGAAACCGTCGATCTGGTTTTTTCTGACGTGAATATGCCCGGACGGATCAATGGCCTTGATCTGGCAGAGACTGTCGTGCAGCGCTGGCCAAATATTGGAGTTGTTCTGACATCAGGTGCGTTTCTGAAAGGGCAGAGGATCCTTCCGGAAAAAACGGCCTTTCTCCCCAAGCCGTACGAATGGGAAGACGTCTATCGCGTTCTGGAAGAATTGACGCACTGATTTTCAGGAAAAGCTGTGTGGTGCACCCGAAAGGACTTGAACCTCTAACCCCCAGATTCGTAGTCTGGTGCTCTATCCAGTTGAGCTACGGGTGCTTACACAATGTAGTCTCTCGGTAAAACCGAAAGTAAGATGGTGCACCCGAAAGGACTTGAACCTCTAACCCCCAGATTCGTAGTCTGGTGCTCTATCCAGTTGAGCTACGGGTGCGTCTTGAGGCGGGGTTTTACAGGCGGTTTCTGAACCTGACAACCCCCCTCTGAAAATAATTTCTACTTTCTTGTCATGGTGATGTGAGCGCGGCATGCGGCGGAGCCGAATGTCCCACCAATGGCTTGACCTACCGGATATCCGTTGAAAACGAGCGGGCTTGGATGGCCGCTGGTGTCCTTGCTCATAAGTTCTGCATGATAATGGTGCGTGCCGGGCTGATAGACGCCGGTCAGGACCTGTGATCCGTCAGCAGGCGTGAAAACAATGGTCTTGCCGCGGATTTCGAACGTTGATGTCCGTTCGGTCGGGCAGGTGCCCTGATCGGTCACGAGAGCACCAACCCAACGTCCTGTGGGGTCTTTCCCCGGATCAGGAGCAGCGCAGGCGGCGAGAAATGCCAGTGTTGAGAAAGAAAAAAGAGCAATCGGGCGCATGTTGTGCCTGTCCTGTGATGCAGAATGGATGACGCAGACGACACAACACCTTATAGGAGAGCATCAAAAGGCACCATGAACACGGAACGCGAGGCCATCACATTGACCCAGCAGGACGCCAGCACCGTCGCGAAACTCGACGAAACGCTCCACGAAGACCGCATCCTCATTCTGGATTTCGGCAGCCAGGTAACGCAGCTTATCGCCCGCCGCGTGCGCGAGAGCGGTGTTTACTGCGAAATCTGGCCTTTCACGGCGACAGATGAAAAAATCCGCGAGTTCAATCCGCGCGGTATCATCCTGTCGGGCAGCCCTGCCAGCGTCCACGATGAGAACGCTCCTGCGATTCCGGAAATCGTGTTCTCCCTGAACCGTCCGGTTCTCGGGATCTGCTACGGTCAGCAGGCCATGTGCCAGAAGCTGGGCGGAAAGGTCGAAACGCACGAGCACCGTGAATTCGGTCGCGCTTATATCGACATCGCAGAAGACTGCGCCCTGTTCCGGGGCGTATGGGCGCGCGGCAAGCGCGAACAGGTCTGGATGAGCCATGGCGATCGCGTCACGCAGCTTCCGCCGGGCTTCCGTGCTGTTGCCTATTCGGAAGGTGCCCCCTTCGCGATTATCGCTGATGAAGGTCGTCGCCTGTATGGCGTGCAGTTCCATCCGGAAGTCGTGCATACGCCGCATGGTGCCGCGCTAATCCGTAACTTCACGCACAATGTTGCGGGTTGCAGCGGAACATGGACGATGGCTGGCTTCCGTGAGCTGGAAATCGCCCGTATCCGCAAGCAGGTCGGGAATGGTCGCGTCATCTGCGGTCTGTCTGGCGGTGTAGACAGTTCCGTGGCTGCAAAGCTGATTCATGATGCCATCGGCGACCAGCTTACCTGTATTTTCGTCGATCCGGGTATCCTGCGCGCCGGCGAAGCCGATGAAGTCGTCAAGACGTTCCGTGGTCGTTTTAACATTCGTCTGGTTCATCGCGACGCCTCAGACCTGTTCCTTGGGGAACTGGCTGGCGTCAAGGACCCGGAAGTCAAGCGCAAGACGATTGGTCGTCTGTTCATCGAAGTCTTCGAAGAAGAAGCTGCAAAGCTTGGTGGCGCGCAGTTCCTTGCACAGGGCACGCTCTATCCGGACGTGATTGAAAGCGTCAGCTTTACGGGTGGGCCGTCCGTCACCATCAAATCCCATCACAACGTCGGTGGTCTTCCCGAGCGCATGAACATGCAGCTTGTCGAGCCGCTGCGGGAACTGTTCAAGGATGAAGTCCGCGAACTGGGCCGCGAACTCGGTATTCCTGAAAATATCGTTGGCCGTCATCCATTCCCGGGACCGGGATTGGCGATTCGTATTCCGGGTGACATTGACCGTGAGAAGCTGGATCTCCTGCGGAAAGTCGATGCAATCTATCTGGAAGAAATCCGCAATGCTGGCCTGTATGACGCCATTTGGCAGGCCTTTGCGGTCCTGCTTCCGGTGCGTACCGTCGGCGTTATGGGCGATGGCCGGACCTACGATCAGGCTTGTGCTTTGCGCGCCGTGACCAGCACGGACGGCATGACGGCCGAAGTCTATCCGTTCGACTTCGCGTTCCTGAACCGTGTCGCTGGCCGTATCGTCAACGAAGTCCGTGGTATCAACCGAGTGACTTACGACATCACGTCCAAGCCGCCGGGAACGATCGAGTGGGAATAAGGGCTAAGCCCTGACCAAGAAAAGGCCTGCCCTGGAAAGGACAGGCCTTTTTTTATGGCTTAGTGATTGCCGTGATGTTTGTGGCCGGTCAGCTCTGTTGTGAGCTGGGCGCGGGCTTCACCATCCGGGAATTTTTCGGTGTGCAGGTTGATGTAGCTCTTGCCTGCCAGAACGTCTTTCACCTGATCGGCCGTCAGGTTCAGCGTGCCAGTCATGCGCGTCTGGTAGGGACCATTGATTGGTGCGAGGACGCCTGCATCTTCGCCTTCTGCGGCCGGTCCATGCAGATGGATTGCGGTGACGGGGCCTGTCAGGCCATTGTCTTCAAAGCGATAGGTGAGGGTGTTCTTGGTCGTGTCCAGCATGGCGGATGCTGATCCCTTGATCGGGGACGTTGCACCGTGTTCGCCCTTGAACGGACCGAAAAGATGGATCGTTTCAGCCGAAGCCGGAAGAGCCGTGACAGACAGGCCAAGGGCCAGAGCAGCAGTCAGAAAACTTTTACGCATGGAATGTGATCCTTGCTGAGTTGGAGACACTGAACGCGGACTTACGTCTCCAGTTCAGTGTTCCAGTACAGATAATCACGCCAGCTTTCATGGAGATAGTGGGGCGGGAAGGTCCTCCCGTTTTCCTGAAGGAGGCGGCTGCTTGGCTGATCCGGTTTCCGGTGAGGGTACATGCCGATTTCGCTGGGAAGCCGGGAACCCTTGAGGAGATTGCAGGGGCTGCAGGCTGTCACCACGTTCTGCCAGGTTGTCTTGCCCCCCTTGGCGCGGGGAATGACGTGATCGAATGTCAGTTCATGCGTTGGCAATCGGTCATGGCAGTACTGACACGAAAAATTGTCCCGCAGGAACACATTAAAGCGCGTGAAAGCAGGTTTGCGGGCTGAGGGAATATAGTCCTTCAAGGCAATGACGCTGGGGAGGCGCATTGTCATGCTTGGGGAATGAACGACGCCGTCTTCATATTCAGACAGAACGGAAACCCGATCGAGAAAGACAGCCTTCACGGCTTCCTGCCATGACCATAGCGAGAGCGGAAAATACGACAGCGGACGGAAATCCGCATTCAGAACAAGAGCCGGAAAATGCTGACTACTGACAGGCACCACGCGCATCCCTTTTTGAGAGGACGGCACATGCGGGAACTTCGGCGTAGAAAACAGTAAGACAAACGCCGATAAACATGCGTCGTCGGCTTCTTTGAAACGACTATTTCAGTAAACTCCCCAGACTGCAAGAAAACCCTGATGACAGCTTGATGACGCTTCCGCCTGTAACCCGCTTTGCTCCAAGCCCGACCGGATACCTGCATCTCGGGCACGTCGTGTCCGCGCTCCATGCGCGGCAAACGGCCGGGCCGTCGGGACGCTTTCTGGTACGCATTGAGGACATTGATACGACACGCTGCACACCTGATCTGACAGAGAGTCTTCGGCAGGATCTTCAGTGGCTTGGTTTGTGGCCAACTGAACCGGTCCGTCAGCAGTCGCAGCACATCGATGCCTATAAGGCTGTTCTGAATCATCTCCGGCAGCGCAAGTTACTTTATCCCTGCTTTTGCACCCGATCCGAAATCGCCGCTGCGACCTCCGGTCGGCAGGCTCCCGACGGAAGCACTGTTTATCCGGGAACGTGCAGGACAGGCGCGTCAGAAAATGGACGGAGTCCGGTTTGGCGGCTCGACATGGAGCGGGCCCTGAATGAAATCCACGGTGTGCCGTCCTGGTATGAAGTCGGGCAGGGACGGATTGCGGGGCGCGCTGAAGAATTTGGCGATATCGTTCTGGGGCGCAGAGACACAGGTGTGTCTTACCATCTGTGCGTGACCCATGATGACGCCCTACAAGGCGTAACCTGCGTCACAAGAGGACAGGACCTTTACGCTGCCACATCCGTTCATCGTGTGATTCAGGCTCTGATGAAATGGCCTGAACCTGCTTACAGGCATCATGCCCTCATTCTGGATGATGAGGGAAAAAAGCTCTCCAAACGTGACGGCGCAGAGGGGGTGCGTGTCCTCCGCTCGCTGGGTTGGTCTGCAGAGAATGTGCTGCAGCACCCACTGGTGGTTAAAGCGCTGGGGGATAGCTGATCGTAGCCGCTCGCCGGGAGCGGCCATACCCCTGTTATGTCTGAGATTGAAAAAGCGGCGTAGCGTTTCAAAGTTGAGAATATCCCCGCGCATGCGGGGAACATTCGGCCGTCTGCTATGTCCTAGGGATCACCAGCGGTTCATCCCCGCACATGCGGGGAACACCATAGTGCCGATCTGGCCTGCTCGTTAGGTATCGGTTCATCCCCGCTTACGCGGGGAACACCCACCGCCCGCTGTATTCTCAGACAGATGGTACGGTTCATCCCCGCTTACGCGGGGAACACAATGCGGTTTACTCCGACGATACGCCCCCAAACGGTTCATCCCCGCTTACGCGGGGAACACGAGTAATGTTTCGCCGCTCTGTAATGGCAGAACGGTTCATCCCCGCTTACGCGGGGAACACATGACCTCAATCGAGAAAATGCTTTCGTTCGTCGGTTCATCCCCGCTTACGCGGGGAACACGATGCGCCAACGGACGCGAAGAAGAAAGCTGCCGGTTCATCCCCGCTTACGCGGGGAACACATCAATCCGAGATGAAGGACGCATCCTTATTTCGGTTCATCCCCGCTTACGCGGGGAACACTCTTCCTGACAACATATTGATACAGAAAGAGAATTTCCATTCCTGAAAATCTACCGATTTTTACAGGCTGTTTTTCACGCGTTCACAGATCCCTGCAAACGTCAATTATTCAGGCGGATAACTGCGCGGATAGGTGATGTCTGAAGCCGGACCGGGGGCGTGAGGAGCCCCTTTCTTTCCGCACGCGCTCAGGCCGGTGCCAAGTGCTACGAGGGTCAGGCCAACAAGCAGAAAACGTCTCATGCAGCGTCTCCAAGTTTTTCCAGCCAGACCTGAGCCTGCTGACGCACGTTGGATGGAGCGGTTCCGCCCAGACTGGTGCGGGACGCCAAGGAAGATTCAACCGTTAGAACATCGAAAATGCCGGCGTTGATGCCCGGTTCCACGGCCTGCATGTCTTCAAGAGACAGGTCCGCCAGATCACAACCACGCTGTTCCGCCAGACCTACAAGACGCCCCGTGACGTGATGGGCCGTCCGGAATGGAACGCGCAGTTCCCGAACCAGCCAATCCGCCAGATCGGTTGCAGTCGAGAAGCCCATACCGGCAACTTCGCGCATCCGCGTTTCATTCGGCTTCAGATCGCGGATCATCCCGTCCATGGCAGCGAGGGACAGCGTCATGGCCTCCGTCGCATCAAAGACAGGTTCCTTGTCTTCCTGCGTATCCTTGGCATAGGCCAGCGGAAGCCCCTTCATGACCGTCAGCAGGCCGGTGAAGTTGCCCATGATGCGGCCGATCTTCGCACGGACCAACTCAGCAGCATCCGGGTTGCGCTTCTGCGGCATGATGGATGAGCCGGTTGTGAATGCATCGGATAGCGTGACGAAGCCGAACGGAGCTGACGCCCACATGACGATTTCTTCCGCCAGACGGGAGAGATGCATGGCCTGCAAGGAGAGCGCGGACAGGAACTCCAGTGCGAAGTCCCGGTCAGACACAGCGTCAAGGGAGTTTGCTGTTGGGCGGTCAAAATCCAGCGCCGCTGCCGTCATGGCGCGGTCGATCGGGAAGGACGTTCCAGCCAGAGCAGCAGACCCCAGCGGGCACTCATTCAGGCGTGCCCGCGCATCGCGCAGACGGCCCCGGTCACGGGACAGCATTTCAACGTAAGCCAGAAGATGATGACCAAACGTCACAGGCTGAGCGACCTGAAGATGCGTGAAGCCGGGCATCGGCGTGGCGTGGTACTCAAGGGCGCGTTTTGCCAGAGCCCGCATGAGGGACGCGGTTTGCTCCTGAAGCCCGTCAATCGCATCACGGACCCACAGGCGGAAGTCTGTCGCCACCTGATCGTTGCGTGAGCGTGCTGTGTGCAGGCGCTTGCCAGCTTCACCAATCCGCTCGGACAGGCGGGCCTCGATGTTCATGTGAATGTCTTCGAGGGCCGGGGAGAATTCGAAACGTCCGTCGCCGATTTCCTGCGCGATATCACCCAGACCCTGCCGGATTTCTGCCAGTTCGGTTTCCGTCAGCAGGCCAACCTTCTGGAGCATGGCGGCATGGGCGAGAGAGCCGCGGATATCCTGGCGCCAGAGAACTTTGTCAAAGCCAATGGAGGCGTTGATTTCGCTCATGATGGCGGCCGGTCCGGAGGCAAAACGACCACCCCATTGCGGGTTGGCAGCCGTGCCTTCAAAGCTCGAGGCAGCATCGGTTTCTTTTTCGACAGGAACGTTTTTCATGATGACCGTAACAGGGTGAAACAGAAGCAGGTCGACCGGCGAACCCTTCTTTCAGGAGGCCCAAGCCTAGCTGCCGTGGCCAGCCTGCGCAATTCCGCACATGCTGAAGATCGTCCAAAACCGATTGTTCCTAGTGTCATGTCTTAGCATAGCAGCGGACGCGATGGCTGTTTTTGCCAAAACCCCAATCTGACCCATATCGATCCATGGATCGTAGATCGGCACGACTTCCGAGCGTGGCTGGGCGTGAGTGAACTCAGTTTCCCCAGCACATTCTGATTGATTCTCAGGGCTGTCTGCCAGCGTTTATTGAAGAGGAAATGGATTGGGGAGCCCCGGACGCGATCACGCAGTTCAGAAAAATGATTGCGGCTCTGAAAAAGTGATGGTGTTGTGGGAATGGGAACAGAAAAGAGAGTGTTTTAATGACAATCCCGATTGGACGGCGTGGATTTATCGCGGGTGTTGGCTGTGTCAGCATTGCTGCGGCCCTGTCAGGGGCAGCGTGGGCGGAACAGCAGGAAAATCTTCGGTCTGTGAAGAGCCTGAAGGCTGGCAAGGCGCAGCTTGATCCAGTCACTCTGCAGTTATCCGGTCCGTCTGGCGCAAATACAAGCCTCGAAGCTCAGCGCGGTAAGCCATTTCTTTTGCATGTGTGGGCAACCTGGTGTGGCCCTTGCAAGCAGGAGCTTCCAAAGCTGGACGCTTTCATGGCGTCCCTTGGAACGGACTGTCCGATCATCCCTGTCGCTGTTGCCAGCGCGACACCTGAAAAGGTTGCAGCCTTTCTGGATGCGGCGGGTCTGAAGCATATTCCTGCGTGGACTGTGGACAAAGCAGCCTACAAAGCATGGCTCAAGACATCCGATGTTGCCATTCCTGTGACGTATCTGATCGATGGATCAGGCCGTCTTCGGGCCTCGGCCGAGGGCGGGGTCAATTGGTCTGCACCGAATGCTGCCCAGCAGCTTCACGATATTTTTGCCGAACTCTGAAATTTTATTCCACTGACGATATCAGGATCTAACGGATGGCTTTTTCATTAACCCGTCGTGCGGCTCTCACCGGGGCTGCAGGGCTTCTTGCGACATCCCGCGCATTCAGTGCGCCTGCCGAAGACAAGGGTATTTCTTTTGTCCCGAACTCTTTTGGTGTTCTCGCCAAACCGCGTGTTCTGCCAGCCCTGTCTGTCAAGAACGAGCAGAATCAGGACGTTCCTCTGTCACACTGGTTCGGCAAACCCTTCGTGCTGCATTTCTGGGCAACGTGGTGCCCGCCCTGCATCCGTGAACTGCCGTCCGTGAATGCGACAGCCAAGGCGCTGGGTGCAGAGGGGCCGCAGATCGTGACAGTGGCTGTGCGTGGAAGCACCATCCCCAAGGTCCGTGCTTTCTATGACGCCCATCAGATTGATGCGCTGCCTCTGCTGGTGGACCCGATGTCTTCCGTCATGATGGAAACGGCGGATCAGGACGCTCTGGTGGCGTCTGTCAAACAGGTTCGGCCGGCGGATCTCAAGGATCTGACACCAAGCGTCATGTCTCTGCATGGTGTGCCACGCTCCCTGCTGCTGAACGCCAGGGGAGAGGTCGTGGCCGAAGCAATCGGGAATATGGACTGGTCTGCGGATGCGGTCCGCCATACTCTGTCTGCTCTCGCAGGTTAACAACACTAAAGAGCCAATGTCCCTTCCTCTGCTGGGTGCCGATGATCCGGCACCATTCCTTCTGTTTCCCGAAACGCGGCCCTCGCCATTCGTTCTGGTCAGTGACCATGCAGGCAAAGCCGTTCCCCGAACGCTTGGATTTCTGGGGGTGGAAGAGGCGGAATGGCAGAGGCATATCGCCTGGGATATTGGCATTCTCGGGGTCGGGCGGGCTTTGCATGAGAGGCTGGGCTCAACTCTGATTGAGCAGGTCTATTCCCGTCTCGTCATCGATTGTAATCGCGCGCCCGGCCATCCGACGTCCATGCCGCATGTCAGTGACGGAACGCCTGTTCCGGGCAACAGTGCCGCTCCGCTTCAGTGTCGTGCCCGACGCGAACGCGAAATCCTGCACCCCTATCATGATGCGATCGCTGAAGCATTGCTGGAGCGGGAAGGACGCCCGACGGCTCTTATTGCCCTGCACAGCTTCACGCCGGAAATGGCAGGTGTAAAGCGGCCATGGCAGATCGGAATCCTGCATCATAAAGATAGTCGTCTGGCGCAGGCGATGATCGAAATGCTTCGTGCAGAGGGAGACCTCTGTGTGGGCGACAATGAACCCTATGTCCTGACGGACAGCAACGAATACACCGTCCCCCGTCACGCAGAAGCGAACGGCCTGCCATATCTGGAAATTGAACTCCGGCAGGATCTTATCGCTGATGAGGCGGGACAACGGGAATGGGCAGCGCGCCTTGCGCGGCTTCTGCCTCAGGTCTGGGAGAGACTGGCTGCATGATTGACGGACATACCAAACTTGCTGGCGTCATGGGCTGGCCGGTCGAGCACTCACGCTCCCCGCTGCTGCACAATCACTGGTGTCGTGTGCATGGCGTCAATGGCGCATATGTCCCGCTGCCAACGCGTCCTGAGCATTTTAATGTTGCCCTGAAAGGTCTGGCTGCTGCCGGATTCCAGGGCGTTAATGTCACGATTCCGCACAAGGAAGCGGCCATGCGCGCCTGTGACCGCCTGACGGATACGGCCAGGCGGGCGGGTGCGGTGAACACCGTTCGTTTTGAAAATGGCCAGATCATCGGGGATTGCACGGACGGAACGGGCTTCTGCGATAATCTGACGGCCCATGACGTCACATTGTCAGGTCGTGCACTGATCCTTGGTGCAGGGGGAGCCGCCCGCGCAGTTGCTGCGGCGCTGCTGGATCGTGGATGCGAGGTTATCGTGGCAAACCGCACGATGGAACGGGCCGAAGCCATGGTTGCAGCCCTGAAGGGCGGGGAAGCGGTGGAGTGGTATGACTGGCCAAATCTGCTGTCGGGGTGTTCCCTGTTGGTCAACGCAACGTCCCTTGGCATGAACAACAAAGCGGATATCGACTGGAAACCGCTACTGCGTCAGGCCGGGGCCAATCTGTGCGTGACGGATATTGTTTATACCCCACGCGATACCCCGCTGCTGATAGCTGCCCAGAAGGAAGGTCTGCGCACTGTTGATGGGTTGGGAATGCTCATCCATCAGGCACGGGCCGGTTTCCGTTCCTGGTTCGGTGTTGACGCGGAAGTGGATGAGGCGACGTTCAATCTTTTGGCTGCCAGCCTGCGCTGAGTCATGAAGATCATTGGCCTCACGGGCGGGATGGCAGCGGGGAAGAGTACGGTTGCCGCCCTGTTCCGCCGGGCTGGTGTGCCGGTTTTTGACGCCGATGCGACCGTGCGCGGGCTACAGGCGCCGGGCGGGAAGGCTCTCCCCGAAATTGCACGCCTTTTTCCCGGTACCGTCACGGAGGGGCAGCTTGATCGCCAGGCCCTGCGTCAGGCGGTTGTTGGCGATAAACTGGCGCTGAAACGGCTGGAATCCGTTATGCACCCGCTGGTTCGCGCTGAACGAGCACGTTTCCTGCGGCAATGCCGGGCGCGCAAAGAGCCGTTCTGCATGCTGGATATTCCGCTTTTGATGGAAATTCGGGAGGACCAAAACTGCGATGTCGTGGTGGTGGTGCAGGCCCCGATGACGACGCGTCTGAGCCGCATCCGACAGCGCGGACGCGGACAAACACGAATGACTGAGGAGCAGGCGCGGTCCCTGCTGGCCCGGCAGATGCCAGACCATGAACGCAGACGCCGAGCGCACATCGTGATACGAACCGGGCTTTCCCGCGGATCTGCTGCCCGGCAGGTTCGCGCTCTTCTGCACCGTCTGCGCGAGGCCCCATGAAACGCTCAATCCTGTTCGATACGGAAACCACAGGCTTTGACCCAGAGCAGGGCGATCGCATCATCGAAATTGCGGCTATCGAACTGATCGATGATCTGCCGACCACCAATCATTATCATGTTATGGTGCATCCGGAGCGCGACATTCCGGCTGAAGCGACAAAGGTGCATGGTTTTCGGATCGAGGATCTGGAGGGCGCGCCGAAGTTCGCCGAAATCGCGGATGGATTTCTGGAGTTCATCGCGGATTCTCCGATGATCGCCCATAACGCACGCTTCGACTTCAAATTCGTGAATGCCGAACTTGAGAAGTGTGGTCGCGCCCCGTTGGATTATGCCAGTCGGGCGGTCGATACCGTCGAAATGGCGCGCAAGAAGTATCCGGGGATGCCCGCCAGCCTAGATGCGCTGTGCCGTCGCTTCAACATCGACCTGTCCCAGCGTGGAACCCATAACGCGCTGCTGGACTGTAAACTTCTGGCCGAAGTGTATGTCGAACTGATGGGTGGCCGTCAGCGCGGACTTGGACTGGCTGGTCCATCGCGGAACAAAAATCTCGCAGGGGCAGAAGACTTCCTGGCCAATCGTACACCCCGGAAAATGGCGCCTCCCACTGCGGAAGAACTGGCCGCCCATGCGGCTTTCGTAGACGGCCTCAAGGAGCCGGTGTGGCGTCGCGACTAATGAAAATTCTGTTCATTACGTCCAACCGGCTGGGCGATGCTGTTATTTCGACAGGGGTTCTGGGAGCATTGCAGGCGCGTTATCCTGCCGCGCTTTTCACAGTTGTCTGCGGCCCGGTCGCGGCGGGGTTGTTCGAGCCTGATCCCCGGTGTGAGCGCGTCATTACACTGGAAAAGCGTCGGCATGATCGCCACTGGCTGGATCTCTGGCAGCAATGCGTGAGAACCCGATGGTTCATGGTGGTTGACCTTCGTGGCTCGCTGCTGAGTCTTACGTTGCGAACGCGCCATCGATTGATTGTTCGGGGTGGGCGTCGGGACGGGCGCAAGGTCGAGCAGCTTGGTCGGGCACTCGGACGTCGTCAGATGCCTATGCCGCGTGTCTGTGTGTCCGACCATCAGGAGGCAATGGCGCGTACGCTTCTCCCGAGCGGACAATGGCTCGCTCTGGGGCCAACTGCAAACTGGGATGGCAAGATCTGGCCGCCGGAGCGGTTTGTTGCTTTAGCTGAAGGTCTGCGTGCGCAGGGACTACGGCCGGTAGTCTTTTATGGGCCGGGAGAGGCGGAAAAAGAACGTGCACGGCCGGTTCTGGAAGCTCTGCCGGATGCGCTCGACCTTGGTGGAAATCGGGAGCTTGGCGAAGTTGCAGCCCTGCTGCGGCGGTGTGCGCTCTTTATTGGGAATGACTCTGGGCTCATGCATCTCGCAGCGGCAGCGGGAACACCCACGCTTGGCCTGTTCGGACCGTCCCGCATGTCAGAATATGCGCCATCTGGAGAAAACGCCTTTGCTGTTGCGGCTCCGGGACCAGAGGGAGAGGCACCTCTGATGGGGCTTCCCGCTTCGAAAGTCCTTGAAGTTGCACGAGCGATTCTGGACGGAAAAGCCGAAGCCTTCCGAACCTGACCTTGAAGCGCCGCGCTGCATGGCCGATAGAGAAGTCATGAGCGTTTCTTCCCAGCCGTCGCCTGTGGCACCGTCTTCTCCTTCGGGGCGAAAAGCCAGAGTGGCACATGTCATGGCCGGGTCTGCGCGAGGGGGGGCAGAACTGTTCTTCGAGCGCCTCTCCATGGCCCAGACGGCGGATCAGCGCCCCGTTCGGGCCTTGATCCGGCACGATGCCGGGCGTGAAGCACGCCTGCGGGCCGCGAATGTGGAGACGCAGACGTTCCGTTTCGGCGGCATGCTGGATGTGGGCACAAAGCCGCGTCTTCAGAAAAGTTTACGCGAGTTTCAGCCGGATGTGGTCGTCGCCTGGATGAGCCGTGCGGCCCGGAAACTGCCGTCTGGCCCATGGCGGACGGCGGGGCGTCTTGGTGGATATTATGATCTGTCCAATTACCAGCGTTGCGAGCATCTGATCGGCAATACGCGCGGTCTGGCGGACTGGATGAAAAAGCAGGGCTGGCCAGCAGACCGTGTGCATTACGTCCCGAATTTTGCGACGGATTTTTCGACTGTTCCTGCGGTCCGCCCGGAATTTCTGCCACCAGAAGCGCCTTTTGTACTGGCTCTTGGGCGGTTGCATGAAAACAAGGCTTTTGACGTTCTGATCCGGGCCATGACGCCTCTTCCGGGCGTGCATCTTGTGATCGGTGGAGAAGGGCCGGAACGCACCGCGCTGGAGGATTTGATCCGGAAGGAAGGGCTTTCGGATCGTGTGCACCTGCCGGGCTGGGTGGCCGATAGTGGCCCCTGGCTGAGAGCCTGTGACGTCATGGTCTGTCCCTCCCGGATCGAGCCGCTTGGAAATGTGGTGATCGAGGGACTGTCTGCTGGTGCCCCGGTCGTCGGAAGTGCCATTCAGGGGCCGCAGGAAATTCTTGCGGGAACAGAAGATGGTCTTCTTGCTCCTGTTGAAGACGCCGAAGCTTTTGCCAGTCAGATTGGAGCTATTCTTGAGGATGCAGCGCTGGCAAGACGTTTGCGGCAGAACGGTCGTGCCCGGTTCGAGCGCGAATTTGCCGAGAGCGTTGTCATGGCCAAATGGTCCGAGTTTCTGGATGGGGGACTGTCCTGATGTGCGGGATTGCGGGACTGTCCTGCCTTCCGGGTCATACGCCGGATCAAGCTGCGCTGGAGCGCATGTCCGCGGCTATTTTCCATCGCGGGCCAGACGGTGAGGGACGTCTCGATTTCGCAGGAGCAGCACTCAGGCACCGGCGACTGTCTATCGTCGATATTGCAGGGGGGACGCAGCCTTTTTGCGTAGGGCATGCAGCTCTGATCGCTAATGGCGAGATCTATAATGATCCCGATATTCGTGCGGGCTTTCCAGCCAATTATTTCAAGACTGGTAGTGATTGCGAGCCGCCGCTCTCTCTCTGGCTGCGGGACGGCACGGGCTACACGCATGATCTTCGCGGCATGTATGCGATTGCAGCGGTGGAAAATGAACAGGGCCAGCATGAAATGGTGCTGTCCCGCGATCCTTTTGGGATCAAACCGCTCTACATCGCGGAGTATGAAGGCGGCATAGCGTTTGCTTCTGAGGCACAGGCGCTTCTGGCCGGAGGTTTCGGTATTCGTCGCGCACGCGGGAAAGCACGGGATGAACTGCTGCAACTCCAGTTTACGACGGGCCAGAAAACGATCTTTCCGGGTATTCGACGTCTGCTTCCAGGCGAGACCCTGCGCATCGTGGACGGTCGCATCGTGGAGTCCCGCCGCAGGCATGTTCTCAAGGAAGCCGCAACGCCAGTTCCAGCCGATCTGACGGACGATCAGGCTCTTCGTCGATTGGATACTGCCCTGCTGGATAGTGTTCACGCCCATTTACGGGCTGACGTACCCCTCGGGTTGTTTCTGTCAGGCGGGATAGACAGTTCCACGATTCTTGCGGCTGCTCATAAGCTGGGCCTGCCACACCCCAAAACCTGGACCGCCCGTTTTGATAGCGGAAAGGCGGATGAAGCCAATGATGCTGCGGCTCTGGCAGCCTCGGTCGGGGCCGATCACCATGTCCTGACCGTGACGGAAGCCATGGTCTGGCAGCATCTTCCTGCCATCGTGGCGTGCATGGACGACCCGGCTGCGGATTACGCTATCATTCCAACGTGGTTCCTCGCGCAGGAGGCTCGCAGGGACGTCACGGTAATTCTGAGTGGGGAAGGCGGGGATGAGCTGTTCGCCGGATATGGCCGTTATCGCCGTGCACTGAAACCCTGGTGGCGGGGCGGAAGAGCTCCTTGGCGTTCAGGGACATTCGGCCGCTGTCTTCCGGGGCGGGGACGGCAATGGCGGTCAGGACTGGCTGCCATGGAATTGTCGCAGAGCCTGACGGGGCTTCCTGCTGTGCAGGCCCTCGATATTGCCGAATGGTTGCCGAACGATCTTCTGCTCAAGCTGGACCGCTGCCTGATGGCGCATTCCGCCGAAGGTCGCACTCCTTTGCTGGACCCGGTCGTGGCTGAGGCTGTCTGGTCCTTGCCTGATCGGTTCAAGGTCCGTGATGGGTATGGCAAGTGGCTTCTGCGGCGCTGGCTTCAGGAGGCTTTGCCCCAGGCTCGCCCGTTTGCACCCAAACAGGGTTTCACCGTTCCTGTCGGGCCTTGGATTGAGGGGCAGTCAAAACGACTGGCTCCGCTCGTAGCGCAGCATGCCTGCATTCAGGCCATTATGCCTGCGCATCGGGTCGAACGTCTTTTCTCCACAGCAACGCAGCGCGGACATGCCCGACAAACCTGGACGCTGCTGTTCTATGCGCTGTGGCACCGTCATCATATCGAAAACATCCCAGTGGATGGGGATGTTTTCGAAACGCTCTCCCGCGTTAACTGAACGCGGCTTTCACCAGACTCAATGAGGACAGACCATGCATTACGATCTGATTATCCGGAATGGCCGCTGTGTATTTCCATGGGGTGAGGCCGAGGCTGATCTGGGTGTTCGGGATGGTCGCATCGCTTCTCTGTCCGTTTCGAAAGACGATGACGCCGACCGTGTGATTGACGCGACCGGGCTGCATGTTCTGCCCGGCCTGATCGACAGTCATGTGCATCTGCGCGATCCGGGAAATGCGGCTGTCGAGACCCTGGAAACCGGAACACGCGCGGCGGCTCTTGGTGGCGTTACGACTGTGTTTGATATGCCCAACACGTCCCCAAGTGTCACCGATAAGGCGATGCTGGACTGGAAGCGCGAGCACATCAGCAAGGTCGCCCATGTGGACGTCGGTATGTATATCGGTGCGACCCGTGAGAACACGCCAGATCTTGCCATGTTGGAGCAGCAGCCGGGCGTCTGTGCAATCAAGGTCTTCGCAGGGTCTTCGACCGGCAATCTGATGATTGAAGACGATGAGGGCATCGAAGCGGTCATGCGCTCCGGTCATCGTCGCGTCTGCTTTCATTCTGAAGACGAATACCGTCTTCAGGAACGGAAGCCCATGTTCCATGAAGGGCAGCCCTACGCCACACATAGCATCTGGCGGGATGTGGAATGTGCATTCCTCGGTACCCGTCGTATTATGGCGATTGCCCGCAAGACGGGTCGTCCGGCCCATATTCTTCATACGTCCACGGCGGAAGAACTGGAGTATCTGGCAGGCTTCCGGGATGTTTCGACGGTTGAAGTTCTGGTCAATCACCTCACGCAGGTCGGCCCGGAGTGTTACGAGAAGCTGGGTGGTCTCGCCGTCATGAACCCGCCGCTTCGAGATCAGTATCATTACGAAGCAAGCTGGAAGGCCATTCAGGATGGTCGCGTAGATGTCGTCTCGTCCGACCATGCGCCGCATCCGCTTGAGGCCAAGAAACGTCCGTGGCCGAACTGCCCCGCCGGTCTGACGGGCGTTCAGACGATCGTGCCGGTTATGCTCGATCATGTGAATGCGGGTCGCCTGAGCCTGTCCCGCCTTGTCGATCTGATGGCTGCTGGTCCGGCGCGTGTTTACGGACTTCAAACAAAGGGCCGGATGGCTGTCGGTTTCGACGCGGATTTCACACTGGTGGACATGAAGGCGCAGCGCGAAATCACGAATAACTGGATCGCGTCTCCGGCCGGCTGGACGCCTTTTGACGGCACGCAGGTGACGGGTTGGCCGATGGCAACCATCGTGCGCGGAACAGTCGTCATGCAGGACGATGAGGTGATTGGAAACGCAACGGGACGTTTTGCCAAATTTGCGCCTTGATCGAGGCGTAGGGCGCGCGACGCTTCGACCAAGAAAGGGAGCTTTATGATTCGTCCCGTTGCCGCGCTGTGCGGCCTGTCTCTTCTGTCCGTGCTTGCTGCTGGAACAGCTACGGCTGCCGACTCCGGCTGGAGTGCACCCAAATGTGGTGCCGAGCCGACGGCACCCACGGTCAAGGCCGGGACGGTCGCCCAGTACAACGAGAGCGTGGACCGCGTAACGGCTTACGAAAAAGAGGCCCGGGCCTATAACGCCTGTGTCTCAGGGCAGGCCAATCGCGAAGAGACTGCCATCAGTCAGGAAGCCAGCGCCAGGATTTCGCATATCCATACGGCGAGTGCGGCTGTGCAGTCCCGCATTGCAGGGTCATTCCAGAAGCTGTCCACGGAACTGACGGCTGCTGGCCGTAAGCTCGGGCACCACTAAAAAACGTTACTGCCCCATACGTGTCTGATTTTGCAGAGGGGTAAGGCTCGTCGGGCCTTCATAGGTCTGGCGGGCCACATTGGGCATCAGGTCCGGCCTGGCCCAGCAATCCGTCCCTTCAAAGCTGGTCGTGCAGTAAGGCTGGGGCGGGGGCGGCCCAACCGGACGGGAGCAGAAACTCTCGTCGTCATAGAGATAGGCTGTGTTGCAGTCCTTGCCGGTGAGGGCAGAGGCAATGCGGTCCGGGGCACATCCGCCGAGAGCGCAAAGCATCAGGGCTGATGGCAGCAGCAGGGCTGGTTTCTTCATGCCGGAGAGGATCATCTGGCAGGGGTTAAAGAAGCCCTAAAACGGCGATGAGTTTCTTTCGGTAACAGCTTCTCAAGCGAAGCGTTTGCCGCAAACGTGCGGCACCTGTATGGTTCCGCCAGAACTTTACAAAACCGATCCAACAGGGGACCAGGTGGCGGACGATTTCATCACAGAGGTGAACGAGGAAATTCGGCTTCAGCGCTTACGGGCAGCTGCACGTCGATGGGGTGCTGTCGTGGCGGGTGTCGTCGTCGTAGGCGCGATCGGCGGTGGCGTCTGGGAATGGCAAACTCATGCCCGCAAAGCGGCGCAGGGGGCGGCTTCTGCCCGATATTTCACGGCACTCGAAACGCTGGCTGATCCCAAGCATGACAAGTCTGTCACGCAGCAGGCTGAAGCAACTTTTCAGGATCTGGCCGATCATGGCCCGGCGGGAGTTCGCTCCTATGCCGCGCTGCGTCTGGCTGATCTGAAGATGCAGGATCACGATACGACCTCTGCGCTGAAAGCCTGGAACAGCGTTGCGTCCGATTCTGCTGCCGAACCTGCACTGAAGGATCTGGCGCGGTACATGGTCCTGAATGCCCAGACCAACACGGCAGACCCGAAGACGCTGCGTCCCGGCTATGAAGGTCTTGCCCAGAATGGTGGGGCCTGGGGGGCGTTGGCGCAGGAAGGTCTTGTTGGGTTGGATCTGCGTTCTGGCGCAACTGCCGAACAGCAGAAAGAAGCCCAGCGTTTGCTGACGCAGATCAGCGGGAATGCTGATGCGCCTGAAGGGGTTCGTGCCCGTGCACAGGCTCTGCTTGAAACCTTTGGAGACGCTGGTTGATGCGCCGCCCTGACCGATCTTCCCCGACCGTGAACCGTCGTTCCCTGTTACAGGTCGCCTGTTCCGGTGCTGCCCTGACCGCACTGGGCGGATGCAGCCTGTTCAATGATGATGAAAAGCCAATGCTGGCTGGCCATCGTGTTGACGTTCTCTCCACCGGGGCTGGCCTGACCGTTGATCCTGAAGATCATACGCCGATCAGCCTCTCAACCCCGCAGGCTGTAACGGAATGGCTTCAGCCGGATCGCACGCCGGATCATGTTTCGGTTAATGCGATTGGTAGTGGCCTTGATCTCAAATGGAGCCGTTCGATCGGCGCCGAGGTCAATCCGACGAGCTTCCTGTCCATGGTGGCCATCTTGCCGAACAGTCGTGGTGCAATTCAGTCGCCGCCAGTGATTGGAAATGGTCGTATCTTCACGACGGACGCACAGGGTGTCGTGAAAGCATGGACCTGGCCGGGTATGAAGCAACTCTGGTCACACCAGCCGGCACCCGCCAAGTCCCGCTCCACCAATATTGGTGGTGGTGTCGCATTGGAAGGTGACACGCTTTACATCGTTGATGGTGTAGCGCAGGCGCTGGCAGTCGATGCTGCAACCGGCAAAATAAAATGGACTGTCGATCTTGGAACGCCGGGCCGTTCTGCTCCAACCATCGCAGACGGGCTGGTCGTTTTCGGAACGATTGACGAGCGTCTGTTTGCACTTGAAGCCGCGACGGGCCGTCAGGTCTGGACGTACCAGGCAACCGGTGCGGACACTGTCGTCTTCGGTCAGGCCGCGCCTGCGATTGTGGACGGTGTGGTTCTGGCAGGCTTTGGCAGCGGCGATCTTGTTGCCCTGCGTGCGGCTTCCGGTGAGATGGTATGGAGTGACAGTCTTGGCGGTGCCAACGGCATGGGCGCCATGCTGGATTTCTCGTGCATCCGTGGCGCCCCCGTTATCAAGGACGGTACAGCTTACGCCATTTCCATGTCCCGCGTTCTCGTGGCTGTGGACATGCGGTCTGGTCGTCGCCTCTGGGAACGTGAAGTCAGCGGCCAGACACCGCTGACAATCTGTGGCGACTGGATGTTTGTCCTGTCCACGGATCAGCAGCTTGCCTGTCTGGACCGCTTGTCTGGTCATGTGCGCTGGATTACACAGCTTCGTCGCTTCCGCCGTCAGGAAGTTCAGAAGGATGCCGTCCAATGGGTCGGTCCTCTTCTGGTAAACGGCAAGCTGCTCTGTTTCTCCACTCTGCCGCAGGAAGGCATGGTGGTTGTTGATGCCGTAACAGGCAAAATTGAATCGACCCGTAAAACCACGGCGCCATGCCAGGTTCAGCCAATCGTCTGTGACGGTCTGGTGCTGACACTGTCCCAGGATGCTGTTCTGCGGGCCTATGGCTGAACGAATGACCTCTGAGAACCTGCCCATCGTTGTTATCGCTGGGCGCCCGAATGTCGGGAAATCCACTCTTTTCAACCGGCTCGTCGGGCGCCGTCAGGCGCTTGTCTCGGATGAGCCTGGTGTAACGCGCGACCGCAAGGAGGGCGAGGCCCTCATGCGCGGTCGCCGTATCCGCATCATCGATACGGCCGGTCTTGAAGAAGCGGCGCCGGATACGCTGTTCGGGCGTATGCGGGCCTCTTCCGAATCCGCTGTTTCCATGGCGGATCTGGTTCTGTTCTGCATTGATGCCCGTGCAGGCATCACGCCCACGGATGCCCATTTCGCCAACTGGCTGCGTCGTCAGAACCGCCCGGTCATGCTGATTGCCAACAAGGCAGAAGGCAAAGCCGGAACTGATGCAGCTTTGGAAGCCTATTCGCTGGGTCTGGGTACGCCACTGGCTCTTTCGGCCGAGCATGGCGAAGGCATCAGCGATCTCATGGGTGAGATCGTGGACCGCCTGCCACACGCGCCGCGCCAGGTTCGCCATCGTCGTCGTGACGAAGAGCCTGAAGAGGGCGAAGAGCAGGAAGAGCGTCCGGCTGGACCGCTGCATCTTGCGATTGTCGGTCGCCCGAATGCGGGTAAATCAACGCTTCTGAATTGCCTTCTGGGCGAAGAGCGCATGATTACTGGCCCAGAAGCTGGCCTGACCCGTGACTCCATTTCGGTCGAACTGTTCGATGAGGTTGGACCAATCCGCCTTGTTGATACGGCCGGAATGCGGAAACGCGCACGCGTCGAGCAGCCCCTGGAGCGCATGTCTGTCTCTGCGTCCATTGAGGCGCTGAAAATGGCGGAAGTGGTTGTCCTGACCCTTGATGCCACACTCGGCGTTCATGAGCAGGATCTTCAGATTGCCCGTCTGATCGAAAAAGAAGGGCGTGCCTGTGTTCTCGCTTTGAACAAATGGGACGCTGTTGAAGATCGTGTTGCGACCCGCAAGGCTATTTCTGACCGGATCGAGACATCCCTGGCGCAGGTTCGCGGGATTCCTGTGGTGACGTTCTCTGCACTGACAGGAGCGGGTGTTCATCGTCTGCTTCCCGCCGTCCGCAAGGCTTATGAAGTCTGGAACTCGCGTGTCACGACGGGCGAACTCAATCGCTGGTTCGAGGAAATGCTGGACCGGCATCAGCCGCCACTGGTGGATGGTCGTCGTCTCAAGCTGCGCTACATGACGCAGGTCAAGGCACGTCCGCCAACCTTCCTGCTGTTTGGGACCCGCGCTGAAATGCTGCCGGATGCGTACAAGCGCTATCTGGTCAATGGCCTTCGCGAGACGTTCCATATGCCGGGTGTGCCAATTCGTATCCAGTTGCGTGGCACGAAAAACCCTTACGCAGATAAGTGATGCTCTTTTCTGTTCCGGTATGCATCGTACGCATACCGGAACAGAAAATCTAAACTGGACTATAAAACTCCCTCTTTTCGTATATCTATCCCTCTCCAAACGTTGGTGTTGGTTTGTGTTCGGTCCTAGAAAGACCGTCAGGTATGAGCCAGACCTGAGTTAAGGATGAGGAACAGGAATTATGGTCGGGATTGCTGCGGTCCGCAGTGAGGACGTTTCAGGGGAGCCTCAACGCAGCACGGCACGCGCTACGGCACTGGGGATCATGGCGGCGCTTGCTGGCCTGATGTTCGGTCTCGATACTGGTGTGGTTGCAGGCGCTCTGCCCTTTATCGCTACAGATTTTCAGGCCAGTGACGCCCTGCAAGGGTGGATTGTATCGTCCATGATGGCAGGGGCCGCATTTGGTTCTCTGATTGCTGGACGTATCTCCACGCGATACGGGCGTACTGGAGCCATGCTTGTCGCCGCAATTTTATTTCTTCTCGGGACGCTGCTGTGCGCCCTGGCACCGTCTGCTTTGATCCTGATTATCGGACGCGTCTTTCTGGGGCTGGCCGTAGGTCTCGCAGCATTTGCTGCGCCGCTCTATATTTCTGAAATCACTGTCGAATCCGCTCGCGGGTCCATGATTTCCTTTTACCAGTTGATGGTCACGCTCGGCATTTTCCTTGCCTTCGTGTCTGACAGTCTTCTGGCGAGCGGTCAGCACTGGCGTTGGATGCTCGGAATCATGGCGGTTCCTGCAACGCTGTTTCTGGGCATTGTGTTGATCCTCCCGCACAGCCCGCGCTGGTTGATGATGCAAGGGCGCAAGGACCATGCGCGCCGTGTTCTCAACAGCCTGCGTTCCGACGAAGAAGTGGCAGAGGCTGAACTGGCCGACATTCAGGCGCGTTTGCACAAAAGCAGCGATGCCGGGTTCGGCCTGTTTCGTAGCAATCCCAATTTCCGTCGCTCTGTCTATCTGGGCATGCTTCTTCAGGTCATGCAGCAGCTAACCGGGATCAATGCCCTGCTGTATTATGCGCCGCGCGTTTTTCAGGCGGCCCATTTTGGTGTCAACGCGTCCATCTGGGCTACGACACTTGTCGGTCTGACGAACATGATCCTAACGGGTGTGGCGATTGCCTGCGTGGACAAATGGGGCCGTCGTCCGCTTCTCATCCTGAGCTGCGTCATTGCGGGATTGGCGTTGCTGGGTGTGGGCATCCTGTTGGCGGTCGGCGCTTCGAGCTTTGAGGCTCAGATTGCTCTGTGCGGGTTTGTTCTATTGTTCGTGGCTGGATTCGCAATCGGTGAGGGGCCGCTTGTCTGGACCCTGTGCTCCGAAGTTCAGCCCACGCGCGGACGTGATTTCGGAATTGGCTGCTCCACTGTCACAAACTGGGGGGCAAACTGGGCGATTTCCAAGACTTTCCCGATGGTCATGGTCGCTATGGGCGCTGCATCAACATTTATTATGTTTGCCGCTTTCAATGGACTTTTCGTGCTTGTCACGCTCATGATGGTTCCGGAAACGAAAGGTGTCTCTCTTGAGACGATTGAGACCAATCTTTTTGCCGGTAAAAAACTGAGGGATCTGGGGCGTTAATCGTGATGAAAGTCGCTGCCGCTGGCGAGAAAGATCTCGACTGCGACCACCAACGACACGCTGGGCTTTACGGAGCCCAGCGTGTCAAAGCCATGTCAGCCGTTCTGCTTGGACTGCTGCTTTCCGTTCTGGATTACGCCATTGCGAACGTGGCGCTTCCTTCCATCGCCCATGATCTGAATGCCCCGTCTTCGCGGGCGATCTGGGTGGTGAATGCCTATCAGTTGGCCAACCTGTCCTGTCTCTTGCCTCTGGCGTCTTTCGGGTCGCGGGTAGGCTTTGCCCGTATGAGCCAGATTGGCATTTTCCTGTTTCTCATCACGTCTGTCGGCTGCGCCCTGTCCCAGAACCTGCTGGAACTGACGCTGGCCCGGGCCCTCCAGGGGGTTGGGGGGGCGTGCATCATGAGCGTGAATATCGCGCTCGTACGGTTCATTTATCCTCATGCAGAGCTTGGTAAGGGCATTGCCCTGAATGGTCTGTTTGTGGGTATTGGAGTGGCTCTAGGGCCAACGATTGGTTCGATTGTTCTTTCGGTCGCGACCTGGCCATGGATTTTCTGGATCAATCTACCTCTGGCCTTGGCGGCTCTCGCCATGGCGCATTTTGCTCTGCCACAAACGCCCCGAAGCGAAACGCAGGCTGATATTCCCGGCTCCATCCTGACCGTGGCTTCTTTTGCGTTGCTTGGCATCGGTCTCGATGGATTGATGCACGGCGACTTCCTGCCGGGATCGCTGCTGACTGGCGCTGGTCTGATCTGCTGGTGGCTTCTGCTCCGGTATCAGAAGGGGCGTCGGGAGCCGATTGTTCCTGTGGATCTTCTGGCGCGGCGGCCATTTCTGCTGGCCTGCCTGGTGGGATTTCTCGGCTTTGTGGCCTCAAACCTCTATATTGTCGCCATGCCTTTCACCTTGGCGTCAGCCTTTCATCGTGGCGATTCCACAATTGGGCTTCTGATTGCGCCATGGGCTGTTGGAGTGGCTGTGATGTCATTCGTGGTCGGGAAAGTGGCTGACCGTTTTCCTGCATCCGTGCTGTCTTCTTTGGGATTGCTGCTGACAGCTTTTGGCTTTCTGCTGCTCTGGCTGTTGCCACTGGATGCGAGCAATGCTGCGATTGCGTGGCGGACCCTTCTGGCCGGCTGTGGTTTTGGTCTGTTCCAACCTCCCAATAACCGGGCCATCATGGTGTCGGCCCCTGCTGGCCGGGAAGGTGGGGCCAGTGGCATGCTCTCAGTCGCACGCCTTGGGGGACAGACGACGGGTGCCTTGCTCGTGGCTGCCCTTTTCACAATCTTCCCCCATCCAGCCTTTATCTGCCTTGGCGGTGCGATGATCGCGGCGTTAACAGGGTCCGCTCTTAGCCTTGGGCGGAAATACCTCGCAGACTGAAGAGTGTTGTTGTGCGCTGGTCGGTACTTTCCAGCTCCTGAGTGGTCTGGACGTTCTGTTGAGCCAGAATGTCTAGATCCAGTTTGGGAGCGTAATGGCGTCCGGGATCGCAGAGCCAGACTTCGCAGTGCTGGGCACAGTCCAGCAGCCATGGCATGATGCGTGCGGCCATGGCCTCATTGTAACAGACGTCTCCGATGACCAAGAGATCGCAGTCAGGCTTTGAGCCTACCAGATCTCCAGCAAGAAGCGTCACCGTGACACTATTCAGTGTGGCGTTCAGGGCAGTGGCTTCCAGCGCCATTTGATCGATATCGTTGGCTTCTACAGCAGATGCCCCGGCCATTACCGCAGCAATGGCGGCTAGACCGCATCCGCATGCGACGTCCAGAACACGCTTGCCCTGAACCCGCTCAGGGTTGTCCAGAATATAGCGTGCGATAAGCTGGCTGCCCGGCCACGCAAAGGCCCAGAAGGGCGGCTCAATGCCATGCGCTTCAAGAAACGCTTCGCTGGCCTGCCAGATAGGAGTGATATCTGTTGCCAGATGCAGGGCGATTTCCGGCACAAGTCCGGCCCTTTCGACTGCCGTGTGGTCGCGGATGAATGCCGCTGGGTCCTGCAGTCTGACGGGCATGGTGTTCAAAGTCTTCCGCAGATGAAGGCAAGAGCCAGAAGGAAACCGATCGGGACGTTTTGTTTGAACTGGCGCAGGCAGTTCGGTGCGTCGTAGGGGTTAAGCGTACGGGCCTGCTGAAGAAGAAGCAGGCCTGCCACTGCAAAGAACACCCAGAAGCCAAAGTGCAGATGGGCGTGAATGGCGACCAGCCCCAGAGCCAGCAGCATCAGGCTATAGCAGGTGGCGATAAAGGGTTTGGCACGCTTTTCCATAAGGCGGGACGTGGAGCGCACGCCGATGCGTGCATCATCATCCATGTCCTGAAAACCATAGATGGTATCAAAGCCAAGCTGCCAGAGAATGACGGCGCCATAGAGCAGGGCTCCGTTCCCATCCAGGCGCCCACCTGCCGCAGCGTAGCCCATGGGGGCCCCGAAACCGAACGTGAAGCCCATGACAAGCTGAGGCCACCAGGTAACACGCTTCGCGGCGGGATACAGGGCCACAAGAATCAGCGCGAAAGGGGCCAGAATCCAGCAGGCCACGGGTAGGCACAGCAAAACACACAGGCCACAGAAGAGCAGGGCAGCGAGCAGCTTGAGTCCCTGTTTCAGGGAAAGCGCACCACTGGCTAGGGGGCGACCAGCGGTTCGGGCAACTTTGGCATCAATATCGCGATCCCAGATGTCGTTTACGACACATCCGGCAGACCGCATGACAAGGGAGCCGAACGCGAAGAGTGCCGTGTAGAAGATGCGAAGCTCAAGCGGAGCGTCTGGCGCAAGGAAAAGCCCCCACACGCCGGGAAGGAACAGCAACCACGTTCCGACCGGCCGATCCAGCCGGGCCAGAAGCGCGTAGGACCGCCATGGCTCAGGCAGGCGGCCGGTCCAGCCTGTCAGGCTGATATCGGTGTGGGGGCTGGTTTTGTTCATCAAAGCCCCTGATGCGTGGCGGAGGCGCTTCCGTCAATGGCTGTAGCGCGCTATCGGAAAAGGATGAGCCGATCTGATCCCCGTCTTTATCTTGAAGTTCTGGATGTCACCTTCACGGAAGGGCTGGAACTTCCGCTCCCTGCTGGTCAGGCCCATTACCTGGGCAATGTTATGCGACAGGCTGTTGGAGACGCTGTTCGTGTTTTCAATGCGACGGACGGGGAGTGGGCTGCGACGCTCCAGACCCTTCGCAAAGACCGTGGGACAATTGTCCTTGGGGCAATGGAGCGTCCTCCGCAGCCAACGGACGGTGTGGAGCTTCTGTTCGCGCCGTTGAAGCGGGACGCGACAGAACTTGTGATCCGCATGGGTACGGAACTGGGTGTGACCGCCTTCCGACCCGTCATTACGGAACGAACCAATACCCATCGTCTGAATCTGGACCGTCTTGCCCTGATTGCGTCCGAGGCTGCTGAACAATGCGAGCGTCTGGATATTCCAATGATTCACCCGCCTGAACCGTTGAAAACCGTTCTCTCCACCTGGCCAGATGACAAGCCGCTTTTTGCGGCGCTGGAGCGTCGGCCTGGCGAAGACGGTCCGTTGAAAGCGGCGGCGCTGCTGATTGGGCCGGAAGGCGGATTTTCTGATACTGAGGTTCTGTTGCTTCAGCGTCATTCTGCTGTCCATGCTTTGACGCTGGGGCCGCTTGTGCTGCGGGCCGAGACTGCTGTTTGTGCTGGCCTGTCCCGTCTGGCGCTCAGACGTGGCGCGTGAGGGTGACAGGATCGTCTGACCTGCTACAAGTTCAATCAATATCGAACAACGATTTTAAACCGAGGCAAAACCGCCATGTCCAATCCCGGCACGTCCAATAGCGCAACGATCGAGAATCGGGCGCAGCTCGTCGAGGTTCTGGAGCGTGGCTCCAAGCCGCAGTCTGAGTGGAAGATTGGCACCGAGCATGAAAAGTTCGGGTTTGTGCTGCCGGGACAGGATGACGGGCGTGAGCTGCTGTCGGCTCCTCCCTACGAACCTAAGGGTATTGGTGCTCTTCTTCAGAAGCTGGAAGGACCGGACTGGGCGCCGATTCATGATGGAGAGGCGCTGATTGGTCTGGCTGGTCAGAACAGCCAGAAAGGTCGCTCGATTTCCCTGGAGCCTGCGGGGCAGTTTGAACTTTCGGGTGCGCCAGTTGTCTCGCTTCAGGAAACGCAGGCTGAAATGCAGGAGCATTTTGACCTGATTCGTGGTCCGGCTTCCGAGCTTGGAATTGGCTTCCTTCCGTTTGGGTTCCAGCCGCTCTGGGGCCGGGATGCCATGCCGTGGATGCCCAAAAGCCGCTACGCCATCATGCGGAATTACATGCCGAAGGTCGGGAGCCTCGGTCTGGACATGATGACGCGGACCTGCACCGTACAGGTTAATCTGGACTTTGGCAGCGAAGCGGATATGGCCCGCAAGATGCGTGTGTCTCTGGCGCTTCAGCCTTTGGCAACGGCGCTGTTTGCCAATTCACCTTTCGTGGAAGGCAAGGCCAACGGGTTCATGTCCAACCGTGCCCGCATCTGGACGGACACTGATAACCAGCGTGCGGGTCAGCCTTCCCTGTTCTTCGCAGAAGATTTCAGCTTCGAAAAGTATGTCGATTGGGCGCTGGACGTTCCGATGTACTTCGTCGCCCGTGATGGAAAGAATATCGACGTGAGTGGTTGTTCCTTCCTTCGTTGGCTGAATGGCGAGGCACAGCCCGGTCTGGAAGGTCTGACCCCGACCATCGGCGATTTTGAAGACCATCTGACGACCGTATTTCCGGATGTGCGGCTCAAGCAGTTCCTGGAAATGCGTGGCGCGGATGCCGGTAAGCCGGAGATGATGGTTGCGCAGTCCGCACTCTGGGTTGGTCTTCTGTATGATCCGGCCACGCTGGAAGCGGCTGAAAAGCTGGTTCTGGAACAGCCCTGGGAGGTTTATCAGCAGCTTCGTGCCGATGTACCCGCAAAGGGAATGCAGGCTGAATTCCCGGGTGGTCTGAAAGCTCTGGCCAAGCGGGTTCTGACACTGGCAGAGCAGGGACTTCGGGCGCGTGTTCGTAATGAGGCTCACTTCCTTGATCCGCTGCATCTGATTGCAGAAGGTGGCCCGAATCAGGCCGAATACTGGTTGGCCCTTTATGAGGGCGCATGGGGCGGCAGCGTGAAGCCGCTGTTCCGCGAAGCTTCAATCTGAAGCTGAACATTCCGGTTTTTATCGGGAGGCGCTATGAATCGGGAAAGCGGGTGCTTTTTGCAACCCGCTCCCCGATCGGTAGTTCCAGAGGGATGATGAACCGTCTTTTCTTTCGCGCGGCTGTAGCCAGCGCTTTCATGTCCGTTGCTGCTCTCCCGTTTCCTGCTCTGGCGCAGGCTGTTCCGGCGCAGCTTCGTCCTGTGGATCAGGGATGGGTCGCCCGTATTCAGGATACGCTGGGTCAGATTACGGTCCTTCAGGCCCGCTTTCAGCAGATTGCTCCCGATGGCAAAACCGTTGGTGGAACGGCGACGCTGGATCGTCCGGGGCGGATGCGTTTCGATTATGATAGCCCAAGCCCGCTTCTGCTGGTCGCGAATGACGGGAAGGTCGTGTTTCAGGATCGCAGCGTCGGACAGGTCACGGTCATTCCGCTGGACCGCACCCCCCTGGGCCTTCTGCTTCGTCCTGACCTGAAACTGTCTGGGGACGTGACTGTTACGGGATTCGAGCGCAAAAGCGGTCAGATCCACCTTCAGGTTGAGAAAACCGATAACCCAGGTGAGGGGAACCTGACCCTCGTATTTTCGGAGGCGCCTTTGGCTCTTCTGGGATGGGAAGTCGTAGATGCGCAGGGGCGAACGACCCGCATTGCTCTGTCGGATGTAAAGACAGGTGGAAGCGTGTCCCAGTCTTTGTTCACGCTTCCAAAATCCGAAGACTGAGGACTTAGTTCTTCATCTCTTTTGAGAGTTCCAGCGCACGGGCATAAACCGTGCGCTTTGGAAGTTTCACAATCCCGGCGACAAGCGTTGCAGCGTCCTTGACCGAATGGCTTTCCAAAGCCTGTCGTAGATGCGTATCCAGATCATCCGCGCCACTGTCATCTTCTGCTGATGGGCCAATCAGAAGCGTGATTTCTCCGCGGGGTGCTGTTGTTTGGAAATGAGCCAGCACTTCTGTGAGCGTTCCGCGCACCATTTCCTCAAAACGCTTCGTCAGTTCGCGACCAACGGCGGCCTCGCGATCGGGCCCGAACACCTCAATCAGATCTTCCAGTGTTTCAACCAGACGATGCGGTGCCTCATACCAGATCAGCGTAGAGCGTACGCCAGCCTGTTCGGCTGCGCGGAGCGTTGCAAAGCCGGTCTTGCGGGCTTCGCTGCGTGGCGCCGGAAAGCCGAGAAACATGAAGGGTAGGGGGGGCAGGCCAGACAGCGTCAGAGCAGTGATGACCGCGTTCGGGCCAGGAATGGCCGTAACGGGAATACCAGCGGCAATGGCTGCTCGCACCAGACGGTAGCCGGGGTCTGAGACCAGTGGGGTGCCCGCGTCTGACACGACGGCGTATCGTGCGCCTGCAGAAAGTTTTTCAATGAGAAACGGGGTGCGATCCTGTTCGTTGTGATCGTGCAGCGTTCTGGTGGGCGTGGAGATGTTGCGGGACATCAGCAATTTTGCCGTAACCCGCGTATCTTCACATAAAATCGCCTCAACGCTCTGTAAGGTCTCTATCGCGCGTTCGCTGATATCGGCCAGGTTGCCGATTGGCGTCGCAACCAATATCAGTTGTCCCCCCACTTTCGGGCCATGCTCCGATGGCGGGGCGGCCGTTAATATTTCAGCCGTATCGCTCAAGGGAGTTTCAGCGGAACATGACTTTTCGGACATCTGCATCCTCGGTGATGAACTCAAGGCCCTATTCTGGACCGATGAGCCGTCTGCGCAAGGGTGTAAGCACTGGCCTCGCCGCTGGAACCTTCCTGACGCTGACCGCCTGCTCCGGCGGAGGCTCTTCGCTGATCCCGGGTGTGGGCGGTATTCCTGGCTCTAGTCAGGCGCCGGGCGCGCATGACGTTGGCCTGATTCTGCCGTTGACGGGGCGATACGGAGCGATTGGTGGTCGTATGCGAGACGCCGCCAAGCTTGCTCTTTCTGCCCAAGGGTCTCCAACGCTGGATATTCATGACAGCAACGCCGCAGGAGGTGCCGCACAGGCAGCGCATGATGCGCTTTCCCGTGGTGATGCGATGATTTTGGGGCCGTTGACCGCTACGGAAACGGCCGCTGTTGCGCCACTGGCTGTGGAAGCAGGCAAGCCTGTCCTGGCGTTCACAAGCGATTCGACACAGGCGCGTCCGGGCGTCTGGGTCATGGGTCTGACACCGGAGCAGCAGGTTCGCCGCATGGTGGACGCCGCGCGGGCGACGGGTCGCAAAACATTTGCTGCTTTCCTGCCTGACAATGCGCTTGGTCACGCCATGGCAGAGGGGCTTCAGCGTGCCTGTCGCGATGACGGTCTGAACGAGCCGAAGATCGTTTTCCACGCAATGGATGCCCAGAGCATTGATGATGGCCTGAAGGGCTTGTCGGATATCGCGAACCGTCAGCCTCCTGCTCCTGCGCCGACAGTACCACCCGGTCCGTCTGCTGTTGACCCGACCGCAGAAGCTGCTCCCGATTCGGCTACTGCTGCCACTCCGGCTCAGGCAACACCTTCGCAGCCTGTTGCAGCCTCTCCTGTTCCGCCGCCGCCGTTTGACGCGCTGGTTCTGGCCGACACCGGTATGGAACTGGGGCATATCATTACTGCTCTGCGCGATGATCACATTGACGCCAGTCAGGTTCAGATCATGGGGCCGGCGCTCTGGAAGGCGTTTGATGGCAAGCTGAGTGCGTTGCATGGTGCCTGGTACGCTGCGCCGGACGCCAAGGATCGCAACGGATATGTCGGGCAATATAAGGCCGTCTACAAGCAGGCACCGTCCCCGGTCACGGACTTTGCCTATGATGCGGCCGCTCTGGCTGGAAGTCTGATGAAGCAGGGTGGCCCTACGACGGTAGCCTTGACACGGGCGGATGGTTATATGGGGGTGGACGGTCTGTTCCGGTTGCGTCCGGACGGGCATGTAACGCGCGCGTTGGCTATCTATCAGATCCAGCGTGGCGGCGGCGCCCGGATTATTGTTCCAGCATCGCGGGATATCGCGGCCCGACCGAGCTAAGAAAGCGTCTTATTTCTTAAAGGAAGAAACACGCGTCTGCGGCGACCAGCGCGTGTTTTTTTATGCCTGATTTTGGCCAAGATGCCGGGAACAGCAGAAAGAGGCGGTTTGATGCCTCAAAGCGCTGTCAGGCGGCGTATGTTTCTGCCAGCGGCAGGACGGGGCGAATGGTGTGCAGAGCCAGCTCGAAGCTGGCGTAGCTACCGAGTTCGTGATTTCGCAGATGGTCGATCAGAACCCAGCGCATGCCTTGTGGACGCAGCATGTAGGCAGGGTCGGGATTCTCACGGACCCAGACAAGAACATGCTCGATCGGGGTCGTTCCATCAAAATTGGTAACGCCAGAGTCGACCGGAGTGATCTCTGCATCGAACAGACCCATCCGCATGCCAGCTTCGAGCCACCGGGACAGATATTCGCGGTGACGAGGAAGTACACCCTGTCTCAGGGTAATGACATTCCCACCCATGGAAACGGAGGAAAGGTCAAGAAGGGGAGTTGCCTGCGCCATCAGGTAAGTCCTCATCAAAGCGGGGCGGAAGAGCCCGGTGATTGCGATGAGGTCAGGCTAAAATCCAAACGGGGCCTTTCACAATCTTAAATGACGCAAAAACCCCGTCTGGCGACATAAACTTTCCCCACTGTGGCAAATCTGCCATGCGAAAAACGCATAGCTCAACATGTTGTTGTCATATTCCGATACAGGTCCTTGCTCCAGCGCCGGTGAAGCCAGAGCCAGGACCCAGGGCGTTCCTCAATCCATTCCTGAAGCCGGTCGTTGAGGCGCTGGGTCAGAGCCCGAATGTCAGCCTGTCGATTCTGTGTCGGCTGGAAATCAATGGGTTCGTCTACAACAAGCACGAGTCTCGCCGGACCATCTCGGCGGACATGACCCGTTACGATCAGGGCGTTATGTCGCAGCGCAAACACTGCCGTAGCCGAGGCTGTCATTGCGGCGCGGCCAAAGAGCTGAGCCTCGATGCCATCGTTCATTTTCTGGTCGCCCAGGACGCCGAGATGGCCACCTTTTGAGAGATGCCTGAGGGCTGCACGTGCGCCTTTGGAGCCTTTTGGAAACATGGGAACGTCTGCTCCCATGGCTTCCCGTCGAAGGGCATGGATGATGGAATCCACTGTGGGATTGCTTGCCGCGCGGTAGAAAGACGCGAATGGCATGCCGAAACGGGCCACGACCGGCGGCATCAGTTCCCAGTTCCCAATATGGCCGGAAAAGAAAATGATCGGTCGTCCCGTGGCTTTGGCAGCTTCGAGATGTTCCGCCCCTTCAACCTGCCATCCCGGACCAGAGGGCGTGTTCTGCTTCAGGTGTCCAACATGGGGAAACTCTGAAACGGTCCTCCCCAGATTGTCCCAGCAGTCCCGAACGGTTTTGCGGCGTTCGTCGCGGGTCATCTGTGGCATGGCCAGCTGCAGATTCTGGTCTGCTACTTTGGAAACTGGCAAAAGTGGACCGATTGTTCGCGCTACCGATCCACCGAGGGTAGAGGCCACGGAAGGTGGCAGAATGCGGAGCCCGCCCAGCAGGATGCGCACGATCAGGGCTTCTGCCCGGTATGAAAGAGAGGTCATGACAGGGGAAAAAGCAGATCCAGAATATGGTCGGGTGCCTTGGGGTCTGCCCAGAGCAGCTCGACATTGACGACCGTGACCTGCGCCCGAAAGGCAGGAGGAAGTTTGACCGCATCCTTGGCTGTGGTCACCAAAGTGGTGCCGGATTCCCGGCGCAGCATTTCAAGGCGCTGAATATCATTGTTGGAATAGGTGTGATGGTCCGGGAAGGGCAGGGAGCGTACGGGAGTTACGCCGGCATCCTGCAACATGGAAAAGAACTTTTCCGGGCGGCCAATGCCCGCGAAGGCCACCACGCGACGCCCCTGAAGGCCCCGGATTTCTGGTCCGGGAACAAGTCGGGCCTGCGTTTTGAACAGGAATGGGGGAAGGGTCAGCAGAAGGTTATGACGGTCGTCACCAATGATGACCACAACCTGTGCCCGCTTTAGCCCGTCCATGATCGGTTCACGCAATGGGCCAGCCGGCATGACCTGCGCATTTCCGAAGCCGACTGCGCCGTCCACAACCAGAATCGAAACGTCCTTGTGCAGACTCGCATTCTGGAAGCCATCGTCCATCACGATGCAGTCGGCTCCTTGACCAATGGCCAGGCGTGCAGTCTGGCCCCGATCGGGCCCGATCCATGTCGGTGCGGCACGGGCGAGAAGGAGGGGCTCATCGCCCACATCCCTGGCGCTGGCCCGGCCGGGATTGACTTCCAGTGGTCCACGTTCGCGTCCGCCATGACCACGGCTGAGAATATGAGGATGATGTCCACGCTCAATAAGGCGCTGGACCAGATCGAGGGTCAGGGGAGTCTTTCCTGTTCCGCCGACTGTTATGTTGCCGCAGCACAGGACAGGAACAGGGGCCTGAAATCCGGATTTTTTGAGACGGCGGCGTGTCAGGCGAGTCGCAATGGTTCCGAACGGACGCAGCAGAAACGCGGCAGGCCCTATCCGGGGAACGGACCAGAATCGCGGAGCCTGCAGCTTCATCGTTCAAGTGTCTCCAGAATACGAGGGCTCAGCTTCGACACTACGGAGCGCTGAAGTTCCCCCGTCGAAGCTGTGGCGTGCGCTGTGGTCATCCACTCTGCCAGAGTAGCGACATCCCTGACGATGTGAAGATAATCCTGAAGCAGGATCATGGCTTCACGCCAGTTGGTCATCAACGGGCCAGTTGCGGTTGGGATCCCCAGACGCAAAGGTTCGAACGGATTATGTCCGCCGCCTTTGCCAGCCAGAGAATTGCCGATGAAGCAACTGTCTGCCAGTCGGTAGAACAGCCCCAGTTCTCCGAGCGTATCCGCAATCCAGACGGAGGTTGTGGCGTCTGGGTCCTGACCTTGAGACCGCCGACGGTTTAGCCCGAACTGTTGTGCCAGTTCTTCGCCTCGGGAAGGATGACGGGGGATGAGAATGGTCAGCAGATCAGGTGTCTTCTGCCGCGCGATCGCTGCGGCTTCCAGAACCAGGTCTTCTTCGCCGGGGTGCGTGGAGGCCGCCACAAACACCGGACGATCACCGATGAGGGCTTGCAGGCGCTTCAGTTCCTGCTCGTCGCAGAACAGAGGGGCGGCATCCTGTTTGAGATCCCCGTCTTCGTAAACCGGACTGGCATCAAGACTGCGAAAATGTGTGGCGTCTTCAGCCCCGCGAGCCGCGACCCAACTCAGGCGTGAAAACATCCGGCGCGCCAAAGGTCCTGCCTTGGCCCAGCGATGTGCGGAACGATCCGACAATCGGCCATTGACGACCATTGTGGGAATGTTCTGGCGGCAACAGGCTGTAATGATCCCGGGCCAGAGTTCGCTTTCTACAAAAACGGCGCCATTGGGCTTCCAGCGTTTGAGGAAGCGACCGAACCAGCGCGGCACATCATGAGGGATGAAACGATGGAGAACACGTTTGCCAAACTCCGGATGTGCCGCGACGATTTCCGCTCCCGTGACTGTGGCCGTTGTGAACAGAATTTTCAGGTCAGGCTGTCGTGCAAGCAGATCGTCCATCAGCGGGCGGGCACACAGCGTTTCTCCAACGCTGGCGGCATGGATCCAGAGAAGTTTCCCATTTGGTCGAACACCACCACCCAAGCCCATGCGTTCCCGCAATCTGTCTGGTAGTTCACGCCCTCGGTGGACGCGAAAACGAAGCATGATGGTGAGGGACGGGGCCAGAAGTGTTCCGATGATGGCCCAGAGCCGATCCATGACGGAAAAATTCTGTCGCCGTACGGTGCTTTCTGCCTGCTGAGAAACCGTTTCCAGGGCTTTCTTCAAGGTTTCTGCATCAGGTTGGAAAAGTGGTGCCCCGGCAACCAGTGATCCTCTGCCAAAAGGCAGCGGAAACAGCATTCTGTCCCATGAGGGCAGATGGATGCCGTTACAGGCGAGACCCATAGGGATAACGGCGCATTTTGCCAGACGGGAGAGCGCCACTGCGCCGGGCTGGACATCTTCGGCAGGGCCGCGGGGACCATCCGGCGTAATGGCGACGAAAGCACCATCCTTCAGTTCCCGGAGCGCGGTACGCATGACAGCGGCGCCACCTTTATCTTTGCCTTTTCTGGAAGACGATCCGTGGATGCCAATAATTCCCCATGGACGGACGGCGTCGGCAATTAGCAGGCCATCCGCATTTCGGGAAATGAGCACCCTGAGTCGCAGGCGAGGTTCATGAGCGGTTGCCCAGAACCAGAGCGCCGGAGCCAGGGTCAGGGAACGGTGCCAGAAAGCGACCACCAATCCCTGATCTGGCTGTAGCAGAAGATCCCTGGAGTCCTGTGAGCCGCTTACCTGCCAGCGTGTGGAACGCAGGCTGGCACCCAGCCAGATACGGATCATGCGCGCAGGCGATATCATGGGCAGTCGGGTAGCATGGTCCGGGCTGGCTCGCAAAACTCTGTGACAGACTGTCAGGTTGCCTGATGGTGAACCTGAAGTCCCGTGAACGTTACGCGGGCTGCGTCCGAATGGCTGGGCCTATGGAAACCCTGTTCGCCTGCGATGGCTTCAAACCACAGGGCCTGTGTTGTTGCGGCAGAGGGAAGCGAGAAGTGGTTTGTCGTTCCGTTAACGGAGATCAGCAGTAAACCATTAGGTGTTGTGTGTATGGCGTATCGGACGGTCTGTTGCGGATAGACGGTGCCAGCGACTACTTTCTGGGTGGATGTTCCGTTGTTCACAATGGCCAGGACCCTGTCGCCTTCGACTCTGAGTTCGGCAATGACACCCTGCTGGGACGTCAGACGACCAATGGTGATACGGCCGTTCTTTGGGATGCGGTCGATGTGCAGGGCGGCTTCCAGATCGGAAGAAGTCTGCTGGAAGTACCAAGCTGAATTTTCGCGCAGAAGGGTCTCGGGAGCAATTGTGCCCCGGACTGGCGGCTGAAGACCATCAGTATGAAGTGTTATGCCGCCGGTTTGCGGGTTGCGGCTATAAAACGGGCTGCTGTAGCCCGAGATCAGCGTGGTGGAAGGAACAAGATGCAGGCTTAGTTGGCCCGACGGTTCCTGAAGAGTGAATGAGGAGATATCCGCTGAAAGGCGGTTATCCATGGCCTGAGCAGATGCGCCTGTAACAGCGGCAAGACAGAAAAGCGGAGCGGCTAGGCGGGAAAGCATGGAACGTCCTTTCCGGAAGGCTGTGTGAAACGTCGGATGACAACTTCAACGCGGAACACCCGGAAAGGACGCATGATCTGATGTCAGCGACTCATGAGAACAGTCAGCTTCATGTTCTCAAGAATATGACGCGTGACGCCGCCAAGGATCATCTGGCGCAGGCGTGAGTGGGAGTAAGCGCCCATACTGAGCATGTCAGCGCCAAAATTTTCAGCGCCTTTGAGCAGACCCGCACCGACGTCCTTGTTGATAGGGTCGCAAGCCTGTGTTGTAGCGGAAATGCCGTGCATCCGCAGATAACGAACCACATCGTCGCCCGTCGGACCGCGGCGCTGATATTCCTGACAGGTCAGAACCTGCACGGCTTCTGCTGTGTGCGCCCATGGCAGGATGCAACGCAGGGCGAGGGACGCCTCAGACGTACCATTCCAGGCAATGGCAATACGGCGGCCAACGGTCTTGGGAACGATCGGCGGCGCAATGACAAGCGGGCGACCACTATCAAAGAGAATGGCGTGCAGCGTCTCGGATGCCCGAGGGTCTGTAGCGGAAATGAGATTCGGCACGAGCGTCATGTCCGCCAGGCGTGAACGCCATGTCAGCGCGTCATGCTCCGTCCCGTCCAGGACTTCGAGGCTGGCACTGACACCCTCCCCAAGGGTCATGCCGATTTTGGAGGCTTCGACGCGGCGGATGCCGTTCTGGTGCACGAAAGTATCGAAGCTGTGGCGAATCTTGATGGCGCGACGATGTGCTTCTGTAGCTGCCGCGTCGATCATTTCCGTGACCATGCCGGCAGAAATACCTTCGCCGGCCAGTGTCGCCACTTCGGTCGGATCTGATCCGACAACGACAGCAGAAAGATGCGCGTTGAAACGATGTGCAAAGTCCAGAGCGACCGACATGACGGAGTCAAGGTCGTCGGCCCCGGTGAGGGGGAGAAGGATATTCTTGATTTCGATAAGCATAACGTAAGGCTCCCCACCTAATGGAAAAGGATGTTCTGTCTCTTTACGGATAAAGACGCGTGACGTTCCATCCGGATCCATCACGAGTCCATAATGCACGGTCATGGAGGCGGAAAGGGCGGTCCTGCCAGAACTCGATGGCGTCTGGACTGACGCGGAAACCTGTCCAGTTGCTCGGGCGCGGAATCGGGCCATCGCCATATTTTTCTTCCGCTGCCTTCAGACGCTCTTCAAACGTACTGCGGTCATCCAAGGAGCGGGACTGGTCAGAGGCAATGGCCCCAAGGCGGGACATGGGCGAGCGGCTGGCGAAATACGCATCTGCCTCTTCTTCACTGACCTGCGTAACCGGGCCTTCGATCCGGATCTGCCGACGCAGGGATTTCCAGTGGAACAGCAGGGCGACATGAGGATTTGCCAGCAGATCGCCACCCTTGCGGCTCTCCACATTCGTGTAAAAAACAAATCCGCGTTCATCCGCCCCCTTGAGAAGCAGCATCCGGACGGATGGTCGGCCGTCGGGCGTTGACGTCGCAACAGCCATGGCATTGGGGTCATTGGGCTCGGACGCTTCCGCGTCTGACATCCATGTTGCGAACAGTGCGAACGGATCGGCAGTCAGATCGATAAGGGGCTGAGAGGGCATGGAAGTCTCCTGAAGCAGCGGGGACGGCCCCGAAAGGGCAGGACGAAGACCATAGCGGTTCCGTCCGGCCCCCGGAACAGACCCGGTCAATCGACGGTCCCGAATTGTAGGGTCGCTTACATTATATAGAGGACAAAAGAAGAGATGCCTTGACCTGTCTCATGGGCCGGAAATCCACACTGCGGCTGAAAACTGCCGTCGAAGAGGCATTGAGTGTCGTGTTACTCTTGTTTGCTGGCATCTCTTGTGCGACCACGGCGCTAATACGCCAATGCGATTCAGGAAACCTCCAATGTCTGAAACAGAAGACAACATCCCGGCTCCCGTGACCGGCACCCTCATGAAGGGTAAGCGCGGTGTCATTATGGGCGTTGCGAACAAGCACTCCATCGCCTGGGCGATTGCCAGCGCCTGTGCTGCCCAGGGTGCCGAACTGGCTTTTACCTACCAGGGTGAGGCTCTTGGCAAGCGCGTTCGTCCGCTGGCAGAGAGCGTTGGCTCTGATCTGGTTCTGCCCTGTGACGTCAGCGATGACGCCGCAATCGATGCCACCTTCGACGAGATCGAAAAGAAGTGGGGTAAGATCGACTTCGTGCTTCACGCCATCGCATTTGCTGACAAGCAGTACCTCCGTGGCCGTTACATCGATACGCCGCGTGATGCCTTCCTGCAGGCCATGGATATCTCCTGCTATTCTTTCGTGTCCGTCGCCCGTCGTGCGTCTGCCATGATGAATGCCGGCGGCTCGTTCCTGAGCATGACCTATCTCGGTGCCGAGCGCGTCATGCCGCATTACAACGTCATGGGTGTTGCCAAGGCCGCTCTTGAAGCCTCCGTGCGTTACATGGCGGCTGACCTTGGTCGTGACGATATCCGTGTGAACGGTATCTCCGCAGGCCCGATCATGACGCTGGCGGCCAATGGTATCAGTGACTTCCGCTATATCCTGCGCTGGAACCAGCTCAACGCCCCGATGGAGCGTAACGTGACCCTGAAGGATGTTGGCGGTTCGGGCATGTACCTGCTCTCCGATCTTTCCAGCGGCGTGACGGGCGAAATCCATCATGTGGATTGCGGCTATCACACGGTTGGCATGAAGAACCCGGCCGCTCCGGATATCGCAGCTGTCAGTTCCGGGGACTGACATGTCAGACAACAGCTTTGGGCAACTTTTTCGCGTTACCACCTGGGGTGAGAGCCACGGGCCAGCCATTGGCTGTGTCGTGGATGGCTGCCCGCCCCGCCTGAAGCTGTCCGAAGCGGACATCCAGCCCTGGCTTGACCGTCGTCGGCCGGGGCAGTCCCGCTTTACCACCCAGCGGCGGGAGCCGGATCAGGTCCGGATCCTGTCGGGGGTCTTTGAAGGCCAGACGACTGGCACGCCTATCTCGCTCATGATCGAGAACACCGATCAGCGGTCGAAAGATTATGGTGAGATTGCCCAGAGTTATCGTCCGGGCCATGCTGATATTGCTTACGATCTGAAATATGGCATCCGCGATTACCGTGGTGGTGGTCGCTCGTCCGCTCGTGAAACGGCCATGCGTGTTGCGGCCGGTGCCGTGGCCCGTGTGTTGCTGAAAACTCTGGTCGGGGAGGGCGTGAAGATTCGCGCGGCTCTGACAGGGATCGGCGGTCAGACGATTGATCCGACCCGGTGGGACTGGGACGAAGTGGAGCGCAATCCCCTCTGGTGCCCGGACGCTGCAAGCGTAGGTCCTTGGGAAGAGCTGCTCGACTCCATTCGCAAGGATGGCTCCTCCATCGGGGCGACTGTTGAGGTTGTTGCTGAAGGCCTCCCGCCGGGTCTCGGTGCGCCAGTCTACGGCAAACTGGATGCAGACCTTGCCAGTGCTCTGATGGGCATCAACGGTGTGAAAGGCGTTGAGATCGGTGATGGTTTTGCCGTCGCCGCTCTTCGTGGTGAGCAGAACGCAGACCCGATCGCGCCGGGGCCGCAGTTCACGTCAAACCATGCAGGCGGCATCCTTGGAGGCATCTCCACAGGGCAACCGATCGTGGCCCGTTTTGCCATCAAGCCAACCAGTTCGATCCTGACGCCCGTGCCTAGCATTAATAGTGCAGGGGATTCGGTGGAAGTTCGCACCAAGGGACGACACGATCCGTGTATCGGTATCCGTGCCGTGCCTGTGGCGGAAGCCATGATGGCCTGTGTTCTGGCTGACCATCTGCTGCGCAATCATGCGCAGTGCGGCTGGGATAACTGATCCCAGCCTCTCCGTTTTAGCTGGCGAGCTTGGCGTCCAGGGTGATCTCTGTATTGAGAACCTTGGACATCGGGCAGCCGATCTTTGCCTTGTTAGCAGCATCGAGGAAGTCAGACTCCGTCGCGTTTGGAACCACGCCGCGCAGGGTCAGATGGGCCTTCGTAACGGCAAAGCCGTCACCAACCTTATCCAGGGAAATTGTCGACTCCGTATCGAGAGAGTCGGCCGTAAAGCCCGCCTCACCGAGAATCAAAGATAGCGCCATTGTGAAGCAGCTCGCATGGGCCGCGCCGAGCAGTTCTTCCGGGTTGGTGCCGGGCTTGTCTTCGAATCGCGTGTTGAAACCATAAGGCTGATCCTGAAGGGCGCCACTCTGCGTTGAGATGGTGCCTTTGCCTTCCTTGATCGTTCCGCTCCAGTGAGCCGAAGCTTTCTTGTTGATGGTCATGAGACGCTCTCCGCGTGTTGGGGTCGGGTTCTTCAACGTAAAGAGGCAGTCTTAGGTTGCGGTTAAAATCCTCTGCCCCTGTGGTTGTGATGTCACGGTAGGAAAGCTGCTTGGGGATGAATGGGAACTCGTGGCAGTTTTCTGCGATTGCCCCAATATATAGGGGTGTGGATCATTTTTGCCCCTAGATATGGATGGCTCCAAATTCACAGGTCTTTCCATTTTGCAAGCGAAGAGTTCGCTTGCAGTGAGCCCGGCGAGTGTGGAATTGGAGGGTCATCAAATCGAAAAAAACAGACCGCCGGAGCAGAGCGCAATGACACTTCATGACGTGACGATGGACACGCCACACACGGCCGACCGACCGCATGACGTGCTACCGCCTGTTGACCATCCTGTTGGTGAGCCTGCTGTTGGGGAAGGGGACGAAACGCCGGATATGTTCGACGATGTCGTCCAGCTTCCCGGTCATCATGCCGTGCGGGTGGATCGTTCACGTGACGCCCTGTTGACGGATTTTGGCAAGGCGACGCTGGACAATCGCTATCTGCTGCCCGGTGAGCATTATCAGGATCTGTTTGCGCGCGTTGCGTCCTATTACGGTGCCGATCAGGGTCATGCCCAGCGGATCTATGACTATATTTCCCGTCACTGGTTCATGCCGGCCACGCCGATCCTGTCCAATGGTGGCACATCACGCGGTCTGCCGATTTCCTGCTTCCTGAACGAGGCGGAAGACAGTCTTGAAGGGATTGTCGGTCTTTGGAACGAGAACGTCTGGCTCGCCTCCAAAGGCGGTGGCATTGGGTCCTATTGGGGCAATCTGCGTTCGATTGGTGAGAACATCGGCCGTAACGGCAAGACGTCAGGTGTCATTCCGTTTATCCGCGTAATGGACAGCCTGACACTGGCCATCTCACAGGGCTCCTTGCGTCGTGGGTCTGCGGCTGTGTATCTGCCGGTCTGGCATCCTGAAATCGAAGAGTTCACGGAAATGCGCCGCCCGACGGGCGGTGACCCGAACCGTAAGGCCCTGAACCTGCATCATGGCGTGCTGGTTACGGACGCCTTCATGCGGGCCGTCGAGGCTGACGAGGAATGGGCTCTGCTCTCCCCGAAGGATCACAGCATTATCCGCAAGGTCTCGGCCCGCGCGCTCTGGATCCGTATCCTGACGGCCCGGATGGAGCAGGGCGAGCCGTACGTCATTTATTCGGACCATGTGAACCGCGCCCGTCCGGAGCATCACAAGCTGGCCGGTCTTGAGGTCAAGACCTCCAATCTCTGCGCAGAAATCACGCTGCCGACCGGCATTGACCATCACGGCAAGAACCGCACGGCTGTCTGCTGCCTGTCTTCCCTGAACCTGGAAACCTGGGACGAGTGGAAAGACGATCAGCAGTTCATCGAGGACGTTATGCTGTTCCTCGACAACGTTCTGCAGGACTTCATTGACCGCGCGCCGGACGATATGGCGCGCGCCAAGTATGCCGCTGCCCGTGAGCGGTCTGTTGGTCTCGGTGTGATGGGCTTCCATTCTTTCCTTCAGGCTCGGATGATCCCGTTCGAGAGCGTGATGGCGAAGGTCTGGAACAAGAAGATCTTCCAGCATATCCGCGCCCAGGCCGATGCGGCGTCAAAGAAGCTGGCGGAACTGCGTGGTCCGTGCCCGGATGCCGAGGAATATGGCTTTATGGAGCGTTTCTCGCACAAGCTGGCGATTGCTCCGACGGCCTCCATTTCCATTATTACGGGCAATGCAAGCCCGGGCATTGAGCCGATCAGCGCCAACGTCTTCCTTCAGAAGACCCTGTCCGGCTCGTTCTCGGTCCGTAACCGTCATCTGACCACGATCCTTGAAGAGCGTGGCCAGAACACGGACAAGGTCTGGTCTGACATCACTCTGAGCAAAGGCTCAGTCCAGCATCTGGACTTCCTGACACAAGATGAGAAGGACGTCTTCAAGACGGCGTTTGAGCTGGATCAGCGCTGGGTTGTCGAACATGCCGCAGACCGTGCGCCGTTCATCTGTCAGGCACAATCGGTCAACCTCTTCCTGCCTGCGGATGTGCATAAGCGCGATCTGCACCAGATCCACTTCCAGGCCTGGAAGAAGGGTCTAAAGTCTCTGTATTACTGCCGCTCCCTGTCGGTGCAGCGCGCTGATGCGGTCTCCACGCTGGCCGTGAAGAGCGATATTCTGGAAGACGAGAAGTACGAAGCCACGGCGCAGGCTGCTCCACGCGGCAAGATGAGCAGTGGTGATTACGAAGAGTGCCTGGCCTGCCAGTAAGATCATTCGACAGGATCTGCTTAAAAATCCCAGTCCTCGTTCGAGGGCTGGGATTTTTTTTGTGCAGGGCGTTTCAGGTCCGGTGAGTGCGGCGGCGGAAACCCATGATCAGCAGGATCACCCCCAACGCTGTGGCGATCCAGGCCAAGGTTGCTCCGGGAGGGGCAAAATGGAAGTGGATCTGGCTGTTACCAGCAGGGAGAGGGATACGCTCAAACAACCCATCCCATGTTCCTGGAATGATGGAAGTCCCGTTTATGTCTGCTTCCCAGCCTGGCAGCATGATTTCCCGACGGATCAGATGGGTTGGCTTCTTACATTGTGCAGAGAGGGTCTCCCGGTCCAGTGGGATTAGAGTGCAAGGAGCCTCGGTCTCGAAATAGGGCGCCGGATTCTTTAGTCGGATCAGGTCTCCGGCGGCTGTCTGTAAAACGGGTGTCATGGTTTCGCGCACTGCTTCTGTTTCGAAACGGATGCGTGGCCAGGCGATCTGATCTTTCACAGTGGACCAGATCATCACGTATGAGGTTGCGTTCTTGAGGCTTAATGTCAGGGTTCGGGCATCGGGCGGGATCACTCTGTCCAGTGCAATCGCAGTCAGGCCGTTATCCTTTGCCTGTTTCAAGGCCGTTTGGCCCGTAGCGCATTCCTTATCGGAACAGAGGGACAGGATGAGAAAACCATCTGAATGACCGCTGTAAGTGCCCAACTGGAGGAGGGCCAGTTTGCTGGAAGGTTTGTCCCAGGAGGAAATGTCAATTCTGACGTCTGGGGACGCTGGAGACAGAGGAAAGCCGCCGGACTGACGGTCTTTCAAAGGATAGGGCGTAT
>NZ_BEWO01000017.1 GCF_002723975.1 Gluconobacter japonicus
ACAGCCTGTGCATTCTTCGCAGCGTCCGGCCAGCCTTCAAGCGTCAGCATCCTGGCAATATACGCCTGATAAGCCTTCTTTTTGTCGGCCAGCTTGGGATCTGTGTAATAGCTGATATCTGGCAGACCAAGACCGCCGCTGACACCGATGCTCATGCCCTGATCGAGCATCAGCATGTAATGTTCCGGGTCCTTCTGGTCCTGCTCGACGCCAATCTGGAACGTCGAGAACGCCATGGACTTCAGGGACGATCCAAAGGCTTCTGCAAGGCTCTTGGCGTCACTGACCTTACGGATCTTTTCCAGATCGGCCGCCAGCGGTTTGGCACCAAGCGCGTCTACAGCTTTCTGGTTCAGAAAGCTGGCGTAGAACGTGCCAATCTTGCCCATATCGTCAGCCGGTTCTGCCGAGACGTGCTTCTGGGCTTCGCTCAGGATCGCCTTCTGGCGCTCCATGGACAGCTCGTAGAGAATGCGGAACGGCCCGTAGCTGCTCATATCCCCTGGAATTTTCAGGTTCTTGAGGTAGGTGCCGTTGGCGTATTCGAAGAAGTTGTCGCCCGGCTTTACGCTACGATTCATGCCGGCCTCATCAAAGCCCCAGCCTGAATTGTAACCAGCAGCCTGCGCGCTGACAGATGTCAGCCCCATGGCCAGCGCAAGTAAGCTCGCGCCCTGCGTCAGGCGACGTTTAACAGAAACTGTAGTCTTCACATTATGCCTCATGTTCTGGCTGTTGCCGTAGCATGAGGCATAAAAGATCACGTCGTCAAAAAGCCGTCCATACAAATGGAGACTTTTTGTTACTTCCCGCTTTTACGGGAAGCCTTGCGGGCCTTTTCTGCCGGAGCTGACACCGCCAGCACGTCATAATCAAAGACCATAACCTTATCGAGATACGGCCCTGCAAACTCCTTGAAGGCTTCATGAGCCGGATCAAAGAAGGCCGGGTCCGTCACAACAGGTTTGCCTACGTAGTAATTGCGATCGCCTTCCGAACGGAACGTTACAAGGAAAGCCTGCTGTAGACCGCCTTCAACGCCTTCGCCGCTGTTCTGAAAACCTGTCTCCAGGCTCACGACAACGGGGCGTCCATCCGGGCGACGACTGTCCTGCGCCAGGTGTAGGAAACGGGCTGCAACTTCGGCGCGCTGGGCAGGCGTCGCGTCCTTCTTGTACTTGAACATGACCATGTGACGCACCGTGCCAACATGCCAGTCCGCAGCCGTAAACTGGGCGTATCCGACCTGACGTGCCAGTTGCTGGCTCGCCACTGTTGTCCCTGCAGGCGCATCAGTCTTGATCGGGCCGGAAGTTGCAATCGGGAGGGAGTATGGGTCCGCTTTCGCAGCAAATCCCTGGGATAGACCCACCACGGACATCAGGGCTGCGGCCCCCCAGATGAAGCGGCGGGACAGAAGTGAACGGACGTCCATTCTCAAGCTCCAGTATTCAAGACAGAAAATGCGTCTCTTCATGCCATGAAAACGCATCTGCCGTCTTGTGAATTTCAGTAAGGTACTCTGTCTGTCAGGCCGCGATCTGACGCTGGAATGCCCGCTTGCGCCATTGGATCAGGCGATAAACGCCATTGGCCGCAAGCTTCTGAAGCTTTGAGTGAGGCGTAAAGCCGATGGTCTTGAAGATCATGGCCGTCACACGATCAATATGCTTCTGCTGATAGAACCCCATAGCCTTGGACATATAGGCTGCGATGCAGCGTTTGTGATCGTAAGGGACGTCCTCCCCTTCATTGGTCGTGTGATAGGCAGAGGCGAGTTCGTCGTCCTCACTCTCCGTCACACGGCCCAAAGCAATGCGGGTCCGCGCCCAGACACTCAGCTTCTCGCGCTTCAGGTAACGGTGCATGTGATCATAGAACAGCTTGAAGTGCCGGTATTCGTCGGCCGCGATCTGTTTGCAGATGGCTTTCAGAAGCGGCTCATCCGTCGCATCCGCCAGAGCCGTATAGAACGAGGATGTCCCCGTCTCGACCATGCAGCGCGCGATCAATTCTCCCGTGCGGGACCCACGAATGGACGCGTCAACGTCTGCATCAATCTTGTAACTTGCCCTGTAGCGGTCAAAGGCTTCTTCATAATCCCAGGTCGGGTCCGCCAGCATCGCCCAGCGACCCAGCGCATCACCATGCTGCACTTCTTCCACCGCCCAGTTGGCCGCGGCAGCACTGAAATCAGGATCGCCTACAAAGACCCGACGCAAATATTCCGCGTAGTCCAGACCGTTCTTTTCCACGACTGAAGCAGACTTCACCAGAGGAATGATATCCGGGTCCACGCGGGATGGATCAAAGGAATCCCAGTCCATCTGCTCGATACGCCAGTGTTTCATCGCTTTGCCTCGTCCGTTTTCCGGCTCATAATCATGACGATGAGATGACACGCCGGGGCCATTTTGGGTAGGTGTGACGCAACAACGTTGGAGAAAGCCCCGTGACGGCTCAGAAAATAACACAGCCAGACGTCCGCCACGACTGGACGCGAGCTGAGGTTGAAGCGCTGATCAACCTCCCCTTCCCGGACCTGATGTTCCGCGCCCAGGAACTGCACCGTCGTTATTTCGACCCCACAAAAGTGCAGATTTCCACGCTTCTTTCGATCAAGACAGGTGGCTGCCCGGAAGACTGCGCCTACTGTCCGCAGAGCGCGCGCCATGAGAAAAGCGTGAAGGCCGAACGCCTGATGGCGCTCGACAAGGTCATGAAAGAAGCTCGCGCTGCCAAGGCAGCGGGTGCCGGTCGATTCTGCATGGGTGCGGCATGGCGCTCCCCGAAGGACCATGATCTCGATTCTGTTTGCGAGATGATCGAAGGCGTCAAATCCCTCGGCCTCGAAACCTGCGTCACACTCGGGATGCTGGATTCCACACAATCCCAGCGCCTCAAGGATGCCGGGCTGGATTATTACAACCACAATCTCGATACGTCCGAAGAGTTCTACGGCTCCATTATCTCGACCCGTACCTACCAGGAGCGTCTCGATACGCTCTCCAACGTGCGAGATGCGGGCATCAATGTCTGCTGTGGCGGTATTGTCGGTATGGGCGAAGACCTGTCTGACCGCGCTGGCCTGTTGATGACACTGGCCAATCTGCCGAAGCATCCGGAAAGCGTGCCGATCAATCTGCTGGTGCGCGTCGAAGGTACACCTCTGGGGAACGCCGAAGCCGTCGACCCGATCACCTTCGTACGGATGATTGCCACGGCCCGGATCATGATGCCGCAAAGCCATGTCCGTCTTGCTGCTGGCCGTGAGAATATGACGGATGAAGCCCACGCCCTGTGCTTCCTGGCTGGTGCGAACTCCATCTTCTGCGGTGAAAAGCTTCTGACGACGCCGAACCCCGCAGAACACCGGGACCGTCAGCTTCTGTCGGCTCTGGGCATGACGCCAATGGTGCAGTCCGAAGCGGAAATGGGCACGCTGCGCCCTGCCGTCCCGGACGTTGCTGCCTGCGAACCTGCTTTATCCTGAAAGCAGCAGGAGGTTGCCCGGTTTCCCGGCAACCTCCAACCAGTTGATCAGACCTTCAAACGGGCCGCAATATCAGCGATACGCTTGCCATAATGTTCAGCTGTGATCAGGTCACCTTTCTGAACACCATCAACGCCCGCATTTGCGGGAGAGCGCGCAAGCAGACCGACTGAACCACCCAGATTATTCGGATCATCCGCTGTTGCTTCGAGAGTATTCGATGGTGGCATACCAAGGCTGACCCAGATCCCTCCATGCTGGGACGCAAGCGTCTGCAGGGTAATCAGTGTGACCTGCTTGTCTCCATTCGGGCTCGCCGAATTAGTAAAGCCGCCGAATACCTTGTCCTGCCATCCACGCGTAAACCAGATTTTGGACGTGGCATCAGCAAACTTCTTAAACTGCCAGCTCACATTGCCCATATAGGTGGGCGTACCAAAAATAATGGCATCTGCCGCATCGAGCGCTGCCCATTCTGCATCGGTAATTTCACCCTCCGCACTGATGGCCACCACCTGCGCCTCAGCGCCTTTTGCAACATGTTCGGCAACAACTTTCGTGTGCCCATATCCTGAATGATAGACGACCAAGACTTTCGACATTGTTTTGCCCTTTCACATAGCAAAAACACATTTTGATACGTGGTTTCTTTTTGATACCAACGCTCCAGTCGTGGTAGATCGTTCAGACATTCTGAAGCAAGAAGGCACTTTTCAGACACATGGTCACCTCCGAGAAACCTGCGTCACGCCCCCAATCCCTTTGCTTTAACGTCTATGCCAAGGATTGCCCCACGCGAATGGTCCTGGATAGGCTGGGAGACAAATGGGCGCTTCTTGTCCTTGACCGACTTCAGAATGATGTTGTGCGTTTCAACGCGCTCAAACGGGATATTCATGGAATTTCCCAGAAAGTGCTGTCACAGGTTCTGAAAAATCTTGAGCGGGATGGACTGATTTTACGAACAGCCTATCCAACGGTGCCCGTGACAGTGGAGTACAGCCTCAAACCCTTAGGAACGACGTTGATAGAGGCAGTCTCCAGCCTGACACACTGGGCCGAAACGCACATGTCAGAAATCCAGGCTGCCCAGCACCTCTACGACGCATCAAAAGCCTGATCATCCCTGGGAATCTTTCCGCCTCTCCCAGATCGTACTTTATTTTTCTCTTGGCGCGGCTGCCGTTCTTTCCTAAACCCTCGCCCTTCGCGAATTCGGGACGGGACCAGCCAGCATGACGACGCATTCTTCCACAGCGCCAAAAATTCGCGTCGGCATCGACTTCGGCACGACTAACAGCGTTGTGGTCATTGCAGATGAGCACGGCACGACGCAGCCTGCCGTCTTCAACTTCATCGACAGCCCGTCTTCCGAAACCTGTCGGACCCTGCTCTGCCTCTGGCTCGATCAGGATGGGAAAAAGCGCGTTCTTCAGGACGCCATCGGGCTCGATGCGATCGAAGCCTATCTGGACGATCCGGCGGAAAGCCGCCTCATCATGTCCATGAAGACCTATCTCGCTCAGGGCTCCTTCCGCGAAACCCGCGTCTTTTCCACCACCATGACGCTTCAGAACCTGATTGCCCGGTTTCTTCGCTCCCTTCTGGACAAGGCAGGAATCAGCCCGGATCAGGTCAGCGCCACGATTGGTCGCCCCGTGCGTTTTGCCGGTGAACTTGCAGACGACGAACTGGGCGTAAAACGTCTCAAGGAAAGCTTTGTCGAAGCCGGCTTTGCCGAACCCAATGTTGTCCTTGAACCGGAAGGTGCGGGATGGCGCTTCATGCAGCGTCTCGATGCCCCCGCGACTGTTCTGGTGGGAGACTTTGGTGGCGGGACCAGTGACTTCTCCGTCATGCGCTTCGACCCACACGGTTCTCCCCGCACAGTCACGCTTGGGCATTCAGGCGTTGGCATTGCGGGAGACCAGTTCGACTTCCGCATCATAGACAATGTCATCGCCCCGGCTCTTGGACGGGACACGACCTACCGCGTCATGGGTGGGCAGCCCCTTCCCGTTCCGATCGAATGGTATGCGAGCCTGGGCCGCTGGCACCGCCTGTCCCTGATGCGCACGCCACAGACCCTCCGCAGCATTGAAGATGTCGCAAAGACAGCATCCGACCCGCAGAAGCTCCGTAATCTGCTGCGTCTGATCGAGGATCAGGAAGGGCAGAACCTCTATCGAGCCATCGGTCAGGCCAAGACCGAACTTTCCCGGCAGGACAGCACCGTTCTGCGCTTTGCACACAAAGATCTTAAAATCGAGCAGACAATCACACGTGCCGATTTCGAAAGCTGGATCAGCCCGGATCTGGATAAGCTGGCCGCCGCTATCGATGACGCACTCGAGCGAACTGGCCTGGGAACAGCCGGGATCGACCGCGTCTTCTTAACGGGCGGAACCTCCTTCGTGCCGGCCGTACGTCAACTGTTTATTGATCGCTTCGGGACAGAACGCGTCGACGGAGGCTCGGAGTTCGTCTCCGTTGCCGAAGGCCTGGCAATCATTGAAGTAGAAGCAAGCGCCACGGCCTAAAGGCTACAAAACTGCGTGCCTCTGTTACGATCAGCGAGCAGTGGCGGCGCGGACACTTGTAGTGGAGACCGTGATGGAAGCTTTCTCCACATGCCCGGTTTCCTGCACACTGCGGCTCGATAGCTCCTGCTGGCGCAAGGCTGCGGCAGTACTCGTATCTCCCTGTGCCTCGGCGGCCTGAGCCGCCACGAGAAGGGCGCGCCGCATCCCCTCATAATCCTGCGCATCCCGTCTTTTCTGCGTGAGGGACATGGCCTGACCGAAAGCAAGGGCTGGAGCATGATTGAGCAGTGCCAAACGGGCCGCGAGATCCTGATGATCCAACATCGCGGCAGTCTCTTTCGAAGGCGCCAATAATGCTTCCATCCGGGCCAACTGTGTTGCGTCTTTCTGATCGGCCGCGCCAAGACCAGCCAGATAAGCCGCCCGGTTCCGGACCTGCACATCCGGTGATTGAAGCGCAACCAGAGCAGACGCCTCCGATCCCGTCAGATCATGTTGCCGGTACAGGGCTGCACTTCTGACAAGCTCCAGGTCATTGGTCTGGCTATACTGACGAAGTTTCAGAGCTTTTTCCGTCCGATCCAAAGCCGTCAAGGCATCCGCAGGTTTGTTTTCCTCCAGCAACGCAGTGGCGAGATTGAACCCCGCATCATGAATCTGAGCAGCATCATCCCGGATCAAGGCACGATCCATGGCAGTTCGATACTGAATTTCGGACTGATCGGGGTGACCAAGTTCGAAAGCGCTCCGACCGGTTTCCATCGCATTTTCATAACCCTGATCCGGATCAGGGCCTTTGCTGACTGAGGAACATCCGGCCATCAGCAGACACAGAACCATCATGCGCTTCATGGACGGACAGCCTCCGCTGGCAGACGATGAGACGGCGTTTTCTGTGCACTTCCTCCGAGGAGCCACAGGCCCCGCAACTGATCTGTCAGCTTGCGCAGACTGTTTGCACTCGCTTCCGCCTGTGAAATCAAAGCCGGGATCTGGGCCGTAGCTGCATTGGTATGGGCGATCGTTTCCTGAACCTGCGGCATGCTCTTTTTCAAGGTTGCAGACGCAGACCGGGCGTTTTCCATCGTGCCATCAGCCTTGGTCATAACTCCCCCAAGCTGCTTCTCGATCGGCTGAAGACGCGCAATGACCTCGTTCAGATTTTCCAACGCCTGATTGGCGCGCTGAAGCGTGTCATCCTTGGACAAAAGACCGCCGACAGTGCCCTTGCCTGCCCGCATATCCGTCAGCATGTCGTTGACCTGCCTGGTGATGGCCTGAACGCTGTCCATGGCAGGGACCAGCTTGTTCCGAACGTCTGTGACAGTCTGGGTGATAACATCCGCCGGGTTGGCCTCCACAGTCGCGTTCAGAACGGCATAGCCCCAGTCCATGTCCTCGCCTCTCCCCCGCCCCAGTTCGATATAGCTGGCACCAGCAACAACAAAACGGTGCCGGATGACGGCGGAACTGTCCTGCTTGATGAAGGGGACAAACTGCGGTTCGATATAGCCTTCTGCGTACATGCGCCCTGTGCTGTTCAGGTCCAGATGACGGATTTCACCGGCATGAACGCCCATAATTTCGATATCATCGCCAATCGCGAGGCCAGCAACGCCTGTTTCTGGCAAAACGAAATGGATCTTTTTTTCCGGCGTCAGCCACTGCTTGAGGAAACCAGCTTCAGCAACGGCAACAGCAAAAAGAATGATGGTCGCAAGAACAAGCAGCCCAACCCACTCATCCGCATAGCGGTTCTGGAAAAGCGGGCGGGCAGTGTCGGGGCGGCGTACGCGAAACATCAAGACCCTCGCATCGAAAACAGTCCATCATCGTAAAGACGCAGGCGTATGCTCGCATCCGTTTCATAGGCCCGCCAACTGGTGTCATCCGGTGCGAGCCAGACAACCGCACAGCCACGATCCCGCGCATCGGTCAGAGCCGACAGAAAAGCGTTCAGAAGGGGGGGATTGGCGTCCCCCATCGGGTTCTCAAGCAACAGTAAGGACGGCTCCCCCAGGAAGGCCCGTACACAATCCGCACGACAGCGATCCAGTGGAGATAACTTCCCCGGAGAAACGACAGGCAGCCCGGGCAGACCAAACTGCATACCGAGTTGAACCGCCCGCTGCATCAGGTGCTCTTCGGGCACGCGGGTATGATACAACTGCGGCCAGAGAATGTTCATGTGCGTGCCGTACAGATCGATCCAGCCACCATTGGCTACCATCCGGCCGATACGCCCACGAAGGGCAGCGGCCCGGCGTTCATCCAGATCAGACCATTCCAGACCCATGCACCGGGCCAGTCCGTCCTCCAGATCAACCAGGCCAACGCACATATCTGCGAACAGACTGGCCTGCTGCATATCGCGGCATTCAATCAGGGCACAGTCCCCGGGATTCAGGCGCAGATTGTAGCGCACGGAAGCCAACCCACTCCCGTCAAAACGGGGACGCGCGTCCACCAGTTCGAGAACCGGATCAAGAATGGTCAGTTCAGTGACGGGTGCTTTGCTTTCGTCTGCCATATCAGTCCAGCCAGACGCTTAGAACGACGTTGATCGTCATGATGGACAGAATGCCACGTGCAAAACCGCGCGGCAAAAGAGAGGCAAGATCATCTTCCGTTGTGGCGTCCATACCGGACAGGCAGGAACACACACCGACAGCAAACCCACTAAAAATGAACTTTGCCGGAATGGCAAAATAGTCCACCGGATGCATACTGCTGACAACCTGATCCAGAAAGGCCCAGACCGGCATAGTGATGACGTCTTCAACCCGGCAGACAGCATATCCCACCAGCAAGGCTGTCAAACTGAAGATGATCCCCAGCGTAAAGCCACTGATGGTCATCGCAAGACTTCGGGGCAGCAGAAAGGCCACGAACGGGTCAATACCCATCCCTGTCAGTACCCGCATCTGACCACCCGTTGTGAGTGTTCCCAGTTCCGTCAGCATCAACATCCCGGACCGTCCCAGCAGGATGACACCCACAAGAACCGGCGCAATTTCACGGACCATGACAGTTGAGAGAATGGAGCCGGTCATCTGCGCCATACCCGCGAAGCCCAGCCAGTAAACCGCCTGAGCCACAATCCCGAACCCGGTCAGGGCCGCAGTGACCAGAACACTCAGCAATCCGCCACCGGTCGCCTGCTGGAGCGAATGCCAGAACTCTATTCGCACGGTTCTACGCCAGGATGTCGGCGACAGCCCGAGCCGCAACACTCCCCACGCAGCCCCGATGACCATAAGCGTAAAGCGCATCTGGGCACGCGTAACCCGTCCCAGAGAAGCCAGTGCATTCTGAATTCGGGAAATACGCTCGAAGCGACTTCTCATCGCCGCCCCGCCAGAATGAAGCTACGCGTTACGCCGCTATTGGGCAGATAAAACATCCCGCGTGCACGAAAAAGAAAATGCTCCCGAAGCTGGAGATAAGCCTGCTCGGAAACCTGAATTGTTCCCGCATCCGGTGCACTCGCAGCCAGCAACTCGGCAACATTGATGGCTTCACCCCACAGATTGAAAACGGCAGGATCACGGCCCAGCATGGCCGCCATTACAGGCCCGACGTCAATGCCCACGCGGAAAACCGGATCAATATCCACCGACGCTAGAAGCGACAGACACGCCTCACGGATAGAGACTGCCGCATCTGCAAGGCGCAATACGGCGTTCAGGTCCGGCTCCTGTGAGCAACCACCCACCAGCACGAGACGGTTGCTGACAACCTGTACGGAAAAAAGCCCCGTCTCCCGTGAAATACGCTGGATATCCTCACTGAGCGACGACACCACTTTCATCGCTCGCTCGGCGCTATGACGATCCATGGCATAAGGGTCTGCAAATGAAATGACCATGACAGGCACCTGCGGATAAATCCCGCTGGGCACGGCTTCATCCTGAACACCGGATGCCGGCGGCAGAAGAAATCCTTCGTCGTAACGCGTGTCTTGCAGTTGATGGGTTACGCCTGGGCGGGCATCGGTCTGATGATCGCTCTGATCCAGAGCCTGCGAAAAACGCAAAGCCACAACCGACGAAACAATCGCTACGATATGTTCCATCGCATCCGCTCTGGAGGGATTTTCCAGCACGATGGCACCCACAGCCTGATGACCACGCATAACGGGATGAAACACCAGCGATGTGGCTTCAACGGACCTCATGATGATGCGCTGGAAATTCTGGCTGCGCTCATCCTGTCGCGCGTCGTCAATGGACAGGGAATGTCCTTCAAACAAGGCTTCAAACAGCAGGGCATTTTCACGCTTCGTAATCTCGATGCCCGTACTGTGAACATCCCGGACAGGATCAAAAGCATCCTCACAGAGCAGCCGCTCTCCATCAGGGAGCAGTCGCCACAGGCTGGCACGACGCGAATTTGTGCGGGCCGCCAGGGCCTCCGTCAGGATCGGGACGTCGTGAGACGCTTCGAACAGATCCGGCGTGCTGGCAATCTCGTAAAGCGAAGCATTTTCCGCGCGCATCTGCTCACGACCGATTTCAATGCGCCTGCGAAGGCGTTCGATGCGCCGCCCCTGAATGATCAGTCCCAAAGCCAGCAATGAAGCAAGCCCGACGACCAGCGCTGAAAACCACATATTCTGCCGACGCGCTGTAATGGCAAAGTCCGAGAAATCGTTCTCGGGAGCATTCAGCAACAATACCCATCGGCGATGCACGAACGGCAACGCTGTCGCAATGGTGACGTAATTTTTTCCTCGCGCCGCCACAAGGCCCGGACCGGGACCTTTCACTTTGAAGGTATTCAGGGCGCGGATGAAAACCGGCTGCGTCTTCGGGTCCAGATGCATATTGGCAGGATCAAAGGTCGGCTGCGTTCCGTCATCACCCGCTGTCTGACCGGCGATGATCTGACTATGCATATCGACGATGACAGCCTTCCCGCTTCGCCCGACCTGAAGGTTACTCAGGAAGGAGGTCAGTCGATTGAGGGCAATGTTGGTTGCAAAAACAGCCTGATGGCCGTCGCTCGTCTGGAAGGCCATGGAGGCCGTAATGGTGAATTCCCGAGCGGCCAGATAGGCGTAGGGATCCGTCCAATAGAGGGCCCCTTCTCCGCGCCCGATCCGTTTGATGGCTCCCCGGAACCATGGCCGGACCGTAACATCATATCCTTCCGCCGGATCAAATCCTGTCCCGATGGGTTTGCCGCTTTGGTCAACGTAAGTGTGACGATAGACACCATGGCCATTTTCGATCTGGAAATGGGTCTGCTCGTAATCCTTGCCGTGCCGGGTAACCATCCAGAACTGCTTCTGATCACTGGCCAGATAGAAACTGTCGACCTGCGGCATGTGCGCCAGCATGGAGCGTCCATAGAGCATGAAAGCGTCTGGCGAAGCGTCCGTGAGTGGCTCACGGAACATATCCTGCGCGATGGCAGCACTGTCTGAAGCAGGAGAAAGATAATTCCTGACTTCTTCCGTCACATATTTCTGCTGGCTTCGCAGCAGATCGCTGGACAGGGAGATCGCTCCCTGACGGGTGGTCCGGTAATTGTGAAGGCTGATGGTAATAATTGCCGCAATAACAAGCAGAACGCCAATAATTGGACCTAGAAACTGCAGGACCTTCTGCCGGCTACTGGCAGGACTCCGCGTAGGGTCAACAATCTCAGCGGCTGACAAGGGCTTTTACTCCGGGACGATGGATACTCTGATGTTATTCCCAACATTCAGTAACATGCCAATATCTCTTGCTCCATGATGGATCGCAACCCGCATGTCGGGTGACAAACGCATGAGACCACAAAATTTTTACTTTTCGGCAATAAAATTTCGTCAATTCCTGACCCTGTACAGAAAGACTATAATCCGTATCATACCGGTCCAGTTTCACTGCGTCCCATGTGCCACTCAAGGCCTTCCCCGAGCGTGTCACCCTTCAAGAACTCCGGTGCTTCTCCATGCTTGATCTGCTGTCCTACCGTTCCGTTCTGGCCTTCACAGGGGCTGATCGCCTTTCCTTCCTGCAAGGATTGATCACGAATGACGTCCAGCTTCTGACATCTGACACGGCTCTTTGGAGTGCACTTTTGACGCCGCAAGGGCGGTGGCTGAGCGAGTTTTTCCTGTTCAGCATGCCAGACAGCATTCTGATGGATTGCCCGGCGGATCACGCCGACATGCTGGTTAAAAAGCTGTCCCGCTTCCGCCTGCGCGCTGACGTTAAAATCGAAGCAACGGATTTTAAGGTGATCGTCGACCAAGACAGTCCGGCTCCTGCAGATGCCATTTGTGCAGCGAACGACCCACGCTGTGACGGTGCAGGGTGGCGGGCCGTGGTACAACAAACCCCGACAGAGGCAGGGCATGGAGACGTCTGGGTAAAAAGACGACTTGAAAAAGGCCTCCCCGAAGCTGTCGACTTTGAGAGCGAAAAGACGCTGGCTCTTGAGGCCAATATGGACCTTCTGCACGGTGTATCGTGGAAAAAGGGTTGCTATATGGGTCAGGAACTGACGGCCAGGACGCATTATCGTGGGCTTCTACGCCGTCGCCTCCTACCCGTTCAGATCCAGGATGGGGCTTTTCCTGAAGCAGGCGGGACGCTCGTTATGGGCGACAAGGAGGTTGGAGAACTGCGCTCCCGTCAGGGATCGCGCGCCTTGGCTATGCTGCGCCGTGAAGCATGGTCGTCTCCGGAACTTGCTTTTGAAGGCAAACAGGTCTCCGTTGTCTGGCCTGACTGGTTCCCGCTGGAGATGCGTTCGTGACCTACACCCCGCCTGCCCCCGCCGTCGTTGATGATATTATCAGCCAGACGAAGTTCGATGCGAATGGCCTGATTTCCGCCATCGCGCAGGACACGAAGGGCGTTATCCTGATGCTTGCATGGATGAACGCAGATGCCCTGCGGGAAACGCTGCTGACTGGCCGCGTCTGCTACTGGTCCCGCAGCCGCAAATCCCTGTGGCGGAAGGGTGAGACGTCAGGCCAGCAACAGCATCTTCTGGAAGCCCGACTGGATTGTGACATGGACGCGGTTCTGATGATCGTGGATCAGACGGGCGTGGCCTGCCATACGGGTCGTCGAAGCTGCTTCTATCATGGTGTCACTCCGGACGGGCTGCGTGACACCTCGCAGCCCGAAATCAGCGCCGAAGAACTTTACGGACGCTGATCCGTCACCGCTGCCTGTGCTCCAGGGAGTGGCCAGCCCGGCATCATGAATGTTGCCGGGCAGTTATCCTGCACCTGCGGAGATGACCGATAAGACCCATTGGCCGGGAAGGTCGAGAGTTTCTGCGGATCAAGCGTGAACCAGAGTTGCGTCAGAACGACTTTCCCATCATGATCGGGTTCGCACTGGAACTGCAGCGCTCGCTCTTCCCGCACACCGGTCAGTTGTACGAACATCGCCAGCATGTCGTCTTTCTTCACCTGAAAACCGCTATGCTGCGCCAGCCATTGCCCGTAGGCGGATGACGCAAAACGATCCCGCAACTGCATGGATGTGACGAAGAACTGGTCTGCATCATATCCAAAGCAGCGGGCGTGCTTGGTATATTCATGCACATGCAGCGGATGCTTCAGATGGGGAACCACGTTCGCAAGGGCATTTTCCGTCGCAGGCTGGAGCTTGGGCGGTGTGTCATCGTGATCGTAGATGTCACACCCCTTCATCCACCACTGCTGAACCGGGACATTCTGCGCTTCAAGAGCATGCGGCTCGGACGCCCAGAGGCCATGCAAACCAATCAGATGACTATGCGGCTGAGTGGCCATACAACCCCCGCCACTTGCGCAGAATCCTGGCTGCCAGGTCAGGGCCAGCGTGTCGTGACTAAAATCCGTATGCGTGACGGGTGTCAGGGATGGGCCTACAGGTGCCTGTGAAGAAACGCATCCTCCGAGAACAAGGAGGGCAGCGACAACCAGGCGCTTCATGCCTTCAGTCCTTTGGCGTGATGGATCAGATGATCGGCGATGAAGGTCTGGATGAACCAGTAGGAATGATCGTAAGCGTCTTGATGGCGCATTTCGAGCGCCTGCCCGCTTTCCTTGGCCGCTTCGACGAGAGCATCCGCCCGCAGATCGGAGAGGTACTGGTCCTGCAATCCCTGATCCACGAGAATTGTGGACGGGTGCTTGTGGCCGTTCCTGAGCAGCAGGGTTGGATCACATTGACGCCATTTCGACGGATCCCCGCCAAAATAGGCGTCAAACGCTTTCTGGCCCCATAGAATGATGCTCGGATGACAGATGGGCGCAAAAGCTGAGACGGTTTTCCAGAACTCTGGATATTGCAGCGCCTGATTGAGCGCGCCCATCCCGCCCATGGAATGACCCATAATCCCTCTGCGTTGCCCATCCAGCGAAAACAGCGTTTCCGTCAGGGCTGGCAGTTCATGCCGGATATAGCTTTCCATGCGATAATGCCGACGCCAGGGTTCAGCCGTGGCATCCACATAGAATCCTGCTCCTGACCCAAGATCATACGCGTCGTCTTCGCCTGAGGTACCCGTGTCACGTGGGGACGTATCCGGCGCCACCAGAGCAATGCCATGATCTGCAGCAAAACGAATGGCGTTGGATTTGATGAGGAAAGTTTCATGATTGGCTGTCAGACCAGCCAGAACGTGAAGAACCGGCACCTTTTGGCCGGCCAAAGCCTCCTTGGGTAGGAAGATCGAGAACGTAGCCGGAACGTCCAGAACTTCTGACTGATGTTTCAGAACCCGCAGGGAGCCGCCACAACAGGCATGTTGCCCTACCGTTTCTACAGCTGGGTTTTCAGACGACATACTCAGTACTCCACAACGCTGCGGATACTCTCACCACGTGTCATCAGATCAAAGCCGTGATTGATCTCGGAGAGCTTGAGCTTGTGGGTAATGAGGGAGTCAATGTCGATCCGCCCCTCCATATACCAGTCGACGATTTTTGGAACATCTGTTCGACCGCGCGCGCCGCCAAACGCTGAACCAATCCAGCGACGACCCGTCACAAGCTGGAACGGACGTGTGCTGATTTCCTGACCGGCCCCGGCAACACCAATGACGCAGGACACACCCCAGCCACGATGCGCGCTTTCCAGAGCCTGCCGCATGAGCGTAACATTGCCTACACATTCGAACGTGTAGTCCGCGCCACCACCCGTCATTTCGATCAGATGGCCGACCAGATCGCCGTTGGGGCCAAGATCTTTCGGATTCACGAAGTCTGTCATGCCGAACTGACGCGCCATGGCTTCTCGAGCAGGATTAACGTCAATGCCGATGATGCGCGTTGCGCCCACCATCTTTGCGCCCTGAATTACATTCAGACCAATTCCGCCAAGACCAAAAACAGCCACAGTAGACCCAGGTTCGACCTGAGCCGTAAACATCACTGCACCAAGGCCCGTGGTCACGCCGCAACCGATGTAACAGACCTTGTCAAACGGAGCATCCGGACGGATTTTTGCCAGCGAGATTTCTGGCAGAACCGTGAAGTTCGCGAAGGTTGAGCAGCCCATGTAGTGATGGATCGGCTGCCCTTTGTAAGAGAAACGTGATGTCCCGTCCGGCATGACCCCCTTGCCCTGCGTGGACCGGATGGACGTGCACAGATTTGTCTTGCGCGACAGGCAGGACGGACATTCCCGACATTCCGGCGTGTAAAGCGGGATCACATGGTCTCCCGGCTTCAGATGCTTCACACCGGGCCCGACCTCCCGGACGATACCGGCACCTTCATGCCCCAGAATGGCGGGGAACAGGCCTTCCGGGTCCTGTCCGGACAAGGTGTACTTATCGGTATGACACAGGCCGGTCGCCTTGATTTCGACCAGAACTTCGCCGTCCTTCGGCCCTTCGAGCTGAACGGTATCGATTTCGAGCGGCTTGCCCGCTTCAAACGCGATTGCTGCAATGACGTCCATGTGCACTGACTCCCTGATACGTTGCGACAAGGTGTCGCATTCGGGAAACCGGACGCAAGAGGCGCGTTATGCTTTCCTGCGGCCTCGTGAAACAAAGCTGTTGTGCGGGAAAGTTTCTTTCCCGTTTTGACTGGCAAAACTGCGCAAAACATTAGAAATCTTTTGGTGTTGGCCGGTCATACTTTTCACGGTTAGTTTCAGAGGTCATACCGCATTCAGGCAAGGAGCCTTCTGCTTGATCGTCAATCGCCAACACGGCCTGGCCATTCTCTTCAGAGAATCCCTGCCACCTATCCTTCTGCTGGCCCTCTGGGATCTTGTGGTCGTTATCCTTTTCCAGATTTACCATCAGGAATGGATGGACCAGCCTGCCCTCCCCATTTCCCTGATGGGCTCTGCGCTGGCCATCTTTCTTGGCATGCGTAACAACGCTGCCTATGCACGCTGGTGGGAAGGGCGGACCCTCTGGGGCTCGATCACCAACAACTGCCGGTCCTTTGGTCGTGAAGCGGCGTCCCTGCTGGGCGGTCGCCCCGATCTTGCACGGTATATGGCTGCCTACCCGCACGTCCTGCGTGCGGCACTCCGCGGAGATTCAACCGGTGAGGAAGTCGAAAGACTGCTCCCGGCTGACGTGCGCAGCAAGGTTTTTGCCTGTTCCAACACAGCGAATGCCCTGCTTTACGAAATCGGCCTTGGAGTGCAGCAGGAAGTAGAACTCAAAGGCATTGACGGTGCCGTTCATGGCACGGTGGATCGTATTCTTTCGGATATTGCCAACGCACAGGGCGGTCTTGAGCGTATCCGTAACACACCGCTTCCAGTGCAGTATTCCGTCATTCCTGAACTCGCCACGCATCTGTTCTGCATCATTCTGCCCCTGTCAGCAGTTCAGACACTGGGCTGGATCACGCCGCTTGGCTCCAGTGTGATCGGTCTGCTGTTCCAGATGCTGGATCGCAGTGGCCGCGACCTTCAGGAACCGTTCATCGCCAGCGTCCATGCCTTGCCAATGCACACCATGGCCCGGACTATTGAGCGGGATCTTCTGCAACCCATTGGAGAGCCTGCGCCGGCTCCCATCCAGCCTAAGCACGGGGTGCAGGCATGATTCAGATCGGATAATGCAGGACAGGAGGGGGTTTTTCTGGTATTGTCCAGAGCTATGAACACCTTCAAGACCCCCCCGAAGGGCGGCATGACCGACGAAATGGCTCGTGCCGCAGCCAAGAATACCGCCCGTCAGACCGATCCCGAGCACGGTTCAGATCCGTTCAGCGAGGGTGACTCCATCGTTTACGCAGCGCATGGCGTAGGCCGGGTGGACAAGATCGGTATGGTCGAAGTGGCCGATACCATGATCGAGATGATCCAGATCTCGTTCCCTGGCAACCAGATGACCCTGCGTATCCCGCTGGCCAAGGCCCGCAAGGCAGGTCTGCGTAAAATCGTAACGCGCGACATCGTCGACAAGGCAATGACGGTCATCAAGGGCAAGCCGCATGTCAGCAAAGGCATGTGGGCTCGCCGTGCTGTCGCTTATCAGGAAAAGATCAACTCCGGTGATCTGATCCAGATTGCAGAAGTGCTGCGCGACCTGCGCCGCAACGTAGACAGCCTTGATGGCAGCTTTTCTGAACGCAAGCTGTTTGAAGCTGCACAGGAGCGCTTTGTGGCTGAAGTGGCTGTTCTTGAAAACACAGATCCTGCAACGGTTCTCGAGAACCTGACCAAGACCATGAAGGCCGCCTGAGCCTTCCCCAATTCTGCGATGTTTTCCTTTAATTATGAAAACATCGCAGTTTGAAAAGCATCCTTCCCCTTTCTTCCGCGTTGGCGACACGGAAAGCTCTTTCAGGATGCTTTACTCCATCATTCAAAATCCCTGACGTTCAAGGAGAGGTGAGGACCTATGCCCGCCCCTTACAGCAATCGTTTCGCCGGAAAAAAAGTACTCGTTACGGGTGCGTCCCAAGGTATCGGTGAGGCCACAGCCCTTCGTTTTGCAGAAGAAGGCGCTCAGGTCGCACTGAATGGCCGCAAGGAAGACAAGCTGATTGCTGTCCGCGACAAGCTTCCAAAGGTTTCCGGCGGCGAACACCCGATCGCCACGGGTGACATTTCTAAGGAAGAAGACGTCCGCCGCCTGATGCGCGAGAGCATCGAAGCCATGGGTGGACTGGATGTTCTGGTCTGCAACGCAGGTTACCAGATCCCGTCTCCGTCCGAAGACATCAAGCTGGAAGACTTTGAAGGCGTGATGGCCGTCAATGTGACGGGTGTAATGCTGCCCTGCCGCGAAGCCATCAAGTACTGGCTCGAAAACGGCATTCAGGGCGCAATCATTGTGAACTCTTCTGTTCACCAGATCATCCCGAAGCCTCATTATCTCGGTTATTCTGCCTCCAAGGGCGCTGTAGGCAATATCGTCCGTACGCTGGCGCTGGAATATGCGAGCCGTGGCATCCGAGTAAACGCGGTTGCGCCGGGGGCCATCGTAACGCCAATCAACATGTCGTGGATCAATGATCCAGAGCAGTATAAAGCCGTTTCCGATCACATCCCGATGAAGCGTCCGGGTGAAAGTCGCGAAATTGCTGATGCCGTCACGTTTCTTGCCGCCGAAGACAGCACCTATATTACGGGTCAGACCCTCTATGTGGATGGCGGCCTGACGTTGTATGGTGACTTCGAAAAGAACTGGTCCTCGTAATCCATGACACCTTCCCTCACTGTTCTCATCATCGAAGATGATTTTCTAATCCGAACCTGCCTTGTGGAATTCCTGCAGGACAGTGGACTGGATGTGAGGGAAGCAGGAACCTGTGCCGAAGCGACTGCCTGCATCACGTCGGAGCCTCGTCTTGATGCGTTGGTGGCAAATATGGCGCTTCCTGATGGCGATGGCATGAACCTGAGCCATCAGGCCCGCGAGCGCTGGCCGGATCTTCCGGTCATTTACATCAGTGGTCATGGTGATCTTCGCCGGAACGAAACATCCGGTGACCCGGCGCGAGACCGCTTTATTTCCAAACCCTACTCGCTGGCTGCCGTTCTGAAAGCTCTTCACGAGATGGCAGAGCCGGTTTCGGGTTAGGGCCTCCATAATGAACAGTGCCAGTGATCCCAGCACCCCCTCACCGGTCGAGCATCGCCTGAACGAAGCCGATCAAAGCCTGCGGGCGGGAGATGCTCACAAGGCACTGGCTTTGCTTTCCCCCCTTCCGGGCAGCCCTGCCGTCCATCTGAACAGGGGGCGTGCCTTTTTTCGTCTGGGCCAGTATCAGGACGCAGCGGCAGAGCTTGAAAAAGCCACCCTTCCCTTTGGTGGGCACGCCGTCGCAGCCATTATTGACGAAGCAGTTGCCCTGCGTCGCAGAGCCGACCTGTTACATCTGTTCTCGGAAAGCCGAAAAATCGCCCCGTATGATCCCCGCCTTCTGGACGCACAGGGCAGTATCCTCATGCATCTGGGACGCTTTGATGAGGCGGAAGTGTGCCTGAGGGAGAGCCTTAAGCGGCGCCCCAATGACAAGGGCACTCTTAATCTTCTGGCCATGAATCTCACAGAACAGGGACGTTTCGACGAAGCCTTGTCCATTTTAGATGGTCTGCGTCAGCGTGCGCCTGAAGAATGGGGGCCGGGCTGTAACATGGCTGCTATTCTCAATAATATTGGACGCCTTGAAGACGCGGCAAACATCTATCGAGAGACCATTCCCCTCGCCCCCAACGAAGCTGCGCTCAGGCTGAATCATTCCATCGCCATGCTTAAAAGCGGTCGCATGGCTCAGGGATGGGCCGAGCACGAATGGCGTTTCGGTATGCCCGGACATACCAACCTGCCGCAGAACCGACTGCTGCCCAATATCACGCCTTTTCTGAATCTTGAGGGAAAGCGCGTCCTCGTGACGCAGGAGGAAGGTCTGGGCGATACACTGATGTATCTCCGATATATCCCAGCTCTCGCCCGAACAGGCGCTATTGTTCATATCTGGGGCACGTCCATACTGGCTGGGCTCTGTCGTCGCGTCGAAGGCACAACCATCGTGCAACATGGTGGAGAGACGCCGGACTATGACTACCACTGCCCCTTCATCAGCCTTCCCCGTGCATTTTCCGCAACGCCTGACGCCATGGGCTCACCCGTTCCCTATCTGAAAGCCGATCCAGTCAAAGTCCTCCAGTGGAAGAAAATCCTCCATTCTGATCGAAAATTACGTGTCGGCCTGGTTTGGGCGGGCGGTGCGCGCCCTGAAAATACAGGTGCACAGATGGTGGATCGTCAGCGGTCCATGCCGCTCTCCGCGCTCGCGCCTCTGGCCGACCTAGAAGGCATCAGCTTTTACTCTCTTCAGAAAGACGAACCTGCCCTGCAACGGCTCGACTTTCCCGGACAACTGATCGACTTCATGCCGCAATGTCTGGATATGGATGATACGGCGGCCCTCGTCTCATGCCTCGACCTTGTCGTATCTGTAGATACGTCCATGGTGCATCTGGCAGGAGGGCTTGGGAAACCTGTCATCATGATGGACAGGTTCAACAACTGCTGGCGCTGGCTTCATGGCCGGGACGACAGTCCGTGGTATCCGAAAATGAAAATCGTCCGCCAGACCCGTTTCCGGGACTGGTCGGACGTTGTGACCCGGGTCAGGTCTTTGCTTGAAGACGCAGTCAGCGCTCAGTAATCGAACCCGTAAGACAGACCAACGCTTGAGCCCGGATCGTTTTCCGGAGTTGTAAAGCCAGTCACCTGACCACCTGTTCCAACCGTTGTATTCAGCTTGAGGCGTTTCGTCAGATCAATCTGAACCTGCGCCTGCGTGCCAGACCCGGATGTGGCCTGTTTCGCGCCAACATACACGCCCTTCATGACGTATTTTCCAGCTTCCACGCTGGTTCCGCCATTATCGACGCCACTTCCGCCACCTACGGCGAGGCGATCAAGCCCAAGCGCATTTCGCACTTTCCCGAGTGGGTCAAAAGACGAGCCCCCGGCAAGCTGAGCTACAGCAGCAGCAAGTTCCGCGAGTTGTGTCGTGGAAAGGGAATGTGCGTCTGTCCCGAAGAGCAGAATGGCCAGAACTTCATCGCGTGGCTGTGTCGGCACCGATGCGAAGTCGATCTTGGGTGCGCTGGCATAGCCAGTCACCAGAAGGCTCGCCAGCGTTCCCTTGGCATTACGATCCGCGCGGAAATCCAGTGTCGGATCAAGCTTGTGGTTCACGCCCGTGCCATTGAATGCAACGCGTCCATGCGTGAAATTCAGGTTGATCCCGGCAAGGTTGAAGTTACCGCGCTTGAGGTCGAACCCGCCCGTCACAGAGGGCGCGCTGCTGGTACCACCCACATGCAGTTTGCCCTGCATTTCTGCATCCAGACCATGTCCCTGTACCACAAACTGGCCCGGCGAAATCACATCAATCGCCAGACCAATGATCAGAGCACTGGTTGTATCCGGTGCCTTCTGGCCAGGACGCACTACATCAAGCTGCGCCACAGAAGCCGGCATGGAATCGGGGATATTGACCGTCACGCTCGGCAGAACGATCTTCCCGTCCACATCGACACGGGTGGTGGCCTGTCCATGAATATGCAGGTCCGTGTTGATCGTGGCTGTTACCAGATCACTGGAGATCGGTCGCGCCTTGTTGGAAATAACCTTGATATCCACCGGCAGACCCGGTCGGAACACACCGACTGTTCCCGTCAGACCAATCGTTCCCGGACCTGCGTGGGCCAGAACATTCTGAAGCATCAGAGTGTCACCTGAGGCCACAATCGCACCGTTGATGTCCGTCAGACGGACGCCCTGTGCGTAATGATCGAAAGAGACATTGTGCAGGTCAACCTGCCCGGTTGCCCGAGGCTGGGTTGCGTTTCCAGCGACATTCAGATTGATCCCGATCTGACCCTTCGTCGCCATGCCGCTCGCACCCAGCACACCGTTGGCAACGGACAGGTCTACGTGGCCAGTTGTGTTCAGGGCAATCGCGCCATCCTTTGACGTAGGCGCCGTTCCACGAACCGCGAGAGCCACTTTCGGCCCAGCCGCAAGGGTCGCATTCACCTTTGCCGTTTTTCCGGCCAAGCCGATATTCGCCAGAATTTCCGCCGCTGGGAGCGACGCTGCGGGACCGGTCTGCATTTTCAGACCATGCGCCGTCAGAGACACGGTTCCGGTCGGTGCATCAAGAGTTCCGCCCAGATTGGCCTTGGCGGAAATGGTGCCGCTGGCTGCCAGATCCGGGGCGAAGGGTTTGGCAATCGCAGGCGTCAGGCGGTCCACCGTTGCCGTCAAGGCAAGACGTGGCTTGATCGAGCCTGCAACATCAATCGTTGCCGGCGCCACACCCTTTGGGGCCAACGTCGCACGCAGATGATCCACGCCCATGACATCTCCGAAGGACACATTGGCTGGCCCGCCCAGACGGATATATTCGTCTTTCGCCATCGCCGTCAGACGATCAATGCGGACGGTCTTCTTCGGCAGGTTGAGCAGAACAGCCGTATCGACATTGGCCGGTGCGCCCATGACATTCTGGAAAGCCCCATTCAGCGTCAGGGCCATGGCGGACTGCGGCCCTTTGACCGTCGCCCGCGCCTTACCCGTAATGTCCTGCGAACGAACGCCTGCCAGATCGAGCGTCAGATCCGGGGTTGGATCATCAATCGGATTGGAAATCAGGCCCTTCAATGTCAGGGACTGCACGCTCGCCTGCGCCATGGCCAACGCCCCATCAAGCCCAAGTTTGACCTGCGGCGGTGCGCCTTGTGGTTCAGTCGTATGAATGGAAAGCGCCAGATGCCCTTTGATAGCCTGGCCGATCAGACGCTGGAAATCCGCAAGGTTCCTGATGCTGAGATCCAGATCACCCAACGGCACCTTGGCACCGTTAGGTAGCCGAAGTTTGCCCTGCCCGGTGAGACTGTTCCAGCTCAGCTTATTCAGATCGACATGGAATGCGCCATCATCCGTTTTCTGCACGGCACTATCGAGCACCAATGGTGCATGATCCAGCGTTCCATGAGCCGTCAGTGTACCCTGAGGATGCGAGGGCAAATGCTGGAAATCAGCATCCAGCGCTACTGGCCCCTTCGCAACATCCTTTGTGCCGAACTCACCTTCCAACCCGGCTTTGACCGCCAGATCATCGGTCGGCCCGTCCGCCGTGGCCGTCAGGGTCGTATTCCCGAGAAGTGTCGGGCTGACCTGTTTCAGATCAGGCAGTGCCACTGTTGCCTTTGTCTGCATCCGGTTGCCATGCGCCATATCCACGATGGCCGAGACCAGAACATGGAGCGCCTGACCATCCAGCCCAAAATTCTTCACAGTCAGAACATTGGCCGGGGACTTGCTGAGTTGCAGGGCCAGATGACCGTCCTTGCCGATCAGGTGCAGAGCCTGCGGCTGGCCACCCGTAATAGAAATCGTGCCTGTGCTCTGGAGCGTCAGGTCATCATGATCCGTCACCGGCATTGCAAAATCCGCCGCCAGTGCAGCGTTTCCGCTCAGGTCCGTGCTGCCCATGGCCGCAAGCGGGTGCAGGTCCGGCAATGTAAGTGTGACGTGACCGGATGCAGCTGGCTTGAGCGTCGTGTTTGCAGCCATCTGGATCAGCGGGTGACTGACTGTCGCCACAACCGGCATGGTTGCCGCGAGCGGATGCGCGGTCACATCCAGCGTCAACGGGGCGGACGCTAACAGGGTGGGCTGAGGTCCGGGCACACGCAGACCCGTCAGGGCGGCCTGAAGATGAGCAACCGTATCTTCAGGCTTGGGGGTTTCATTCCCGTCAAATGTCGCGTGCAGATGCCCGATGGAAGCACCACCAGCGGTCAAAGCGTCAATGTCCAGAAGACCCTGCCCTGCAGGAGCCTTCAGCGGTCCGTGCAGATCGGTGTTCAGGGCAATCGCATTCCAGCCAATTCCCGGCTTCAGGGTCATGGCAGGCGCATTGGCCTTGACGTGCAGGGTGGCAACATTGGTGTAGAGATTGATCTGACCGGTCGAAGACGCCGTAATCGGCCCGGCGCTCAGCCCGAAATCAAGAGCAGCAGCGGTGCGCGGTCCGGACAGGTTAAGATGCGTGTCCACAGGATCAAGCTGCGGCAGTTGCCCAAGCGTGGTCGCAAACCCGTTGACGCCTTCCTTGTAGGTGAGCGCCAAAGCTATACGGTCTTTGGGCGTTTCGGCCGCCAGCGTCAGACCGCCCGGCGCATCCAGACGGTTCAGTTGCAGCGCGATATCCATTTTTGGCAGCGACTGCATTGTCACGCCGTTCAGGAATGGCGCGATTGACGCGATATGCGCGTGACCGTTCAGCGTGAAGGCCGTGGGTTTACCCGTGAAGTCAGGCCCTATTTCAATACGGCCGACATTCAGGGCATCCAGATCCACTTTGATATTGAGCTTCGACGGACTGGACTTCGTTTGTGTTTCAGTCGTCGCCTGCGTCGTGTCCGAAACGGGGCTACGGAGTAGCGCCAGACGGCTGGCACTCAGAGCTTTGACGTGCGCATCCATGTGCAGAAAGGAGAGCGGAGACCAGCGAAGCTCAAAATGATCCAGCTCCAGCCAGACACCCTTGCTGTCCTTCACTCGGAGTTCCGCCAGCGTCAGATGCTGCGGAAGCGCGCCGGACAGCCCGGCGATCTGCACCATGCCCCCCGTCAGTGGGCCGACCTTGCTTTCGATTAGCCGCTGCCCTGGCCCGATATTGATGCCGATGAGCACAATCACGAGCGCCAGAACAACCAGTCCAAGCGGAACGCCGACAACGAGACCAACGATCCAGAGAATGATCCTGCGGGCGCGCATCAGAAAGTCTCCCCAAGACCGATATAGAGTTCCCATTTGTCGCCATAAGCCGGGCGGTTCATAGGAAGGGCAACGTCCACACGAATAGGTCCGATCGGCGTGAAGTAACGAACACCCGCGCCATAGCCAACACGAAGCGTGCCCTGCCCCGGACGGGAGCCAGTCCCGACCTGACCGGCATCGACGAAGGCCGCCATACCCAGATTCATTGGCAGCCGCTGGCGGAACTCGACCGTTCCCGCATCCAGAGACGTACCGCCAATGGCATATTTCGTTCTGCCATACTGCGGTCCCACACCCTGATACCGGAAGCCACGAACCGTCGCAGGTCCACCCGCGTAGAGCCGCTGATCCGGCGGGATCTGGTAGGTGGATGCCCCCTGAACCGACCCAACCGTGCCACGCACCGCAATGATGCTCTTACCGGGTTTGGTCAGCCCGATCCGGGCAAGGTCAAAGTATGTTGAGACCTGCGCAGACAGGAGGGTGAAGAAGGACGTTCCATTTTCCAAAGATACGGACGGCGTAGCGGACAGGGCGGCCCGAATACCATGTGTTGCCGGATCGATCGGATTGGAAAGCTGGGTGCTGTCATAGGTCGCGCTCAATGGCGCGGATACAATGAAATAATTCCGTGTATCGCCAAACTGCTGGATCTGCTCCTGCATCCCCATGAGGCCGCCGGACACGTACCAGAACTTGCCGAGACGCCGACCAATTCCTCCGCGAAGAATGAAGGCCGTCTGATGATAGGAATACAGAAGCTGCCGCACCGCTTCCACACGCAGGCTCAGGTTCTGGTTTTTATGCAGGAAGTCCGGCTTGCTGAAATCTGCATAAACATCGTAGCCCAGACCCTGCTGGGCTGAGCCGCCGAGGCCTGTCAGCAGAGCTGTCAGCTTGAGCTGCTCGGCATTCCCCAGAAGATTATGATGCGTCCACGTGACACCGGCACGTCCACCCAGATCGGTCGAGTACCCGGCCTGAACCGCAACGGTGCGCCGCTTGGCTTCCTTGAAATCGAAGTCGATCGGCATGGCCTGAAAAACTCCAGGCACCAGGGTCTTACCCGGTCCAAGCGTGACGATCGGCGGCGCATTATGAACCTGAACCGACGAAAATACACCCACAGCCGCGAGATCCTGCCGAGCCGCCTCAATCTTGGACGGCTGATACAGCTCGCCTTCCTTGATCGTCAGACGGCGGCGAAGGAAAGACTGGTGCACACGTTGCAAGCCATCCATCCCGACGGGACCAATGACAACCTTCGGACCTCTCCCAACGCGGAAGACAATATCCAGCGTATTGTCATGCGGCTGAAGATAGGCAAGCGGCGTGGACACATCCGCGACCGCATACCCCTCTTCCTGCAATTGGGTGAGAAGATTTCCCTGTGCAGCAAGCACATCGGAAGCCACTGCCGGCTCTCCGGATTTCAGCTTGAACGCTTTCAGTTCTGCCGCAGTCAGTTCCACGGGTTCACCCTGAGCCGTAGCGTCTCCCGCCGTCTCTGGCGCGCCCATTTTCTCTGCTGTCTGAGCCTTACTGTTCGCTGGAGCCGCACTTCCTTTTGGAGACGGTGATTTCGCAGCGGCATCAGATGGCTGAACTGCTTTGGGCGGCGGTGTTGTCAGGCTAATCTTGCCGAGATGGAATTGCGGCCCCATGGCAGCGGAAAGGGTAATGCTGACCTTTCCGCCTTTGGGAAGCGCATTCAGAGCATCCGGCAGTGCAGGATCACGCCCGTCCAGTTCCCGATCCCCGACCTTGATACGAATTGTAACTGTCCCCGCATAATAGCCCTGGGACTGCAATGCCGTGTCCACGCGGTCGTAATCCGCACGGATACGTCCCGCTAACGCATAAGGCCCAACAGCATGGGTCGTCTTCAGTGTTTGAAGCTGCGACGAGGCCTGGATGGCGGCATCGACCTCCGCATTTTTAGTCGGCTGAAGGGTAACAGAATACGGAACGGTTTTCTCGGCCTCCTCCCCGCTGGAGGGCGCATCTGCCCATGCTTTCTCAACATGGCAGCAGGATGCCATGACGCCGAAAGCAAGGGAAAAGGAAACAACTGACGAGCGATGGCCTGGCTTCACCGGAGGTCCTGAAAATCCGTTTTGAGGAGGGATCGAACCGGGAAGGATCGACCCTTTGGAGCGGATCCGCAAAAGACGGCCGCATACTCTTCTGGCTCTATCCTGAACACGCACGCCAAGTCCACCGAAGACCCTCCCTGTTATAGCCGATAGATACGCCTGAAAGACAAACAAGATTGTCTAGGTCTTCTGAAAACCGTATCACTCAGCACCCATGTCCCATCGTGATGCTCCTTCACCGTCCGGCCGCCGACGCCACAACCGACCGATCATTGATGAAAGTGTCAATTTTCCGGTCAATCAGGCAACAACGCAGTCCTCGCTCTTCAGCCGGCTGAGCTGTATCGGGCGACTGATAGCCGTTTTGATATGGGCTTTCTGGGCAGGCTGCCTGCAGGCGCTCTTCATACGTCTGCCTGGTCCAGCAAAGATCCGGCTTCCTCGCGTTTTCTGGTACACGATTGGGCGTATTCTAGGGCTTCAGTTTCGTGTCATCGGGACACCTGCCGGTGGCATCAGAACCGCCAGGGATGTCCAAAATGGTGAACGCCCGATCGTTTATGTCGCCAACCATTGCTCCTGGCTGGATATCATCGCTGTTGGCGGTGTTCTCCATACGGTGTTCGTCGCTAAAGGCGAAGTCGGTACCTGGCCACTGATTGGCACCATCTCACGCCTCGGGCGCACGATCTTCGTCAGCCGCAACCGCCAGAACACGGGGAAGGAACTGCATGACATGGCGGATCGCCTCTGGGACGGAGACGATATCGTACTTTTCCCGGAAGGCACGTCTTCAGATGGCAGCCGCGTCCTGCCCTTCCTGTCGTCTTTCTTTGCCGTGGCCAAGCCGGGCCGCCTTGAGCAGGCAGGGATGCCAAAGCCTCCTCCGGTCCTCATCCAGCCCGTTTCCATCGTTTATGACAGACTGGAAGGCCTGCCAGTCGGGCGCAGTCGGCGGTCCGTTTTCTCATGGTATGGGGACATGGACCTGACGCCACATATCTGGTCGTTCGGCCAGTGGCGCTCAATGCGGGCAACCGTTCTGTTGCATCCACCGTTGAACCCGGAGGATTTCAAATCCCGCAAGGAACTGGCCAACGCAACGTTCAAGGCCGTGCGGGATGGTGCCGCCCAGCTTCGGCAGGGACTTGTGCCAGACGGACAGAACTAAGCGCCTTATTCTTCTGCAATTCACAAGGTTTGTCTTGACTTGCCCGCCATCAGCGCGTCACTTTCATAGCCATTGATGGGAGCAATCCAGCGTCCGTCCGGAGATGGTGATGCCACTTCAGGCCAGTCTGACATGCCGATACCGCCCCATGTTTGACTTCTCCCCTGTCTGGACAGGCTTGACCGCGCGGTCTCCTGTCCCGATGTGTGTGCCTGCTTTTGCCAATCCCGGATTGAGACTGTGACCACCGAGACTTCCGCCTCCGCACCTGTCCCTGCTGATCGTGCCCCGACTGACCGTATGCGTCATGGGCTGCATGTCATTACATGGGGCTGCCAGATGAACGTCTATGACAGCGCCCGCATGGCTGATGTCCTGCGTCCGCTTGGCTATGGTCCGGTTGAAACGCCTGAAGAGGCGGACATGGTGATCCTCAACACCTGTCATATCCGGGAACGCGCCACGGAAAAGGTCTTTTCCGAGCTGGGTCGCCTTCGCAAAATCCGTGACGAGCGGATGGAGAACGGGCGCGAACGCAGTATCATTGCCGTTGCCGGGTGTGTGGCGCAGGCAGAAGGCGAAGAAATCCTCCGTCGTGCGCCCTATGTTGATCTGGTGCTTGGCCCGCAGACCTATCATCGCCTGCCAGAAATGGTCGCCCGTGCAGCGCGCGCTGGCGGTGCGGTCATCGAGACGGATTTCCCGGCTGAACAGAAATTCGATTTCCTTCCCAATGAGGCTGCCCCTCAGTCCGCTGGGAATCTCACAGCGTTTCTGACCATTCAGGAAGGCTGCGACAAGTTCTGCTCCTTCTGTGTCGTACCGTACACACGCGGCGCAGAAAGCAGCCGTTCGGTCGCTTCCGTCATGGCGGAAGCACGCCGCATGGTGGACGCTGGCGTCCGTGAAATCACGCTGCTGGGCCAGAACGTCAACGCCTATCATGGCGATAATGGCCAGGGTGGCAGTGCTACACTGGCGGAACTGGCCGAAGAACTGGCACGTCTGCCAGGTCTGGATCGCATCCGCTACATGACGTCCCATCCTCGCGATGTGGATCAGAGCCTGATTGACGCACACCGCGATAACCACGCCCTGATGCCCTTCCTGCATCTACCAGTTCAGAGCGGTTCAGACCGTATCCTGAAAGCCATGAACCGTGGGCATACCGCAGACGAGTACCGCGAGAGCGTTCGTCGCTTGCGGGAAGCGCGGCCTGATCTGGCTCTCTCGTCAGACTTCATCGTCGGTCATCCGGGTGAAACGGATGAAGACTTCGAAGCCACGATGCAGCTTGTGCGCGATATCGGCTTCGCCATGGCTTACAGCTTCAAATATTCCCCACGTCCCGGCACGCCCGCCGCTGGCCAGCCTTTTCAGGTGGCTGAAGACGTGAAAGACCGCCGCCTCGCCGAGCTTCAGGCGCTCCTGCGTGAACAGCAGGACGCCTTCAATGCGGATATGGTCGGAACGGTTCAGGATATTCTCATTACGGGGAAAGGCCGCAAGCCGGGTCAGCTTTCCGGTCGGTCCCCGTATCTCCAGCCTGTTCATTTTGAAGGGCCGGAACACCTGATTGGCACCATCGCCAAGGTTGCCATCACAACTCGCATGACCAACTCACTTGGTGGAACCCTCATCCGGGAGACAGCCTCCGCTTGCTGACAACACCCCCGACGCGCTCCGTCGCCACCACTGGTGGCACCGAAGGCAATCGCACCGTCGCATTGCGCTTCAACGACAACATTCTTCTCCAGAGACTTCTGGGAGACCACGACCGACATCTCGCCCGACTTGAAGAAGGGTTTGATGTCCGGCTCTCATGCCGTGGCAACAAGATTGCCATCTCGGGAGAGACGGACGCCGTGGGCCGGGCGCAGGCCGCCATCGTCGCGCTTTACAATCAGCTCGAACAGGGCGGCACCATCGACAGTTCACAGGTTGATGGGGTGATCCGTCTCACGGCCCTCCCAACGCGTCATCATGAGCGGCAACGCGCTGCCGTTCCGCCACCATCTTCGTCACAGCATTCTCAGAAGCAGCATCCACGCCGGGACAATCAACAGCGGACAGATACCCGCTCTCCACAGCAGGTCCCTCCGTCCTCCGCCCCCTTTACAGATCTGCCCGCCATCCGCACCAAGCGGGGCGTAATCGCTCCGCGGTCTCATGGTCAGGCGGCGTATATGGAAATGCTGGCCCGCACCGATCTGGTCTTCGGGATTGGACCAGCGGGAACAGGCAAGACTTATCTGGCTGTAGCACAGGGCGTCGCCATGCTGCTGGCCGGACAGGTTGATCGCATCATTCTCTCCCGTCCGGCAGTGGAAGCGGGCGAACGGCTGGGCTTTCTGCCCGGTGATATGCGGGAAAAAATCGATCCATACCTCCGCCCGCTCTATGATGCCCTGAATGACATGATGCCGGGCGACCAGGTCGTGCGCCGGATGGGTACGGGCGAGATTGAAGTTGCGCCGCTGGCCTTCATGCGCGGCAGAACCCTTGCCCACTCTTTCGTCATTCTGGATGAAGCCCAGAATACGACACCAGCCCAGATGAAGATGTTCCTGACCCGCATGGGTGAAGGCACACGCATGGCTGTTACAGGCGACCTGAGCCAGATTGATCTGCCCAACGGGGTATCATCTGGGCTAAGGGAAGCCGTCGAGACCCTCGAAGGCATCAAGGGAATCGGCATTACACGGTTTACATCCGTCGATGTGGTGCGCCATCCGCTGGTTGCCCGTATCGTCGATGCCTATGAACAGAAAGCGCCTGCCCCTCTGGATAATTTCAGGGATCGGCCGCGCCGGGAAAACAATGGAACCTCCAAGTCGTCACGCCGGTACTGACATCATCATCGAGGACGCCAGATGGCGTTTCTCGGTTCCTGATACAGAGCGCGCGATCCGTCGTGCGCTCACCGCCGTCGCCCGTCAGGGCGGCCCGGATTTCAGCCGGTCTCCTGCGCCGTCGATTCTTCTTTCGACGGACCGGATCGTAAAGCGGCTCAATGCTCGCTTCCGCAACAAGAACAAGCCCACGAATGTTCTGACATTCGAGCCGGTGTCCCCCATCCATGGCGGAGACATTATTCTGGGTTACGAGACGGTCCGGAAGGAAGCGGATGCTGCCCATCGCAGCATGCGTGCCCATCTGTCACATCTTGTGGTTCATGGTGCCCTGCATCTGGCAGGATACGATCATTATCAGCCCGGCGAAGCCCGGGACATGGAAGGCGTGGAAACCCGCACGATGCGTCAGCTTGGCTTTGGCGATCCGTGGCGACAGGCAGGAAGACGGGCATGAGCGAAGACATTACTGACCGTTCAGACGACGGTAGGAAGAATTCCCGAGGCCTGTTCGGACTGTTCGGTCGCCGTGGCCGCGATCAGGGTTTGCGCGAATCCATTGCAACGCTTGTTCAGGAAGCAGCGCAGCCTTTTGAGGAAACGGGCGACGAGCCTGAACTCGATCGGCAGGAACGCGCGCTCATTATGAACGTGCTGCGCCTGCGGGACATCACGGCGGATGACGTCATGATCCCGCGCGCAGACATCATTGCCATGCCGGAAAGCATCTCCTTCAACGATGCTCTGGATCACATGCGGCGGGAAAATCATTCCCGTATGCCAGTCTATCGCGGGCAGCTCGACGATATCGCTGGCATGATCCATGTGAAGGATCTGGTGGCTTATGTGGACGACCCCGAAGCGTTCGACATTCGTCCGCTCCTGCGTCAGCCTCTGATGATTGCGCCAACTATTCCGGTTCTGGATCTGCTTCTGCAGATGCGTCAGCGCCGGATGCATATGGCGCTCGTCATTGACGAATACGGCAGCATTGATGGCCTCGTGACAATCGAAGATCTGATCGAGACGATCGTGGGCGATATTTCAGACGAACATGATGATCCGGTCACAACACCGTGGGTCGAACGCCCTGACGGCTCCTTCGATATCGATGCCCGCTTGCCAGTCCGACAGCTTGAGGAGCGGCTCGGCGCTGTTCTGACAGATGCGGAGCGGGAAGCGGAAATTGAAACGGTTGGTGGGCTGGTGTTCCGCATGGCGGAACATGTTCCAGCCCGCGATGAAGTTTTGACCCATGACAGCGGCCTGGAATTCCGCGTTCTCGACGCCGATGCGCGTCATATCCGTGCCTTGCGGATGCGGGTTCCGGAAGGTTGGGAAAAGAAGCCTCTCCCCGATACCGGGCAGCAGGATGATGAGCGCGGGTCTTGACGCCCGCGTCAGTTCATCGTTCTGAGTAAGTCAGATTGTCCGTAATGGAGACCCGTCCATGACCCTTGGCCGCCGCGCGTTCCTTATCGCTGGCCCTGCCCTTGCGGCAGTGACCTCCCTGCCTTCTGCTCTCGCAGAAGACACCAGCCTCCCGGCGGGAGATACCCGCATGGGACCACGGGTTCTCGGATCTCCGGACGCCAAGGTGCAGGTTGACGAATGGTTTTCCCTCACCTGTTCTCATTGTGCACATTTCGCGCAGACCATCTTCCCGCAGGTGAAGGCGAACCTGATTGATACGGGCAAGATCCGCTATCGCTATCACGATTTCCCACTCGATCAGGTGGCGCTTCTGGCCGCCATGCTCGCCCGGTCCCTGCCCGCAGACCGTTATGCCCCTTTTGTGGATGATCTGCTCCGCACGCAGGATCAGTGGGCATTCGCGCAGAACATCGACCCTGTGCAGGAACTGAAAAAGCGCGCCGCCATGGCGGGTATTTCAGCGGCTGAGTTCGATAAGATCAACGCTGATAATGCCCTGCGTGAGGCCATCGTGAACCGTCAGGACCGCGATGGCGCTTTCCTTCAGATCCAGGGTACCCCTTATTTCCGCATCAATGACGCTCCGGCCCCGGACGTCGTTTCCAGCTATGATGCGTTCGCCAAAGCAGTTGCAAAGGCTTCCTGAATGACCCGTCCCATGATGTCCCGCCGTTTCATTCTTTCCGCAGCCCCGGCTCTTGCCGTGGCCGGTACGGCAGCCCGCGCGGCTGATGCGCCCCCGGCCCTGCCAGCCAACGATCCGCGCATGGGACCGCGCATCATTGGCAATCCGAACGCCAAAGTGCTGGTGCAGGAATGGTTTTCCCTGACCTGTACGCATTGCGCCCATTTCGGCACGGAAGAATTCCCGAAGATCAAGGAACAGCTCATTGATACCGGGAAGATTCGCTATCAGTTCCATGATTTCTGCGGAGACCGCGTCGGCCTGACCGCCGCCATGGTGGCCCGTTCCCTGCCGGAAGACCGTTACGTACCTTTCATTGGTGCGCTGCTCTCCAGCCAGATGCAGTGGGCTTTTGCTTCCGGCGGAGACCCGATGCAGCGTCTGCAGCAGATGTCAGCTCTGGCCGGCGTCTCCGCTGCCCAGTTCAAGAGCATCAGCGAAGACACGGCATTCATGCAGGCCATGTTCAACCAGGTGCAGAAGGATGCGGACACCTATAGCATCCAGGGCACGCCTTATTTCCGCTTCAATAACACGCACTACGATCAGGACCCGGAAACCTACGAAAAGTTTGCCGATCTGGTCGCCAAGGCCTCCTGATCTTTTTCAGGGCGTTTCATAAACACCGATGTCAACGCACACCACGACGATCAGCCGCCTGATGATCGGCGGCTTCAAAAGCTTCGCCGATGAGGTGCGCGTTGACATTCTTCCGGGCCTGACGGGCATTATCGGTCCAAATGGCTGCGGCAAATCCAATGTCGTCGAAGGCCTGCGCTGGGCCATGGGTGAGACCTCCGCCCGCGCCCTCCGGGGTGGCGAGCTGGACGACCTGATCTTTGCTGGAACAGGCGCACGTTCGGCCCGGAACATCGCTCAGGTCACGCTTCATCTGACCGGCGCCAAGGGTCTTGCCCCCGCTCCATTTCAGGACGCTGAAGATCTTGAAATCACGCGTCGTGCCGAGCGTGGCTCCGGCAGCGAATACCGTATCAATGGCCGCGTCATGCGTGCGCGTGACGTGCAGACGCTTTTTGCCGATCTGGCGTCCGGTGCACGAAGCTCTGCCATCGTCAGCCAGAACCGTGTCGGCCAGCTTATCGCGGCCAAGCCCGAAGAGCGCCGCCTTCTGCTGGAAGAGGCCGCTGGCATCACGGGCCTTCATGCCCGCCGCCATGATGCGGAACTGAAACTTCGCCAGACCGAAACCAACCTTTCCCGCGCCGAAGACCTGCGCCTTCAAATCGAAGAGCGGCTCGGAAGCCTCGAAGAACAGACCGTTCAGGCGCGGAAATATCGTGAGATCTCTGAAAAGCTGCGTGAAGCCGAGATTCAGCTTCATGCCCTCCTGCACGCCCGCGCCAATCTCGCCGTACAACGCAGCAAAGATGATCTGGCCAAAGCCCGAGAGGCCCTCCGCAAAGCCGAGCAGGAAGCCGAACACGCGACTATCGCGGAGTTTGAAGCTCGCAAGGCCACACCACAGGCTCGAGAAGAAACAGACCGCCTTCGCAGTGCTTTAGAGCGCTTGAAAGTTCAGTCCGAAACAGCCCGAGTGGACGTCACGCGTGCGCGAGAAGCAGAAACCGAAGCACTGGCACGCTTCCAACAGGCCGAAGCAGATTTCACCCGAAGCACGGAACGGCTCGCACAGGATCGAGCCGCCCAGACGGCCGCTCTTGCGGATCTGGAAGCGCAGGAAAAGGAACACGCCCAGCTTCCTGAACAGCGCGCTCAAGCCACCGAAGAACAGAACCGCCTCGCAGCACTTGAGCGAACTCAGGCGGCATCTCTGGAAGAAGCGGTCCGTCTGCGGGATGCAGAAGCAATCCGTCGTGATGGTCTGAAAAGCGCTCTGGATGCTCTGACAACACGGCTTGACGCTGAAACAGGCGCTCTTCAGGCCCTTGAAGCAGAACTGACTGCGCTGGAGAAAGACCGACCTGACGATGACGTCCTGGAAAGCCTGCGCCAGCAGGTTGATGTCGCCATCAGTGAGGCTGAGGACGCCAGACAACTCGAAGCTGCGGCTCTTGCCACGCTTCAGGATGCGCGTCTGGCAATGGAATTGCAGGGCCGTACCCTCGAAGACGGACGGCAACGGCTGACGGTGCTGGAAAAAACCGAGACGGATCTGAAGCGTCGCCTTCAAGCGGCGACAGACCGCCTGTCTCAGGACCGCAGCGCTCATACCCAGACGGCCACTGCTCTTCTGACGGATGCACAGCGCGCCGAGCTTCAGGCTCAGCGGGAAAAGACCCTGCAGGCATTGGAAGATATTTCCGCTCGGGAACGCGCGGCGCGGCAGGCTCTGGATGAGGCCAATACGGCGTGGCTCGAAGCGCGCGCCAAGGCCGAAGAAGGCGTTCAGCGCCATAGGGGCCTGCTCCGTGCGAAAGACAACGCCCAGCACGCCGCCACTCAGGCCGCCCAACGTGCAGAAACGGCTCTTCGGGAACGGGATACTGCCGGGAAAAGCCTCGTACCGGACACTGACGTAGCAGTCCTCCAAAAAGCTGTTACGGATCTGGAAACGAGACTGGATGCCATTCAGAGCGCTCTTTCCGAAGCCGAGTCAGCCCTTTCTTCTGCGTCCGAAGCGGAGAGCTCTACCCGCGAGGCTCTGACCCGTACAGAAAGCACGATCCTGCGCCTTCGTTCGGAATGTGAAGGGCTGGAACAGACACTCGCAGCCGTCGCCGCGCAGCCGGACCCGTTGGAAGACAGGCTTGATATTCCGGCGGATCTGGCACGGGCCGTTGCTGCGGCACTGGCAGATGGACTGGATGCCTCTCTCGCGCCCACGACCGTGGCCGCTGACCGTCGGTGGCTTGCTCTCACAGCGTTAGCCACCCCACAGATTGATTCCTGCCCGCCTCTCTCGTCTCTGGTTGCGGTGCCAGACGCTGTGAAACGCTGCCTGGACGCCGTTTTCCTACTGGATGATCCCGGCAAAGGGGCCGCTCTTCAAACGCATCTTCAGCCCGGTCAGGCGCTTGTCTGCCGGAATGGCGCTCTGTGGCGATGGGACGGTTTCATTCGCTCGGGAGACGCGCCTGATGCCGGAGCCGCCCGTCTGGAGCAGAGACAGCGCCTAACGCAGGCCCGCGCCCTTCTTACGGAGAAGGAAAAAGATCTTCCGGCCGCACAAAATGCTTTTCAGGAGGCCCAGCGCAGACGGATTGGGGCGGAACAGACCTTGCAGCGTCTTCGATCGGAGCGTGCGGGACTGGAACCTGAACTGAGCAAAGCCCGCTCCCAGTTTTCAGGACGCGAACAGCAGGCCGCGCTGGCAAAAAGTCGTTGGGAAGAAGCAGAACGTCGTTTGTCAGACGCAAAAGCCGCTGCGAAAAGCGCACGCTCTGACGCGGACAAAGCAGCTGCCGATTATGACGTCCATCCTTCCCCGACAGCCCTGACCAACGCTGCTGAACAGGCGGCTCAGATCGTGGAGGAGGCTCGAACAGCTCTCACAGCATTGACGCGGGATCTCCAGACAGCCCGGACAGAGGCCGAACAGGCTGATCGCACTTTGGATCAGGCCATTTTGCGCCATGAAACGGCACAGACACGCCTTCAGGAACTGGAAGACGCCCTGACGCGACTGGAGCGGGAGATTGATGCCCTTCAAACTGAACTTGAAGCCACAACAACCGCCACTGACCGGCCGGATCTTCCAGATCTGGAGCATCGTGAAGCCGTAGCCCGTCAGCAGCATCAGGATGCCCGGCAGAAACTTGAAGCCGCGAGCAAGACCACGAGCGATCTCCGCAAGAAAGCGGATCGCCTTTCTGCCGAATTGCAAACCCTGGACCAGTCGGCCACGGCAGCCCTCGCCCGGCGCACAGCACTTGCTCCACGTGCGGCGGAGCTTAAGGCGCTCGTAGAAAAGCTCACGAAGGACTATCAGGCGCAGGACGCTGCCATTGCAGAGCGTCCAGACCCAGCACGGCTGGAACGAAACGTGCTGGACGGCACTGCGGAACTCGAAGAAACCCGAACGGCGCTTCAAACAGTTCGGGAAACCCTGTCTCACCTCGCGCTGGAAGATATGCGCCTGAACGGGAGTATCGCGGCGCTCAGAGGACGACTGTCTGACCTTGAAGGACAGATTTCTCTCACCGTTCAATCGCACACCGAGCTGGAAGAACGCCGCAACACTCTGGAAAACGCGTGGAACAAGGCGGCCCATAATCCGATACGCCTCGAAGCCGCGCTAAAGCAGCAGGATCTGGATCTCGAAAAGGCTCAGGCAGCCTATGATGAAGCCCGCGCCAGAGACGAGGCCACTGATCAAGCTGGCCAGGCCGCGCAGGAACGTCGCCGGGAGGCTGATCTGGCGCTGTCATCCGCTCGTGAAGCCATTGCTCGCCATACGGAACGGGCCGAACAGGCCGTGGCAGCACGTGAGCGGTTGTTGACGGAAAGCGACCCGCCAGAAGGGGGCGTTTATCCTTCTGATCTGTCCGAGCAGGCCGAAACATCCACCCGCCGTAGGCTCTCCCGTCTCACCCGGGAACGGGATGATCTCGGGGCCGTCAATTTACGCGCCGAGACAGAGTATCAAGAAGCCAAGCAGACCGCCGAAACCATCGCCCGCGAGCATGAAGAACTGACGGCTGCCATCAACCGGCTGCGCGGCGGCATTGGGACCATCAACCGTGAAGGGCGCGAGAGATTGCTGGCCGTTTTCACGGAAGTGGACCGACATTTCCAGTCGCTGTTCTCCCGGATGTTCGGGGGGGGGCGTGCGCATCTGGGTATGGTCGGCAGTGATGATCCGCTGGAAGCCGGGCTGGAAATCTTTGCCCAACCACCGGGGAAAAAGCTTTCCACCCTGTCCCTGCTGTCCGGCGGTGAGCAGGCCCTGACGGCACTGTCCCTCATCTTTGCGACATTCCGCTGTAACCCGGCGCCAATCTGCGTATTGGATGAAGTGGATGCGCCGCTGGACGACGCCAATGTAGAGCGCTTCTGCTCTCTTCTGGCGGATATGACCAAGGAAGCGGGCACGCGCTTCCTTGTCGTGACCCATCATCAACTCACCATGGCCCATATGGACAGGCTCTATGGTGTCACAATGCAGGAGCGTGGTGTAAGCCGGGTTCTGTCGGTTGATCTGGGACGCGCAGCGGCTCTTGTCGAAGGCTGACGTCTTTTTTCTTCAATCGAAAATTGACGTTAAGGCGTTGAAGCCTTTTGATAGACAAAACGCCTTGAAAGACCGAGCCCATTTTCGTCGAACCACCTCTCCCCGCCCCGATCATGACGCGAATCCGTGAACACGGTGTTCGTGTGGTGGGAGACGTGCATGGCGACCTGAATGCTTTCCGGCATGCGACCGCCACCGATCGCTTCGTCATACAACTTGGGGACCTTGTAGATCACGGGCCAGACAGTGCCGGCGTGATGGAGCTGATGCTCGATCTTCTGGAAACACATCGCGGGCTTTTCATTCTTGGCAATCATGATCGCAAACTGGGACGCGCTTTCGAAGGACGTCGCCTGAGGCGTGATCCCCCCCTTGAAGAAACGCTCCGGCAGTTTTCCCTGCCGGAATATGAAGGGCTTCAGCAGCGTACCTATGAAGCAATTGCCGCAGCCCCGACATGGCTCAGACTTGGGCGAGCGCTTTTCGTCCATGGCGGCTTTCATACCGCCATGCTTTCCGAGCCTCCTGTTTCGGGCCTGGGCGAAATGTCCGCCCCCCTCTCCCGCGCCCTTTTTGGCGAAACCACCGGCCGCATGCAGCCGGATGGATATCCTGAACGCCGCCTGACCTGGATCAACCGTATTCCCGAGGGAATGACGGTTTATGTCGGCCATGACCGCCGCTCAACTGACGGACGCCCCTGGCGCCGGATGGGGAGGCTTGGCGGTACGGCTGTCTTTACAGATCTAGGCGCTGGAAAAGGCGGCCACCTTGCATGGATTGACATTAATGACTTCTGACAGCTCTTCCGCCCTCGCAGAACTTGAACGCCTGCGTGCCAGTATCGACAATATCGACGCCGCCCTGATTCATATGCTGGCAGAACGGTTCCGGTGCACCAAGGCGGTTGGCGAACTCAAGGCACGGTCCAGCCTTCCCGCCGCAGATCCCAATCGTGAGGCCCGTCAGATCGAACGTCTGCGGCAGCTTGCGCGGGATGCGCATCTGGACCCGGACTTTGCCGAGAAGTTTCTGGCTTTCGTCATCCGTGAAGTTATCCGACATCATGAGGCTATTGCCGCTCAGGCGAATGGTTCTCACGAATGACGACCCGTTTGCTTCTTGTGCTTCGTCACGCTGAAGCAGGCCCACATCTCTATTCCGGGGCGGGCGATATTGAACGCCCGTTAACCGAAACCGGCCGCCAACAGGCCGTAAAGATCGGTCAGAAGCTGGCCCAACTGGCTTTGCCCCAGCCCTTGCAGGTTCTCTGCAGCCCCGCACGACGGACACGGGAAACGGCTGCAGGCGTTCTTTCCGCTCTGCCGGAAACCGTAACGCCAGAACTTGAGAACGGCCTCTATGGCGCAGACCTCAATACGCTTTACGGCTTTATCCACGGCACTCCAGACCATGTTCAAACGCTGCTTCTGATCGGGCATAATCCGGCCATTGGTGCACTGACTTACAATCTGGCCGGCAGATCCGTGCAGAATGACGCCTTTGCAGCCCTGAGACACGGGTATCCCCCCGCAACGCTGACAGTCTTCCAAACACAGGGGGACTGGATCAACATCCGGCCTTCTACCGTACAGGCTCTCCACGTTCTGACACCCTGACTGGTCAACCACCTTCAGGCACAGGCGCTATTCAGGAGCCCTCTCCCGACCGGTGTCTCTGGACAGGGAAAACTCCTACACCCTAAACTTGGCGCCTTCCCGTAACCCTGTCAGGCAGGCGCTCTTTTCATGCACGATCCCAAGCCCGAAACCGCTACCCTTCAAGCCGGTGAAGCCTCCATGCAGGCTCCTCTTCTGAAGGGGACTATGGGTCCGGACGTCGTGGATCTGCGTGGCGCCGCCCAAAAGCTTGGGGTCTTTTCCTTTGATCCGGGTCTGGTGGGGACAGCAACCTGCACCAGCGAAATTACCTTCATCGACGGGGATGAAGGAACGCTGCTGCATCGTGGTTATCCGATTGAAGACCTTGCCCTGAATGCCAGCTTCACCGAGACGGCCTATCTGCTGCTTTACGGACAGCTTCCCACAACGCCGCAATATCAGGCTTTTCAGGCCGATATGAATACACATCGGCTGCTGAACGAACAGATCCGCAATTTCTTTAACGGGTTTCGTCGTGATGCTCATCCCATGGCCATTCTCTGCGGCACGGTGGGGGCACTCTCCGCATTTTATCACGATGGTCTGGACATCTCTCAGGCCAAAGACCGCGATCTTTCAGCACGCCGCCTGATTGCGAAGGTGCCGACCATCGCAGCCTGGGCCTATAAATATTCCATCGGAGAACCGTTCATTTATCCGGATGAGGAAATGTCCTTCTCCGAGAACTTCCTGCACATGCTGTTCGCAAGACCCGGTAATCATTATCGCGTCAATCCGGTGCTGGCCCGCGCAATGGATCGTATTCTGCTTCTCCATGCAGATCATGAACAGAACGCCTCAACCACAACGGTCCGTCTTGTCGGCTCAACGGGCGCCAATCCCTATGCCTGTATTTCAGCCGGCATTGCGGCGCTGTGGGGACCCGCTCATGGCGGTGCGAATGAAGCTGCCCTGAATATGCTGGAATCCATCGGTACCCGCGATGGTATTCCGGCGTTCCTTGAGAAGGTGAAGGACCGCAATTCCGGTGTACGCCTGATGGGCTTCGGTCATCGCGTGTACAAAAACTTTGATCCCCGGGCGAAAATTCTTCAGGCCACCTGCCATGAAGTGATTTCCGAGCTGGGCTTGGAGCATGATCCGCTACTGGATCTGGCCAAGGAACTTGAGCGCGTCGCGACGGAAGATGATTATTTCGTCAGCCGCAAGCTCTATCCAAATGTGGATTTCTATTCCGGCCTGATCCTCAAAGCCCTCGGTATCCCGACGAGCATGTTCACCGTGCTGTTCGCTGTTGCGCGCACTGTTGGCTGGGTTAGCCAGTGGAAAGAAATGATTGAGGATCCTGCTGGACGGATCACACGTCCACGGCAGCTTTACGTTGGGGAAGCGAAGCGGGACTTTGTCCCTATGAGCGAGCGGGGCTGAAAAGCCCCTGCCCTTTCAGATCGTCTGATCAGCAATCACAGCCGGGGGTCTGGCCCTCGGCCTTGCGAACAACGTGATGGTCAATCCATTCCGCAACAAGGCGGCGCGCTTCCGTGATAGACGACTCAGGGTGATGGATACGGTAAAGCGTGGTGCATGCGGCAAAAGCCTGCATGTCCGGCTGACCGACCTCACGCAGTTCCTGATAGGCTGTTACGACGGCACGTTCGCATTTCCGGCCAATCCGGCTGGTTTCGATGCTCACTTTTGATCCTGCTTCAGAAGAGGAAAAACGGTCTTACTCCTTAGGGGGAGAGACCTGACTCCGCAAGCATAGATTGGCTCCCCCTATGACAGCAACAAGTGCGGGCGAATTTGGCACTACCCTTCACGCCTTGTGGCCGGTAAACCACAGAAAACGACGTCAGTGGAGAGCAGCATGACACAGCACGGAGATAGCCCGATCGCAGGCCGCACACAGTGGGATCGGGACGCAGCCCTGACCACGGCCCGCATCCTTCTTGAGATCAAAGCCGTCAACTTCCGCCCGGAAGAGCCTTACACCCTGACGTCAGGCTGGAAGTCTCCGGTCTATATCGATTGCCGCAAGATCATCTTCTTCCCACGTGCGCGCACGAAGATCATGGAACTGGCCGTTGAGAAAATCGGCCGCCACATCGGTTATGAAAGCATTGATGCGGTCGTCGGTGGCGAAACAGCCGGTATTCCGTTCGCTGCATGGATTGCGGATCGCATGATGACGCCGATGGCTTACGTCCGCAAAAAGCCGAAAGGCTTTGGCCGTAATGCGCAGATCGAAGGTGATGTGCCCGATGGCATGCGCACCCTGCTGGTCGAGGATCTGACGACGGACGGTGCCTCCAAGATCCGATTCGCCAATGCCCTGCGCGATGCAGGTGCCATCGTGAACCACACCTTCGTTGTGTTCTTCTACGGCGTATTCCCCGGCGCACACAAAACGCTGGCAGACATGGACATCTCCCTGCACGCCCTGTGCACCTGGTGGGACGTTCTCGAAGCCTGTGCAGGCGGCGATTACTTCTCCGAGAAAGACAGCGCCGAGGTTCGTCGTTTCCTTGAAGATCCCTGTGGCTGGTCCCGCAAGCATGGCGGTGTTGGCAGCGCCGAAGAAGCGCTGGCACTCAAGGCCAAAGCAGAAGGCTAACGCCCGTGGGCTCACCTGCCCCTTCGTATCGATGCCTTGCCTTTGATTCGGGGATTGGAGGGATGGGTGTCGTGCAGGCTCTGCGCGATACCCTCCCAAATCTCACGATCGACTATCTGGCTGATACCGCGCTGTTCCCATACGGCGAGCAGCCTGACGATCTGCTGACCCATCGGATTGTCACTTTGCTTGACGCCGCCTGCCACGAACTCAGGCCCGATGTGCTCGTCATTGCGTGCAATACAGCAAGCACAATTGCACTGCCCGCCCTTCGGGAACGCCTTTCCATTCCTGTTGTGGGCTGTGTCCCTCCCATCCGCTGGGCTGGGCGTGTCTCCACCACCCGCACCGTCGGACTACTCTCTACAGCAGCCACAGCACGGCGACCCTATGTTCTGGATCTGCACAGGCAGTTCGCTTCGGACTGTCGCCTGATTACGCATGGTGCCCGGGGGCTGGCCGATCTGGCGGAGCGTGCTTTTTTAGGCGATGATATCCCGGATGCGGATGTCGAACAGGAACTGGCTGCGCTTTTCAGTCAGCCCAACGGCGACGAAATTGACACTGTAGGTCTGGGCTGCACCCACTATACTTTCCTGCTGCCTGCCTTCGAGCGGCTTGCCAGACGCCCTCTGAACTGGCTGGACCCGGCTCCCGCCGTTGCCCGACAGGTCCGCACGGTTCTGGAAACCGCAGTTTCACCACCCGACCCTGAGATGCCCCCTCCACAACGCCTGCTCATGACCAGCGCACCGTTCAATGCACCGCGCCTGGAACAGGCTGTTAGTCGACTGGGATTCTCGGGATGGTCTCTTTTCAGGCCCGTTTCCGTTACGGCCTGAAACAGTCAAGTTCTACGTCATCCCGGCATGAAGCACAGGTCGACGTAGAACAAACCCGCTCAGCGCGCCCGGTTTACCGTGAACTGAACCGTCTCGATCAGGAGGCGACGCAGTTCGCTATCCGGGAAAATGGAAAGAGCCTCGACTGCCGCATCCGCATAGACCTGCGCCCGGGCGATTGTCGTGTTGATCGCACCTGTCTTTGCAATCAGTTCCAGAGCGTGAGGCAGATCAGCTTCCGTCTGCTCGCCTTCTCCAATAACGCGCTCCCAGAAAAGCCTGTCTTCCGGTGAGCCAGCCTCGTAGGCGGCTAGGACCGGCAGAGTAATCTTGCCTTCCCGCATGTCATCGCCAACGGTCTTGCCCAGAACCTGCTGGTCTGCGGCATAATCAAGGGCGTCATCAACAAGCTGGAACGCCATGCCCAGATTGGTGCCGAACTGTTCCAGAGCATCCTCTTCGGCATCCGGGCGTTCGGCCACAACAGCACCGACGCGGCAGGCAGCCGCAAACAGCGCAGCGGTTTTGCCGTGAATAACTTCGAGATACCGCTCAACAGGCGTCGTGAGATCATTCTGCACAACCATCTGAAGGACTTCACCCTCAGCAATCGTTGCAGACGCATCTGACAGGATCGCCATGACCTTGAGGGAGCCGTCTGCCGTCATAAGCTGGAACGAGCGGGCGAACAGAAAATCCCCAACCAGCACGGAGGCCTTGTTGCCGAACACGGCATTGGCGGAGGCCAGTCCGCGACGCAACGTGCTTTCATCCACGACGTCATCATGCAGCAGGGTCGCGGTGTGAATAAACTCGACGCAGGCAGCGAGACCGACGTGACGCTGATGATCCGGTCCCGGCTGATAACCGCAAAGACGTGCAGAGGCCAGCGTCAGCAACGGACGAAGGCGCTTGCCTCCAGCGGCGACAAGATGGGCGCCAAGCTGCGGGATCAGGGGAACCGGGCTCTCCATCCGGGCGATGATCGCACGATTACAGGCCAGCATATCCTCTTCAAGGTAGGCAGAAAGCGCCGACAGCGCACTCTCGCCCCCCGCACCCTGAACCACAGCTTTATCAACGGTCACGGCGGCATCCGGTGCGGCAGAATCCAAGGGTCTTTACTCCAGTTCCTGCATAACGCCCCGGGACTGCCCAGGACCATGCAGGCACGATATGATATGGCGCAGTCCCGTTCGTTTTTCCTGCATGGGAAAAGCGACCGGGCCATGTTCACGCCGGACGACAGGTTGGAATGACCATATGAGCGGCAGCAGGAAGGCGGTCAACCCATTGCAGCCCCTTAAGACCTCCCTGACCAGCAGTTCTTCCCCTTCTGAAAAAGAAAGGACCGGAACATTACTGGACGGACGACTCCGCTACACGCAGTTCCGGCAGGGATATCGCACGGGGCTGGAACCTGTTTTGATGGCTGCGGCCATTCCTGCAAGAGGGGGTGAGACCGTCCTTGAAGCGGGCTGCGGCGCTGGAGCCGGATTACTCTGCCTTGCAGCTCGTGTAGCGGGTGTCAGCGGCATTGGTCTTGAGGCGGATGGCGACACGGTAGAACTCGCTGCTCACAATTTCCTGAACAATCCCTTTCCGGACTCGCGAACACACCTGTCTGTCGTTCAGGCCGTTCTGCCAGACATTCCATCCTCCCTGCGGACAAAAGCTCCCACAGCCAATGGCCGCTTCCATCATGTGATGGCCAATCCTCCCTGGCACAGTGCGCACGGCACCCCGTCCCCGGACGAACGACGACGCCTTGCCCTCAGCACGGCAAACAGCGACCCACAGGCCTGGATTTCAGCCCTGAGCCGCTGGGTTCTCCCCGGCGGGACACTGACGTTCATCATATCCACGGCAATCGCAGACAGAGCCTGCCAGACACTTCTGGAAAATGGGTGTGGCTCAATCCAGCTCTACCCCTTCTGGCCTAAACAGGGACGGGAGGCGAAGCTGGTGCTGGTTCAGGCCATCCATGGTGGAAAGAGTATTTTCCGCCTGAAGCCAGGACTGACCCTGCATGAAGAAGATGGCCGCTTTACCGCTGCGGCCGAACGGGTCTTAAGACGGGGGGAAGCTCTACCCTGAAGCTGGCCTCCCCCAGGGGAATTACTCGAAGACGCTTCCTTCGAAAGCTTCTTCCCATGTGCCAGATGTAGAAGCCCGGGAATATTCGGTGGAGCGGTTCTCGAAGAAGTTGGCATGCTCAACAGCGTTCAGCATGTCGTCGATCCATGGCAGCGGGTTTTCTTCCACGCCATAAACCGGGTCCAGACCAAGCTGTGTCAGACGGCGGTCTGCAATGAACCGGATATATGTTTTCACGTCCGCCGGCGTCATGCCCTCGACTGGCCCCATTTCGAAGCACAGATCAATGAACGCATCTTCGTGCTCAACGGTCGTCTTGCAGATCTGGGTCAGTTCCTCGCGGAAATCTTCCGTCCATAGTTCCGGGTTTTCACGAATGAACGTACGGAACAGGCGGATCATGGACAGGCAGTGCAGCGTTTCATCACGCACCGACCAGGACACGATCTGCCCCATGCCCTTCAGCTTGTTGAAGCGCGGGAAGTTCAGCAAAATCGCAAAGGAAGCGAAAAGCTGAAGCCCTTCCATGAACGCACCGAAAGCCGCCATGGTCTTGGCGATTTCGCGCTTGTTCGCGATGTTGAAGGACTGCATGAAATCATACTTGTCCTTCATCTCCTTGTACTTCAGGAACGCGGAATACTCTGTTTCCGGCATCCCGATCGTATCGAGAAGATGCGAGTACGCCGCGATGTGAACCGTCTCAATGTTCGAAAAGGACGACAGCATCATCAGCACTTCGGTCGGTTTGAAGACCTGGCTGTAGTACTTCATGTACGCTGAGTTCACTTCCACGTCCGACTGCGTGAAGAAGCGGAAAATCTGCGTCACGAGATGGCGTTCGGCTTCCGTCAGCGTGCGGTGCCAGTCCTTCACGTCATCAGCCAGCGGTACTTCTTCCGGCAGCCAGTGAACGCGCTGCTGGGTCAGCCATGCGTCATAGGCCCAAGGATAGCGAAACGGTTTGTAAACCGGGTTCGCGGTCATCAGGTCATAGTGCTCGGGTGCTGGCGTTTCACCAGCAGTCGGGGTCGGGTTGCTCATGACCTTACTTTCCTCAAAGACACGTTCCTCCTGTGACCAATCGCCCTCTCCAAAAGGAAGGCGGACACATGGAAATCCGTGTTTTTCAATACCTTAGACAGTCTGGAGACCATGATCCGGGTGCAGCTCTGCTCAACCCCGGTCATCCAGAATCATTCTGGGAGGGATCATAACGTCCGACGGGGCATCAGTCGACATTCCATTCTCTTGTGGGACGAAAACACGAAGGTTATGCAAGCAGTGCAACCCTCCAGGCGGAGCCTCCATGCCCCAGAAACCGCGCTGCTTCTGGCCGCGCTCCCATCTTCTCGCACTCGTCCTTCTGCCCATCTGCGTCTATCTGCCCGAATGGCTCGGATTTTTTTCTACCGACCCGATGATGACAACATCCGTGATGGTCACGAACAACGCGGCAGCGTCCAAGGCGCTCATTCCGGGCAATCCCGGCTGGATTGACGGCTGCGCCGGGGTTTTTGTGGAAGCCCTTGGGCGACTGGTCGCACGGGACTGGGCGCATGGTATTATCCCCTGGTGGAATCCCTATAGCGGGGTTGGCATGCCGCTGGCTGGCGAATACCAACCCGCCGCGTTTTTTCTTCCTTTCGTGCTGTTTCTGGGCCTTCCGAACGGCTTACTGATGATGAAGTGCACGCTTCAGATCATCGCCGGACTTTCAACATATGCCCTTCTGAAACAACTCCGCCTTGATGCGCGCGCTGCCCTGATCGGCGCACTTCTCTATGCCTTCAATGGAACTTACGCCTGGGCTTCAGACGGCCCCTCCGAGCCAATCGCCTTTCTGCCACTCGCGCTTTATGGGGTAGAACGTGCCCGCACGGGAAACTGGGGCTGGCTGGCTCTGGGGCTGGCCTATCTTCTTCTGGCGGGATTTCCGGAAACGGCTTTTCTTCTTGGACTGATCGCTCTTGGGCTGGCGGTTCTCCGCTTTTTCCAGACGGGCTCAGGCAAGTTACGCTTTGCCCTGCATATTACCCTTGGCGGCATCACGGCAGGCCTGATTGCCGCCCCACAGCTTCTGGCCTTCCTGACTTTTCTGCCTCATGCCGAGGTGGGCTTCCATGCCGGGATCAATGATGATGCGCTCCCTCATCAGGCATGGGCCATGCTGCTCTTCCCGTACATCAACGGCCCCATATTCTATGGGTCGGAACTCGATGCATGGTATGCCCTAGGGGGATATTGCGGCCTTGTTGTTCCATTTCTGGCCCTGTGTGCAACAGGGGGGAAGAAAGAACGTGCACTGCGCTTCCTGCTGCTTGGCATCATCATCGCTGTCGTTGGCAAACAGGCTGGCCTTCCCATTCTGACCCAGCTTGTGGATCTGATTCCAGGGGTGGGACACACGGTTTTCTACCGCCTGTGCGAACCCATGGTGGAAAGCTGTTTGATCCTGCTGGCGGCTCTTACGCTGGATGACATGTTTCGAGGCATATGGCGGCGCAATGCACTTGTTTTCTCCGCTTTTACACTCAGTGCCCTGGCTATAGGGGCTTATCTGCTGGACCATCCGGAACTGGAGCGACTTCGTTCTTTTTCCGCCCCCCCGTTCTCCTCACACATCTATGCAACAGGCTCGCTGATTTTTGGACTGCTTTGCCTCATTGCCGCTCTGGCACTCTCGTGGCGCAGAAAATCTCCCATAGCCTTGGGACTTGTGGCTCTTTGCGAAGGCCTTGCCCTGTTCGGTTTTCCTCTTCTCAGCACCTACCCGGAAGCCCCTCGGCCCGATCAGTCCCTCATCACCGCCCTTCGAGCAGAAACCGGACTTCAACGCTTCGTCACCATAGGCCCAGTCGAACCAAATTATGGTGCGTATCTTGGCATCGCCTCCATCAACCACAATGCCATCCCGACGCCGAAAACATGGATCCAGCGGCTGAGACAGGATTTTGGTTCCAAAGTTGACTCCGTTACTTTCAACGGGTCCTACCCATTTACCGAGAACGGCGATGCTTTTCTGGAAACATTTCTGACGCAGCGTCCAGAGCTCTTTTCCAGACTAGGGGTGTCGGCTCTTCTGGTCATGCCAGGACACGGCCTGCCCAGTCTTAC
>NZ_BEWO01000018.1 GCF_002723975.1 Gluconobacter japonicus
AACCCGCCTTCATGGCTGCACGGCCGCCAGCCGTCAGGCCGGTCGTGTAAATCTTGTAGATATCGCAGGACCGACCGTTCTTCTGGATCGTGCCCTCAGCCTTACCGACCGTGCTGACAACGCCAAAACGGTCCGTATTCTGGTTGAACTGACTGAGCAGCACGGGCTCAGGCGCAGGCATCCCGCTGCTGCAGGCGGCCAGAAGCAGTAGGGCAGAGCTGGAGAAAAGTGTTTTTGAAATGGCTTTCAGTGTCATGACGGACCTGTCGATCACGGTCCCCGCCTGACAAACGGGGACACAGTATGTTGCGTTAGGAAAAGCAATAACCGATTGCTCTTATTCGTCAATAAGCGATTTCGGTTATTATCAAATTGACACTGTGCCCCCCTGCCGTGTAGCGAGGGTTCATGGGAAGACCACCACTCGATATCAAACTCACATCCGTGCGCCTGAATTCCTCCGCGCGAGAGCGGATCGTCCGTCTTGTCGGACAGGGGGGCATGGCGGAGTTTATTCGCGAGGCCGTTGAGAAAGAGTTAAAGCGCCGCGAGCAGTCTCTTCGACGTCAGGGCGATCCGCCTTCAGATCTCTGACGGCTTCTGCCAGCCCTGCCCCCAGAAGCAGAAAGGCAATTCCGCCAAGCGGCATGTTCAGAAAAGCGCTCTGCGACGACAGAGGCCACTCATGCAGAACAGCGGCCCCGAAGAGACCGACACGCCAGGCAATCTCCGGTGCGGCAAGAACGACCTGCCTCCTGGCAGTTCGTCCCAGAACACGCCACCAGCTTCCGATCATCACGATGAACAGAATGGCTCCCGGAAATCCACTGTTGGTGGCGGCTTCGAGCACATGATTATGGGTGTGCTGAACACACACAGCCACCCCGCCTCCATCCGGTTGGAGATGGCTCGGACCCGGCTTCAGAAACACCTCAGAACGACAATAGTGCCGGAACGCATCGTCCCCTAACCCCATGACCGGATGCGCTTCGGTCATCACGGCCGCCCGGTTGTAGATCTGCCCATACGGAGAGCTGGCGAAGTGGGCGAGCTGGCTGTGCGTCTTTGTGACCAGATGACCGAAAGCGTCCGGGGACACGAACGCCAGAAGTCCAATGAGAACCGGGCTGGCAACCAGAAGCGCGAGCGCAGGACGCCGCAGGGTCTGGAGCACCACGGCACAGACCCCTGTGCCGAGAAGGAATGTCGCCAGAGACATTCGCTGGCCTGCCAGCACCAGCAAACCGAGAACCGGCATCAGGGTCGCCCCCGTCACGAGTGCTTTCTGCCAGGACCTTCTCACCCGTTCCCCCAACAGCGCCCCGACAAACAGAGCAGCCGGAAGACCCAACAGTGCAAAAGGCGCGGACACACGCGGCTTTTCGTAGGGGCCAGTGAGTGTCCCATCACCAAACCCCGGATTGCCAAACAGGTTATGGCCCGTGACCGCCTGAAGCAGCATTTGCCCGCCCAGATACAGCGCGCAGGCGATCACCAGACGGCGACACCACGTCCGGGTCCGGGGATCCTGCAACGTCCAGAAGGCCAGAGCAAACGCCGCGACCGGAAAGCGGATGGCCAGCAGTGCCTGGGTGAGGCTGGCGGTTGCCTCGGCCGGAACAGGCGCCTGACGTGGCAGGGAACACAGAACCAGCCAACCCCACCAGACAAGGGCCGGCCAGACGAAACCCTGACGATACCAGCGCCAATCGCGGGTCAGGGCGCTCCGAAGCAGAAATCCGACGGCCAGCCCATCCAGACAGCCCTCGGCGATGCCGCGCCAATGCACCAAAAACAGCGGCAGAAGCAGAGTGGCCAGTGCCCCGAGACGATCCAGAACGCGCAGAAGAGTGGGCTTTTCGACACGCACCATGTCAGATCCACGCCGCCCGGGCTTTTGCGGTTTGCACGTTCACGGCGGCCAGGGACACACCGGCCTCGGCCAGCATCCCCACTTCCCGGGTACGATGATCCCGCAGTGCATACAGGCTGCGATCAAGGAACAGCGTGTTTCGTGCCCCGCGTTCGATCAGGGAGCGGAAATAGGCATCCCGGAACCGGATGACAGCACCCCGCTCCAGTCGTGACGCCATGACAATCACGGCGACGGTCGCCTGCAACCGGCCCAGCACGACACAGGCCTGCGACCAGGCATGACAGGTTACACCCACCTGCCCTGACAGATACTCGGCGGCCTCGATCAGCTGCTCGGCACTCGGTCGACCGGTGGAACAAAGATCCCGCAGACTGCTGCAGATTTCCAGATAGAACGTCGCCGTGCCCTTGAACCCGCGCAACGCTGTCCGGTCATATACGCTCGAACGGTTGGTTCCGGAACTCGGCCCTTCACACCGCATGTGTTCAATGCGAATGCCGCCATTGGCGGCTACGTGATCTACTTTTTTAGAAGATTGAATGTTTTTAGTATCTGTATAGTGGGCCCCGTTTTGAGGACCCATGGGCCTCATTTCTGTTGGATACGACGTTGAAAAAACTACGTTTTCCACAGACACGTTATCCGGGCCGGATTCAGGCTCGGGGCACTGCCCGGCCAGAGCCGCAGAAAGGACCAGCATCTCCCGGTACAGCCCCTCCAGGGTGCCGAGCTGCACTGTCCTCAGGCGGCTGCGCATGATTCTCACTGCCTGCTCAAGGATGGCCTCCAGTCCGAGGGTTTCGGCCTGTGCCCGGACCGTGTCGTTCAGGCTGGCAATGTTGTCACGCAAAAAGGAGACGCGCTGGCGCAGTCGCCGCTGTTCCGCACTCAGGGCCAGCAGATCCGGCCAGCGGTAGCGCAGGGACGCCAGATTGAAGCCAACCTGCGTTTGGCCCTCTTCCGTCTGCCACCGTCGGCCGCGCTGCCCGTTGCGTCCGTCCTGGGGCACCAGAAGCCGCGCGTCCGCCAGCTCCCGGATGTGCCGCTGCAGCGTGCTGCGCGACAGTCCTGTCCAGGACATGAGCGTGGTGTTGTGCGCGTAGATGAAAGGCGTCTCAAGCGCCGTCCAGGCGTCCGGAGAGGTCTTCTCCACCATGATGATCAGCGTCGAGGCTGCTCCCCGGCTGACGGGCAGGACACCGCGGAGGGATTTCAGCATGTTCAGCATATCCCGCTTGCCGGGCTCGGCCGGGACGGGGGTGGTCAGTTCGTCGCGTGCGGCCAGCATGGCCTCACTGATCCGGCGTCGGCCGCGCCGCGTGCACGGGGCCTGCGCCCTCTGCGTCTGTGCAGAATGCTCCATTGATCGGTCCGGTCTGGGGGTGAAGGGACCACCTCACGGCCGGACACCAGACAAAACGCTCCCGTTCGCAATTTAGTGCTTGCGTTTCGAAAAGAGCTGACGCTAGATGAAGTTAACGATTTTGACATCTAACGTATGTGTTGCCTGGGGCCCTGGCTCTTCCGATCGCCAAATCGGAGGAGGCGGGGTTTTTGGTTTGTGGGCGCTACGTCATCGGGGGTCCTCTGGATCGACTCGCTGGCGCCGCCCACAGGGACGTCTCCAGACATCCGGGCATCGTGCCTCCGTTCGGACGCTGGAACAACCTCGAAAGCGCTGTGACGGCGAAAAAACTGAGTAAAAACGGGCGTTTAGTGTGTCCATTTTGGCGCGCTCTTTTCAACTCGTCACGGCCTCCGAAGCCCCGCTGCCCATGCGGCTGGCCACCGTCTGCTGGTACTGACCCACCGTCCAGCTGCTCATATTGTTGGCCGCGAGCGTTTTGGCGGAGACATACTGGCTGAGCGGCGTACTGGCATTTGACTCGGTTGCTATGGCCGCGCCGGCCTTGGTGCCGAACATGTAGGCGCCATACACCTGCGTCCCGGTGGCGGGTGCGCCTGTCGAGCGACTCACGGCGGACGCGTAATCGCTGATGATGGCGCTCGCGACTTTCGCCTGAGCGACAGGATCGGACCGGTCTGCCGTACTCAGCCCAAGTCTGGAGGCATACTGGTTCCAGGTGCCGTCCGTGACCTGCCAGACCCCCTGTGCACTCGAGGACGTATTCCCGACATTCTGGAAATGACTCTCAATCTGCCCGAACGCCGCCAGCGTGTCCGGATTGATCCCGCCCGCCTGCGCCGCAGCCACCGCGTCAGCCCCATAGGTCTGCGCCATCATCGTCCCATAGGCATCCGCCGTGCCCCAGGCGCCCTGATACGAAGATGTGGCGGTGGTCCCGCCAGTCGTCGTCGCGGTCGATGGCCGCGTAAAGACGGGTGATCCGGGCTCCGGGTTGGTCGGCACGATCTGCTCAGGCACTGCCCCGAACGCAGCCGTGGCAGGACTGCTTACGCCGAGGGTCAGTAGCGTCAGAACCGGGAAGGCATTCACTTGGCCGGATGCGTAAACAGGACCATCCCGGCCGCGTTCTCACCAGAGACAACACAGGCCCGGGACGCGCCGTCCACGAGCGGGCGATAGGCCACGACATCGGCCTCCGGGATCCAGGCAAACGTCGTCCCCGAGCGCAGAACCTGCCGCCAGCCCTGAAAGACCGTGTCCGTCACCGCGATCTGCGGAGCGGCTGTTCCAACATGGACCGCACCACGACGCGGCTCGGCAAAAAGCGGCTCGAAGTCGTGGGCGGGACTGCGACAGGTCACGGGAACCGGCGTGGCGTGCAGCGTCTGCGGGGCCTGCGTGACTGTCGGGGGCGGACCCCAGTTGCGAGAACCGAGTTCCGACTGACGTTCCTGCGACAGTCTGTCCAGCTGCTCCGGCGTCAGATGCTGCGCTGAGGCTTGGGAGACCAGGGGGGCCGCCAGCGAAACACAGACGGCGAGCCAGAAGCAAAAGCGCATGGTGCAGAATCCTTTAGAAAGTACCTCCCCATAGTCTGACCGATCCGAATGTGAGTGCGAACACGACCCTGATTGACGCGCCCGGATCGCACTCACATGCGCGCCCGTCATGATGTCCGCAGCCGCCTCGGTTCTCCACACTACATCCCTCGTCCTGTGCCACGGACCCGCGTGCGATCGCGCTCCCGCAGCTCTTCTTCCTGTGCGGCGGCGCGAGCCTGCCGCAGCCGGTCTTCGGCCTACTGCGCTCTCCGACGCTCCTGCAGATCTTCAACCCGCCGCGCTGCATTCAGGGCGTCCTGAGCGGCATAGCCGGCCTTGCGCAGCTTGCGGCTGACATCATCCCACTGCGCGCGCGGGACATCCCGGATCGGGCCTTCCTCAACCTGACGACGTACCTGGCCACCCGGTGACTGCCCTTTCTGGCGGGTCCGCTCATTGACGTGGTTCTGCCGGATCCATCGCGTATTGGCTTCTTCGTGCGCAAGACGGGCTTTTGCCAGATCAACGGCCAGGGACTTGTAGGGATGACGTCCCATATCCGACGCCAGACGGTCATACAGATCGTTGACCGTCACCGGCCGGATATCACCCAGAGCCCGCGAAAACGTCTCGGCCTCACGAAGAGATCCTTCCGACACGGCCGTCCAGCAGCGATGCACATGCCGGCTTTCGGCAACATAGGACGTAAAACCTGTCATGGCCGAGGATCCACGCGGCATGGCGTTGATATGCTCGTCGGACGTCACACCCTGCGCCGCATCGACTGTCATGGCGCGACCAAAGCCAAGACGGACGCGTCCGGTCTTCGGGTCGGCCAGCCGGGTCCAGGGCACGAGCCCTTCCCGTCCCTTCGCATTCTGCAAAACCAGTCCCTCATCGGACCAGCTCTTAACGGTCGTGAAGTCACCATTCGAGCCCAGATCACGTCAGCGGCGCCCATGGCGGGGTGTCCACCCGGACGCTGGTTTTTGCAAACAACCGAACCCAGTCGCCGACAGCGAGAGGCAGCTCATACGTGACGCCACGCTGATCGATGGCGGCCTTGACGATCTCCTCCTGTCCGATCTCGCCACCCTTGCGCAGCCGGTCGCGGACGGCACGGCTGAGATCCATGACGTCTTCGTTGGTCGGCGCTGACATGGTGATGCCCCACTCCGATCCGGCCTGCATCAGCATGTCGCGGCGTCGAAGATACAGGTCAGCGATCTGCTCGACGACCTGGTCATGATCGCCGCCCACAAGTCGGATGGTACCGTCCTTGTGCTTCATGTCGATGGCTTCACGCACGCGGGCGATATCGGCTTTCTTCTGTTCGTCCTCGGTCTGGCTCAGATCGCGGCCAGGACTGCGAAACATATTGGCGATCTGCCGACCGCGCGCGGACTTCTGGTGGATCGTGCTCAACAGTTCCGGACGGGCTTCTTTGGGCATCACCCGCAAAAGCAGTTCCACGGCATCGCCAGCCTCAATCGCCTGGGCCTGTTCCCGGTCGCCCACCACCCGAAGGGCAAAACCCTTTTCCTGCTGAAGCTGGAGGATCTCAAGCAGCTGACGTGGAGAGACCTGACTGACTTCATCAAGGACCAGAACCGACTGGCGATCGAGGTCGATCTTTCCCTGCGCCAGACCGTCCAGAAGGGGCGTCATCGCATAGGTCTGGGAAATACCCGCATCCTTCAGAGCATCGGCCTGGCGCCAGGCATCGACCAGAGGCTTCAGAAGCGTCGTTTTACCGGAGCCGGCGACACCGATCAGGAAGCCCAGACCGCCCGCCTGCCCGAGCGCGTTGATGGCCGCAAGCTGCGCAGCGCCGTGTGCTGGCTCGCGCGTGAAGTCGAGACCCGACCGGGCGACGGCTGCGGCGATCTGCTCGTCACTGAGCGCACCGTCCCGCGTCCGCGCAGACAGGCCGGCAAGACGGGCCATGTCCTTTTCGAGGGCGATCTGGGCACTTGTCGCGACCCGGAGGCGGCCGTCCTGCTCGCGCTCCAGAAAGCGGACCTGTTGGCCGTCGATCTCAATGCCGCGCTCCTGGATCAGATCGGCAATCCGCTCGACGTCCTGCATGCCTTCAATGCCAGCCGCAATGAGACCCCGTGCAGCATGGGTCCGGAACGTGTCCCGGTCGAGAACAGCAGCTGTCCGAAACTCCTCAGCCAATTTCTTCGCCGCAATCGCATAAGCCAGCTCGTAGCGCTCAGCGCGCCTTAATGGCTAGACCTTCTCATTGGTCAGGACAGTATCGTGATACCACCCAATTTCGTGAGCCTGCGCAAGCCAGAACTCCTTGTCGTTGCTGCCACTGTACTTCTTTGAGCGGTAAGCCAGATTTGCGTTGTGGAGGATTGCAAACTTCCGCTCAGCCGAAAGATCGTTCCAGTCCAGGCCCTGCCGTTTGGCATAGGCTTTTCCCGTTTTCTCCGCCTGCGAATGCCGCTTTGAAAAAAGCTCACAGGCTTCTCGCGGCACACCATCAATCGCGATTGCACGGCCGCTCTCGTCGACGTGCACCGCGATAGCGAGCTTGCGAAGCTCCCTTGCAAGTTCCGCCTGAAAATACGCCCCGAACATAAAAGACGTCGCACTGGTAATGCGAGCACTGTCCAGCGAACCCAATGGCCGCTTTCTGTCGCTACGGCATTCAAAAGCAGATTGTGAATATGCGCCTGTGGATCCCCCGGCACCGGCACTTCCACCGCCGCCGTAAGGCCTTTTGCGCCGTCCTGAATCTTCATGACCGGACGTGCCGTGTAGTGCCGGAACGATACCCACGCGACTTCCCCCTCTTACAGTGTGGCTGTCTTTCCTGACCCTCTACGCGCCACGCCAACCTCCTTGGCAATAAACGCCATAGCCTTGTCGTTGGCCTTGTGAATCGCGCTCCAGATAAGAGCCCGCTCGGCATCCGTCGATGCGAATTCAGCGGCAAGCGTCACGGATTTATCGGGTGACGCTGTAAAGTCGATGGCTGAGTGCTCACGCTTCCGGCCTGTGTTGGCCCATTTCTCACCCGTGTCAGCGCGCTTCGCTTCGAACAGGTTGGCCAGTGCCAAGTCTGTCGGGACCTTCATGACATCAATGCCTAAAGCATCAGCGATCCGGGGGCCCATATCTGGCGACCATATTCCGCGCCCATCACGTCCGGTATAGTAGGTTGTCAGCCTGTCACCGTTTTCACGGGTCGGATCACTCCGTTCCCGTTCAAAGCGGGCATCCTTCTCAAGTTCGGACTGATTCTCTCTCAAGTAGGCAACGATCAGCTTGCCGGCACCGGCCGCGGAGATCTTCGGGTAAGTAATCATCTTGCAGCCGGCGCAGAGAAGGTAGAAGCTTCGAGCCGACCGAGCTGCGCCGAGATTGTCTCAAGGGCAGCGCCCTGCTGTTCCATGGCCTGGGTCATGCGCGCGACGACCTCGACCAGACCCTCGCCTTCCTCCGCTTTATCTGGAGGGCTGACCATCTGGTGGATTTGGGCGAGATGGTTGTGAGTGCTCGCCAGCAAAAACTGTCGCTCCGAGCCCTCGTCGTCCCAGATGTTATTTGCCTAGCCGTCGCATCCCACCAGGAGCGCAATCTGACGTCTGATTGCAGCAAGCTGATCAGGTCTCACCTTGCTGCCTGTCACGGCGACACGCTGCTTGGATGTGGTGGTGAGCAGAGCACTGACCGCCCAACAGGGCTTGGTGCAGCCGTTATCAGCCGTTGGATCGATGCGCACCGCCAGATCCGGAATGACGAGGTTCTCATCGTCGGTCAACGGTACAAGCATCACGTTTGGCCACTCGGGCGGAAAGAGATCGTCTTCGACAACAACAGCCGGCCGACGCTTGTTGGGCTCCTTCGGCAGCGCATCGCCGCGCCAGTCCGCTAGCACAATGTCACCAGGTGAAAAAATCGCTGCCATCGCGACCGGCCGATCAGGCGCCATGGGTTCCGCCAGCCTCTTCAAAAAGCGCTTGGGCAGAAGGCGTCGCAGCGACGTAGCGGGCAACACGCGCGCTGTCTCTGCGGATACGGTCTCGGCGTGCACTCTTTGCCCCTGTCTCCAGCAAATCACGAATGAGCTGGCTCAGAGGGATACCGCGCGCCGTTGCTTCCTGCTCCAGGTCAGTGCGCAACCTCTCGTCCAGACGGATCGATAGGGGGGATGCCATGACACACTCCATACATTCAGAACGTCGTTAAAGTAGCGCAATTTCGTAGTGCAAAACAACATATTTGGCAGGGCAGAACGCGCCGAGATGCCTTCGGCCTCGGTCCGCTCCTCCCCCACTGGCTGCAACACCCGCAGGGTGGCGCGAAGCGCAAACTGAAAGTTTGCATTTGTGTATGGAAAAAGAAAAACTCTGTAGCTTTCTTGTAGTCGTTGGTAGTCGGCGCGTAGCTCTTACGTAGTCGATTGTAGTCATTTGGTAGTCGTGTTAGGGTGCCCCTGAGAGATGCGCAGCAGCCGCACAACGGCCACGGGAGGCACCACATGGCAGCGACAGGTATCGGGATCAGCGGGGCCATTGGCGCGCTTGAAAACGTGTCTGGAGCGATGTCGCTGCGCGTGTGGATGGAAGCGAACCGCGAAGAGCTACTGCGGGCATGGAACGGGCGTCGTTTGAACTGGCAGGCCCTGTGCGCATGGTTCAAAGACGTTGGGCTAACCAATGCTGATGGGCAGGCACCGACTGTACGATGTGCCAAAATGACGTGGTATCGGGCAGGCAAGACATTGGCTGCCCGGAAGGACCGTGCAGTGGCAGAGGCGGACGGTCCTTCTCGTGATCAAGCGGCTCGCAGAACTGTCGCGCCGACAGACAAAGCGCGGTCTGGCCCCTCTGATGAAGAGATCTTTGCCCTCATGGCTGAAGCCGATAACGAGGAGCGTCGCAACAGGGAGCGTCGTGAGCGGATCGCAGGCTATGAGGCACAGCGCAGAACCATGGCGGAGTCCAACGGGGGTGGCGTTCAGTCAGAGGCCCCCGTCGAGGCCACCCAGTCCGAGCCTGCACCTTTAGAAACCGCCACCCGCCCCCGGGTCAAAATCGGCCAGATCGCGAACCATGTGACGATGCTCAAGCAGGCTCCCCGTTATGGTGCGGACAGGGACAAGCCACTCCCGCCGCCTTATGTCGGCCCTCGGCCTGATGGAATGCCGGAATATCTGCCGCTCGATGCCCTCATGCCTCTCGATGCGACGGGGCGTCAGCCCGATGGTCGCATCGACTATGAGGCGCTACCGGGACTGCCACGACGCTCGTTTTTTGAAAGAGATCGAGACTGGGCAAAAGCCTGCATTCCGATGGTGGAGGCTATCCCTCATGAAGATCGATCACTGATCCTTAGAGGGTTGCTGATGCGTGCGCGTGATCTGATGAAGACTCTATACTAGCCACCTGTCCGCACTCACAAACGGTGTCCGCATACTGAAGGTCTCTCCTCTCTGAGCCGGAGATGGCATTGAAAGTAAGGACCTGTCATGAGTGAAAAGCCTACCCCCTCCAAATCACCCCGCACGCCTGTTGCCGCGGTCAAAGCAGGTCGCGGAAATCTCGGCGGATCTACGGCCGAGGCGGCGCTTGCGGAACGCGCCATCATGCAAGGGCGCTCACCTCTGCTTGCAGATGGCGACGCTCGCAATCCCGGGCTCTCGGCGTTCAAATCTGTCTATGAGCGTTTTGGTCTCACACGTCCCAAGAACGAGGATGCAGGGGTCCTGAGAGAGTGGTTTTCCGAGGCGTTCGGAACTGCGGCCGAGCAGAAGAAATCGCTTCTGGTCGATGTCGGTGGTGGCGATCGAACACTTGAACTCTGGGCAAAAGAGGAAGGAGTCATCTCTCTGGCGGAGAGTATTGGTCTAGACGTCACCGGACTGTTCATGTGCGGCCCCCAGCCCGGAGATCTCGACTACATCAAACGCCTTTGGGAAAGCGAACTTTTCCGCCCCAAAAGAGCCCTGCTGGTATTCAACGACTGGACGGTCCCAGCTGGACACGACCCGGATCGTGCTTTTGGTCGTCTCATCGAGGATCCACTTTTCGAACAGATGCAAGGTTGCGAGGTCCGCTATCTGAGGATCCCGAAGCTGAGCGTTCTTCCTGCGATTATCGAGAGTGGGCTCTCCTTCCAGCAGGTCATGGAGAGTGCGCCGCGCCCCTGCGGAACGCCGTTCGACGTTCTGCGTCGTGCACAGGTCAAGCGCTGGTTTGACCTGATCGAAAGCAACATCGTCGCCGAAAAGGTTGAAAGCTGGCTCCCATGAGTGACGCTGAGACGCCTCTTTCCGCCCTGCACGCTTTGCAGGACGCGGGCCGCCTGATGGAAGAAGCGGCCCGACTGGAAGGGATGGACCAGTATTCTCCATTCGGGAAATGGGTTTCCGCAACCCGAGCCACCATGGACGCCTTTGCGCGGCTCGCTCTGTCGTGCGCCTCTGAAATGCAGAATTTCAGAGGAGAGGCCCGCGATATTATCGAGATGGCCAAGCAGGAAAAAAACACTCTGCGGGACCAGTTTATCGAAAGTCGTCGACAGGTCGAAAAACTGGGGGAAGTCGCGGAACGGAATGTCGAGAAGCAGGAACTGTTTCGAGACCGCGAATTGCAGGCTACCCTTGGTCGGATCGTCTCCGGCGTGACCTCGGAGCTGCGCAAGGAAGTTTTCGACCAGTTGCGGACGGAAATTCCGACGCATGAGCGCCAGTTTTACAAGGAAGCGCGATGGCGCGCGTACGTGCGGATGACACTGGCCGGTGCGGTCCTCATTGGTCTCGGCTTTGCCTCTGGCTACACGTATGACGGCTATGCGGCGCGGGTCGGCCGTTATTGCGAAGAACATCAGGCGTTCGACACGAAGGGCGCATCGTGGTGTCAGATCGTCCCGCCGCCGATCCTGCCGAAGTCCTGAGCGGGCTCTTACGCACCGGCTTCAGGGCGAAGCCCTGACGCACCATACTTCACAGCCGCGCTTGCGCGGTTGTGTCCATTTTGGCGCGGTCTGACCGGACAACAAAAAAGGCGGCTCCCAGGGGAGCCGCCTTTTGCGTGTGTGGACCTGGCCGAGGCCGATCAGGCGAGGCCGTTCGACGCGGCCCGGATCTCGTCAGGGGTGGCACCAGCGGCGCGCGCCTCTTCTGCGGCCTTCTCGATGCTGGAATCGAAGCGGGTATTTTCCAGAAACGTCATGAGGGCGTCCGCAAGGGCGAAGCCACGCGCAAGGTGCTCCAGCCGTCTCAGGGGGAGGCTCTTGGCGCTGGCGTCGGGGACATAGGGGGCGAGTGCGTGAGACATGGGACAGGCTCCACGACCGGGCGGGGCCGGTCGCTCTTCGATGTGCAGAGGGACAGGAAGAGGCCGCGCCCTGTGGGCGCGGCGGGCTTGCCTTAGAAGCCCATGGCGTCGGCCTGAACGGCGGCGACGTCACGGGAGAGGCTGCGGCCATTGTCGCGGGTGTAAGGCTTCCAAGCCTGACCCATGAGTTCCTCATAGGCGGCACACGCGCCGGAAGCGACGCAGGAGAGCGCGTAAGCCTTCGCGCCGTTTTCGGCAGCGATACGGCGCAGACCGTCCACGCGGTTATCTGCCCCATCCACGCCCATGCGGTCTTCGTCGCGGTCGCCGTTGGCGTAACTGTCTGCGGCATCCTTGGCGATCATACGGCGGTTTTCATAGAAATTCGCGGCGCCATAAGCGGACCGGATGAGACCATCCACCACGCGGTCAAGGTGCATCCGCAGACCGTTGAAATTCTGCTCGCCCCGGATATAGGTCACGAGGATGGGAAACATCAGCTCGTATTGCTCGCGCACCATGTTGGACCCTGCCCCGGTCAGCTCGTCAACGTCACCGGCTTCGACACCGAACGCCAGCACGATTTTTGCCATCTGGTCTTCAGACGGAACGAGACGGAGAATGTCGGCCAGACCCGGAGAGGCAAGAGCCTTGGTGCGGCGTTGTGCTTCACTGAAGCGGCGAACAGCCGCGGGGGAGTAGTTGCCCTGAGAAGCGTTCTGGGACATTGTGTTGGATGCGTCGGACATGAAATGTACCTTTCTAGTCTAGCGAAGTCCCGTTCGGTGGTGAGACACCGTTCGGGGCGCTTTGTCTTGAGGGCCAATCCCTCTCGACAAGTAAAAGATAGCCTTTTCAGCCTTTCATGACAAGAGAAAAAGCGCAGAAAACCGCCATAAAACGCGTTTTATTTTCGCGTGACAAGTAAAAAGATTACTTGATTACTTCATGAATACCTGTCGTTTTCCTAGACCCATCCTGCCCGTGCGGCGAGCACATTGACGGCGACGAGAGTGGAACGACAGTGGCGTTTTCCTGAGCCCATCCTGCCACCGGCCAAGACGGGCGACGGGACAGGCCGTCAAGCCCGGAGCGTCCTGAGCAAGGGTGTCAGGCCTGCGGCTGATGCGGGGTCGCGTGCGGCCCTGCAGCAGACGCGGGCCTGACACCTGCCGCCGAGGGTCGCGCAGTGGCTTTACGGACTGGCACGGCGACTGTCAGACTGAACGCTGGATGCGAGGACGCTGTCGTGGAACGGCCCTCCCGGGCGGTCCTTCAGGACCGTTCGGGAGGGACGAGGAGCCGTCTCACGGTCGAACGTGCCAGACCAGGACCGTCCGTTCAGGGAAAAGAACACGGGTGAACCGTTACCCGGACGGCCCGCCCCGACCCTTCCTTTGCTTTTTCTACTTATGGCCCTGATTTGTGCCGGAAGAGTCCCGCGTCAGGAAGAACACACCCCCACCCACGGCAAGCACCAGCAGGCCTCCCCGAATTGGATGCAGAAAGCCCTGCCAGATCAGGAGTAGAATGGCGACCTGAATGATCAGCGCACCGATGCGAATGACTGTTTGTCGTGACATGGGGCCAGTCTAGTCTTTTTCTCTGTCCTGGCGCAGCCCCCCTGTGGGGGGCGAGCATTGGGGGCATCAAAGCTCGCGCCGACGAGGCGCGTCCGCCTGACTAAACCGGGTGAGCGGACAAAAAAAGCGGCCCGGAGGCCGCCTGTCTTTCGGTATCAGGAAGGACTGTGCCGCTTCTGCCTCGGGGTCGAAGCGGGTAGCAACCGGCTCGCAATCCAGCCGAAAAGAGCGCAGCCCCCAGCAAACGCGGCGAGCATCATCAGCAGGTTTGGGAAGAACTCATTCATCATGTTCGGTCTCCGTTGGCGTGACCTCAGTGTTCGGAATATAGCCCAGAAGCGTCCACGCGGCAATTTCAAAAGCGGCAGCGGCGAGCGCGGCTGCCAGACGCTGCCACATAGGGACGGCCACTCCTGTGAAGAGCGGAGCCACGATCCCCGCCCCGAGGATTGCCAACGCAAGACTCTGGCAGCCGCTTGCGAAAAGCTTCACGCGTTCGGTTGTATGCTGCGTTGAAGTGGGAGGTCTGGGAGGCAGCGTCGGCAGCATCATGGAAAAGTCTCTTCGGTGGTCATAGCGCCGGTTCCTGTAAGGAGCGTAAACGGGGGACGGTCCTTTGGCAGGACCGTGCGATGGACTCCGTGGCTTAGAATGGCGCCTGATCGTCCACTTCCTCATCCGATTGGCCCCAGCCGCCTCCTTCGCTTGCGCGGTTGCTGTCGATCAGCACCAGCTCACCCCTGAAACGGTCAATGACAACCTCTGTGGTGTAGTGCTCCTGACCGCCCTGATCGGTCCATTTGCGGGTGCGGAGTTCGCCTTCGAGATAGACCTTGCGGCCTTTGCGGAGAAAGCGTTCCGCCACGTCACCAGCCCGCTCATTGAAGATGACGACACGGTGCCATTCGGTGCGCTCACGACGCTCCCCGCTCTGTCGGTCGTTCCAGGTATCAGACGTGGCGAGTGTAAAACTTACGACCTTGGACCCTGACTGCATATTGCGCACTTCGGGGTCTTTACCAAGATTGCCAACGAGAATGACTTTGTTAACGGAACCAGCCATGAGAGCCTCCAAGAAATAGGGAACGTATCAACTAGACTATTCGGCGTTATTGCCTCCGTCCATGAATAAATACTAGGTATTTACTTGCTCGCAGTCAACGAAAAATTGGCAGAAAACCGCCACTTTCGAAGAAATAAAGCCGAAGGAGAAGGATTTTTACTTGTTGAATACTGAAGGGATATTTGATGTTTTCCTAGACCCATTCTGCCCGTGCGGCGAGCACACTGATGGCGACGAAAGAGGAATGGAGGTGGCGTTTTCCTGAGCCCATCCTGCCACCGGCCAAGACGGGCGACGGGACAGGCCGTCAAGCCCGGAGCGTCCTGAGCAAGGGGACTGGTTTGCGTCTGATGCGGGGTCGCGTGCGGCCCTGCAGCAGATGCGGGCCTGACACCTGAAGCCGAGGGATGTGCAGTGGCTTTACGGACTGGCACGACGACTGTCAGACTGAACGCTGGATGCGAGGCCGCCTTCATGGAACGTGCCTCCCCGGACGGTCCGAAGGACTGGCCGGGGAGGTTGAGGAGCCGTCTCACGAACCGATCCCCCAGACCAGGACCGCCCGTTCATGGAAAAGGATGCGGGTAAGCCGTACCCGAAAGGGCCAGACCCGAGGGCCAGACGCCCGACTGAGGGCGGCTGGACGTCGGGGCTAGGCGGAGCTTGGCGACGAAGGAGCCTAGCGCAGTAGAGCGAACGAACCCGTCAGGGCCGCCCCGATCCTCTTTTCGCCTCCCCTTCATATTACCCACGGGTCAGTCTCGACGAAAGAAAACACACTATCCCCTCTCTCCTCCTCTGCTTTCTTCAATCTCCTCCTCAGCACCTTCCGCTCCTGGCGCGCTTTCCTCCTTTTCTTCTCGCTGACGTTCCAGCGGTCCCGCAGGACGGCCCGCAGCTCCGGGCACGAGGCGCTGATCTGTCCATAGGACTGACGCCGAAACCGGGCGACGCCACCGAAGCGGTCGATCCCTGTCACCAGGGTGCTCCTGCCGATCTCCGGATAGAGGATCACCCCGAGGCCATCCTGCGCGTCGGGTGTCGAGGGCGGGCGGAGAAAGAGTGTGGCGAAGCCGTCCGTTGTCTCAACCCATCCCGGCACCGGCCCTGCCAGTCGGCGCAAAGGCATCAGATCGAAGTCAGGACAGTTCTCGGCTATGGCAGTCGCGAGAGGCGGAGACCTGTGCCAGAAGCTGGCGCTACATCCCGGCCAGTCTTTTGTGGCGTCTGTCGGAAACAGGATTCCGAAGACTGTGATGAGATCCGCTTCATAGACAAGCTGACCGCCCTGCCATTTGGCAAAGGCCGGATCATCAAAGCAGTCGAAATACTCCATCCCCCGGATGCTGACGTCTGGATACTCGTCAGACAACCCCAGCCCATGACCGAGAAATGAGGTCCCGATCCCGCTTTCGAGGGTCATCACGAGTGTTGTTTCATCCTCCCACTTCATGTGTTCGGGTGCGCAGGTCCGGTAGGCGCGCGCTCTGGCGATCTGGCGTAGGCGGTCCTGTGGGCCGGTGAGCGTGAAGACTGTTATGACGGGAGTAGCCACGGAGAACATCCTTTTTCATTTTCTGGATGCTTTCCTGCGGGCGCAGACGGCTGGCCGGGACAATGGCGCGCCCTCAGGGCGCGGGCCGCGTGCGGCCGGACCATTGTGGCGGTCGGACGGCCTGTGGCTGTCGCTGTTTCTCTTCTGACCCGCGTTCTCCTCTTCGCGTCTTGCCCTGCACCCGGCCCTTTTCTTGCCTGCATGCTGCCCGTTGTCAGAAGGCACCCCGCAGCGTTTGCGCAAGGGCGCCGACCGTCCCATGACCCGCTCTCACATCGCGCAATGGCAGAGTGCAGGGATCCATTGTCATGACTCGGTATACCCATGCACCATCGCGTTTCCACGTCAGCCCGTTCTGACTGTCATCCCCACGACGAGCTTCGCCTGGTCGTGTGCCTGCTTTTTGAAGACGGAACCGTCTTTGTTGGACAGAGCCTTGTCCGCACGATGCCAACCTACCTCAAGCGCACGGGGACGCTTTTCCGGTCCGTGGGATCGTTTCAGCGTTATGACCTGCACGCCTTTACGATCGGGGATGCGCCCCCAAATGATCTGGTTTTTCTCTGGGCCTACCACCTGTCCAGACACGGCGTGCGACTTCGCACCCTGAACGACCCCGAAATCATCGTTGATCCCCTTGCGCCTCTGGCTCTACAGACGCGCGAATGGACCAGTTACAGCGCTCGCACCAGAAAGGTGCTGTTCCCTGTCCTCCTGAAGCAGGCTCTCGCTTCACGGGGAGAATGGCGCGGCACCCGGATTGTTGCCTATTGCTGCATCCTGTCTCAGGGAGCATTCGTCCTTGGCAGTACACCTCTTCTCGATGGCGAACCTTTCAGACTGGACGACTGGATGCCCGCAGTCGGAACCCATCATCTGTGGAGCCGCGTGTATGATGCGCAGGCCCATAGTCAGGAGGTATATCAGCAGGTGGAAGCCGCTCTGAACCTCTGGCGTGAAACACTCGAAAACATGGGAGGCCGGGAAACATGGTACCGTCAGCACATGTTTTATACCGGCTTTCCGGAAACGGGAGACCTTCACCTTCCAGATACCGAGTTGCTTCTGTCCCTGCCGGCCTCTCTGCTGGCGGGGATCTCATTCTGCCTTGAGCACTGGCCCATGGGTCTCAAAGAGACACGACTGCCGCTCGACAACCAGTCTCAACACCTCTCTCCACCGGGATTCCCTTGCTCCAAAACCGAGGACCCGATTGGCTGGGAGAGCTTGGCCCGCTCCCAGGCGAACACTCTGGAAATCATCCAGACATATGTCGAAGATATCGGAGCGATGTTTGCAGACACCCTGGCCAGACAGGAAATTCTTCATTCACAGATGAAAACGCTGTCCAGAACTGTGCTGGAGGCCACAAACATGGTGGTTCGCCTTCACGCGGCCTCCCGTCCTGATGATATCTGATCCAGCACTCCGTGCGAAGGACTTGACCTCCCCCCAGACCTCCCCCGGCCAAACGCTATTCGAAAAGCGTGACGAGGCGGGCAAGGACTTCGTCCAGCAGAGAACCGGACAGCTCCTCTACCATCCGGCCGCCACGGGCTTTGAGGTCAATAACACGAGGCTGGTCACAGCGTACGATGCCTGTGGTCTTCAGTCCTTCGAGCGGCACGGCGAAACCGAGCCGTCTTGCGAAGCCCCCGCCGCTGGTGATTGGTACGACAACCGGCAGGCCCGTAGCCTGATTGAAACTGTCAGGCGAGACGATGAGCACAGGGCGCGAGCCCTGCTGCTCATGCCCTTTGGTAGGATCGAGAGACACAACCCAGATCTCACCGCGCTTCACAGGATCTCTTTCCCGGTGGCCTCGCCAGCAGCCCAGTCGCGGCTTTCGGTATCGGGCTCGGTCGGATACTCGGACACGGCCAGCAGTTCTGCCATCGTGTAGCGTGGTCTGCGCCTCGGCCGCACGACGAGCGTGCCGTTCTCCACGTCAAGTTCGACCTTCTCACCGGCTTTGAGGTCGAGAAGACCGAGCAGGGCCGGTGGCACCGTCAGAACGATGGAGCCACCGAGCTTTCTGAGACTGGACGTCGTCATAATTTTCTCCTTGTTATATTTTTATATAACACGGATGGTAGGGGCTCCGCTAATGAAAACCGACCGGGGAAGACATGCTTTCAGGCGCGCATGGTGCGCCTCTTCTTTTTCATCAGAGACTGTACGCCCAGCTTCTTAAGCAGTGCGCCTCATCATTCCTCTTGCCTCTCGCTGCCGCAAAGTGCTGCGTCTGCCTGAAGATAGAGTGCGTCAATCACACGCAGCCCCTCGTCTCTCCGGTTTTCTGCGAAAAGCCGGTCTGCAACCCCGGCCAGAAGTTTGAGGGAAGATGCTTCCGACGGGACTGCGTGCGCTGCGGGTGGGAGCGGAAGTGGCATCATGGCATATCGTTCCGAAAGCTGAGAGTACGGGAAGAAGCAGGGGACTGACCAGGGACTGACTGGTACCCCTGAACGGGCTGCGCGACGCTGCGGCGAATGGCGAGCAGATCATCGAAGAAGGTGGTCGCGTGCCGCACCAGGTCAGGATCAAACGCACCACCTGCCTGATCGTAGAGAAAGGCCTTCACCTGACGCGGCGTCCATCCTGTCTTATAGGCGCGGGCGGAGAGCAGGGCGTCGATCACGTCCACGAGGCCGATGATGCGGGCGGCCAGAGGGATGGCTTTGCCCTTCAACCCGAAAGGATAACCATCACCGTCATAGCGTTCGTGATGCAGGAGTACGGCCTCATGAACAAGGGTCGGGATATCGGCTGACAGATGAAACAGCGCTCCAAGACCAAGCGAGGGATGCTGCCGCATCACCAGCATCTGCCGGTCGTTAAACATGCCCGGATGATTCAGGAGGCTGTCTGGCAGGAGCAGCTTGCCCGCATCGTGCAGGCGGCCTGCCAGTTCAAGGGCGCTGGACGAGAGGCCAGTTTTCGCCAGATGGCCGAGCAGGCCAGCAAGGCGCCCGACCCTCTGGCCATGCCCGTCATCCCCTTTGGCAACCTGTGCCAGAAGGGACGCCAGAGGTGCGCCTTGCGGCCGATAGGACGCAGGCAGTTTCACCACTTCTTTCAGGAGCGTCTGCAGTTCAGGCATCTTTCCTCTGCCGGTTGTGTAGGATCACTTTAGGAGAGGGCAATGTGAGTCCGGTCATCCCGGATGGATCAGGCTGCGGGCGAGGCCGCCGAGTGCCAGGGCCACGCAGGTGACGAGGAGCCTTATTCTGGTCGCCCGCCCCTGCCCACGCCCGGTCAGGATCCCGGACGTCTTTTCAGCGAGTTTCACAAGAGCCAGTGTGAGGCAGGCCAGAAGCGTCCACTGCCAGAACGACAGCATCAGAACCGGTTGACCCAGTCCGGACAGATGCCAGGGTCCCTGTCCGGCAAACTGATCCAGGCCAAGAAATCCATCCGCGGCGTTCGTCAGAAGAAACAGGCTGACCCCGATCAGACATCTGGGGCCACAGACCCGACGCTGTATCGTCCCAACAGGGCGAGATGGTCCCAGAGTGGAGGCATAGCGGACACTGGTGATGCGCGTTGGAGTCCAGTCCACGAAGAAAGGTGCAGGCACGCTCAATACCCATCCGGCAAAAGACGAGACAGAGAGAGCAGGCAGAGCACCAGGCCGAGACTGGCAAAAACCACACCGCGCCTGCGCTCGAGACCGTAGTCACGCCCGTCTTCGCCGATTTCGGGGACACCCGGTCCAGTCATGGTTGCCAGACAGCCACCGAGCATGAAAACTGGCCCCATGACAGCGCCAAGCCTGGGAACGACAAACGCAAACAGAAGCAGTCCCACACTCGGCCAGCAGACCAGGATCTCTCCTGCCGTCTCGGCGATACGTCGGCGCGGTGGAGCATCTTGCATCAGGTCACATTCCCAGGGCACGGCGGTAGATCTGCAAAAGGGTTTCCTGAGCCTCGACCTCCGCGGGCTCCTGCTTGCGCAGCCGGATAATCGTGCGGATGACCTTGACGTCGAACCCGGCTGACTTGGCTTCGGCAAAGATGTCCCTGATGTCGCCACTCAGCGCCTTGCGCTCTTCTTCCAGACGCTCGACCCGCTCAATAATGGACCGCAGCCGGTCGGCGGCGATGCCCCCTGCGATGACACCCTGATTGTCCTGGCCGTCTTCAGGAAATGATACGCGTTGCAACATGGATCAACCTTTCAGAGATCGGGTGAGACGTAGATGGGAGAGAGGGGGCGTGGCAGATCGCGATGCCCGTCTGCCAGCGCTTCGAGCCAGCGGGACTGCCGCTCCGGGAGATGTCCCTGTTCCTCAATAAGACGGCGAAGCGCCGTCCGGTGTTCGCCGAGGCGATCTGCGAGTGTACGTTCGGACCAGCCAATGGTGATGAGGGCACTGGTCATCGCGTAGCCATTCAGCGGAGGTCTGTTCCCAGCTGGAGGCACAGCCCGGGCCAGTGGATGACTCAGTCGACGGTGCAGCATCCCAAGGGCCGCGAGCCACTTGAGAAAATCCGGGTCAGGAAGACCCTGCCCTGATTGCCAGCGCAGGATCCTGTCCTTGGAGACGCCAGATCGGCGGGACGCCTGGCGCACACCCCAGCCGATGACGGAGAGTTCGCCTGCAATGGACAGCGCTGCACGCCTGTGCCCGGGACGAACGGACCGTGAATCCACATATCCTGCCCGCGGTTGCCCACAGCGCTGTCCACTGGTTTGGGGGATAACCCGCAAGCGCGACGCCTCCCTCATGCCTCAGCCATGCCGGGCGATATCGGTGAACGTCCTGTCCTGTGCCCCCTGCCGGATATGTTTGGCCATATGCGGCGATACAATCCGGTAGCGGTTGGGGCGACGCGGATCCAGCCGCTCTTCGATCAGACCGGCCTGCTCCAGAGCCGCGAGAGAGTCTCTGACCACAGCAAGGGTCAGTCCAAGCCAGGACGCGATTTCGGTTGGCGTCTCGTGTTCGGTCAGCGAGGCAAAGACCAGATCCTCGATTGGTGACGTCTTCACGGTCCGCGTTGCAGGCATCCAGGGCACGCGGGCATAGACGCTATGACCCAGAGCCGCGATTTCGCCAGCCTGGGCCAGCGTCGTCAGAGCCAGAGGCAAAGCTCCAGCCTCTTCCGGGGTGAGGTTTGCCCGAAGCTCAAGGACATTATATGGCCCCCGGTTGAGGCAGGTCCGGACGTGCTGAAGTACCGCCTGATAGGCTTCGCGCTGTGCCTGCGCATTCAGCTTGCGAAAAACCCGTGCTTTGGGCTGGTTGCCGCCAAACTTCACTGTGCTGCCCCGTTCTCTGTCACCTGACAGTCAGTATCCCGCGGGGTGTTGTGAGTGCGGTTACGCAACGTCACCATTGGCCTGCCGCCTTCATGCAGTCATAGGCGTTCCGGAGATTGAACAGGCCGACAGCCACCCAGACCGGAACGAAGACCAGCACATGCCAGCGCGGCATGAAGGCGTTCGTCTTCAACAGGCGCATGACGTCCATCACGAGAACGGAGATCGCCAGGGAAAACAGGATCGCCTGAGTAAGCATGGTCCAGACCATCTGGACATCCAGCGGAAAAAGAAGCCAGCCAAACCCGAAAAGCATGGTCGCCGAAAGAACCATGCTGCCAAGCATCCAGGGGGACGAGAGTGAGAGAGAAAGGGAGTGTTTGGGCAGCTCTGACTGCCCAAGAGAAAGTGTATGCTCGGTCATACCGCGTAGTATGACGACAGCGTTTGTGAGTGCGGTTCAGCTGATGAATCAGAGGGGTTGAAGCGTCAGAACCGAAGTTGAGGTCCTCAGACCGTCAGCCGAGATCCGACGGCTTGTAACGCGGTGTCGGAAGAAGCCGCACCACAGCATTTCCCTCAACATCCGAAAGATACAGCAGCCCCTCTGACGGACAGCCCAGAGGACGACCATCCGCATCCAGCACAAGGCGCAGGCTCTCGATCGGACTTACCGCGTAGACACAATCGTCTTGCAGAAGAACGAAAGGATAGTCTCTTCCCTGATCGGTCAGCGTTTTCAGCGTGCCTGTAACCACACCGGCAGATCCAGTCATAAGACGCTCCGCCATGAACCGTGCGACCGCCTGGAGTTGCTCCTGTGTCAGGTCTTCATGGCGCGCAAAAGCCGAGCCTGTCTGCTCTTTTGTCACGTGTTTTCTCCCTGCTCGCCACTCACACGTCGTGGCTAACCAGATCCTGCTGGATATGACCCTAACTCACTTGCTCGCGCCTGAATACAAGTTGTGCGTTGCAGAATGACTTGCGTGCGTGTTTGCCCGTTTTGAGTTGAGTGATGTCGTATTTCCTCCCGCACGATACATCCGGTTCGCTTCGAGACAGTTTGATCCGGGGGGGGCCGCCGTCACGGCAATCGACCTTGAGAGACTGTTTAGATAAAAGCTACACTAGGAAAGGCAGAGACTTCTAAATCAACCTTACTTTGCATCGATAAGGGCGCTCTTTTGGGACAAGCAAAGAAGAGAAAGCAACGGTTCCTCACTGATCATACTCGGTGTTGTTATTGTGGTCTCCCCGCTACCACCATTGACCACTTTCCCCCGCGAAACTTTTTCAAAGGTCGTAATTGGCCCGTTGGATACGAGTTTCCAGCCTGTCATGCATGTAATCATGACAAGAGCCGTGATGAGCAATCTCTAGGCTTTCTGGTGAGACTTATTCGGTTCGATACCGACACGGACACGACGGAGTTTCAAGACGCTCTTATAGCGGTGCGCAATAACAACCCAATTCTTATAAGAGAACTGGTGCCAAAGTCAGCCGTGGCTAGTAAGCTTTACTTAAGAGGCCGGTTTGGGTCAGCAGAAAATGTAGGTGAGATGGGGCTTACGGGATGGCGCGGCCTTTCTATAGGGCCGGAAGCAAACAGACTCACCGACAATATGTGTGTTTGGTTCGCCCAGACTGCTTGGTATCTGCATTGCCATTCCATTTTTGAAGGCCGAATAATATGGTCTCGGATTGAAACTGAATTTCTTGGGCACGAAGCGGCTCAGAAAATTGTTTCAAACCTAGTTGGCAAGCCTGAAATGCTGCGGAATGGGAAAAACGTATCAAGCGATTTTTTCTACAGATATTTTGCATCAGATGATATTTTCGTAGGTATCTTCCAGTTTGGTCGACGTCCCCAAATGGTTTTCGTAGTTTGCGCAACCCGCAAAGGCGCTATCGATACTGATCTAGAACTTGAAAAATATTGGGGACAGCGGAATATAGATTTACCTCAAGAGGCATAGAATTTAGGTGTCATCTTGTTTTCCTTGTAGATTATTTCTCTGCAAGCGCCTGTCACGTAATGATTCGGTATGATGACCGAAGCAAGGCCCTGAGCGTGGCCCAGCCAGACGCCTTGATGGTCAGAACCCCATCGCCCCTCTCTGAGCCTGCCGATTGAAAACCGTTCTCCGTTGGAACGCGGGACGGCGCTTGAGATCCCGTCCCCAGCCGTCCCGCCGTGCCTGGAGCGGAATCTCGTCGATGAAGCAGCTCGGATTGGCCTGCTCGCCCCGACGGAACTCGCACCAGGACACACTGACGCGCTGGCGGCCGCGCGTCAGCGCAACATAGGCCAGTCGGCGTTCTTCAGCCGGGTCAATGTTCGTGCGCGACGGAAACAGCGTGTCTTCCCATCCGATCAGAAACACATGCCCGAACTCCAACCCTTTCGAGCCATGAATGGTCATCAGCTTCACCCGGCCAACACTGTCATCATCCCGGCTTTCCGACCCGAGGGCCGCATGGTCGAACAGCTCCTCCACCGAGGTGAACTCGTTGGCGAGCGACAGAAGCTCATGCAGATTTTCCAGTGCCGTGCGCCCGTCCTCCCCGGCCGCCTGATGCATCGCGAGATAACCACTCTCTTCGACCAGAGCCCTCAGACGCTCCCCCAGACTGGGCTCGCCGCTGCGGGCCCCTTTCAGAATCACGTCCAGGAAGCCGCGCAGCTTGTCAGCAGCCTTGCCGGTGCGTCCCTGCACCGTGCGCTCCGCTGCCTCGTACAGCGAAATCGCCTCCTCATCGGCGACCTGCTCGAATGTCGCCATGGCCTTGGCCCCGATCCCCCGGGCGGGCTGATTGACAATCCGTCGGAAGGCCTCGTCTGACTGCCGCTCATACGGAAAACACGTCAGACGCAGGAAGGCGAGCGCGTCCTTCACCACCGCGCGCTGCCAGAAAGCGGTATCATTGACCAGCTCATACGGGATCTTCGCACGCAGCAGAGACTCTTCCAGCAACCGGGAGAGATGGTTGAACCGATAGAGAACGGCCATGTCCTCGTAAGGCACGCCCTCGAGAGCACGACGGCCGATCTCAGCGGCAATCCCGGAGGCCTCGTCCTGACTGCCGGTATGCCGCAGAATATCCACTGGCTCCCCATCTCCGGACGCGGTATACAGTGTTTTCTCCAGCCGGTTAGCGTCGTGAGAAATCACTGCGTTGGCCGCTGACAGGATGTGACCGGTCGAACGGAAGTTCTGCTCCAGAGCAATCATGCGTCCGGTCGGAAACTCCTTGAGAAAGCTTCGGATAATCCGGACATTGGCCCCACGCCAGCCGTAAATCGACTGCGCATCGTCGCCGACAACGAAGAGCTCGTTGTGGTCTTTGGACAGGCATTTCAGCCAGAGAAACTGGAGCCGGTTGACGTCCTGGAACTCATCGGCAAGCACGCAGTCAAACCGGCCCGACCAGTCCTGTCTGTAGCGTTCGTCGCGGAGCATGGTCACGGTGGGCCATAGTAGAAGGTCTGCAAAATCCGCGCGATTGCTTTCGCGCAACATCGCCTGATAGGCTGGATAGAGCGCGGCCGCATCTCGCCAGACCATGATGTCATCGCCTTCGGTGATGGCATCCGTCGCAATCCGTCCCTCGACCCAGGTCACGGCATCCGGGGGAAGCACCATGTTTTCCTTGAGCATGGCGATGCGCGAGCTGACGGATTTCACACGCTTGCGAAACGTCTCTCCGTCATCGGCATTCATGACGCCCGCTTCAATCGCCTTTTCCAGAAGCCTGCGCACGATCTTCGTGCTGTCTTCGCTGTCACAGACGTCGAACCCCGGACGCAGCCCGGCAATGTCGGGATCGGTCCGCAGCTGACGGCGTCCGTGCGCATGGAAGGTGCCCACCCAGTACGGGGCCTGCGCGATGTTCAGGGCCGCCGCGATCCGCGTCTTCATCTCCCCGGCCGCCTTGTTGGTAAAGGTCACGGCCAGAATGCGATCGGGCGACATCCGGCGTTTGACGACACGGTCGACAATACCGGCCACAAGCGTCTTGGTCTTGCCGGTCCCGGCACCCGCCAGAACAACAACCGGTCCTGTCTGACGCGCGGCGCCTGCCTGGGAAGGGGTCAGTCCGGAGAGATGATTATCCACGACCACGTCCCTGCTCCCGGGTGCCATGAAGAACCTCGCACCGCGTCGCACGGCGGCCATCAAGGCTGAGGATCATGTCCGGCTCGACCATCAGGTCGAACTCCTGCCCGAAGTCCCATGTCCCCTCCGCCAGGACCGTGCCTCCGACCACGAGACCGCGCAGCACATCATCGCCGAACGCGATCTCGGCGTAGGTCTGCGGGAAAGGCGGCTGATTGTGCAGCAGGGCCCAGGTATGCCACACGCGGGTTGTCTCGGCATCGGCATGCCAGGCGGCGGTCAGTTCTGCGACATGTCCCAGAAGCGTGACGGCATCCGGACGGTCAGGATGAGGCGTGCTTCCGGGAACGGTGCCAATCAGGACAAGCTGCTGCTCCCCCGCCTGGCAAGTCAGGAACCCACTGTCTCCGGTTGGAGACTGAACAAACAGGACGATGCGTCCGGAGAGATCCCAGCCTGCCGCACTCCAGCGTCCGCCAACCACGAGACCCTGACGCCGATCCGTCTCAGGACCGTATTCTACCAGCGCCCAGGGAATACGACATCCGAGGTCTGGCATCAGACGCAGATAATGGTCCGCATCCGGGTGCGCCAGAAAGGCCGCTCTCAGGGCGTCGTTCTTCTCATGTCCGGGAAACAGAGCCTCCATTTCCCGTCGTGCCTTGTCATTCGTCATCAGTCTCTCCTCAGGCGGCGCGGGCGGCGGCCACAACAGTCTTCAGGGCGTCGTTGAAATCTTTGCAGCCACCGTGGGGAATACGGCGGATCACGCGGACACCGGCTTCGCGGCCCAGCTCTGCAAGGCGCGCGGCATAGCGGTTGCCGGCGTCATCATTATCGGTTGCGGCCACCAGAACGGCAGCCCGATCTTTTGCCATTTCAGCCAGCTCGGCCGTGAGGGCTTCGACCGTCTCCGGCCCCATGCCACCTGCGGTCGAGCAGTACAGGGTTTCGCGCGTGCGCTCGCTGTCGAGGGCGGCGTAGGACAGAGCATCAATGGCGGACTCACTCACCACCAGCCGACGGACCGTGCGGCCAAGGCCGGGCTGGAACCGGAAAAGCGTTTTGACCGTACCCGACAGACAGATGCCCTTGGTGTCCGGACCACGCAGTTCCGCGCCACAGATGGCTCCCACGGCATCCCGGTGGCAGAACCAGGCGGCGTGATAACCGTCCCGAATGCAGCCGGTCATAATGGCCCGACGCAGAACCCATTCCGGAAGGCAGCGCTCCTCGGTGAGATACGCCCAGACCTTCGTGCCGGATTTGAGCTCCTTCTTGCCCTGCCAGCGCTCAGCCGGGGCAACGTCTGGCGTTTTGGCATGACGCTCGCGGACATACTCTACCCCCTTTGGTTCAATACCTACCAGTTGACCCAGCTCCCGACAGGCATCGCGAAACTTCAGACCGGGCGTCAGGTGCTGGATCAGGGAGAACACATCCCCCTTTTCGTCCGATCCCGTATCCCACCAGCCACGGCCTTCATGGTTGACGATGATTGTCTCGCCCTTTCCCGCACGGTATTTCAGAGCGTTCCGCGTGCTTTCGGGCTTGTCGAGAAGATAGCCATGGCGCTCAAGCAGCAGAGCACAGGAGACGCCTTTGACAATGTCGGTCCGGTCGTCATCAGACAGTCTGAACGGCTCAAAGCGTGCCATGATCGTCATCCTTTCTCGCTTCGGGGCGGCGCCACGGTCAGAACCGGCCTCAACGCCCCTGTGATCTGGGTTTAATTTAGGAAAAATCCGCAAGTATTGCAAGGCAAAACGGCGATTTACTGCGGTTTTCATCGGGTTTTATTTGTCGTGACTTGCCCATATACAAACATCATCGCCACACACTTAACGAATACTTAAACAAGCCTTTCGTTCGACCCGTGCCGGAGGCAAAAGGGGCGAAAGCAAGCGCAGCGACGCCTTTCGTCCCGACACTGCCAGGTCCGTCACAAACGCAGCGCAGGACACGATGCCTTCTCAGGGGACCCGGCTGCACGGAGCAACCGAAGGGCGCGGAGGAAGCTGGGGTGGAAGGTCGTCTTGTCCGGAGTGAGGCTTGTGGCACTCCACACCTTCAGGCACAGTCCCGGTCCGCAAAAGGATTTGGAATCACCCTGTCCTCTCGAGCAACGCGCGCACGATCCGGAAGATGGGCCGATCCTTCGAGCTCGCGCGCAATGGCGTCGATCTGAGCCTTCAGGGCCTGAATATCCTGCAGGCCGATCCGGTCCCTTCGAATTTCGAGGCGTCCGTACAGGGCGATCCGCTCAGTGCCGTTCTCAATCGTCAGGTCATCGATCCGAACACTTTCGCCTGCGTCCAGGAAAGGAATAAAACTCATGGTGTGGTCTCCAGCACAGGGCTTCCGGAAGCAGGCCGGATGCGAACAGCATAAGGACTTTTAAGGGGACGAGGCAGCTGCATGGCCGTCTGACGGATCTCATCAGGCAGGGATGGAAAGGGGTTTACCCCCGTCGCCTGGGTCAACGCGCCGATGCTGATGATCGTACAGGTTGGTTGGCTGCTATTTTGACAGAAATACGCGCCTGCTTCGTCCTCCGCGGGATCGTAAACAGCCTTCCAGGTCGCAGAGGGCACAAAAACCCGATGCGATCCGATGGTCTTGACCGACGCTCCAAATGCCGGTCCGGTCACGACGTAAAGCTCGCCTTCGCGCTGTGCGAGGCGACGCACCGCCATTTCCACGCCCGTCCAGATGCCTTCATTCAGTTCCGGGGTCTGGGGAACAACATTGGCGAGCGAAAAACTCTGCTCCTGCGCCTGAAGACTGGGTTCATCCCCCGAACAGGCCATATGGCCTCGGTCATAATCCGACGCGCGGTAGTCGCTCAGCTCGGCCCGGTCCTCAAAGGTCAGACGGGGATCGGCATGAAAGAACCGGACGACCCGGCCGATCTGCATGCTGCGTTCCAGGTCTTCCTCGGTCAGATGTTCTGCCGTCCACAGGGGGCCATGACTGATGCCCGAATGCAGGACAGCAAAGGCGTCATTGCACAGAAGCACGGCCTGCTGCCCAAGCGCCTCGTTGGTCAGAACCGGAAGCTGGCCGTCGCCGCCAAACTCGGCACACCCGGCCGGTGCCGCCTGACTTGCGGTGGCCCAGAACAGGGCGCTCAGGGCAAGCCCCGCTCTATGGTGTCGCATCGCCATTCCCTTTCCTCCCGGATGCCTGTGGTGTGCATGCCAGGATGACACGGCCTGTTGTGAGTGAAGGATCAGGGCTGTCAACGGGAGACACCCAGCAGCGTGCGTTGTGCCGAACGATGGGCTGCACTGGCGTCACGGCGCAGTGCGGCGCGTAACGCCGCGCCAAGACGGACGTCATTCGCGTCGTCAGCCAGAAGATCCGCTTCCGCGTAAAAACGCCGTGCGCGGCCAATGGTCTGGCCTGCGGAGACGGCGCGGTGAAAGACAGGCGCCTCAAGCGCGGGAAGAAAACTGGACGAAGCTGTGAGGGTCTGGACCTGCACGATGCGGTTCCTTTCTTGTATTTTTTTGCCGGATGCGGGCCGCGCTGCGGCCCTGATGTCAGTTGAGGAAGGAGAGGATCAGCGGGCCTGATCTCAGTCTTCCGTCCCAGGCAGGGAAGCGCGCTTGACGGCACGACCGTCGCTCGCAAGGCATCGCTTTCCGTCGTGCATGTAGTGGTTGCGGCGAACCTTTCGATACACGGCTCCCAGCTCTGCCCCAGCCATGCGAAAAGCTTCTCCAAGTTCAAGATCTGCAAAGAGAACCGTGTCCGGCCCAAAAATCTCTGCCTTTTTACGGGCTGCTGTCAGATCTGTTTTCCTGCGTTTGGACATGCTCTGCCTCTCTCGGTTTATTTCGTTCCCGATCGGCAGCCTCGTGGGGCGGGCGGCGTGGCAAGGGCGGCGCTGTGCGCCGGGAGCGGAGCGACGCACCCTTGCTGCGACGCCTGCCCCATGAGAGCCCCTTCCCTCCCTCCTTTTTCTCTTTCCCGCGCGTCTCTTTTCTGCCCTCAGAGGTTTCCGTGAGGGCCGAATGAGGCCCGTATCTCATTGTTTTTGTTGACTTTTATCTGTGGCGCGCTTTACGCTTGCCGCACAACGACAGGAGGACACCGATGAGTGCACAGACAGATCAGATCGCCACGGTGATCCGCTTTCCCCAGGAACGGCGTCGTGCGCCGACCCTGGACGCGCTCACCGACGCAATCCTGCCCGAGACGCAGTTGCGGTCGCTTGCTGAAACCCGCGACGTGACGCCGCCCCGACAGGTTGAGCGCCTCCGTGCGTTCGGACGCGAGAGGGCGCGACAGATTTTCGGAGCCACGCCGTTGCCCGACACGCGGGAGGGTCGTCAGCGCATGGCGTCTGACTGGCTGACGCTTCTGGTCGGTCGGGCACTGGCCCGGGTTTCCGACGCACGGTCCCTCACGGAACAGGCAGAGCGGCGCGAGATCGAAGATCCGCAACGCGACGGCATCTATGACGATCTTGCGCAGGCGCTACGCGCCGAGATCGTCGCCTGGGAGACGGCCCAGAATATTCTGGGCGGATGGGAGGTCGTCCACGGACTGATCGACGATCCGGACTCCTGCGCCGTCACGGAGAACGCAACGTGTCAGAGCAGACCCATCTGAACAGGCTGCTGCCGGGACAGGGTCGCAGACAACGCGGGAGCCAGTGAGATGCGGCCTGCATGATCGGCCGGCACGCCGTGACGGTCGATCAGCCTGCGCAACAGCGCCTGTTCGCCTCGGACAGTCTCCTGCCGCAGTTCGGTGCGGTACAGGTCCAGCACCTGATGCTCGACCAGAAGAGCCGCGATCCGGCTTTCCACGTCTGACCAGGTCCAGGCGGGATCGCCGATCCCGCCACGCGCGATGATCTGATCGAGGAAGGCGAGACGCCCCTGCGTCGAGCTGAAATACCGGCCCGCAAAGCCGTTCCGGTTAAAGCAGGCGATAAACCCCCACATCTGGCTGACGCGCTGGTACAGCGCCTTGCTGAACCCCTCCTCCGGCAATCCTTTCGCAACAAAGGCGAGGATTGCATTGGCCAGTTTCGCTTTGTCCTGCGCTGAGCTCCACTGGGTGGCCGTCAGGCCCTCGGCCTCAATGCGGACGCGCCGCAGGTGTGGCAACAGCAGGCTCATGCGTAAGCCTCCCGCGCGAGCGCGGACAGAGCCTCCGCGACAGCGCCGGCAAGATCGGGCCGCTGCGCGATCAGCCAGCCTGTCAGCGCGCTGCGATCCGCCGCGTCAACAAGGGAGACGACGCGGTCGACATCGCAGCGTCTCAGCTGCTCCACGCTGTCAGCGGCCACCGCCACGGCCGAGGCCCAGATCTGCTCGTGGGGAACAGGCATAAGATCGGACATTCTTTCACTCCTGAAGGATTGCAAGGAAGGCCAGTCAGGCCAGAATTTCGAGGGTTTCAGGCGTAATGTTCAGCCGCAGTGTGTCACCGGACACCTTGCTGAGGGCCCGTCGTACAAGCGCAGCTTCCAGGAACTCGCATCCGTCATCCCCGCCAAAAGCCTGTCGCTTGACGTCATGAGCCCTGCCCGCGTTCTGTGCCGGGTCAGCCTCGCGCGCATACGCGCACAGGTTGGGCTTCTGACCGTCATCGGACGGCAGAAGGGGAAGCCCGTTCGACATCATGTAGATCCCGTGATCTCCAACCAGCCACAGACCCGCAGGGATCTTGGCGGGATCAATGTCTTCCGGACGGCCCCATTCGCGCGCGCCATGCCCAGGCTTGCGCAGGCTCTTGTCAAAGAGCTGCGTCAGCGTGGCACGTCGTTCCGACGCAACCTCGGCATGGGCAAGAAGGCGCGCGATCAGCGTGCGGTCGAAGGTGACGATCATGGGATATTTCCTGGGATCAGAAATGGAAAAACCCCGCACGATGGCGGGGCGTGGATGCGTTCGGAAACGTGAAGACTCAGCCGCGGGGGTGAGCGCTGTGCGATGCCGAGGCGAGATAGTGATGGGGCACCGGTCCCGGCAGAAAGCTCGGCAGGCACGTAAACGCGAAGACCAGGACGAGAAAACCGAAGGCCCCACCGGCCAGTCCGGCAACGTCCTTGATGTCCTGAAGGGTCTGCTGGGAAATCTGCATGAAAGGTCACTCCTGTTGCCGTCATCTCTTTTCTCTGATGACCTCTCCGGCACAGGCACAGGCTGTCTGCGCTGGCACAGGCGCCGCGCAGCGGCGGGATCTCCACGACCCGGAGCCCGTCAGGGCGAGGACGCGTGGAGACCCACCCTTTGCCAGCGCAGACAGCCTGTGCTGCCCCTCTCTCCTTCTGCTTTTTTCCCTCTTTCCTCTTCCTACTCTCCTCCTTCCTCAGCTTGAGCGGGTGTCGACCGATGTTCAATTGTGTCCATTTTGGCGCCCGGATTTCTCCTGCCCGGCCTCATCCACCAGCTGATAGGCCGTCAGGGTCAGGTGGCCCGTCCAGCGATGCCTCAGGACGATCATGGGAACACCCTCGACCGTGCCATGCTCCCCGCGGCGGCTCGCCTCGGCGATCTGGGCGCGCGTGACGCGTGGCGGCTGCGTCCGTGTTCGGAAATCCGTCTCCGCCGCCTGTCGGTCCGAATAGGGGCCGTGCCAGTGCTGGGCGGCCTCTTTCGGCCAGAACGACGTTACACGCAGATAGACGCGCCCATCCGGCGCAATGCCAAGATGAACCTTGCGACGTTCCAGAAGACAGGTCTCAATCTGGAGAAGGTTTTCATCGACCATGGAAAACTCGCTCTTTTTTAAACTGCAGGATCTGGCAGGGGAGGCATTATCCGCTCCCCTGCATTGGCCTCAGGCGGCCAGATGCTCGGCCATTGAGGACGCAGTCAGGACGGCGGCGGCCAGGGCAGGATGCTGGTGGGCGCGATAGCGCGACACCAGAGCGTCCCGGGTCTCGCAGCCCAAAGCGGTCGCAGGTGCGCCAATGGTGTCGAGAATGGCCGCGACTTCCGCGGCCCATCCCTTGAAACCGAGATGGCCGTCGTCAGACAGGCGTTCGGCCTCGGTGAGCGAAGCTTCGCGCGGCTGTGCACCGTCCATGCGGAATGGCGTGTACCGTCTTCCCCATGAGGCCACACCTGCCATGCCGTCGTGGGGAACCGGGTCTGCAACCGTGGTTTCCAGCCATTCAGATGTGCCAAGTGCTTCTGAATCATAAGCTGCGTCGAAACCGCGCGGCTTGCGGCTGCCACGATTGACAGTGACCATGATCTTGAACGACTTGCCGGGGTGCTGCAGCGCAGTGTCGCGGCCAAAGCTCAGAATGAGCGGCTTGAGGCCATCTACCGACTTCGCCTCGACGATGCGGCGCTCACCAAGCTGGGACATGAGCGCCATCGTGGTGCTGGTAAAATAGCCCTCACGTTTTGCGGTGGCAGGCGTAGCACTGAGCGTAAAGAAAGCCATGTCGGTCTCCGGATATGACAAAGGCCGCCTCGCGGCGGCCTGGAAGAACTGTGACGAAACGAGGTGGGGTCAGAAGACGTATTCGGCGCTGCCGAAGACTTCCTGCCAGGGGCTCCGGCTCGTGGAGTGACAATCGGACACCGGATCATAAGACCCCGATCTGAACTGCTTTCGGATGCTGTCGACAGTCTTCTACGCGGCATCATCCAGCGGATTGTCGCAGTTGACCGATACGGACCCGTAAGAGGATTTGCGCACACGGAACGTGTGCTTTGGCAGCGCAGCTTTCAGCAGACGGCGGATGTTCTTTCCTGCCAGCACGCCGCTCTGGTCCGACCCCTGCTCCAGATGGGCGTATTCGGGATCGGTGCGCAGACGCTCGATTTCAGCCGCATGGGCCGCCGCAGCCTGATCTTTCCGCGCCTGTTTTTCAGCACGGCATGCTTCGGCATGAGCGTGCAGCTGCGCAATTTCCTCCGGGCCAGCCTTGGGCTCGTCGTGGAAGATGGTCCACTGCACGCCGTGCAGAATGCTCTCGGGCAGCTTCTTGCTGATACTTCCGCAGGCAAAGACGATATCAAAGCTGGCACTGCCTCCCGCCGCGATGAAGCCACCAGCAAGGCGTCTGATTGTCTCTGGGCGAGGCGTGCCATGGACCGCAGACACGACACCCCGGCCTCTGTTGTACAGGATGGTGCTGACGCGGGTGCCTACGGTGACAGTCGGGTGTTCGGACATGCTGATCTCCTTCTCTTCATGTCTCTTCAACTGTCCTCGCCGGGGTCAGGGCCTGACTGGCGGGGCAAGGGCGACGCGTCAGCGGCGGTCCCGCAGGCGTCAGCCGAGGACACCACCCCTTGCGGCGACAGACAGGCTCTGGCACCCGCCCCTCTCTCCTCCTTCTTTCTCTTTTCTCTTCGCTTCTCGCCCTCGCGCGGGCAGGCTCTTCCCCTGTGAACCCAGGCACCGTCTCACTGCACGAAAAAGGGCGGAGCCATGCTGACTCCGCCCTTGAAAATCGTAACCGGTTCGTCCAAGTTCAGAGGTGAGCCGTGAGGGGCTTCGCAAAAAACACCTCACGGCCCGGTTTACCTTAAGTGATTTACTCGGAGAGGCTCTTCAGTGCGGTGGCAACCGCCTGAAGGGTCTTCTTCGTTTTACGAAGGATCTTCGTAAACCACTTACGGTCCACCACGATCACGAAGATCATGGTTTCCCCTTTCACTCTGACGACTGTGGGCAGACATCCAATCCCCTTTTGTGCCAGATCAGACGTCACATGCCATTCTACGTGCTTCAGGCCAGACCTAAAAAGAGGGCCAAAGCGCGATTTACGGAGAGCATGACCGTATCGCTGGCGATCCCGAAGGTTGGACCGATCTTGTCGCGGGAGACAGTGCTGGGCTTGTCGATCATCACCTGAGACGTCTTGCGCAGCCCGTTTCGCTCGTCCGGTGTTACCGACAGGCGGAGCAAGGGCGCGTCTATGAGCGTGCTGGTGACAGGGAGTACGGTCACAGAGGCCGTCGTTTCGAAGCGGTCAGCCTGGACGATTAGCGCGGGACGGGGTTTTCCCAGATCACCCTGGAGAGCAACGGTAACGAAGTCTCCCCGGTTCATGCATCCCATCCGTCAAGATCGCTGGCCGCGCTTTCAACGAAGGACATCAGCGCGGGATCGTGCCGTTCTGCCTCCGCCACGAGACGCGCCTGGCGCTGGCATTCTGCATCAAAACCAGGTGTGCGCGTATCGGGTACCCAGATCTGGACGGGGCGCAGACCGGCCTTCCGAAGGGTGTCGCGACGCTTTTGAACGCGGGTAGCAACAGGGGTCATGGCTTTTTCTCCTCCTGTTACATGTAACAGAAAAAAATTCTGATTTCTACTGAAAAGCGCTCGGGCTGCTCCTCCTCCTACTATGCGTTGTAGGGTTCCCGAAGTCTGAGCGCGCAGGCGCGCGCCTCAACGCTCCGGAACGGGATCAATACTGAGAACCTCGAAAAATAGTCCGCCATGTGGGCTCTTTCTTCTGTCTGCTTACAAAAAAGGCGGCGCTCTTCTGAGTGCCGCCTGATGTCAGGTCTATCCTCGGCCGCGTGTTGCCTCAGACCCGAAGGATCTCCAGCCGGCCTCCCATGGCGGCCTGCATGGCCACGAGTTCCTGCGGCACCACGAGGTCCGGTTTTTCCGCAGGCTCGACCTCTGTGACGTCCGGCTCGCGAGCGTCTGCTCCGCCCTCCTCGTCCATCACGTTTTCCAGATCCTCTGGATCAGCGCACTCCAGGCCGTCTTCATCCTCGGCTTCCAGATCGTCTTTCAGGGCGGCCCACTTCGCGCGGCGGGCCTGCCTGTTTCGAACCTCTTCGGTCCAGACGCCAATTGCCTGCGCAAAGCCTGCGGCCTCCGGAACCCAGTGCCCGTCTCCCACGGCGTTCAGCAAAGCGGCCCGCATCTCCTTGCCTGTGTTGAGTGGTGCAAGCCCATGCGCCTGAACCGCCCTGGTGATCCCGGGCTTGCTGTAGGTCTTCAGGAAGTCCTCATCGGCCATGTTCGGCATGTGGGTATCCGCGTCGAACAGACAGCCCAGCAGTTCCGCTGCCATGCCGGAGCCGGAGTGCATGCTGACCTCGCAGTTCATGAAGCCTCCGAGGCTTTCCAGCGCGTGGCGGCGGATGAGCGCTTCATCACGCACCAGTTCGCCTTCCGGAAACAGCTCTTCCATGGCGGTCTTCACCGCGTTCTCCTGAGGCGAACTGCTTTCGCAGCCGTAAATATGGACGTTGTTGGCATTCAAAGCGAGCAGCAGGCCGGCCACCAGATCCCATGGATCCGCATCTTCGCTTTTCGCCTGCAGGGCCTTCTTCAGCGCGAGAGTCCGCACGGAGCCGATCATCTTCAGACCCGTGCCGGAGATGTCAGCGCGCTCCTTCTTTGGGGGTGGCGTCTGCTCCACCACACGCGGTTCGGAGCGGACGGTTTCCTCACCTACGAAGCGGAATTTCCGCTCTTCAACTTTCAGGGTATTCCGATTGAGCCAGTAGCCGACGACATCCGTCTGCTGCTCTCCCATCCAGCTATTGACGAAGTTATAGCCGTGAGGCCGCAGAGGGGACCCGTACTCGTCCGTCTCGATCGCAAGTGTGCCTTCAGGGCGATGCTCGGCGATCCAGTCTTCCTGCGCGGCCCGAAACGCCGTGGCATCCGTGACGTAGCGATTGTCCTCACCGCCCTGCCCGAACAGATCTTCGGTCCAGACGACGCCATGCTTTTGCGCCAGCGCATCGTCAAACCGGGCATCACGCGCATACCAGTCATCCTGACGCAGGTGCCAGGTGAAGTCGCGCCAGTTCACGGTATCATCCGGATCCTTGGCGTTAAGACGATACCCGGCCGGGTCCTCTCCCTCCTCCACGCTCTCGGCGAACATCTCAGCCCAGGCCGCAGCCTGCTCTTCGAGAGACGACAGGGCCAGAGTCCGACGCTCTTTCAGGTCCGGGCCGCGGCCAATCTCGATGGCGTGCAGGATCGGCGGATGCAGCCTGGCCAGCAGAGACAGGCCCTTGAGGTAGGCTGGTGTCACCATGAGGGCCACGCAAAGCTGCTCATCCGTATAGCCAAGTTCCTCGCGCATCCGGGTTACGGCACGCCACTGGTCCGGCTCGGTCATGCCTTCGCGGATCATGTTCTCGCTGGCCGCCGCAAGATCCTCAAGACCGTTGTCGACCTTCGTGACATGGACCTGAATTTCCGTCAGACCCGCATAGATCGCCGCTTCCGTGCGTCGATGGCCCGCGATGATCATCAGGCTGCCGTCCCCCAGCTCGCGCACGCGCGGCGGATGGACAAGCCCGACTGCGCGGATATTCAGCGCCAGCTGGCGAATGCTCGCCTGACCGGGCTTCGTCTGCCGGGGATTGTTCGGGTTCGCGATCAGGGTGTTGGGATCGACAAGGCGCAGTTCGTCCATGATGGGCTCCAGTGATGTCGTAAGGGTGTTGAAAAGGTGTCGTGGGGGGGAGAAGTCAGGCGGTCAGGCTGTGCGCGAGGTGGGAGACCACACGCTCGATATGTTCGACCTCCAGCTGTCGCGTTTCCAGCGTCAGCGTGGCCGAGCCGTAAGACCCGTCTTCATCGGTGTCGTAATCGGCCTGCACGCGGCGGATAACGGTTTCGACGCAGTGCCAGACCACAAGGTCAAAGCTGTTCGGAAACAGAGGGGCAATCGTCTGGTCAGGTCCAAGCGCTGCAACGGCCTTCTCAAGGGACAGGTCTTCGAACAGATCCGGACTCTCGTCCGCTGTCACATGAAGCGTTGTCCACCAGCCTTCTTTGGCCTCGTACTCAACTTTGACTGTTTTCACGCCATGCGCCTGCATCGCGTCAAAAATCAGCGTCAGGTTTGCTCTGAGCGCCACTTCGGCCGCGGGTTGTCCTGTCGGGTATGACACGCCTCTCTCCTTTTTTCTGTCGTGCTGATCTCGGCGTGGGCACGGGGCGCGGCTTCGCGCAAGGCCGCGCGTCAGCGCGCCCGGCCTGAGCCTTGCGCGGAGCCGCGACCTGTGGCGGCTCCCTCTCTCTTTTCCGTTTGTTTTCCTGCCCCCTTTTCTTCTTCCTGAGGCAGGCAAGGCGGTGGCGGTTCAGTCGTAAAAAGGCAGTGTCTCGTCGATCGACCCGTCCCGATCGAAGTGGATGTAGTGGCAGTCCTGCTTTCGCGCCTGAACCATCAGGGCGGCCAGTTCGGGAGACACGTCCTGCGGGACGTCCTCCGCCTCGGTGGGAACATAGATCATCCAGCCATAGGGCCCGCCAAGACAGCTTCGTCCTGCTGTGCCCCCGCTGCTGAGATAGAGCTCGCACGCGTCGCGCTCTGCGACTGGAAGATGCCCGGTACTGAGGTCCAGGTGCCGGCAGACGAGGCCTGCGGTTGACGGTTTGGTCTTGCTCATACCTGCCCCTCGGGTCTGACAATGAACGACGTCAGACAACTGCCCCCGGTCCAGCGATCCATGGTCAGCATCATCTCGGCACCCTCAAGCGTTTGCGCAATGGTACCATTCAGGCGGCCCCGCCGTAGATCCTCCGGGGTAATTACGGGCGGCGCGTGGCGGTCCACGAAATCGGCTTCCGCGCAAGCCGCATCCTTGTATGGCCCATGCCAGTCGTTTCGATTGACGGGATATGCGTCCACGGTGCGCAGCAGAGCTTCGCCGTTCGGATAGGTGAAAATCTCCACATTCAGGCCGCACAGGACTTTGGAAGTGGTGGTCTGGTCCGTCTGGCTCATGCTGCGCACTCCGCCAGTGGGATCAGGCCTTTCATGATGGCGTGTCGCTCATGACACGGTCCATGGACTGTTGCCCGGTTATAAACAGGCGCGTCGTCCAGATTGGAGTATGCCAGAAAGATGGCCGCATCCTTCGGGTCACGCAGCAGGTTCAGCCAGGACCACACCGGGGTTTCGCCTGTCATCTCCGGGGCCTTGATGGCGGACAGCTCGTCCACACGCTTCTGGAGCCACGCTGAAACCGGCCCCTTGCGGAGCGCAAATTTTCCCGTGCAGGTTATGCCCCGATCAAGAAGCGCCTGCGCGCTCACAGCGCCCCGCAGAACAGTCCGGCACTTGCGAATGTAGGTTTCTGCCTGCGTCTCGCTGACACCGGAGAAGCGCATCCCGCCACCTTCACAGGATGCGGCGTACTGCACGACTTCGCGCATGATCTCCCAGTTCTGTCCCGCCCCAATCAGGGACCAGCTTCTCGCGCGGAGCGAGCCCCGCCCCTCATAGACATTATTATCGCCACCCAGTTCCATCAGCAGGTACTGATCGGCATAAAAACTGCTATCCGCGACATGAGGGCGCAGGGTCGCTGCCGGAAGTCGCACGGCAGCGAGGTCATAGACGATACGATAGGACATGCTCTCTTCCTCTGGTCTCTCTTTCAACCTCTCCGCGGATGCAGGGGCTGCCCGGTGCGGCAAGGCCGCGCGCCAGCGCGCCCGGCCTGAGCCTTGCCGCACCGGGCGGGCCATGCCCGCCCCTTCTCCTCTCCCTATGCTGCCGTCTCTTCTTCCTCTTCTTTTCCTCCATTGTCGTTGACCGTCAGGCTCTCCATCGCGGCCAGAGCCTCGGCAGCCTCAGCCTCCCGCCGCGCTGTATCCTCGGCCAGATCCGCCTCAAGGCAGGCCATTTCTTCCTCCTTCTCCTCCAGAAGTGCCGCCTCGCGGAACGGCATCCCGTCACGGGCGCGGTAGCCGGGCAGCTTGCGCTCCGTTTCAGCGACCACACGCTGCGCATCCGCAAGCTCGCTGTCGAACCGCAGCAGGGTGTTCTCGATGCGGGCGATGAACCCGAGCGGGGCGGTGTCGTGATCAAAATCGATCCCGATCATCCGGTCCTCGGCCACGATGGCGATGGTCGCCTCCCATTCGGTCTCACCCATGAAGGTCGAGCTCCAGGTCTCACACACCAGCTCGAACCCGCCGATCTCGCCGAGTTTCCACCGGCCTTTCTGCCCGGCACGCTTGGCGGTGCGCGCCTGACCCATCAGCCACCTGCCGGCATCCTGCCGCTCGGTCAGCACATCCGACTTGCGCACAAGCTGGAACGCCTCCCCCCGTGTCGACTGGCGTTTCGCGATATCCGCCCGGATCTTCGGAATAACGGCTTCGGCCACCCTCTGATCACGCTCGGCCCGCTCGATCGCGCGACGCACGTTGAACTGGTCGTCGTAATGGGCGGCCTTGAGACGACGCAGACGGGCCAGCTCCGCTTCCAGTCCCGCCTTTTTCATCAGGCGCTCGTCGCCCGAGGCCAGTGCCTTCGCCATGGCAAACTGGTTCGCACTCTCGCCGATATCCTCCAGACGGCGGATCGACCGGTCTCCCGACATGGCCAGACACAGGAAGCGCTGCTTGCGCTCCAGAAGCTGCCAGTTCGTGGCATCCACCGAGCCCTTGAGGGCGTAGGCGTAAATCTGGATGACCGGGTTCTGGTTGCCCTGGCGTTCGATCCGTCCCTCACGCTGGATAATGTCGGCCACCAGCCAGGGCACATCCAGATGGTGCAGGGCAATCAGACGCTGCTGTGCGTTCACGCCCGTGCCCATTGTCGCACTCGAGCCGATCAGGATGCGTTTGCGCCCGGAATTGAGATCCCGGAACAGTCCCTGCTTGGCCGCACTCTTTTTGTAGTGCTGCATGAAGGCGATCTGCTCGCGCGGCACACCCATCCGCATCAGCTCGTCGCGGATCCACAGATAGGCCGAGAAGCCCCGTTTCTCCAGCGCCGCTTCCGTGCCCAGATCCGAGAAAACCATCTGCACGGCCCCGGGCAGATCATACGGCTTGCCGGTATCGGGATCGGTGTAGCGGTTTTCGCTCGTCGCCTTCCAGATGTCGAAGACCCTCGCGATCATGACGTTCAGCTTGTTGCCGGTGTCATTGTCCTCCCAGGATCGGACAAAGCGCAGATCAATCGCGGCGTGACGCGCATCGTTGATCACGGACAGGATGATATCCTCCCCCTTCTGCGGCTTGCCCTTGCGCTCCTCGATCACCTTGATCCGCGCTTCCAGTTCCTTCTGGTAATCGCGGAAGGCGGGTCCGCTGTCTGCGACGATGATCTGTCGGCTGCCCGTGGCGACTTCAGGCAGCTTCACATACTGGCGCAGGTCGTCCTGCTGCACGACGTCCGCAAAATGCCGGTACATGGCCATCAGATCGGCCACGTTCACGAACTCCGCAAACCGCGTCACAGGCTTGTACAGCCCGCTCGGCTGAAGCTCGAGTTCCGTGCGGGTCTCCCCGAAATTGGCGGCCCAGGCGTCGAACTCGTGCAGGCCACGCTCGATCAGGGCGTCGATCTGCTGGAAGCGCTGCACATTGTACATCTCGCCCAGAGTGTTCGTAATCGGCGAGCCCGAGGCCATCACCAGCTCGCGACCGGGGTTGAGACGGCTCAGATAGCGGGCCTTGACGTAAAGGTCCCAGGCCCGCCCGCTGCCGTTGGGATCCACCCCTTTGAGGCTGGACTGGTTCGTACCGAAGCTGAGCTTGCGGAACTGCTGCGCCTCGTCCACGAGGATCTGGTCGATGCCAATCTCGCCGAGATGCACCAGATCGTCCTTGCGGCTGGCCAGCCCCTCCAGCTTGGCCTCCATCCCTTCCTTCATGCGCTCGATGCGCTTGCGCGACACGCGATCGTCCTTGTCCACGTCGCACAGCAGGCTCTCGTAAGACGCGATCTGCGCCTCGATCATCGCCTGCTCGAACTTGGTCTCGACCGGAATGAACTTGAAGGCATCATGCGTAATGATGATCGCGTCCCACTGACCCGTGGCCGCACGGGCCAGGAAGCGCTGGCGCTTCGCCTTCACGAAGTTCGTCTCGTCCGCCACCAGAATCTTCGCGGTCGGGTAGAGCATCAGGAACTCGCGGGCCATCTGCGCCAGACAGTGTCCTGGCACCACAACCATGGCCTTCGAGATCAGGCCAAGACGGCGCTGCTCCATGATCGCCGCGCACATCGAGAAGGTTTTCCCCGAGCCCACGGCATGCGCCATGTAAGTGTTGCCCGTGGCGATGATGCGCCAGACCACCCGCTTCTGGTGGGCGCGCAGCTGGATCGTGGTGCTGGCCCCGGGCAACTGCAGATGCGAGCCGTCAAAGGCGCGGGGGACGAGGTTGTTGTAGGTGTCGTTATACAGCCGCACCAGACGCTCGGCGCGCTCTGGATCCTGCCACACCCAGGCCTGGAAGGACGTCTTGATGGCGGCGAGCTTTTCCTTGGCGGCCTCGGTCTCCTGGGCATTCAGCTGCCGGTGCTCGCCGTTCTCGTCGCGCCAGGTGTCCCAGATCTGCGGAATGGCCTGATTGAGCGCATCCTCGATCAGTTCCCCTGCGGGACGGCGTTCGGTGCCCCAGACGGACGTCGCTTCAGCCTTGCCCCGGAACGGTCCCTTGTCCAACGTCCAGGACGCCACCTCCTTGGTGTGCCACACGCCGGCTTCGACCCCGATCACCTCGGCGATGAAGCCCTCGATGTCGGCGGTTGGGATCCACGGCGCGCCCAGACGGGCCGTAATGTCACTCGGCCGCAGATCCTCGGGCTGGGCCTCTTCCAGCGCGGCCACGGTGCGGGCGAAGCGGGGATCGGTCTCAGCGGCCTTGCGGGCCTCCGCCAGCTTCGTGCGCACCGCGCCTGACAGCGCCTCGTCGGCTGGCACCCAGACATCGCGTCCGGGCTGGCTGCGTCCGGCATCGAGGTAGATGGCACTGCCCAGTTCGGCGATAACCTCGTCCTCGGACCGTCCCAGCAGTTCGGCAATGCGCGGGAGCTCCACGACACCCGTCTCATGCAGGCAGACCGCAAGGGCGTCATGGGCGCTGTGCACCTCCGGCTCCAGCGTTGCCTGGATCACACGCTCGGAGAACAGCGGCCCCTGTGTGCCGACCTGCCGGTCCTCGTCGTACTCCTCAATCGAGCTGACCAGCCAGACGTCCGGATCGTCGTAGAAGGGCTGGAGGTTCGGACGCCGCTGCGTGGTGCTCTCGTCCCCGGTCCTGGGATCAATGCGCGTGCTGGTCAGCGTCAGGTTGATCGGCCCGAACTGTCGCACAAAGGACTGATAGGCGCGCTTGAGGTCCGCCTGGAGCGCGCTGTAAGGCAGGTTCTCCACCTGGGCGCGCAGGACCGAACGGGCGGCATCGCGGACCGGGATCAGGCCTTCGATGATACGCGCGTGCTTTTGGAAAATACCGTCCTTCTGCTCGCCTTTCTTGACCTTCACCGCCACCGACTGGCCGTCAATGATCTGGTGCAGCGCGCCCTTTTCGATCAGGTAGCTGCCTTCCTTGAGGCTCGCCCCCTCCCCTGCCGTGCCGACATCCGCACGTCGGCTGTCCCGCAGCGCCTCGACGTCAAGCGTCTGCGGGACCGGGAAGCGTGCCAGTCCGGCCAGACGGGAGAGTGCGCTCGGCAGGGCGTCGTCGAGCATCAGCATCGGGTTCGCCGCGCAGGTGTATTCCGGCCCGAACTGCCCGCTCGTCCAGCCATGCCGACCCAGCACCTGCTGGCCGTTCTCCGCAAAATAGCGGTTGATGCTGAGCGGTCCCTCCCCCTCGTCGGTGTCGGACAGGTCCGCAACGTCCAGCCAGGCGGTCCCGCCCGGGCTGTCTCCGATCTCGCGACGGCGCAGGACCAGCACGTCCACGACCACGTCGGTCCCGGCATCATCGCGCATCGCGCCAGCCGGCAAGCGGACCGCCCCGACCAGGTCCGCCGTTTCGAACAGGTGCCGGCGTGCAGTGGCGTCGCGCTTGTCCATCGTCCAGCGTGACGTCACGAACAGACCCATGGCACCGGGGCGCAGGCGGGACACTGAGCGTGCGATGAAGTAGTCGTGCAGCGACAGGCCAAGCCGCCCCAGCTCGTCCGTGCCACGCACCGTGCGGTTGCTGAACGGCGGGTTGCCAATCGTGAGGTCAAACTGCTCGGCAATCTTCGCCGTGGTGAAGTCCTCAGACCGGACCCACTGGTTCGGAAACAGCTTTCGGGCGATGCGGGCCGTCAGAAGGTCGTTCTCGATCGCCGTCCAAGCCGTCTTCGGGGCAAGTTTCTCCGGGATCGCGCCCATGAACAGACCCGTGCCACAGCCCGGCTCCAGCGCACGTCCGCCACGGAACCCCATCTGCGCGACGAGATCCCACATCGCATGGACGATCAGTTCCGGCGTGTAATGGGCGTACTGCGTGGCCCGCGCCAGTCCGGCCCGCTCCTGCTGGCTCGTGAGCGTTTCAAGCTGCACCCCGATCTCTTCCCAGCCCTGACGGAAGGCTTCGCCCGGACGGGGGAACAGGCTGTTGGCCAGCTCCCCGGCTCCAAATCCCGTAAACTTCGCCAGCAAAGCCTGCTCGGACGGCGTTGCATTGCGCCCCTCGGTCTCCAGTTCGCTCACGAGACGGATGGCGGCAAGGTTGTCCCGTGCGCGCGCTTTCCAGCCCTGGGACAGGTCGCGTGTGCCACAGAGACGGAAGTCAATCTTTGGCGCCACAACCGGGGCTGCAGCGGCTTCTTTCGCGAGGGAGGCGGCCTCGTCGAGCGCACGATCTCCGGGCAGGTCGCCCCAGAACAGGGTGTTGCTGCCGCCCCCAAGGGCTGAGGTGTCGAAAAAGCTGAGCTGGGTCTTGCTCATGGGAGAAACTCCGGACAAGCGGCAGCGCCCGATGCTGCGCGGGGGCAGACCGGGGGGCCGGAAAACAAACAGGATAGGTTTGGGCGAAAGGCGTTCAGGCCTTCCGGATCAGGTCACAGCGGACCGAAGCGCAGGGAGATCTGTTCGCGCTCACTGTGGGACAGACGCGACAGGGCCTCACGGTGATAGGGCGATCCCTGACGGGCCTGGCGCGCGACCTGCCACCAGGCATTCTGGTCCGAGCAGGTCACGCCGCGCAGCTGGGTGTCAGCGTGCTCCGGGCCGCAGCCTTCGAGAATGGTCCAGCCCTCGCGGTGGGCCTGAACCAGGCTGAAACTCTGTGTGGGGGTTGGGCGTGTGAGGGCCATGACGGGCATCGTCTGCTGTCTCCTTTCTGACCCTTTCCGGCGAGCGCGGCGTCGTTCTGGGCGGCAAGGGCGACGCGTCAGCGTCGGGACCGCCCGGCCCGCAGCGCCAGCGAGGACACGGACGGACCCACCCCTTGCGGCACAGGGCGATCCCGTGGTGCCTCCCCTCCTCCCCCTTCCTTTTCTTTTCTCGTCTTTTCTTTCGTCTGCCTCTTCTGCGATGTGCGCTCTCACGATCAAAGAAACATGACCGTTTTTCGAGGCGGTTCAGGGAACCGTGAATATCTGAGGCAGTAATAGTCGTAACGACTTGCAGTCATGACCTGAAAGAGCCATGTCCAGAGCTCTTCCAGAACCTTGAGGGACATTTATGACCGACCTGATTGAGACCATTGCACACCCTCATGCCGCTCTTCTGCCACTCACCGCAGACATCGTGGCCGCCTATCTGTCGCAGAACGCGCTCTCCGCCGATCAACTGCCCGCGCTGATCCGCAGCGTGCACGACGCTCTCGCGACGCCGGCCACGCCGGAGCCTGTTGCGGAAGAAGCCCCGACCCCCGCCGTAAACCCGAAGCGCTCCGTGTTTCCGGACTACATCATCTGTCTGGAAGACGGGAAAAAGCTGAAGATGCTCCGCCGTCATCTCAAAACGGCCTACAACATGACCCCGGAGGAGTACCGGGCCCGGTGGGGCCTGCCGCGCGAGTATCCAATGGTGGCGCCCAGCTATTCCGAGAAGCGCTCGTCCCTCGCCCGCGAAATTGGCCTGGGCTCCACGACCCGCGCCTCTGCGCCGCAGGAGCCCTCCCCTGAGGAAGACACCCTTCCTCCGGTAAAGAAGCTTCCCGAGAAGCGTCGCGGCCGTCCGGCTCGCGCCTGAGACTAGAGCGGCCCTTCCCCGGTGCCGAAGGCCCCGGCCGGGAGGGTCCAGTCCTCTGTCAGAACCGTCTCTAACGGACGGTCTGCCAGGCAGGCTGCGACCAGATCGGGGCGCGACCGGGCCGCCTGATAGACCGTCCCCTCGGACGACAGCTGTTCGAGCCCCCTGTCACGTTTGATCGTGCAGCCGAAGTCCTTTTCATATCTGACCAGTTTCGCAAACCGGTTCGCATCCATCCATTTCAGGGTGGCGAACTGGTCTGCATTGCCGAAGATGCAGAACGCGCAGGACAGGCGCGAAAAGCCGCCCTGATAGGGAAAGGCGGGCATCACGCGCCAGCGCTTGAGGATGACCCAGACTTCGGCCTCGGACCAGGCGTGCACGGGCCTCCAGTGGTCGACATGCCGACGACGCCGCGTCCCGTTTCTTGTGTCAGTCCGATGGCGTTCGAAGGCCGCATAGCGCGCCCGTGCGGGGCTCTCCTCGGCACGCTCGCCTGTCACAACCAGGGTACGGCGGTTGATGAACCGGTCCTGTCCGCGCAAGGCACGGTCGGCCACATCGATCTTGAGACTGGCCGAGCACCAGCGCACGGACAGACTGGCCGAGACCTGGGGAAAGCGCAGGCGTGTACCCTCTGGCCCCTGCCCTCCTGTTCTGACGACCCCGTCAGGGGTTTCGAAGACAACCGGAGCTGTGGGCGCAGTGTCCCGCAGCATTTCGCGCTCGAAGCCGCCCTCGCGCCAAGATCGGTAGAGCGGGAGGCTGAAATCCCGCGCCAGGGCTTCGACATACGGGCCCGTGGAGGGCCAGTCCATGAGGGACCGCCCTGCCCCATCCACCTCGTGATGCCAGAGCTCGATGCGTTCGGCCGGAGCACCGGCTTCCAGCAGAGCGAGCAGACAGGCCGTGCCATCCTTGCCGCCCGACACGGCGACAATGATGCGATCATAGGAGGCGAGATCCGGGCTCATGATGTCCACCGACTGACCGGGGCGCCTGTCCGCACCGAGCGGCACATCAGAGCGTGGGCGATCGGGCGTTCCCGCAGCAGTAGCGGCTTTTCGTGGCGACCGTCCCAGGTCAGTCCCTCACAACGTGTCAGCAACCCCATCTGGACGGCCGCTTCGTCGCGACAGGCGCACACGCGCTCATTGCCACCTGAATTGCGGCGGCACGGCTCATCCGCAGGTGCACCGCAGCCCGTGCAGGCAATCGTCAGCGCCGGATCGCCATCGTCCCAGTGCATGTTGCAGCGGCGGCAGGTTGTGGGTTCCTGCGTGTCGGTCCAGCGCATCGGAGGCCGGCCACGGGGGGTTGGAACATAGGGAAACTGGTAGCGTCGCATGATGCTCGATCCATCTCTGGTTCTTCAAACATCCTTGCGACGGCCTGTCGGGCGACCGGGATGCAACAGTGCCGCGCAGCGGCAGGATCGGCGTCATCCGGACCCACGCGCAGGCGGCGCAGCCGGCGAGCATGGGGAGGACGGACGGCGACCCACCTGTTGCAGCACGGGCGACCGACAGGCAGCGGTTCTCTCATACGCCTATCCTACCTCTCCTTTTTTCTTGTATATTCTTCGTATGTCAGTGCTGGTGGGGTAAGGGGATACTTCCAGTATGCAGTGGACAGCTAATGTCTCCGCGATATTTGCGGTTGGTCTACCGTCTACCGCTCGTGAGAGAGCGGGCCAATCAGACGTCCGGGTCTACAGTCAGTCTACCACGGGCAGACACCGAAAGGTGGGGCAGGGAGCGTTCCCCACCATCCACGTTCAGAACATCGG
>NZ_BEWO01000019.1 GCF_002723975.1 Gluconobacter japonicus
TTCGAACGGACGGGTCCACCTCTCTTAAAGGCTAACAAATTAACACTAGGTCGCGTTGACAAAAGGTCTATACACTCATCCTGAGATCTGATTCACTGGTTGCTTCAACGCAGACGGTACGGTGGAGCGGGCATGGCACGAGGCGATCTGACGGATCAGGAATGGGCGATGATTGGTCCGCTTCTGCCGCCTGAGCGCGGACGTTGGGCTCGACCAGCTGGAGACAATCGCCTGTTTCTCAATGGTATGCTGCATGTTCTGCGCACAGGCTGTCCGTGGCGGGACATGCATGAGCGCTACGGCAAATGGAACTCGGTCTATGTCCGGTTCCGGCGTTGGGCTGAGCAGGGGGTGTGGGATGCTCTGCTGCAAACCCTGATAGACCTCGGCCTGACCGATAACTGGCAGCATATGGTCGACAGTACCGTAGTCCGTGCCCATTCACAGGCTACGGGCGCAAAAGGGGGGCTCATTCGGAGGCTTTTGGTCGATCACGCGGCGGCTTTACGAGCAAGATCCATGCCCGATGTGACAATCAGGGGTGCCCTCTTGGCTTTGTCCTTACCGGAGGCCAGGTCTCGGACTACAAAGCCACAGACGCCCTGATGAAGCTGTCTGTCCCGCCCCCCAAAGCCATGCTGGCTGATCGGGGCTATGACAGTGACAGCTTCCGCCAGGATCTGCTGATCCACGGGATCCTGCCGGTTATTCCATCACGCAAAAGCCGCAGTGCTCCACAGAAAACAGACTGGTGGCGTTACAGGGAACGCAACCGCATCGAGCGGATGTTCAACAAACTCAAGCAGATGCGCCGTATCGCGACGCGCTACGACAAGACCGCCTTGTCCTTCATGAGTTTCCTCAATCTCGCCGCCGCAAAGCTCTGGATCAGATTTTTTGTCAACATGACCTAAGAGTCACACGAAATGTCTTGATGGGGTATCCTAGCCAGCTTATAGCAAAGCCAATTAACTGTGGTGCGATATCTTGTCTCGAGCAAACTTTGTACAAGTCGGCGCGATAGAGCCAATTCCACTCTCTAAAGCACCACTACGAAATATATTTTCCAAGGAATAATTCGCGCTGTCTTTCGGTGGAAACTTCAATCCGTTCGAGGTCTTTCGCGATCTCTGGGAACTCTTAAAGGCGCTTTATCGCCTGATGCTTTATCTCTATCATCTTTTGACAGGTTTTCCCCCGCAACATTGAACCGGATGAAACGTTATCGTCGGCCTGCTTATATCCGGCCGGCCTTTAACGGAGAAACATCATGAGGTTCCATCTGCTCTTGGGGCCCGTACTGCTTGCCCTGTCTTTGACAGCCTGCGTCGACCATCACTACCATGATCGGACAGACCGAACGCACTGGCGCCAGGGGGATACACCCGGGCCGTATTCAGGCTATAAGCAGAACCGGTGGACAGCCCCCAATAACTGACATCGGTTTTTCTAATTCTGGCGCCAGGCCAGCCGGACAGGTGCAGCCCTGTAAGACATCAGGTCCCGGCCACGGCCTGCGCCAGACACATTGCTTCCAGAGTTTTCAGGTCGCCTGATGACACGAGGTGGGGGGCCATAAACGACATGAGCCACCTCTCCCCCCTGAATTCTCTGCGGAGCCGGAATTGGACGAGGATATGAATATTGGCTCTGGCTGGGCGAATGCCATGTTGATTCCGGCATAATGACCCTGGGGCCTGCGCCTGTCATGACAACCTGAGGCAGGAAGTCAGGGGGTCGATACGTATCAGATTTTCCATTCCAGACCGCCATCACATGCTGTTCGTATTCAGCACCTAAAGAAGGGGTCAGTGAATGATAGGCCGCAGTTGCAGCAGGCCAAGCGTGAAACTGACTGAAAAGATTTCTTAAAAACAGGGCTCCATAACGAGCATTTTTGAACGGATCGAACGCCTCTTCAAGCGAAGCGAACGCGTCAGCATGGTGATGCAGATTGATCTGCATACACCCTACATCAATCGAAACGATTCCTGCCCGCCGAAACTCTTCTACTGCGGCAACAGCTTCTGCTTTTGAACCGTAAAAATATCCCCGTCCTGCGGCATTGACCGTCCAAGGCCATGCTACGACCTGACCCGACAGCGGATCGCGGCGACCACTTTCCACACGACTGATAGCGTTTAACAATCCAGACGGAATAGCTGTATTTCGCTCGGCATCAGCAACCGCCTCGTGACAAACAGCGCCCGCCACATCCCAGTCATTAGCATGCCCCAATTTCGGCAAGCCCAGAACAATGCAGAAGAGCAGGAGAAGCGTTTTGCCGGTCATAATGCTCTATATGACCGGCAAATATGAAGAAACGCTTACCAGATCAGGCGTTATTTCTCAGCACAGGCGCACAGGCCTGTTCAAGCCAACCCAAAACATCCGCTTCAACATCAGGTCCAACACGCGTCAGAACTTCAGCATGATAGGCGTTCAGCCACGCCAGTTCAGCATCATCCAACAACGTCACATCAATAAGTTCGCGGTCAATCGGCGTATAGCTCAAGAGCTCGAACTCGAGGAAACCACCCTTGGCGCCATGATAAGCTGATGGCTTTACGAGCATCAGGTTTTCAATACGAATGCCATACCTACCCGGCTCGTAATATCCGGGCTCATTGGAAACGATCATACCCGCTTCCAGGGCCGTTGGCCGAGGGGCAGGGGAAATGTTCTGCGGCCCTTCATGAACTGACAGATAACTGCCAATTCCATGACCCGTCCCGTGATCGTAATCCAGCCCGATTTCCCACAGCGCAGCACGCGCCAGAGTGTCCAGACGATGCCCCGTTGTACCGGGTGGGAAGCGCACGCGCGAAAGCGCAATATTGCCCTTCAGAACACGCGTGAAATTCTCTTTAATGCTCTGCGGAGCGGCATCAGGCCCGATCCATAGCGTGCGGGTAATATCCGTCGTCCCGAACGGATACTGACCACCGCTATCAATCAGATACACACTGTTTTGCGCCAGAACCCGGTCTTTGCCGACTTCCGCACGATAATGTGGGTACGCGCCATTCGGTCCCGCCGCAGAAATCGCGTCAAAGCTCTGCTCCCGATAATCAGAAGACTGGGCACGAAAGCCGTTCAGACGGTCGACCAGATCCGTCTCACGTTGACCGGCTGCTGAGCTAGACAGCGAATGCAGGAACCTCGCCATCGCAATCCCGTCCAGCTTATGCGCCCGGCGTGATCCGTCCTGCTCCACACTGTTCTTGACGGCCTTGGGCAAGGTGGACGGATCATTACCATCCACAACCTTGGCGCCAACAGCTTTCAGGGTCGTTTCAAACCACACCGGCGTCGTCACCGGATCAAGCCGAACATCCTTGCCCGCCAGCGTACTCAGACGCTCTTCAAGCAGCTCCGGCGTATAGACTGCAACATCTGCACCTAGAACATCGACCAGACCGCTCTCAAGGCGAGCAGGATCTGCAAACAGTTCTGCCCTGCCATCAGCATGAAGAATACCATAGCCGTGCGCTACAGGGGTGAGGGGCACATCATTCCCACGGATGTTCAGCAACCACGCAATAGAGGTACAATCCGCGAGCACAACGGCATCCTGACCCGAACGCATCAGGAATGCAGCAAGACGCTCCCGTTTGCTCGTACTGCTTTCCCCTGCAAGCGCCAGCGATTGTTCAACAATAGTGCTCGCCGGAGCGGAAGGCTGATCCGTCCAAGCCTGATCAATCGGATTAACCGTCAGTGGAACCAGTTCAACGCCCGGCGCAGCCCATGCGGCCAGCATGGAGCGACTGACCAGCTTCGGATCGTAGCCAACCCGCAAACCGGCTGCCTTCTCTGCCAGCCAATCCGCCGCTGGCTCCAACGTTACGTGTCGCCGCTCCCATAGCTCATGCGGAACCTGCTCTTCCATCTGAACCGTATAACGACCATCGGAAAACACAGCCGCTGCATCCGGCAAAAGAACTGCAAGACCCGCACTTCCCGTAAAGCCTGTAAGCCAAGCAAGACGGTCAGAGCAGGGGGCCACATATTCCCCAAGATATTCATCTCCACGAGGAATAATGAAGCCTGAAACTCCCAGAGCTTCACAAGCCTTGCGAACAAGGGCAGGGCGCTCATTCAGGGGAATGGAAGAAACGGTCATGGAATATCCTTTTCCGGTTCGAATACTGCCTCAAGGCAGAGCGTCATGAAGAGAAGGTCGAGCCAACGTCCACCTTTTCGTCCCACCTGAGGTAAGATACCGCTGTTCTGAAAACCAAACTGGCGATGAAGGGCAACCGAGGCCTCATTACCAGCCGTAATACCGGCCACCATGACGTGAAAACCGGCCTGTCTGGCATGATCGATCAATCGGGCCAACAACATGCGCCCGAGACCTCGCCCCTGATGCTCGACATCCACATACACTGAGTGTTCGATCGTCTTGGCGTAGCCCTCAAAAGCGCGAAAAGCCCCATAGGAAGCATATCCGCAAACGTCTCCGTTTTCGCTCACAGCCACGAACACCGGAAACCCCTGAGCCAGACGATCCGAAACCCATTTCTGACGCTGCTCCAGCGTGAATGGTGTGCTGATCCACAAAGCATCCGTATGGGCAATCGCATGATTTGTGATCCGCAGAACTGCAGGCAGGTCCTCATCCTGAACGTCTCGGATCACGAGCACCATTGTAAGCCTCGCTTACGAAGGATCAACGTCGCCCAGTCGCCTTCACGCAAGAGCCGCTCAAGAACGAGCCCCTGACGGCGATGTGCCGCCAGAACCATATTGGCCTGTGTGTAGAGCAGACCCGCCAGAATAGCGGTACCGTTCGGAGCAAGATTCAGAGCCAGAGACTGTGCCATCCGGCAAAGCGGACGCGCCAGAATATTAGCAAACACCAGATCATACGGCGCCTTGACCCGCACCTGATTGGTATTCCAGCCATTGCCAAAGCGGCAATCCAGCAAATTACCCTGGCCATTCAACCGGGCATTGGTCTTCGCCGTCCGAACAGACCATGGCTCAATATCAACCGCCAGAACGGGACGATGCAGCAGCTTGGCTGCCGCCATGGCCAAAATGCCCGATCCACATCCCATATCCAGAATGTGCCGAGGCTTGCGGTAGGCCACCATTTCCAGAGCGCGCAGACAGCCCCGCGTCGAGCCATGCTCACCCGAACCAAACGCGATACCCGCATCCAGCGTGATGGTCAGGCGGGACTGGTCCGGGGCACCATGCAGATGCGTGCCCCGAATGGCAAAACGCTTGCCAACATTCTGCTGCGGAAAGGACTCATACGTCCGCGCTAGCCAGCCCTCCGCCTCGGTCGCTTCCCGAACAAGTTCAGCGTCACATCCCGTCAGAAGGCGAGCCACAGCCAACGCGCTTTCAAGCTCGTCTTCCTTATAGCCAATGTCCTTGACACCTTCGAGACGCCAGTATTTCTGCTCGTCATCAGCCTCGAAAATACCAACGGTCTCACAGACGCACATCAGAACCTGCTCGAAGAGAGGAACGTATTCCTCCTCCACCGTAATGGACAGGGTTTCAAGCGCACTGGCATGGCGTCGGCCAATGCTGCGGGGTGCCATCACGATCTGATCTCCACGAAATTTGCCATGACGCGCTTAATGCCGCCATTTTCAAAGTTGATTTCAAGTCGGCTGCCATCCACCGCAATCACGGTGCCTTCGCCAAACTTCTGATGAAAAACCGTCGCCCCAACCGGAACATTGGCCTGTGGCTGCATATCCGTGACGCGCGGGCGAGGGGCCTGATGCATCCCAGCAGGACGGGTGCTCGTAAAAGGCCCGGACGCAAACATGGAAGGCGCTGCTGCAGCCTGCCGCCGACTTTCAAGAGACTGGCCACTCGTCTGAACGTATTCGGACGGAATTTCTTCGATGAACCGGCTTGGCATCGAAGCCTGCCAGTTCGCGTAAATCCGCCGGCTGGCCGCGTGAACAACGATGGCCCGAAGCCTCGCCCGCGTCAGCCCAACATAGGCCAGACGCCGTTCTTCTTCGAGCGCCCGGTTCCCGCCTTCATCCAGAGACCGCTGAGACGGGAAAACGCCTTCCTCCCAACCGGGCAGAAACACCGTATCGAACTCCAGCCCCTTGGAACCATGTAACGTCATGAGACTGACCTTATCGTCGGTCGTCTCGCTTTCCGTATCCATGACAAGCGCCACGTGCTCCAGAAAACCTTCAAGCGTCGCAAACTCACCGATCGCACGCAAAAGTTCACGGATATTGTCGAGACGCCCCGGTGCTTCCACAGACCGATCATCACGCCACATCTGAAGATAACCGCTCTCTTCCAGAAGCTGTTCAACCGCGACAACCTGACCTTCCGTCTCCAGCGTCGCTTTCGCACGCTGGAACGCTTCCATCAGACTGGTCAGAGCCTCCTTGGACTTTCCCTTGAGCGCGCCCTGTTCAATCTGCGTCAGAACAGCAGCCGTCAACGGGCCGGGCAGGGTGCGCGCCAGACCATGCAGCTTCTGCACCGCGACAGCACCCACACCACGTTTGGGAACATTGATGATGCGCTCGAACGCAAGATCATCAGAAGGCTGCGACAGAACCCGCATATACGCCAGACAGTCCCGAATTTCCGCACGCTCATAAAACCGCAGACCGCCGACAATCCGATAAGGAACACCGATCGTCATCAGGCGCTCTTCGAAGGGCCGCGTCTGAAAACCGGCCCGCATCAGAATAGCCATTTCGGACAAGAGGTGCCCATCGGCATGGAGACGCTCAATCGCTCCGCCGACAATCCGGGCTTCCTCATCGGAATCCCGAACACCGATGATCTGTACCTTCTCGCCCTGCGCATCCTCGCGCCCGGGACGAAGCGTCTTGCCGAGACGACCCTCATTATGCGCGATCAGTCCCGCAGCAGCAGCCAAGATCTGCGCCGTCGAACGATAGTTCTGTTCCAGCCTTACAACTGCCGCCCCAGGAAAATCCTGCTCGAACCGCAGAATGTTTTCAACCTCAGCCCCACGCCAGGAATAGATCGACTGATCGTCATCGCCCACACAGGCAATGTTGGACGGACCATGCTCCCGCTTTGCCAGCAGACGCAGCCAGAGATACTGGATCGTGTTGGTATCCTGATACTCATCCACCAGAATATAGCGGAAGATGCGGTGGTACTGCGCCAGCACGTTCGGCTGGGACCGCAGGATCTCCACCATGTGCAGCATCAGATCGCCAAAATCGCAGGTATTCAGTTCCCGCAGCCGCACCTGATAGGCCCGATAGATTGCCAGCGCGTGCCCATTGGCAAAATCGGTATCTTCAGCAGACGTCACGCGATCCGGCGTCAGACCACGATCTTTCCAGCGCTGGATAATCCCCATGAGCTGGTTCGGCGGCCAACGCTTCGTATCCAGCCGAAACGGCTCCATGATCTGCTTCAACAAACGAAGCTGATCATCCGTATCCAGAATATTGAACCCACTCGTCAGGCCCACATATTCCGCATGCCGCCGCAACATCCGCGCACAGATGGCATGGAACGTGCCAAGCCATAGCCCCTCGGCCGGCTCGCCAAGGATCGCCCCAACACGCTCGCGCATTTCCCGCGCCGCCTTGTTGGTGAAGGTCACGGCAAGAATCTGGCTCGGATACGCGCGGCCAGTCAAAAGCAGATGGGCAAAACGCGTCGTCAGAACGCGGGTCTTTCCCGTTCCTGCACCGGCAAGGATCAGAAGAGGGCCTTCGGTTGTTTCGATGGCACGTCTCTGTTCCGGGTTCAGACGGGAGAGATACTCGGGTGTGGGGATGAGAGGGTCTTGCGGCACACTCCCGATATAGAGTGTGATGCTCCTATGGCCAACACATCATCTTCCCGGATTGACCTGACACGCGGTACTGGGCCGCAGGGGCATCGCGCCCGGATGCGAACCCGCGTGGAAACCAACGGTGCCGAAACCCTTGCGGATTACGAACTTCTGGAAATGCTGCTGTTTCTGGGTATCCCGCGCAAGGACACGAAACCTCTTGCCAAGGGCCTCATCAGCCACTTCGGAAGCCTCATCAACGTCTTCCGTGCGCCAACGCGCGATCTGCGAAATGCCGGCCTGAACGACGATACCATCCGCGCCCTTCGCCTACCATCAGTCGCCGCAGAACGCCTCGCTTCAGCGGAACACCAGGAACGCCCGGTTCTGGGAAACTGGCCCCAACTGACAGAGTACCTTGAAACAGCATTGAAAAGCGCAGTCGCCGGACAGCTTCGCGTTCTCTATCTGGATAACCGAAACCGGCTCCTCGCGGATGAAGCAGCTCCGCCAGAAGAAGATATCACCTTCCTGAACCGCGCCATCGCCATTCGCGCCCTGGCTCTGCACGCTACAGCCATCATCGGCGTACACGTCCAGCCCGCCCTGAGAGCACCAGCCCTCTCAACAGCCGCACGAACATTGGAAAACGCTCTCAGGCCACTCTCCATTGTTTTGCATGATGTCCTTATCAGCACCCAAACAACAACTCTCAGCAGCCTCAGACAGGAAGGCCTCCTGTAAATTTCATCCCCGCATGTGCGGGGAACACCCCTACGGAGATCAGGCTGGCACGTATCAGAGCGGTTCATCCCCGCGTGTGCGGGGAACACGCCGCATTAGCAACCGCATCCAGATTGGCAATCGGTTCATCCCCGCGTGTGCGGGGAACACATCTTGGGGCTGGAACCCAACAGATAACAACTCGGTTCATCCCCGCGTGTGCGGGGAACACCCGGTTGTAACCGAGGGGATAAAATGGCCGGACGGTTCATCCCCGCGTGTGCGGGGAACACTGGACTTTTGCCGCTCTGAGTAACGGCGGATACGGTTCATCCCCGCGTGTGCGGGGAACACTCTTCCTGTTAGATAGCTGTTTTCCAAAGGAAAAACAGCCCTCGAAAAATCTACCGATTTTTTAAGCTTTTTTGAGTGCCGATGCTACCTTGATCTTCTTCGCCTTACAGTGCCAGAAAAACAAATGACTAATGCTCCGGCCTCTGATGATGGGTTTGCTGAATACTCAGGAAAAATCCTTTTCCAAACCGTACCATTTTCCATCAACCCACAGCCGACAAACAACGAGCATATTCCGCCCCCTGTTGCCCTTCTGAGCGGACGGGGACGGCGCCTGGACGATGACACTCTGTTACGCCTGATCGTTCAGATTTTTACGGGCCGTAAAGAAAAAGTGGACACCCTCGTTCCAGCACTTCTGGAACGCTTTGGTTCGGTGGCAGCCCTGCTTTCCGCCAGCAATCGGGAACTTGCAGGCATCAGGGACATGGGTAACCACATGGTTCCCATGATCCGCGTCCTGCAGGAAGCAGCGCTCCGGTATAACCGGGAACGGTTACCAACGGCCGATTTGCTCGATAGTGAGCAGAAGCTGCTCGACTATCTGACAGCCCGGCTTGCCCGTGAGAATATTGAACAATTCCGCATTCTTTTTCTCAACGAGCAGCAAGGCCTCATTGCAGATGAGGCTCAGGCCCGCGGGACCGTCAACCATACCCCCGTTTATCCAAGAGAAGTGGCCAGACGCGCTATAGAGGTAGAAGCAACCTCTCTCGTTCTGGTGCACAACCACCCTAGCGGCGATCCAACGCCCTCACAGGCCGATATCCAGATGACCCAGCAGGTTCAGGCTGCGCTGGAAGTGGTGGGCATTCAACTTACAGACCATCTCATTATCGGAAATGGCCGGCACACCAGCTTTCAGCGTACAGGCCTGCTCTAGAACTGCTTTAGCCTCGTGGAGGCAACAGACCTTCCAGCGCCAGTTCACCCGGCAGGGCGCCACGAGGAAAAATCGTATTAACGTGCCCCATCTTCCGGCCCGGTCGTGCTTCACGTTTTCCGTACAGATGAAGCGATGCGCCATCCGTTGCCAGAATACCCGCCACGCGCGCCATATCTTCCGGACCAACAAGGTTGTGCATGACGGCATCTGAATGACGCCGTGCAGGCGGTAGAGGTAACCCGGTCACAGCGCGGATGTGCATCTCAAACTGGTCGATCAAACACGCATCCATCGTCCAGTGCCCTGAATTATGCGGGCGAGGGGCAATTTCATTCACCAGAAGCTGACCATCGGCTCCATGGAACAACTCCACCCCCATGATGCCGACAAGATCCAGTTCCATCGCAATTTTCATCGCGATCGCCTGAGCTTCCTCAGCCACATCAGGCATAATCCGGGCTGGTGCGAGAGTGACGTCCAGAATACCGTCCCGATGACGGTTTTCGACCGTATCAAAACACCGCACGGTCCCGTCAATACCACGCACAACCATGACGCTCAGCTCACGCTGGAAATCAATCATCTTCTCGGCAACGAGAGGGTAGGGAAGATCTGTCAGTGCAGAAAGCGCTTCCGCACTCTCAACGCGGAACTGCCCCTTGCCATCATACCCAAAACGCGTGGTCTTCAGAATGAGAGGGAAACCGAGTTCTTCCAGAGATTTCAGGTCCTGCGGGCCAGACACTGCCTTCCAGGGAGCAAGTGCAATCCCTGCTTCGGCCAGACACGTCTTTTCCAGAATACGATCCTGACTCACACGGAGGATTTCGCCTGCAGGGCGAACAGGCCGATGCTTCGCCAGAAGCGATAATCCTGCGGCGCTAATATTCTCGAATTCAAATGTGATGACATCACAACGGGATGCAAACTCTTCGAGAGCCGCTGGATCATCATACGAGCCAGCAGTCGCAGAAGCCGAAACCTCGATTGCAGGACTCGTCGGAGCAGGGTTCAGAATATGAACGCGATAACCCAGCTTGGCCGCAGCCATGGCTGACATGCGGCCGAGTTGCCCTCCGCCAATAATCCCGACCGTGCTCCCCGGCTCAAATACAGCATTCGTCTGCATTGTCATTCGACTGGTACGTCCGCGACAGCAGCCGTCTGCGTACCGCGCCATGCGTCAAGCCGCGCCGCAAGTTCAGGATCAGAGAGAGACAGAATGGAGGCGGCCAGAAGGCCAGCATTTTTCGCGCCTGCCTTGCCAATCGCCAGCGTTCCCACAGGCACACCACCCGGCATCTGAACGATGGACAGAAGACTGTCCTGTCCCTTCAGGGCGTGGCTTTCAACAGGAACTCCCAGAACAGGCAAAGACGTCCACGCCGCGCACATACCCGGCAAATGGGCCGCGCCGCCAGCGCCCGCAATCACCACATGCAACCCACGGCTCCGGGCCGTCCGGGCATAGTCGGCAAGGCGGTCAGGGGTACGGTGCGCGGAGACAATCCGACGTTCATGGGCGATACCGAGTTCATCCAGGATATCGCAGGCATGCCTCATGGTTTCCCAGTCAGACTGGCTTCCCATGATGACGCCAACGCGCACGGCGCTCTCGGCTTGAAGGGTCTCGCTGGAAGAAAGGATCTGGCTCATCAGGCAATGTTATCCGGAATCAGACGGGTCTCGATCCAGGAAATCTCGTCTTTAAGCTGCAACTTGCGTTTTTTAAGGCGCTGAAGCTGGAGCTGGTTGAGGGGATGGTCCACCAGACGCTCAATGACTGTATCAAGATCGCGATGCTCGCTCCGCAGTTCGTGGAGGCGTCTGAGCATGGCATTATTGTCAGTCATCATCGCTGTCAGTCCCGGAACTCTGTCTGGGCATGATGGAGAACTGAAGTCGTTCCGTCCACCATCATGTCTCCATATCACAGGCAAAAAGGCAGAGGTTGTTTCCAGCCCATGCCAATAAAAAAGGATGCAGCCCCATCCGGCACTGCATCCCCATCGTCTGACTTAGAGAGCTTCGTCTTCGTGGGCGTCAAACGCGCTGACAACTGGCAGGGTATGTCCCTCACGCGCAAGACGGTCATTAGCCGCTGACACAGCAGCATTGAGATCCATCTGCGTGCACAGCCCAAGAATAACCGGATCGCGGGGCTTGATGTTGGCACTATTCCAATGCTGGCGATCACGCACCTTGATGATGGTATCCTTCGTCGTGCCAAGCAGCTTGACGATCTGGGCTTCCGTGAGTTGCGGGAATTGACGAAGGATAAACGCAATCGCATCCGGCCGATCGTTACGTCTCGCAACCGGCGTATAGCGGGCCCCCTTGGCACGGCGCTTGACCGGGCTTCCGGAAGACAGAATCTTGAGCTTGGCGTCAGGGTTGGCTTCACAGCGCTTGATTTCAGCTTCGGAAAGCTGGTGATTCTTGACTGGATCGTAGCCATTGATGCCGGCAGCAACTTCGCCATCAGCAATCGCCTGCACTTCAAGCGGATGCATGCCGCAGAACTCAGCAATCTGTGTGAATGTCAGGCCGGTTTTTTCGATCAGCCAGACGGCCGTGGCCTTGGGCATCAAAGGCAGAGTCATGTCAGTGCGTTCCTTGTGGGGCGCTTCAGGGGCCCGCGAAAGCGCAGGCACCGATTGGCGTACCCGGAGAGGAGAACTGAAAGCCCGCTCGGGATATAATCGCGGCACCTGCTGGATGCGCGGCGATAATGGAAACGATATGGGGCACCATCCGGCCTCCGGTCAAGGTCGAAAAGGCAGAGCTTAACAAAAAGCAGCCCTGCCTTCCGTCATCATGCCGCCTGATGTGATTCAATATGGCAATGCTGAGCTTCACGCGAGACCGTCTGAGACGATGCCGCAGTAACAATGGGGATACGACGTGGCCTTGCAGTTTCCGGCACAACCTGCCGAACAACAATCGTCAGTAATCCGTTCCGCAGTTCAGCCTCATCAATCTCAGTATGATCCGCCAACACAAACCGGCGCTCGAACGCACGCGTCGCAATTCCGCGATGCAGCCACTCCCGCTCCCGATTACTTTCAGGCACCCTCCCACGAATGACAAGCGTGTTGTCTTCCTGAAGCACCTCAACATCTTCCGGACCGAACCCGGCAAGCGCCATGGTCAACGCGTAATCCGTCTCTGCCGTTTTTTCGATGTTGTAAGGGGGGTAGCTCGGCATAGCCTGAGCATTGGCAGCATTTCCGGCCATGCGGGCCAGACGATCAAAGCCGATTGCGCTGCGAAACAACGGCGTAAAGTCATAAGACATGGAAACCTCCTTAAGGCAGGGTTCATCTGGTGCAGTTCCCAAAGAGGCGAACCGCGATTGGTCTATCGGTCACGACCCGAAAGGCGTCATGACCGATATTCCAGATGGTACCTGTCCTGCGACGCTTCAAGAGGCGCGCATGGAGGCAGACAAGCTTACTTGCGGGTACCGATACCAGCGAAGCGCTTGTTGAACTTGGCAACCTGGCCTCCGGTATCGAGCATACGCTGCACACCCGTCCATGCCGGATGGGACTTCGGGTCAACGTCCAGACGCAGGGTGGCACCCGGCTCGCCGTAGCAGGAGCGGGTCTTGTATTCGGTGCCATCGGTCATGATGACGGTGATTTCGTGGTAGTCGGGATGGATGCCGGATTTCATGAATTCTCTACTCCAGAAAGAAAGCTCCGATACCGACCGGAGCGAATCATGAGGCGCGTATAACGGAAAGTCCTACAGGATGAAAGCAGACTTTACGGGATCGCCTGAGTCCGTTTATTTCTGGGTTGATGCAGGCATAACTTTTCAGGCCTGCAACCGCGTCTCTGCGGCTCCCCCAAGAAAGGTTTTTTATGAGCGAAACGAAACACGCCCTGCACACTCCGGGCTGGGTCAGCGATTTCCAGAAATTCATCATGCGCGGCAATGTTCTGGATCTCGCCGTCGGCGTGATCATCGGTGCAGCGTTCACAACCATTGTGAACAGCGCCGTCAAGGACGTCCTGACGCCATTCATCGGCCTTCTGACCGGCGGTGTTGACTTTTCCAACCTGTTCATCACCCTCAAAGGACCGGTTAAGGACACCCTTGAAGAAGCCCAGAAAGCTGGTGCTGTCACCGTCAACGTCGGCGTTTTCCTGAATGCCGTTATCCAGTTCCTGATCGTTGCGTTCTTCATCTTCTGGGTCGTGCGCCTCATCGGCAAGCTGCACCGTAAAGAAGAAGCTGCTCCAGCAGCTCCGCCAGCACCCACAAAGGAAGAAGTCCTTCTGACGGAAATCCGCGACATCCTCGCCAGCAAGGCGTCCTGATGTCTCGGCAGGCCTTTCCCGGAACGACCTTCATTCAAAGAATGAGCACTTTTGTTCTGATGACAGGCCTGCTTGCAGGATGCGTGGCACGCCCGATGGAAGGCGTGCCACCATCCCCAAATGCCCGTTTATATGCCTATCTCATGGCTCACGGCATGGCGCGCGGAGCATTGATGGGAGGGCGAATTACCGCCCGGAATGTTCCAAAGCTGATCTCTCTGGATCATGATGCCCAAAAAGCCGTTCTGAATGCGATGCGCTCTCAGACATCTGCGGAAAACCGAAAGGCGGATGCTGCAATTGCAGCACTTCTGAGCAGCTTTTCGAGTTAAACAGCCAGACCTCTGAAACAAAAAAACCGGCCCTTATGGAGCCGGTTTTTTTGTCTCAACATTCTCAAGAAACGCTCATTCCGCTTCGGGAGTGGAGCTCCCCTTACGCAGGCGCTTTTCACCCATCAGCAGCAGGAGTGGCGCTGCGATGAAGATGGAAGAAGACGTCCCGACCACAATACCGAACAGCATGACAGTCGCAAAACCCGTCAGGGTACTTCCGCCAAACAGCGCCAGAGGCAGAGCCGCCAGAAACACCGTCATGGACGTTCCAAGTGTACGATTCAGCGTCTCATTGATGGAAAGATCCAGAAGCTCCCGCAGCGGCATCGTGCGATATTTGCGCAGATTTTCTCGGATCCGGTCATAAACCACCACCTTGTCGTTGGTTGAATACCCCAGGATCGTCAGCAGGGCTGCCACCATCACCAGATCAAATTCGAAACGTGTGATGGCCAGAAAACCAACTGTCTTCGTCAGATCAAGAATGAGCGTAACAACCGCGCTGATGGCGAACTCACGCTCAAAGCGGATCCAGATATAAGCCAGGATCATCGCAAGACTGAAACCGAGCGCCAGCAGACCATCCCGGAACAGTTCGGAAGACACGGAAGCACCAACAGCATCCGCCCGCAAAACCTGCGTTCCAGGCTCAGCAGCGGAGATGGCAGTCTTGACGCCATCTACAAGCTTCTGCGTCTGAGCCTCTCGGTCAGCACCTTCAGGTGCATTAATCGAGATACGCACATCACGCGGAGAACCAAAAGCCTGCACGGCGTCCGGATGGATACCTGCCTTTTCCAGAGCAGAGCGCAGTTTGCCAAAATCAGCCGCACCAGGCGTCTGAGCTTCGACAATGATGCCACCCCGGAAATCCAGACCAAGCTTCAAACCCGGCTGAAAGAACAGAATAACAGACGCAATGGAGAGAACCGCCGAAACGATAAGCCCCATGTGACGGCCGCGCATGAAATTGATGCGCCGATCGTCACGGACAAAACGGAGTAGGGGACGTGACAGCATGACGTTCAGACCGGCAGTTCTTTGGGACGGGCAAGGGCATACCACCGCACGACAAGGAAGCGTGACAGCAGCAGGGTCGTAAAGAGGGTCGTCACGATACCGATCGTGATGGTCAGAGCGAAGTTTCGCACCGGCCCCGTACCGAACACAAACAGCATGACGTGGGCCAGAAACGCCGTGGCGTTACTATCCACGATCGTGCTGGTCGCGCGTTCGAACCCGGCCTGAAGAGCCTGCAACGGCCCACGACCACGCTTCACTTCCTCACGAATACGCTCGTTGATCAGAATATTGGCATCCACCGCCATACCCAGTGTCAGAAGCATACCCGCCATACCCGGCAGCGTCAGCGTTGCCTGGAACAGCGAGAGGATCGCCACCATCAGGATCAGGTTCGCAAACAGGGCGATATCAGCATAGAGACCAAAGCGCCCATAGAAGAGCACCATGAATACAACAACCAGCAGGAAGCCCACACCCAGGCTGATGATACCAGCATGGATAGAGGCTGCACCAAGGCTCGGGCCAATCGTCCGCTGTTCAATAACGGCGAGCGGAGCGGGAAGGGCGCCAGCCCGCAGCAGAAGGGCAAGGTCAGACGCACTATGCGCATCAAATCCACCCGTAATCTGGCCGCTTCCAGCCGTGATCGGGTTGATGATGTTCGGTGCCTCAATAACCTTGTTGTCCAGCACGATCGCAAATCGCTTGCCGACATTCGCGCGGGTCGTGTTCGCAAAAGCCGTCGCGCCAGCACTGTTAAGCTGGAACGTGACAGCCCAACCACCACTCTGCTGATCAATGACAGCACCAGCGTTCGTCAGATCTGTTCCATCAACATCGACATGATCCTGAACAGCAACCTGAGAGTGCGTGCTGATATCCTCAAGCATCGTTGAGCCTGGGCTTGCGACGCTGGGATTGGGCGCTAGCAGACGGAAAGTCAGACGAGCAGTCGTTCCCAGAAGGGTCTTGATCCGCTCCGGATCACTCACGCCCGGCAGTTCCACGACAATCCGGTCATCACCTTCACGGGCAATACTCGGATCAATCGCACCCGTCGCATCAATACGACGACGCACGATCTCAATGGACTGAGCCACAGCATCGCGGGCCCGGGCCAGCATGGCGTCATGCTGAAGCGTCAGGACAATACGACCATTCGCTTCTGTGACATGGAACTCATCCGGCACAACAACCGGAAGATCCTGCATGGTCTTCAATGCTGCAGCACGCTCATCATCTGAACGCGGCGCAAAGCTGAGACTGGCCGTCTGATCGTCCTTCTGAAAATCCCGGTAACCGAGAGATTTATCCAGAAGGGTCTGACGTGCCTGATCCTGCAGGGACTGCAAACGATCATGCTCAAGAGACTTCAGATCAAGCTGAAGAAGCAGGTATGACCCACCTCGAAGATCAAGGCCAAGATGGATCTGCCGCCAGGGCAGGGACGGCGTGGGGGCACGCATGAAATTGGGCAGACACAGCAGGAGGCCGATCAGGCAAACGCCTGCGACACCCAGCAGTCTGAGCCGGCTGTAATACATCATAACGGGTCGAGATGTCCTCGGCGGGTTTGGACGGTTCGAGTTTCTTGCGCGGGACCATGCCGCTTCCGCAATGCCGATGCAACCTTTCACCAACATTGTTCGCCCATTCCGGACCTGACGCCTTTGCGAAGGCGCAGCGGGCTGGTAATCCTGTCACGCATGAACACTCGGCGACAGCTTCGGGTCGGCATCGTCGGTGCCGGTCATTTCGGGCGGTTTCACGCTCTCAAGTCAGCGGCAAATCCGGCTGAACATCTAGTGGCGCTCTTCGACCCTGACCCCGCTAGGGCGGCGTTGGTTGCCCGTGAAGCAAAATGTGCGGTTGCCCCCACTTACGAAGCACTTTTGGCGGATGTCGAAGCCGTCATCATCGCAGCCCCAGCCGAGTATCACTTCAAACTCGCCAGCGAGGCGCTTGAAGCTGATCGTCATGTTCTGGTGGAAAAACCGATCGCAGCAACACTGGATGAAGCATACCAATTGGCAGAAATCGCAGCGAGAACAGGGAAGGTTCTTCAGGTCGGTCACCTGCTTAGGTATTCCGCAGAACACAAAGCCATTACAGAACGGATCACAAAACCCCTCTACATCGAGGCCACCCGCATCGCGCCCTTCAAACCACGCGGCACAGACGTCTCAGTCATTCTAGACCTGATGATCCATGACCTCGATCTCGTTCTGGCGATTGTAGACAGCCCCATCGCCGCCATTGACGCTATCGGTGCAGCGGTTTCGAGCGAGCATGAAGACATTGCGAATGCGCGTGTCCGTTTTGAAAACGGCTGCGTCGCCACGATTACCGCAAGTCGAATTTCCTTGAAAACAGAACGTCGTATGAGACTTTTCTCACAAGATGGATACCTGTCTGCTGACTTCATGGAGCGCAAACTGAGCTTTATCGGGCGGGAACGCGGCCTGCCGCTTCCGGGTACCGGAGGCTTCCGACGAGAAGCCATCAGTTGGAACGATCATGATAATCTGACCGTCGAACATCAGGCTTTTGCATCCTCATGCCTCGAAGGCACTCCGGTGCTCGTAGACGCACAGGCTGGCATCCGGGCACTGGATGCCGCGATCTGCGTCACGAAAAGCATTCATGCTTCCCGCAAAACCATGGAGCTTTCAGGTCTTATCCCTGCGATGGAATAGACCTGAAATTACACTAGCAACTCATTGAGATTGCAACTCTTCTTTCTTGACCTCCAGCTCCAGCCACTGCTCTTCAGCCTCTGTCAGAGCATTTTCTGCGGCCTGAAGAGCATCGCTGATTTTCGCAAATTTGGCAGGGTCGCGCGTGTAGAGAGCAGGATCGGCCAGAGCTTCTCTATACGTAACGATCTCTTTCTCCAGCTTGGCCATTTTTCCGGGAAGAAGGTCAAGTGCACGCTTGTCGTTATAACTGAGCTTTGTCTGCTTCTTTTCTGATTTTACGATATTTTTAGGGTCAGGATTAACGAACGACTTCTCGTCAACACTTCTCTCAGCAGGGGCTTCGCCACGTCGTTGAACCAGCATGTCAGAATATCCACCTGCATACTCAATCCAATGACCATCCCCTTCTGACACCAGAACGGAGCCCGCAACCCGGTCCAGAAAATCACGGTCATGGCTGACGAGCAGAACCGTACCCGCATAATCAGCCAGCATCTCCTGCAGCAGATCAAGCGTTTCCAGATCAAGATCGTTGGTTGGCTCATCCAGCACCATAAGACTGGATGGTTTGGCCAAAGCGCACGCAAGGGCCAGACGGCCACGCTCTCCACCCGACAGCTTGCCAACAGGCGTACGAGCCTGCTCGGGCCGGAACATGAAGTCCTTCATGTACCCAATAACATGCCGCTTTTCAGTCCCGACCTGGACCATATCGCCGCTTCCTCCCGTCAGGGTATCAGAAAGCGTTTTAGTGGGATCAAGACTTTCACGTTGCTGATCCAGCGTCACCATAGCAACAGACGGTCCGATATAGACCGAGCCTTCCTGAGGAGCCATTCGCCCCGTCAGCAGTCGAATAAGTGTCGTTTTGCCAGCACCATTCGCCCCGACCAGCCCAAGTCGGTCCCCACGAAGTATTTTGAGATCAAGGTTGTTGACGATCTGCCGGTCATCATAAGACCACCCTAGATTCTCGGCGCCAATCGTGATTTTTCCGGCTCCGTCGGCCTCAGTAGCAGCCATCCGGAGCGTACCAGTGCCGCGCGAAGCTATTTCCCGACGGTTGTTTCTCAATGTCGCAAGTTCAGCCACGCGGCGCACGTTCCGCTTTCGCCGAGCTGTTACACCATACCGCATCCAGTCTTCTTCACGGGCAATCTGGCGATCCAGCTTGTGAGCATCACGCTCTTCCTGCTCCAGAACCTCGTCGCGCCAGGTTTCATAGCGCGAAAATCCTTGGTCCAGACGGCGCGTCTTACCTTGCTCAAGCCAGACAACACTGCGAGACAGCGTTTCCAGAAGACGACGGTCATGGCTGATGACAATCATGGCACAGCGGGAAGCAGCCAGTTCTTTTTCGAGCCATGTGATTGTTGGCAGATCAAGATGGTTGGTCGGTTCATCCAAAAGCAACAGGTCCGGCTCAGCCGCCAGCGCCCGGGCAAGAGCACAACGACGCACTTCACCGCCTGAAAGCCGCTCACACCCTTCGTCACCTGTCATGCCAAGTTCGGACAACATGGCGCGGGCACGATAATGCTCTGTCTCGTCCAGACCGTCAGCGACATAATGAAATGTAGAAGGATAGGCAGAAAGATCCGGCTCCTGGGCCAGATAATGGACCTTCACTCCTGGCTGAACGAAACGCGTTCCGTCGTCAGCGATGATATCACCCGCCGCTATTTTGAGGAGCGTGGATTTGCCCGAGCCGTTCCGCCCGACAAGGCAAATACGTTCTCCCGGCAGGACGCCAAGCTCCGCTCCATCAAGGAGCGGGCGTCCGCCAAGAGTGTAGGTAATATTCTGGAGAAGGAGGATGGGTGCCGACATGCCTCCTATGTGTCGCAGGAGACGTCAGCCCGCAAGGCTCCCAATTCCTGTTTTCAACTCAAACCGGCTCTACGCCACCTGTTACAGCCTGATACGTCGCAACAGCCAGAGCCAACGGCTCAAACGGCTTCGTAATCACAAAGGAAGGCTCGTGCGCTTCCCCAGTCAAAAGACGCTCGGGATAGGCCGTTACAAAAATAACAGGGGTTTCATGCGTTTTAAGGATACGACCGACAGCATGCATACCGTCTCCACCGCCTCCCAGATTGATATCGGCAAGTATCAGACCTGGTTTTGTCTCGACAGCCAATTTGACAGCATCGGCCTCTGTATGAGCTACGCCGGCAATCTTGTGACCACACCGTTCAACGAGATCCTGAATATCCATCGCAATGATGGGCTCATCCTCAATGATCAGCACTGATGTCTGGGCAATCCCCTGCAAAGCCTGACGGGCAATTCCAAGTTCACTTGCTGCATCTTCTTCAGAAATGGACAATGCGCGCGCAGCGGAAGCCAGTGACTGCTCCTCTAGAGACGTCAGAAGCAACAAGGCTCTCTGGGTTAACGTCATACCGGCCTGCAAGGCAGACTTGTGAGAAAATTCCTGCACAAGCTTGCCATAAAGAGCCAGTCGGGCAGGGAGGTCTGCTTCTCCTTCAGCCAGTAAATCTTTCAGAGCGCTGGCAACCAGACGATCTCCCTGCGCCTGATCCCCGGCCAGCGCACGAGCAAAACGACGGGCATAAGGCAGCGCCGCGATAAGTTCCTGACGTGCCGTGTCAGTCATGGATTCTTGGCCTCTTGCAGAATGGTCGCACGGAAACCTTATGAGGAGCTATCCGTTTGCGGCAATTGATTAATCATGACACGACCAGCATGACGCGCCTAGTGTTCGTTATCCGGTCGCACCTCACATGTTCCTTTGGAAGGACAATCCTCTGACAAACCCTGTTTCCGGCACGCTACCGGCTCCGCAGGAGAAAAGAGGATCTTCCTTCCATCAGGAACTCCTCAAAACACTCCCCGACCTTCGCGGTTTTGCGCGTTTTTTAACCCGTGATGCGACGGCAGCAGATGATCTTGTGCAAGATACGGTCGTGCGGGCTCTCGCAGCCCAAACGCAGTTCGAAACAGGAACCACGCTCAAGGCGTGGCTGTTCACAATTCAGAGAAATGCCTTTTACGAGCAACGCAGGCGTTTTTCCCGCGAACAGGAGATCATGCAAGATTTCGAACTCGATATGCCCGTCTCTTCCGAAGCTCCTTCAATGCAAAGCGCAAGAGATGCCATCACAGATCTCGGGGAAATTCTTTGGAAACTGCCAGACCTTCTGCGGGAAGCCATCATCCTGGTCGGTGCGCAGGAGCTTTCATATGAAGATGCAGCCTGTATTTGCAATGTTCCTGCTGGCACCATGAAAGCAAGGGTGTCTCGCGCCAGAAGCCAGTTAGCGGCTCTAACGGCAACAGACAGTTCATTGGAAAATTAAGATTAACTCATTGTTAAAAAACAATTTCCAAGAAAAATAGAAAAATTTTCCATCTGGATGCAACGATCCTGAAGTTCCGTTCATTGATCCCATGAAACAGGACGAAATCAGGAGTATTTCCCATGACGTTCCATGACCAGGTTATTGCCATTCTTCCGAAGCTTCGCGTTCAGGCCCTTTCCCTGACCCGCAACCGCGCAGCTGCAGAAGATCTGGTTCAGGATGCTGTGTGCAATGCTCTTGCCGCCCAGAACAGCTTTATACCCGGCACCAATTTTTCTGCCTGGATGCATCGTATCCTTCGCAATCGCTTCATCTCCGATCTGCGCAAACGCCGTGAGACGACAGATATCGACGATGTGCCAGCAGCCAATTTTGCAAGCCCGGCCACACATGAAGACAGCCTTGCATTAAAGGACCTCTCTCTCGCTCTGTCGCGCCTTCCGGCTGATCAGAGGGAAGCGCTCGTTATGGTTGTTATTCAGGGCATGAGCTATGAAGCTCTGGCAGAAGCTACGGACTGCGCCGTTGGTACAGCAAAAAGTCGCGTTTTCCGCGCACGTCGTCAGCTTGAAGCATGGATGACGGGAGAAATGCCCAGCAACGACAAGCTCCGGGTCAAGGTAAAAGCGCTGCGTGAAGCGATTGATGCCCGCCATCGCGACGGCAAGTCTGCGGATGATCTGTTTCTTTCCTGAGCGAGTATGAACTTTTAGTCTTGCACGGACGTTAAAAAATCGTCCATTTCGGAATTCAGGCAATTGCGGCAGGTCTGCTGTATTTTGTAAACATTCCGTCGCTGCCTCATTCATCGGCTTCTGATAAGGTCGACCGATGGCAGGCAGCACGCAGGGACAGAAGTGACTGTTCTCCTTTGTCACAGAGAGGCTCAGGACTATAAAATGACCGGAGGAGACAAGTCCCAATCCTCATCCGGAAAACCAAAAGTTGAAGAGAACGATTCTCCTTTTGGTATCTGGCTGAGCCGCGGACTTCATCAGCTCTTTGACGATGTTGCGAACGAACCTATTCCTGACGAGCTCCTCAAGCTTATCGAAGAAGACCGCAACAAGTGAAAAAATCTGCAGCCCGACCTGAGATATCGGGTCGGCGGTCTCAAGGGGCCTGATCATTCCTTACCGCAGAATGATTTTTCGCAGTGTGAGAATGCTAGACACTGTCAGTGCCCGTGTCATGGCGCTCATTGTCGCAACGACTCTGCCACTGGCCACCATTGCGGGACTGCTTGCCTGGCATAATTATCAGGAAAATGTAGGGAATGCGCTTTCTCGTACCGAGAAAGACGCCCAAACCGCCCTCTCTGAACTATCCAGTGATATGGACCAGACCCATACCGCTCTGGATATGCTCGCAGAGGGAAACATCTCCCCTGACAATGCTCTCAGGGAATTTGCTCTCGTTCAAACCATCTCCCAGCATCACTATTGTTCACTGGTTCTTACGGATGCAGACGGTCGCCCGGTCGTGGTTCTGCCACCACCGTCATCTCAAGACCCGGCAATCTGCACTTCGAGCGAACTGCTTCCTATTCTTTAAGACGGCGCTCATCGTCCCAATATTGGCGTAGACGTTCTGAAGGGTAAACGCGGTCCACTCATCCGCTTCGTTGTCCCACTGATGAATCAGGGCGCCATTACCGGTTATATAGTAGCGGTACGAACGCTTGGATGGCAAAGAAGCCACCTGCCAATGGGAGATGGCCGACTTCTTCTGGGCGTCAATGACAATGCCCGTCATCTTCTATTGATGGGGGATCAAGCGATCTTTTCGCTTTTCCCTGATCATCCCGACATCCCTGAACTTCCCGCAGCAGTTCACGAGCGTCTTAAAACAGACTTTACAAGACATGCCTTGCACGATGCCTTCACGATTAAAGGCACGACTTATGTTCTTCAGAATGCCTATGGCCCGGTCAGCCTCCTTGTCGCCACCGAGCGCACACATGAAGAAAGCAGAGCTCTTAATATTTTCCTTATTCGGGTGGGGTTAATTGCAGGACTGCTGGCACTGGAATTGATCGCCGTTGCCCTTGCCGCCAGAACCTTTCTTGTAGAGCCACTGGAACGACTTGCTCTTGCCGTCGCAGAATGGAGGAGGGGCGCCCCGTTTGATCCCCGTATCAACCGCTCGATCCCGCTGGAAATCCGCCATCTTGAACGGGCGTTTCTCCGTGCAACACGTCGTCTGACACGCCATGAGCAGGAACTCGAAAAATCTGCCCATCATCAGGATATGCTGATTCGGGAAATCCACCATCGCGTTAAAAACAATCTTCAGGTCATTGCATCCCTGCTGAATCTACAGGCAAGTCGTATCCGTTCCCATGAAGCCCGCGAGGAATTTAGACTTGTGCGGGACAGGGTCAGAGCGCTCGCCACCCTTCATCGCTATCTTTATTCAGAGAACGGCTTATCGGCGCTCGACGTTCAGAGCTTCCTCGAAGAATTATGTTCCATCCTGTTCTCTGCTCACAACATGAATACGCAGACTCGTATTCGGCTGAAGCTGGACATTGAGCATGTTCTGATCTCACCGGATCAGGCGGTTCCGGTGGCACTGATTGTCACAGAAGTCGTTAGCAATGCTCTTCGGTATGCATTCCCTGAAAACCGATCAGGCGCTATCAGTATTTCGCTTCGTCGCGTCCCCAATCCCCCTCCGGAAAAAGAGGGTCTCGTTGAACTTGAACTTGGAGATAACGGGATTGGCTTGGACGCCGCCCGCGCCTCCGAGTCCCGCACGCGACGTGAAGGCATAGGCATTCAGTTAATCCGAGGTTTTGCGCGACAAATCAACGCGGACCTGTTGATCAACAATGATGGTGGCACCTGGTATAATCTAAAGTTTGTTCCCGCTGATCCCGTTCCGACCGCGGTCGCCATCGCGCAGCAGGCAATCAACAGAGACGATTCGCCCATCTCGTAAGGCGTACTGGAGTTCCGACTCCTGAAAATGGGCATAAAAATCTAAATAAGCTGCAAGAAATGCGTCGAAGGCTGTCTTACAGCAATTTTGCGACCTATATGCAGGGATCATGAAGGCCGATAAAACAATCGCAAAAGCGTGGATCAAGGCGCAGGGACGAGCCAGCCGTTCCAGCACTTCCATCGTAGTGATCCTCGGACTGCTCTCGACCCTTCTGGGTCTTCTGCAGGCATGGGCTCTGGCCCGGGCACTTGCTTCCATCCTGACATCCCACTCCGCCGGTGCACCACCAGCGATCGGAATGTTTCTAATGGCCAGTCTGCTTCGAGTAGGACTGGGTGTTATTCAGGAAGTCATGGCCTCACGTTCAAGTCTTGCTGCGCGTCGTCGGTTACGCTCGGAAATTCTTGCGCGTATCCTCGGGGAAGGACCCGCTCTTCTCCGCCGCCAACATAGCTCTGTCATCGCCTCAACTCTGGTCGATCGCATAGAAGCTTTGGACGGGTATTTTGCACGCTGGCTGCCTGCTTCAGCCCTTTGGCTGGTTTCTCAGTGGATCGTGGTTGCGGCCGTATTTTGGCAAAATCATCAAGCGGGCATTCTTCTTGCGATCTGTTGCGCCACTCTGCCTGTTTTCCAGGCTATTTTTGGCATCGCTACAGCCGTCGCGTCCCGCAAGCAGTTTCTGGCCATGACCCGCCTTCAGACGCGATTTCTGGACCGCGTCAAAGGAATTGCAACCATCGTTCTGTCGGGTGGTACGGAGCGTGAAACACAGGCATTGGCCAACAGTGCCGATGATCTGCGTCTACGGACAATGAAAGTGCTCCGCATCGCTTTCCTCGCATCTGCAACGACAGATGTGGCTATGGTTGTCGCTCTCGTACTGATTGTCATCACACAGAGCCATAGTCTCAGCAGTTCGACGCCAGAATTGACCCTGACCCGCGCTCTTTATGCAATCCTGTTGGTGCCAGAAGCATTCGCGTCTTTCCGTGCTCTTTCTGCGGCGTATCAAGACAGAGCCCATGCGTCAGCCGCAGCAGAAGCCATGCATGCACTCGCTCCCATGCCGGAAGAAAGCCATGTTGTGGGTTGTTCTGCCACAGACGCACCAGCCAGCCTGGCGATTATGGCAGAAAATCTTTCTTTTGCATGGACCGAAGACCGCGGCCCCGTCATTCACGACGTCAGCTTTAAACTTCCCGCTGGTGAAACACTGATCCTGGAAGGCCCATCCGGATCAGGAAAATCAACGCTCCTTGAGCTGCTTCTTGGCTTCGTTACACCATCCGAAGGGTCGATCTTCCTCGGCAGCCAGAACATGGCCAACATGACGCCCCGTCAAATCTCTGCACAGATCAGCTGGATTGGGCAGAAACCTGTTCTATTTGCTGGCACGATCAGGGAAAATATTCTCTTTGCCAAACCTGAAGCCTCTGATCAGGAACTGAATGCAGCGATTTCTGCTGCAGCGGTCGACCATTATCTTTCCATGCTGCCGGAAGGACTTGAAACACGTATCGGCGAGGGAGGCTTCGGTCTCTCCGGGGGGCAGGCACAGCGTATTGCCATCGCGCGGGCATTCCTCAAAAACGCACCGATCCTGCTTCTGGACGAACCTACGTCCCACCTTGACCCGATAACAGAAGCTGAAATTCTGGAAAGCCTTCGCACATTGGCGCAGGGACGAACAGTTGTTCTCTGTACACACTCCGCACAGGCTCGACAGTTCCACGGGCGACACCTCGTTCTGAACAAAGGGCACGCCATCTCCTACACGGAGGAAGCCGCATGAGCGCCTCTTTTCAGTCCGAGCAACCCAAAAATGGAACTGCTCTTTCCCGTGTCATCCAAATTTGGAAGCCACATTACAGCCGCCTGATAACCGGTGGCATTATCGCAGAACTGGCTGTGTGCTCCGGCCTGCTTCTGATGGGACAAGCAGGAAGCCGCGTCGCCGCAGCTGCTGTCGGTGTCGCCGCAGGATCAATACTTCTGCAAATCGCTGGCTCCTCCCAGATCGTTCTCCGTTATTTTGAACGGCTCTACACACACGACGCCATGTTCCGTGCGCTGTCTGATCTACGTGTGTGGTTTTACCGCCGATTGGCCGGAGGGGCAGCAGCAGGTCTCGGCTTCCAGAGGTCAGGCGATCTCCTGTCGCGGCTGGTGTCTGATGTGCAGACGCTAGACAATCTTTATCTTCGCATTCTCATTCCATTAGCAGCAGCCGTTCTGACCCTTCCGGTCGCAGCTGTTGTCTGGCTGAAGGCGGGCATATTAGCCGGCCTGATCACAGGAGGATTTTTTGCCATTCTGGCATTCGTCCTGCCTTGGATCGCCGCACGCCTGTCCAGAAAATTCGGCCCCGACATTCTTCATGCAGATGCGGACCTCCGGGTAGCAGCTCTCGATCTCGCCTCCGGCTTACGGGAAGCAAGAGCTTTTGGCGCTGAAGACGTCTTGGCAAACGCCGTAACGCAACGTCAGGATGCACTGTTTGCCGCGCAGCAGCGTCAGGCGCTTCGTATGGCACTGACAAACGGGCTGGCAGGTCTGATCGCAAAAGCCGGAATCGCCGTCATCCTGTGCGCCGTCGCTGGCCTGATCTTTCAGCAATCCGCACCAGTTGTTGGTATTGCAGCCCTGTTTGTCACCATTACAGCTCTGGATGGCGTCACAGGCCTGTCCCGCGCAGGCCTCCTATACGGACAGGTCTCACACGCGGCAGAACGTATTATGGAAGTGGCCGAGCGCGGCTCTCAGGTTCCTGAAGGAACAGCAGCCCTGCCTGCTCGTCATGACATCCGCGTAGAGAATGTGACCTTCCGCTGGACGCCCGACCGGGCCCCCGTTTTTCAGGATCTGACACTCACTCTTCGTGAAGGGGAACGCGCTGCTCTGATTGGCCCTTCAGGCGCCGGAAAATCGAGCCTTGCCGCTCTGCTCCTCAAGGTCGTCGCCCCCGAAAAAGGCAAGATCCTTCTTGGCGGAACAGATATCGCAACACTTCAGAACGAAACCCTGCGTTCTCAGGTCGCGTGGCTCTCCCAGTCCAGCCATCTTTTTGATGACACCATCCGCGATAATCTGCTTCTCGGTCGCACGGACCTCTCCGAAGATGCGCTGTGGACCGCTTTGGAACAGGCGAAGATCGCAGATACGGTTCGGAGCCTTCCGGATGGTCTGGACACGTGGATTGGCGAAAGTGGTTCCAAGCTTTCTGGCGGGCAGGGGCGACGTATTGCACTGGCCCGTGTCCTGCTTTCGGACGCTCCCGTGCTCATTCTGGACGAACCAGCCACCGGTCTGGACGCAGATACAGAAAAAGCCTTTCTGGAAACCCTGAACAATGTTGGAGATGGTCGAAGCGTGCTACTGATCGCCCATCGCCTGACAGGCGTTGAGAAGCTGGATCGAATCTGGCGTCTCGAGAACGGACACGTTGTTTCAAGCGCAGGTTGACCAGCCTTTGCCGACAAGGCACCTAGAGGCCTCAATCCTTTCTTTCAGGACGTTACGCCATGGTTCGTATTCTTTCTTCCATCCGTCTTGCGGCTCCGGCTCTCGTCCTGACCGCCGCCCTCGCTGGCTGCGCGGATCAGCCCTCCCGCGACAGCTATGTCGTGTTCTTTGATCGTGACTCCGTAACCTTGAGCCCTGTTGCCCAGGCTGTCGTCACGAAGGCTGCAACGGCTGCACGCAACGAAAACGCAAAGACCATTCGTGTGGCAGGTTCCGCTGGCATGAATGGCGACCCGGCAGTTCTGAAGGAACTGGCTGACAGCCGTGCACAGGCCGTCGCAACCCAGCTCGCCAATGACGGTGTAAACGGCGCAAAAATTGAAATCCGTCCAGAGCCGGAAACAACGATTGACGCCTCACATGTTGCACTGCGCCGCGTCTCCATCACCATCAATCCGGGCCAGTGATCCGGCGCTCGGAGTGACGGAGGGACATCTGAACCCTACGCCCAGTCCGGGCCGTAATCCCGAACAGGTCCTGTCGGATGTGTTCGGGTTTTCCGGTTTCCGCGGCCTTCAGGGAGAAGCCGTAGAGACCGTCATGCGCGGTGAGGACGTTTTGGTCCTCATGCCGACCGGTGGCGGAAAAAGTCTCTGCTATCAGGTTCCAGCCCTGTGCCGAGATGGCATGGGCATCGTTGTGTCTCCCCTAATCGCCTTGATGGACGATCAGGTCGCAGGTCTTCGCCAGCTTGGTATTCGTGCAGCTGCTCTCCATTCGGAACTGGAGACAGAAGAGCGGGAAATCCTGCGCGACGATCTGCGGAACAACAAGATCGACATCCTCTACATTTCACCCGAAAGGCTTCTCCAGCCCGGAACCGGCAATTTCCTGTCAAAGCGTCAGATTTCTCTGATCGCAATTGACGAAGCACACTGCGTCTCCGCCTGGGGACATGAATTTCGTCCCGAATATCGCGCTCTTGCGTCCTTGCCGGAACTTTTCCCCAATGTTCCCCGCATTGCTCTGACGGCCACAGCCGACCCCAGAACACGGGATGATATTCTCAATGTTCTGGGAATGCCCGACGCACGGGTTCTGATGGCCAGTTTCCACCGGCGTAACCTGTTTGTGGAAGCACGCCCCAAAGGTGGCGAGAGCAAGCAGTTGCTTGAAGCGCTGGAAAGCCATCGCACCGGAGCAGCCATCGTCTACTGCGGCAGCAGGAACAAAACCGAGCGCACCGCAACCATGCTACGGGAAAAAGGTCTGACGGCTCTTCCGTATCATGCGGGCCTGTCTCCCATAGAGAAGCGTGCAACCCTTATGCGCTTTCGTTCCGGTGAAGACATGGTGATCGTCGCCACGATTGCGTTTGGCATGGGGATTGACCGGCCAGACGTCCGCTGCGTGATCCATCTGGATATGCCGTCTTCGCCGGAAGCCTATTATCAGCAGATTGGGCGGGCAGGGCGTGACGGAGAAAAGTCCGATACGCTTCTGCTGTATGGCGGTGAGGATATGGCGCGGGCTCGCCACTGGCTGGAACAGTCCAACGCTCCCGACAACGAGAAACGTGTCATGCAATCCCGGCTGGAAAGCATGATTGCTCTTACCGAAACCACAGGATGCCGAACACAGGCTCTCCTGGCCTGTTTTGGTGAAAATCTGTCAGAGCCCTGTGGACATTGCGACAACTGCATCACGCCTGTCTCCACCTTCGATGGGACAGAGGCGGCCCAGAAAGTCCTGTCCGCGATTTACCGTACCGGTCAGCGTCTTGGAGCCGTTCAGCTGACCAACGTACTTCGAGGCAAGACGAACGAAACCATCGAACGCCACGCCTATCAGCATTTATCCGTCTTCGGGATCGGGAAGGATCAGACGGAAAACTGGTGGCGAGCGGTTGTCAGGCAACTGATTGCGCGGGGTGCCATCCGCACCCATGGCGAACATGGCAGTCTGGCTCTTCAGACAGACATCGCACGCCCGATCCTGCGCGGAGACGAGAGAATTCGGCTGCGTCAGGATACGCGCCAGAGCCTGATCGCCCGCACGCCGTCCAGCAATCAGGAAAACGAGAGCCTGTCGACTGAAGAAAAAACTGTGTTCGATGCACTGCGTCAGTGGAGACTTTCAGAAGCCCGGGAACAGGAAATCCCGCCTTACGTCATCTTCCACGACTCTGTTCTACGGGACATTGCCCGGGAGCATCCAGTGAGCCATCAGGAGCTTGCCAGCATCAAAGGCGTAGGAACATCCAAGCTCGACCGGTATGGCGAATCGGTTCTGGCCGTCATCAAGGAAATCTCGGCCAAAATTATGGCCTGAGATTTCCCGGAATTGATTATACGGGCTTGACCGTAAACCCGATCGTAATGCTGTCCCCGTCAAGGAACTGGAAGGTAAACGGAATTTTCTCTCCCTGCTGCAAAGGCTTCGTGATGCCGCCGCACAACAGATGATACCCTGAGGGTGGGAAAATCATTTCCGAATTATGGGGAAGGGACAGATGGGAAAACAGATCATTCGTTGCCTGAGTCTGTTCCTGATTGGTGTGGTGTGCGGTGATGCTGGAGCAGACCGAAGACGACACCCCTTTCAGCAGATGATCCGCACCATCGTCATTGCGAATCGTGAAATAGCCGCTGGCGTATGACGTGCTGTGTGACGAGGGCGAGAGCGTTCCGTCCAGAACAACGATTTTCTGGCGGTTATGCTGGGCAGCAGGAAGCGCACCGGCATCCTGGGCAAAGCCCGGAACCGCAGAAAACGACAACAGGACAGCAAAAGCGGCAGATACCCGTTTCAACGACAGTCTCCTAAAAACAGACAGGCCCGTTTGGGTCGGAACGTATGATCCGGTAAACTGCCTCCAATTCCCCGGCCACCACAAGGCCCGAACAATCAGGACCGTCCATGCGTTGCCCTTTCTGCGGACATGAAGACACTCAGGTGAAGGACAGCCGGTCCAGCGAAGATGGAACGGCCATCCGCCGCCGTCGCGTCTGTTCCGCCTGCACCCAGCGCTTCACGACCGTTGAGCGCGTTCAGCTCCGGGAACTGACTGTCATCAAGGCCGATGGTCGCCGCGCACCGTTTGATCGGGACAAGCTCGCACGCTCCATTCGCGTGGCACTGCGCAAGCGCCCGGTTGAGGAGGAGCGTCAGGAACGACTGGTCAACGGACTGGTCCGACAGCTTGAAGCCTCCGGAGAACAGGATATTTCTTCACATCGTATCGGCGAACTTGCCATGGACGCATTGCGTGAGGTGGACGGTGTGGCTTATGTCCGCTTCGCCAGCGTCTATCGCGACTTCCGTGAAGTCGAGGCTTTCTCGAAGATCCTCGCCGACATGAACCCCATTCCCGGGGACGCACACGCGTCCCTGCCGACCAAAGACTCCCAGGAGACACCATGACCGCATCCGACGCGCCCACGAGCCACCCGACGCGCCGCAGCCGGACAATCGCCCGCGTTGCCGCTGTTCAGGCCCTGTTCCAGTGCGAACAGTCTGGCGACAATGCGGAAACCGTTCTCAACCAATTCCTCCGCCATCGCCGTGTGAGCCCGACAGCCTCGTTCGAAGACGGCCACATTCCCGACGCCGACCTGACTCTGATGCAGGAAATCGTCCGTGGCGTCACACTGAAGCAGGACAAGGTTGACCACACACTGAGCGATCTTCTTCCAGAGCAGTGGCCAATTTCCCGCCTTGATCCCGTTCTTCGCGGCCTCCTGCGCGCCGCTGTTTTCGAGATTACCGAAACAGACACTCCAGACCGCATCGTCATCAACGAGTATCTGGACGTCGCCCATGGCTTCTTCTTCGGTGATGAACCCAAGATGGTGAATGGTATTCTGGATACCCTGAGCCGCCGCGGTGAAGGCAACGCCTGATCCATGTCGGGCGAATTCAGTTTCATCGCCCGACACTTCCGGCCCCTCGCAGGCCCGGAAAGCCTTGACCTTCGAGACGACTGCGCCCTGATTTCCTGCCCTCCAGGGCAGGAACTGGCCATTTCAACCGACACAATGGTCGAGAACGTCCATTTCCTGTCGGATGATCCGCCGGAAACGCTCGGACGAAAGCTCCTGCGCTGCAATCTGTCAGATATCGCAGCCATGGGAGCAACGCCCTACGCCTACACCCTGAACGTCACCATTCCCCGAAACTCACGTTACAACGATAGCTGGTTCAACGCCTTTGTAGCCGGGCTATCAGAGGATCAGGCCCGATACAGCGTGACACTACTCGGAGGTGACACAACCTCCACATCCGGACCTCTGGTCCTCTCGGCTACGGTGTTTGGACGTTTACACAAGGGAACTGCGCTGCGGCGAAATGGCGCCATACCGGGCGACAGCTTATGGGTCACAGGCACGATAGGAGACGCCGCTCTCGGCTTGTTGGCACTTCAGGGGAAAATTTCTGACCCGTCAGGATTTCTGGCTGATCGCTATCGGTTACCGCAACCAAGAACAGGACTGATCCTAAACGGTATCGTGCATGCAGCGATGGATATTTCAGACGGGCTTATCCAGGATTGCCAGCATATTGCTGAAGAATCTGAAGTGGCCATTGATGTTCTGGCTGAGGCCGTGCCAGCGTCATCAGAAGCAAAGTCGTTGGGACCGGAGTGGTTGGAGCAACGGCTGACAGGGGGGGATGATTACGAACTGCTCCTAGCCTGTGCACCTGAGCAGGAAAACGCCCTGATTGAAATCTGTCAGCAAGCCCACACACCCATAACAAGAATAGGGTCTGTGCATTCAGGAAAGAGTGTGCGTGTGCTAAATCAGAACGGGCAGGTCATTCAGTTTTTGAAAGGCGGCTGGCAGCACTTCTGAATGCTACCAGCGCCTGTGGCACTTCAGCCTTCGATCGCACGCTCATAGAGGCGATACCGCTTGTAAGGATGCGGCACGACGGCTTCTGCAAGATTCTTCATCCGCGTATCGGATTCCTGAATCCACCCAAGCTCGACCCATTTGTAGGGAAGAGACTGACCACGACGGAGCAGCTCTGAAATCGCCAGAGATGGCAGCAGAGACCCGAGCATGGTCCCGTGCAGCTTGCGGGTTACCCCCAACAGGATCACGCGCGCAGAGTGGAACCGATGCAGCCCAAGGCGAACACCAAGCTTCACCCAGCCCAACGGTGAAGGATCACCGCCCAAATCGCCAGCAATATCGTAGAGATTTGGGACAACCAGAGCCATGGCAACAGGCTCTCCATCCTGATCGATCTGTACATAATGCTCAGGCCGTAGCAGCGGCTTGAGCTGATCGATCATAGCCTTCATTTCATAGTCCTGAAGAGGCACAAAGTTGTACTTTCCGCTCCAGGCATCATTATAAAGCGTCCGCAGAACCTCCCCCTGATCTGCAATCTGCTTCTTGGAGAGGCGTGTCAGGGAGATCGACCCAAGACGTCCTTCGCCAATCGTAAGGTCACCTGGGACCCGGAAAATCGACTCGCTGTCGTCCGTCAGATCCAGCTTGTAACTCAGCAGGTCTTCCGTGCGCTCATAACCTGCGGCTTCTACGAGCTGACCAAGCAGCTTGGGGTGCCACGGCATCGCAATCATCAAGGGCTGATCCTGCCCCTCGATCATAAGACCGGACTCACCATTTCCGCTCAGTGTCACAGGACCACGAACGCGCTCCATACCCTGCAACCGCAGCCAGTGCCGGGCGGCATCCAGCAGAGCAGCCACAACAGACGCTTCCGGTACAGCATCCAGCGCCCCGAAGGACCCGATTTTCTCACCCCAAAACTCGATTGCACGATGGTCTACGATTGCAGCAATTCGCCCGACCGGGACATTACCGCGCCATGCCAGAAAGTAACGGATGCTGGAGTGACGAAAAATCGCCGCCTTACGAGGGTTAAGGAGATCGTTCTGTTCCAGATCCAGGGAAGGAACAAATCCCGCCATTCCCGCGTAAATACGGCGGGGCAGGGTAATGAAGAGCTTCAGATGTGCCCGCGTCGTAACTGGACGGACTACTAGATCATCTTGCGGAGCGGGCGATGTCATAGGGTCGGGCCTTGCACCTCTGGTTGGAAAACAGGTTCCGGAATAAAGGGTAGCGTGCTGTTCAGACACGGGGTCGCATCTTCTGGCACGGGAAGGCTATACCTTTCCACCACCAATCCGACCATGACTTTCAATATATGGATCTTTCTTCCATGACATCGACACCGCCCAGCCGGCCCGGTCTTCAATCCCGCATCCTGATCACCGGGGCCTCAAGCGGCATCGGAGAAGCCCTTGCGCTTCATTATGCACGGGCTGGCACACATCTTGTTTTATGGGGACGTAATCAGACGCGTCTGGATCGTGTCGCAGCACAGGCCGCCAAACACGGGGCGACAACAGAAACTCTGGCACTGGACCTCTGCGACCCTGAGGCAGCCCTTGAGGCCCTTCGCAAGGCCGATGATACCACTCCAGTCGATATTCTCATTTTGGCTGCAGGCCTGGGCGATATCCGGCCGGAAGGTGAACTCACGGAACTTCCCGAGCAGGTAAAGACAATCTCGCTGGTCAACTTCACAACGCCCGTCACACTGGCGACCGAAATGGCCCGGAGAATGATCACACGGGGAGGAGGGAACATTGCCCTGATAGGCTCTGTGGCGGCATTCCATGATCTGCCCATTGCCACGGCCTATAGCGGCTCCAAAGCCGGTCTGGCCCGGTTCAGTACCGCTCTTCACGCAGCTATGACCCCGCATAACGTCCATATCACGCTAGTCTCTCCCGGCTATGTGGACACACCGATGAGCCAACGCCTGGAAGGCGCGCGACCTTTCCTGGTTTCTTCCCGCAAAGCTGCGCGCATGATCGCCCGTGCGATCGGCCAGGGCAGGGCCCATCTCCTGTTCCCATGGCCATTTGCACTTGCTCGACTACTGGAAATGCTGGTGCCGCGTCCCATCGCTCATCGCCTGCTGCGCTCTGCAGAAGTGCGACAGAGTGCGTCAAATTAGGAAAAGCAGTATCTCGTTAACTTGACGTCACGCAGCCGGTAAGCGACTGCTTCCACATTGAACCCGCCAGACAGGCCAGAGGAAAGTTGTCATGAGGGAAATCGTTGCAGTCGACATCGGGGGCACCCATGCCCGTTTCGCGATTGCAAGCATCGAGGACGGGAAGGTCATCGAGCTGGGAGAAGCCGTCACCCTGAAATGCGCCGAACACGCCAGTCTCGCGCTTGCATGGGAGGCTTTTGGTCGTTCTCTTGACCGACCAATGCCTAAAGAAGCAGGAATTGCCGTCGCCTGTCCGGTCACAGGCGAAATCCTGAAGATGACCAACAATCCATGGATCATCCATCCGTCCCAACTCGCTCAGCGGCTGCATCTGGACAATTTTGTTCTTGTGAACGATTTCGGTGCTATCGCTCACGCAGTCGCGCAGGTTGATTCTTCCTTCATGCAGCATCTCTGCGGACCGAATATCGATCTGCCCCCCCAAGGTGCCATCACAATCGTTGGTCCTGGTACGGGACTTGGCGCTGCATGCCTTCTTCGACGCGGCTCAAAGTACTTTGTCATGGAGACAGAAGGTGGCCATTTGGACTACCCGCCGCTCGATGATGTAGAAGACCGGATTCTGAAGGCCCTGCGTCAACGCTTCCGCCGCGTCTCGGCCGAACGGATCGTGTCCGGGCCAGGTCTGACAAATCTTTATGAAGTGATTGCCGAGCAGCAGGGGCTACCCATTACCCTGCGGGACAACAAGACCCTCTGGCAAAATGCAATGGAAGGCTCAGACACGATTGCCGCTGCAGCTCTCGAACGATTCTGCCTCAGCCTTGGTGCCATTTCTGGTGATCTGGCTCTCGCGCACGGTGCACAGGGCGTGGTGATTGCGGGTGGTCTGGGATTACGCCTAGCCAGCATTCTTGGAGAGTCCGGATTTGCAGAGCGTTTCGTCGCCAAGGGCCGATTTGAGGCCATGATGAGCGAAATGCCCGTCAAGATCATCACACATCCGCAGCCCGGCCTATTCGGGGCAGCAGCAGCCTATGCAGAAGCTCACTCCTAACGGGGTGAGCGAAACATCCGGATTTTCATGGGGACAAAATAAGGTCTCCTGGAGGTCCGGGCGGGAATCGAACCCACATTCGCGGATTTGCAGTCCGCTACATCACCATTCTGCCACCGGACCTCGGGGAGACAGGCGCTGTATCGTCTTTCAGAAGCTTTTGGTCAAGAGAGATATTTCAATCAGGAAGATGATTTTTCTTCTTGGAATGAACAGGCTATTAAGATCTGATTCACGAAACGCTGCGATACAGTGTTCAGACGGCAGGATATCTCATGACTTCAGGACGCAACGGCGCAAAGACAATCACTGGTCCCCTCGGACTAGGTCTTCTGACCTTCCTCCTGAGCGGCACCGCTCTTGCTCAGAAATATGATGGGAGCGGTTCACCCACCTTTGTCCCGCATACGTTGCAGGAAGCTCTTGCTACCGCCTATCTGACCAACCCGACCCTCAGGGAAGAGCGCGCGCGTCTTCGCGCGACGGATGAGCAGGTGCCTACAGCCATGGCTGGCTGGCATCCTACCATCCAGACGACCATGAACCTCAGTTACTATGATGGCCGGACCAACTACGCCTCAACAGGCGGCTCCCTGGGAAGCAATGTCGCTTACAAGACACCCGGTTACAGCGGTGGCGTCAATATTTCGCAGCCTTTGTATCAGGGTGGAAAGACTCTCGCTAGCATCCACGCAGCAACCAATCAGGTCATGGCAGAACGCGCCAAGCTGATCGCGACAGAGCAGGACGTCTTCACCAATGTCGTCAATGCCTATGTCGGCGTTATTGAAGATGAACAACTTCTACAATTGGCCATCAACAACGAGCGCGTTCTTCAGCAGCAGCTTCAGGCGACGGAAGAACGTTTTCATGTTGGCGAAATCACCCGTACAGACGTCGCACAGGCACAAGCAGCTCTGGCGAGCGCGACCGCACAACGCCAGCAGGCAGAAGGCACACTTCAGAGTGCCCAGGCCACATACCTGCAGATTGTTGGCATCGCAGCGGCTCCTAACCTTGAGCCACCTCAGCCTCTCAATCTACCGGTAAAAAGCGAAAAAGAAGCGGTTGCGCTGGCAGTTCAGAATAATCCCACTGTCGTCAATGCTCTCTTCGCGGAAGCGCAGCAGAAAGACAATGTCTCTGTCCAGATCTCAGCGATCATGCCCAAGGTCTCGGCGGAACTGAATTACCAACACTCTGTCAACCAGGGTTACAGCCGCTCCCTGACAGACAATAAATACGGCGTCATTGCTTTCCAGATCCCCATTTACCAAGGGGGTTCGGAATATTCCGCCATTCGAGGCGCACGTCAGCAAACTCAGGCAGCTCACAGAGAAGTCGATGTGCAGCGCCGTCAGGCTCTTCAAAAGGCTGCCTCCAGTTGGCAGCAGATGGTGGCCTACAAGCAGTCTATTGCCAGCGACCGGATAGCCATTTCAGCAAACGTGATCGCATTGGATGGCGTGGAACGACAGGCTCTTGTTGGCACTAGTACGACCCTTGCCGTCCTGCAGCAGCAGCAAACACTCCTGTCAGCGCAGCAAGCTCTGGTGCAGCATCTCTCCAGTCTGGTGCGGTCGTCCTACTCCGTAGCGGCGTCCATTGGCCGACTGACTGCTTCTGACCTGAAGCTTGGCGTCCCCCTTTATGATGAAAAGGCTTATTACAACGCCGTTAAAAACAAGCTGTGGGGAACAAGCGATTACGCAATCAACCAGCCCGGGCGTTAAAAACTTTCCTATAAGCTGCGGATAATTTGTAGCCCATGACCTCCTCAGTACAACCGCCGCCCCAAACGGGCCATGATGACGAAACAATTGAAACCGTTCTCCGCTCGATCCGTCAGATCCTGCATGACGATACATTGAACACTGATAAGAAGGGTCAGGTTATGACATCAGCCACACCTCAGGATGAACTTACCCTCGATCCCTCCATGATGGTTTCGGCCCCGGCCGTCACACTGTCCTCAGAGCAGAAAACAGTTGAGACTGCCTCGTCAGACGATCTCATGGGGGCACAGACCATCGCAGCGGCTGAGCATTCTCTGAAAGATCTTCAGACAGCCTTCAGTATATCCGGAAACAAGACCATTCCTTCGGATACCGTCATCAGCAATGGCAGCGGCATGACAATTGAGGATATGGTAAGAACCGAAGTCAGGGCGATGGTACGGACCTGGATGGACGCCCATCTCCCGTCTCTGGTAGAAATCCTCGTCCGTGCCGAGATCGCGCGCCTTCGCCCCAACAGCTGAAAAGCTCGCATCTTTCTTTCACTTTGACAGCCTTCGCTGACCTCTCTGGATTATCATGCTCGAAAAAAGTTTTGTTCCCGCCGAACACGAAACCTCCCTTTACGAAAACTGGGAGAAAAGCGGGGCTTTCCGTGCCGACCCAAACGCATCAGGCACACCTTTTTCGATCATGTTTCCACCACCGAATGTCACGGGAACTCTTCATCTCGGTCATGCCCTGACCTTCACCCTTCAGGACATCCTGATCCGCTGGAAGCGACAGGAAGGGTTTAATGTCCTCTGGCAGCCAGGAACCGACCATGCGGGTATCGCCACCCAGATGGTTGTCGAGCGCGCCTTGGATAAAGAAGGCATCAGCCGGACAGCTTTGGGGCGCGAAGGTTTTCTGGAGCGTGTCTGGGACTGGAAGCAGCAGTCTGGCGGTGAAATCGTTCAGCAGCTCCGGAAACTCGGAGCCTCTGCCGACTGGGAGCGTGAGCGCTTCACGATGGATGAAGGTCTGTCGAAGGCAGTGCGCAAGGTCTTTGTGCAGCTTCATCAGGAAGGCATCATTTACCGTGATCGCCGTCTGGTAAACTGGGACCCCAATTTCCGTTCAGCAATTTCGGATCTGGAAGTCGAAAACCGCGAGACCAACGGGTCGATGTGGTACATTCGTTACCCGCTTGAGGATGGTCGAACCATTACGGTAGCGACCACACGTCCGGAAACGATGCTGGCAGACGTCGCTGTTGCCGTTCATCCCGAGGATGAGCGTTATGCAGATATGATCGGGAAATTTGTCACGCTCCCCTTAACAGGCCGCCGCATTCCTGTTGTTGCGGACCTGTATTCCGATCCTGAAAAAGGGACAGGTGCGGTCAAAATCACGCCAGCCCATGATTTCAATGACTTCGAAGTCGGGAAGCGCCATGATCTGCCCGCACCGACCATGCTCGATGAAACTGCCTGCATCTGGCTTGAAGAAATACGCAGTGAATTGCAGGACATTGAAGGTCTCGCATCCGTAGAGTTTGTAAATTCTCTGGCTGGATTAAGCCGGGAAGAGGGACGCAAGCGCATCGTATCGGAACTTGAGCGCCTGGAATGGCTTGAAAAAATCGAGCCTCATAAGCTTCAGGTCCCATATGCCGAGCGCGGTGGCGCTATCGTCGAACCGCGCCTCACACTCCAGTGGTACTGCGATGCCCAGAAGCTGTCTGGCCCGGCCGTAGAAGCCGTCGAAAATGGTAAAATCGTTTTTGAGCCCCGTCAGTGGCAGAATACGTTCTTCGCCTGGATGCGGGATCTTCAACCATGGTGCATCAGTCGCCAGCTTTGGTGGGGCCATCGCATTCCGGCCTGGTACGCACCAGATGGCAGTGTTTTCGTTGCAGAAAACGAGGCTGAAGCACAGGCACAAGCAGGCGCTGGTGTTGTCCTGACACAGGACGAAGACGTTCTGGATACGTGGTTCAGTTCTGGTCTTTGGCCGTTCACGACCCTTGGCTGGCCCGATAAAACGCCGGAACTTGCCCGCTACTACCCGACAAGCGTCTTGGTGACGGGTTTTGATATCATTTTCTTCTGGGTTGCCAGAATGATGATGATGGGCCTGCATTTCATGGACGATGTGCCATTCCGCACGATTTTGATTCATGGCCTCGTCAGGGACGAAAAAGGCCAGAAAATGTCCAAGTCCAAAGGCAATGGCCTTGATCCTCTGGACCTGATTGCAGAATTTGGCGCTGATGCGACCCGTCTTGCAATCTGTGCAGGAACCGGTCCAGGTCGAGACATCAAGTTGGGCAGAAAACGCGTCGAAGAGCATCGCGCGTTTGTCACCAAACTCTGGAATGCAGCGCGCTTCCTCGAGATGAATGGTGCCGCCCCCGTAGCAGACTTTGACCCCGCCAAGGTTCAAGGCAGCCTCAGTCGTTGGATTTTGACGGAAGCCAATGCAGCGATTGCCGAAGCACAGCAGGCTTTGTCAGCCTATCGCTTCGATGAATATGCAAACTGCTGTTATCGCTTCGTCTGGAGCTGCTTCTGTGACTGGTTCGTTGAGTTCTCAAAACCGGTTTTTGCCGCCGAAAACGAAGAAACAGCAGAACTACGCACCGTCAGTGCCCATGTTCTGGGTCTGATTCTGCGCCTGATGCAGCCCGTGATACCATTTGTCACGGCAACGCTCTGGGAGCAGCTCGGCTATATTGGTGACTTCACGGCCATCCGTTGGCCGGAGGCTATGGTCGTTCAGGATGCAGATCAGGCGCGGGCGGAGCTCAATTGGGTGGTCCGCCTCATCGGTGAAATTCGGACCGTTCGTTCGGAAATGAATATTCCGCCGTCCCAGAAGGCTCCTTTGATTTTCCGTGATGTGTCATCGGAAAATCTGGCTCGTGCCAAAACCTGGGAAGAGGCTATCGGCCGCATGGCACGTGTTTCAGAAGTTGGCGTTCTGACGGGTGACATTCCTCGCAATGTAGCCCAGATCGTTCTGGACGAAGCAACAATTTTTATTCCACTGGAAGGCCTTATTGATCTCGATGCAGAGCGTGCACGTCTTGCAAAAGAGATCAGCAAGAACGAAGGTGAAATTGTTAAGGTCCGCCGCAAACTGGACAACGCCGATTTTGTTGCACGCGCAAAGCCTGAAGTGGTTGAAGAAAACCGCCAGCGTCTCGAAACTTTCGAGCACGATCTTGAACGCCTCAAGGCCGCTTTGGCACGGCTTGGCTAACCCTCTACATTTTACTCGCCTTGCTCTGGCTGTGACACTTTTCCAAGTGTCACCTGCCGGAGCCTCAGAACTCCCAACAGGCTCAAGCACACAGAAAGCTGTTTTGTTTGGCCAGACCATGGACGTGCTGGCCTTCCGGCCGCCAGACTGTCGTTTGCGAGCCATTCTGCTCGTTATGGCAGCCAAAGACCGCAACAGTGGGGCGTACCGGGACGACAGTGTCCCTCTCGCCAACGCTGTCTGCGGCGTTGTTTTCTCTCCTACATTTCCTGAAAAACAGTTTCCAACCTGGCAATACCAGCGAGGTGGTTTTCCTACTCGAAATAATGAACTTCCAGCCGCCGCCTTGGTCAAACCCCTGGAGCAATGGGCATGGCAGGAAACCGATCTTCCTCAGCTGCCTATCATTCTGATCGGCCACTCTGCTGGCGCCCAGTTTCTGGATCGTGTTGCGGCTTATGCCTCGGCCGATGAAGCCGAAATCATTCTCATGAACCCCGCCACTTATGTAGAGCCTGAAACGGACAGCCCCGTGCCATATGGCTTTAATGGCTGGTCAGAGAATATCCACCAGACCTCCCTCAAGCATTACCTGTCCGAGCACCTGACCATTCTTCTGGGATCAGACGATGTGGAAACTACGCTCGGAGCGGGCCGCATTGCGCAGGCTATGGGACAGGGACGCAATCGTCTGGAACGAGGGCAATGGGCTTTTGCACAGGCTCGGGAACAGGCTTACCGCCTGGATGTTCCCTTCAACTGGAACATCGATATTGTTCCAAATACTGGCCATGAC
>NZ_BEWO01000020.1 GCF_002723975.1 Gluconobacter japonicus
CCTCTAATGATTTTTCAATTTCCTCTTGGTCAGTGTTGCTTTGTGGATTCCACCAGTAACTAATGGGGTAAAATTGAGATTTCCCCACTTCTCGCACATGAGGAATATTTCCAAGGAAGGAGTATTCTTGCGCTGTTGGATTTTCAATCAGAGCAATACAAACCGCTTCTGCAGCGTCTTTAAGAGCATCAGCTTTTAAAATAGACCTGTACGGTGCAATGTCTTTCAGAAAATCCAGCATTCCTGCACGTACTTCCCGCACGAAAATATCTCGTGAAAGATCACTTGAATCACGCTTCTCAAATTCTGGCTCAAACCCGAACTTTGAACGACTGACCCGTACAGCAGATGGGGATGCATCCGAAAAAATAAGTTCTAGAATTTCGACAGCACTCATTAATGCCGTACAAATCTTTTTAGGCTCTCCATACGAGAAAAAAAGATTCTTAATTCTATCGTTATTATAAGCTTTATCGTGCGTCCCAAGATAAAACCCTGACAGACAACTACCCAGAAGTTGGTCGATAGCTTTGTGCGACGTAAGTCCCCAACCAACATCTACAAGGGCAATATCTTCATCTTCGTACTGATCCATTTCAGATCTGAGATAGTCCCGATATGAATTAGCCTCTGAACCAATAATCTCGCGCCACTTAGAACCCATACTCTCAAGATATTTGAGGAAATCGTGATAATTATCACTTTCAAAATCCTCAACATCCTCTGGAAGAGCAAGATGCAGCCTCTTTAACTCTTCAGAAAGCCGAAGAACCCCAGAACGATAGGGAAAGAGAGAAGGTAAAACCCAAAAAGCATTCTTTGCCAGAAGAGGCACAAGGCACATTCGCCTTGAAGACCAAATAACTCGAAAATCTATAGATGTGCCGAATATCTCGGCAGCCTGTTTGATCGTAAATCCGTCGCGAGTGAGACAAAAAAGCGCTTTTTTGCCGTTAGCTAACGCTTCTTCTTCCATAAAACTCAGAAAAGCAGCAGCTGTAAGACCTCCTTGAATATAACCGAAAGCCCGCGCGACATTATAACCTACCCCGAAATAGCCCTCTTTAAGTCGGCGAGAGAGATTTCCAAGGAGAAGAGAAGATTCCAAAGTGTCCATATTTTTGAGAGCAGATTTGACAGTAGGGTTAATACGGTCATCCTGCATCAATTCTTCCATCGCCGATGGAAGATGTATCGACGCTACTCCCTTTTCATTTGCATTGATAAAATCTGATTGAATATTATCGCCAAAATGAATTATTTCTTCCGGAAATACGTTTAATTCTCTACAAACTTTTACAAAAGATTTTCCGTTATATTTTCCAATATCTTCTTTCCTCCAGTCACTAGAAGAAAAAACATGGTCCAAATAGAGTCCATTTTTTATTAATATCTTTTTTATCTGCTCGGAACTAAGATACATATCGCTGATCGCAATAGTTTTAAGCCCAAGTTTTTTTGCTATTTTATAAACCAACATTCCGAAAGGATGAGGAAAAAGTAAATCTTCTTCCTCACTTACTTCCATATCCACTCCAAAATCTTTTTTATTATGATCATCATAAATCATAGAATATATCTGATCTATGGATGTTTCATAAGAATCATATTGTATTTTTGATTTTTCGCGTGAGAGAGCTTCTGCAGCAATACGTTTTGCGTAGAAGTTATCTATATTATATTTTTCTTCTATAATTTTAAATACATCTTTAGGGTCTGCGAGATTCCGAAAAAGCAATGTATCAAATACATCGAATGATACGACACTAAAATTCTTTAGTGTTTCTTCTATAATTTCAGGAGAGAATGGGCCTTTCCCGTCCTGAATATTAATAATACGATGCGAAACCGATATTTTACTGTTTTCCATATCTGTAGCCAAACTTCAATTTTTAAGATCGTTAGAAACGAAAGGAGAGATTTTGTAAATGATCATATCGACTACACGATACACGTGTAAAGTTTGAAAATATTTAGACGCAAGAATATATTTTACTAAACGGCAATTGTATTAAAATAAATCAGTTGAAAACCATAATCCTCAATGGATTATGATCAATTTCCAACACAAAACGCCCCTGCTTTCATCCGTTCTTTACGGGATGGCGTGAAGACCCACCAATCCAGAGCTTCTCCTGTCCGAGCCTCATGGATGGTCGCGGCAAAAACGTCATGTACGCAGGGATCATGCCTCTGCCCGGTGAGCGCACACAGTTTCACGTAAAGATCATCTGCTTCACACGCCGCCAATTGCGCTGTTGATGTTACTCCGAGAACAGCAAAATCAGCTAATGCTGCCTTACCTACATTCTTCAGTTTCGCAAGATCGCTCATCCTTAGGCTCCTCTTCAGGCAACCATGCTCTCACTGACACCTTAATGTCCTAGCAACAAAAGGACATCATTCATGGCACTTCACGGGTTATCACGTTTCACGGATCGAAAAGTCCTTGTAACAGGGGCGGCATCCGGGATTGGGCACGCAACCGCTCTCCGCTTTCTGGAAGAAGGGGCACATGTTCTTCTGGTTGATCGGGACGAAGACAAACTGAATGATGTCATGACGTCTCTTGACCCGGCAAAAGCGACTGCTTCCCTAACTGATATTTCCCAACCCAAACAGGTTGAAGCACTTCTCACCTTCACACAACAAACCTTTGGAACACTTGATGTCCTGGTGAATAATGCCGGCGTCACAACAATAGGGACTGTGCTGGATGGCGATCTGTCCGCCTGGGAGACGGTCTGCGCCACCACATTGACCGGCACCCTGAATGTCAGCCGGACTTTCCTGCCACTCCTCATCAAAAGCAAAGGCAATATCGTCAATACGGCTTCTGTTTCGGGTATGCGCGGCGACTGGAATACAGCCTATTATGACGTGGCCAAAGGCGGCGTCGTGAACCTGACCCGCGTTCTCGCCATGGATCATGGTAAAGATGGCGTCCGCATCAATGCCATCTGCCCATCCGTAACCCGGACTGCCATGACAGCAGAGGCCGTGAAAGACGCTGCTTTTGTTAAAAGTGTTGAAGACCGGATTCCTCTACAACGTCTAGGCGAGCCAGAAGACATGGCCGCAGCCATCACCTTCCTTGCCAGCGACGATGCCACTTACATTACGGGCCTCATCATGCCAGTTGATGGAGGCGTGACCGCATCAAACGGGCAACCTCCCTTCCCTATGAACTGACTTACTCCACGTCTCCGCGCTTGTTCTGCACGGAGACGTTGCCTGAATGCGTTGAGAAAAAATGGAGATTCCTGCCTTTGGGAAGCGGCGGCTGGTCATTTGAGAGCGTAAAATACATTCTGTTTTCACGCAGGTTCTAGAGAACAATCTTGTTCTCGAAAAACGGCAGTCCCAGGCTGCCAATTTGAACATCGTCCTGAAAAAGAACCTTCTCGTCTTCAATGGAAAGATCACCCATTGTCATATTCCTAACCGTTGCCACCTGCCCGACACTCATGAAGCCATCATAATGCGTGAATTTTTTCTGCTCCCCCAATCCTGAGAGACTGTCTTTCAGAGAGGAAATCCAGGCGGATGGAAATGTCGTGTACGTCAGGTCAGGATTAAAGCTGATGTGCCTTTTCTTACCGCCAATCCGTAGATGAACTGTAAAATCATCGTCCATATATAAAGAGCGACTCTCTTCCCCAAGGAAGGTGTCTATTGCGCCCTTACAGGCAGCGTCGCGGCTAAACTCAAGATAAGCAAACTTCCGCTTGGGAATGTCTATCAAAACAGAAAGACGGGAAAGCGCGGCCCGCCCCAATACACCAACGATCGGCCTGCCATCCACGCTTTGTGCTGTTGGCCGCTCCAGCAAAACAGCATCCACATCTTTGAGCGCTACACCGTCCAGAACAAGCTCAGAAATTTTGGAGTGATAAGCCCGTTCCTGATAGGTCCCGTTGATAATGACCCTCGCGTCTTCATCGGCCTGCGGAAATTGGACGTCCCCAGAGTTGCGAATGTAAATATAATCAAATGCGGGGCTGACATACATTGCAGCCGGTTTGCCATTGATGGTGACGGGGATCAGCGGCGCATCGCCTTGCCCTCCCAGAAGAGGCAAAAGAATTGGTGCAGTCACACACTCGACAGAATTTTCCGCCTGCGCGGTTTCAATGAACAGCCCTGAGGACACAAGAAGAGCAAGAACCAGTTTCTTCATATTCTGTGGCCTTCCGGGTGACACGCTCAGTATTTCAATACGTCATCAGCTATGGGGCCATCTGTCCCCTCAGTCTTTTTTGCTGATGTCTTTCTCCGTTATAATCACCCTACGACAGCAGACTGAATATTGAACGAAACAGAGCGACCTTCATAAAAAAAAGCCTCCAATCCAGATCAGGATCGAAGGCTTTCAAACATATCAAAGCTCAGAAGATTTATTCGCCCTTGAGACGGCTATTGCACTGGGACCAGTATCCGCCGCCCTTCTGGATCCACTTAAGGTTCCCGTTCTTCCCCGTTGCCTTGTTGGCATTGTACTGCGCCACGCAGGTCTTCATGCGGGCCTTGCCAGGTGTCAGGCTGGAGAACTGAGAAGAGACCGCCGTTGGAAACACCACATTCCCAGACGTAACCGGCACAGTCTTGGATTCAATCGGAGCCTTGGTCCCCGCAACAGAAGAATCAGGCGGGTTCGCCTTGCCTGTCGTAACAGGCACCGTCGTCGTGGGAGCCGTGGCCGCAGAAGCCGGAGCGGCCGTCGTGGCTGACGGAGCGGCAGCCTCAGGCGTTGCATCCGGTGTTTCCGTACCACAGCTTGCAGCCTTGAAAGCCTTGTAGCTCTGGCCATTCAGCGTACCGCCCTTCTTGGCGGCCTGGAAAGCAGCGTGACATTCCTTGGCCGTCATCGCGTGAGCAGGAACAGTAGCGAGCCCGGCCGCCAGAACAGTGGCGAGGGTTAGGCGGGACAGCAAACGGTTGGAAACCATGAAAAAACATCCTTGTCTGTCAACCGGAAGGTCGTAGCCTCCCGGCCCGGAAACGCCAGTGACTACGCTCAGTTGATACGCTCACCATGCATGGTCATGTCGAGGCCTTCAAGTTCCTCTTCTGCGGAAACGCGCAGCCCCATGACGCGATCCAGAATCTTCAGGATCACGAACGTCATGATAACACACCAGACAATCGTCACGCAGACCGCTTCGGCCTGCGCCAGAAGCTGCGACAGGCTCCCAACCGTTCCCGTCGGGTTCGCATCCGTTGCAGAGAGCGGCCCGTAAGCCAGAAGCCCCGTCAGAAGAGCACCAATAATTCCGCCTGTTCCATGGACACCAAAGGCGTCAAGGCTGTCATCATAGCCCAGCGTATGCTTGAGCCACGTCGCGCTCCAGAAGCAGACCGCACCCGCGATCAGACCGATCACGACGGCACCACCCGGAAGAACAAAACCAGCCGCCGGCGTAATCGCGACGAGGCCAGCCACAACACCGGAAATAATACCCAGAGCTGTTGGCTTTCCGGTGCGCGCCCATTCCACGACCATCCACGCCACGCCACCTGCAGCCGCGGCAAGCTGCGTCGTCAGCATGGCCATGCCCGCACGGCCATTCGCACCCAAAGCAGACCCGGCATTGAAGCCAAACCAGCCAACCCAAAGCAGAGAGGCACCAATAATGGCGTAGGTCAGATTGAACGGAGACATGTCATCCGTACCAACGCCACGCCGCTTGCCCAGAACATACGCACAGACTAGGCCCGCCACACCGGAGTTGATGTGAACGACTGTACCGCCAGCAAAATCCACAGCTCCCAGACCAGCAACCCAACCCGTCGGGCTCCAGACCCAGTGAGCCACAGGGGCATAAACCACAAGCAGCCAGAGAATGGTGAAAACACACATGGACGAGAACTTCATGCGTTCCGCATAAGCCCCTGTAATCAGCGCTGGCGTGATGACGGCAAACGTCATCTGGAACATCATGTAGACGCTCTCGGGGATCGTCATCGGAACAGCGGCTGCCGTCCCCGCACCCAGCGTGAACGCAGAATCCACACCATTATGGAAGTTCGCAGCCACACCGTTCAGGAGGGCCTGGGACAGATCACCAATCCATGGCGTACCATTCGAGAAAGCCAGACTGTACCCCGCCACCATCCAGACGAGGCTGGCAATACAGCAGATGGCGAAAGACTGGATCAGCGTGGCAAGAACGTTCTTCTTGCGCACCATACCGCCATAGAACAACGCCAGCCCCGGAACGGTCATCATCAGCACAAGCGCTGTACTAACCAGCATCCAGGACGTGTCACCCGTATCAATGGCAGCCGGAGCATCCGCAGCCATGGCAGAAGCAGGCAGCAGAGCCGCCGCTGCCATGAGTGAAAGACAGGAGCTCTTCATCACAGAGCGCCCTCCCCGGTCTCTCCCGTGCGGATACGGATAAGCTGATCCAGGTTGGAGACCATGATCTTGCCATCACCGATCTTGCCCGTCCGGGCAGCCGTCATGATCGCCTCAATGACGTCTTCCACGACAGAATCCGATACAGCAATTTCGATCTTGAGCTTCGGCAGGAAACTGACGTGGTATTCGGCCCCACGATAAATTTCCGTCTGGCCTTTCTGGCGACCGAAACCTTTGACTTCCGTGACGGTCAGACCTTGTACGCCCAGCGGCGTCAATGCCTCACGGACATCGTCAAGCTTGAAGGGTTTGATAATGGCGGTGACGAGCTTCACGAACGGCATATCCTCGTTGGGTATCAGCAGACTGGCGGGCAGTATGGCCCAGATTGTACCAGTTCAACAACAATATACGAAACAGCCCGGAGACGCCGGAAAACCGACATCTCCGGGCCTATGCAACAGACCTTACCCTGCCAGTACCTCAGAACGTGGCGTTGACTCGCCCGTAATAATAGCCACCCGTGATCCCGATTCCGGCAGAATCCGTATCGTAGATCATGGCCCCCAGGTAGTTGTTGTACTTGCTCACCCGGCGCGGACGCTGGTTGAAGATGTTGTTGGCACCCACGGCGAAGTGCCACACGTGATTGAGACGGTACCCAACCTCAAGATCTGTCAGCCAGACCGGTGTATTTTTGAACTGTCCCCAGCAACTGTTGGAATACTGAAGAGGAGAACCTTTGCAGGTGAGATTTGCAGGCGTCTGATCCTGATACGTCAGCATGGAGGTCGTCTCGCCGTAACGGGTCTGACGGACGTTCACATCCCACTGACCAATGGTCCAGTATGCGTTCAGAATGATCTTGCTACGCGGAGAGGTGGACGTCAGGTACGCAATACTCTGTTCGTTCAGGTAGGAATTGCCCTGTGAGTTTGTATTGATGTGGCTGACGCGTGTGCGGTTCAGGTTGAGCGCCATCGTCAGATCAAGATTTCCATACCGATGCATATGCAGCAGATAGTCAGACTGGATATCGAGACCCTGCGTTCGCGTACTACCGACATTGGCAAAATAGTTGGCAGATACGTCACTGGACATAATATCTGTTGGCAGTGTTGCGCCCGTCATGGCTATCGCCGAGATGGCAGTGTTACCATAAATGGAGCCTGCACCGGAAATGCGGTCACGGATGTTGATCTGGTAGACATCCGCAGAAATATGCCAGCCATCTACCGGCTCAAGAATGATACCGCCTTCTGCACTTGTAGACCGCTCGGGCTTCAGTTTCTGTGCACCCAGTGCGCGTCCTGCCGCACCTGAAGTCGACAGAAGGCCAGAAGCACCCGTTGGAGACACATTCAAAGCACTGAAGTTTTCTTCCGGCAGGGTCGGCGCGCGGAAACCGTTGCTGATCGTAGCACGGACAGCAATACGCTTCGTGATGTCATAGCGCGTGGAAATCTTGCCGTTCTCAGTGTTGCCAACGTCGGTGTAATGCTCAAACCGGCCAGCAAAATCGAGATCCCAGTGCTTCAAAGGATGGAAATCACCATCCAGATAGGCCGCCCAGACATCACGGCTCCATTTACCTGAGTTCTCAGGCATCAGGCCCGCATATCCCTGCGTTCCGCCCTGTGTGTAAGACGCGATTTCGCCGGGCCAGATCTGATAAGTTTCAAGACGATGCTCGCCACCGAAAGCCACGGTCACAGGAACAAGGTTCGCAATCTTCAACTGACGGCGGAAATCAAGATTGTTCGTCCACTGCGACAGACGATAGGTTTCAGCACGAACCGTCGTCGGGGGCGTGCCCGTCTCTTTAATCAGGTTCGGATTGGCTGTATTTTTGTTGCCGATGTCACTTTCATCCGCACCATAGGTCGAACTCAGATCCCATGAGAAACCAAGAAAGTTATCACCTTTCAGACCCAGCGTAGCGGCATAATCATTTTCTTCAATGGTCTCGAGCGGTGAGAACCCATAAGGATAAAGCGTCGGCGCGACAGACGGCATACGATAGTTCTCGTAAGCCTCGGAATGACGATGCGCATAGGTGATGAGACCATAGCCCTTCACACCTTCCGTCAGCGTCTTGCCAAACTCGATGCTGAGATTTTCGCGGGTTTCTTCCGGTGTGCTTAGGATCTTGTTGGAATTATGCGGAACTGTGAAGCCTTTGTACTCCGGGTTTCCTGGAACCGTACGCACATCCGTCGTGTTCGGGACCATATGATCCGTGTGATAAACCTGCCCACTCATATGGACATAACCGTCACCCAGAAAACCAAAGCCGCCATCTGCGCCAAGCTGATACTGCCAGCCATCGCCATTATAGGCGTTGGCGCCCGTCTGGGCCGTCATGTTCAGACCATGTGGCGTCTTTTTCAGGATGATGTTCACAACGCCTGCAATCGCGTCTGAGCCATACATGGCCGCCGCACCATCACGCAGGATCTCGATGTGATCGATTGCAGAAGCCGGGATCATGTTCAGATCGACCGGCGTCGAACCCTGCTGCGGACCTGCATCAGCATAAATATTGGCTGTCGTATGACGACGCTTGCCATCCACGAGAACCAGAACTTCATTCGGGTTCAGACCACGCATCCGGATCGAGGACGTGAGTGCGCCCGCATCACTTCCCATGGCGTTGACTGTAATGGACGGATCGGTACGAACGATGGCGTCCGCCAGGTTCATCTGGCCGGAACGCCGCAGCGTTGCCGCGGTAAGAACACTGATAGGGCTCGTGGAATCCCGTGCCCGGCGATTGAACGCATGCGTTCCCGTCACGATCATCTGTTCGTTGCTGTTGCTATCAACCGCATGAGAGCGACGCGGCGTTACAGCAGCCTGACGAACGGCTGTTTTCTTCCCGGTGGTTTTGACCGTTCCCTTCGCGGGTGTCGTGGCCTTGGTCGATTTGTGCACAGCAGCAGAGGCCTGATGTGCTGGATGCAGAATCGTAACGATGGTGGTAGCGAGAAGAAGTGACTTGAGGCGCATTCAGGCTGTCCTAATCAGATCCGGTGTTCAGTTCAGATTAGGAACGTTTTTTAATGTGTCTACGGTTATTCCCTTCTCGAAACTATATCACAGCGTTTCCAGTGCACAAATGTCACACCATCAGGCTTACAAACGTAATTATTGAACCCTCCTGTGTGACACTATGAAATTTCAGGGAACAACGGGCGTTTTCATATCCGGACCGCGATATTTGGTATCACCGGGTCGATTGACTGGAGGTGCCATGAGACTTTCCGGCCACGGCATGTCAGACGGAGAGTCAGAAACGACAGCCGTACGGCCACGCGGAAGACATTCTGGCAGTTCGTCCTGAATCCGCCGCAACATGCGCTCGCGGATATCGCAGGACAGATTCCACATGCGCCCAGCGTCTGCTGCCCCTGCAATCATACGAATGGAAATGACCTGAGCGTTGCTGTCCGCAATCTGACAGGCGACGGAAGAGCGGTCCTGATCCCAGTCCGGGCAATGAACAATTTCTTCCATGAACATCTGCCGGAGCTTGTCCATCGGCGTCCGATAATCCAGCCACAGAAAAATGGACCCAATCAGAGACTGTGAACTGTGCGTCCAGTTCTGGAACGGGTTTTCCAGAAAATAGGAAATGGGCACAATGTAGCGGCGTCGATCCCATGTTCTCAGCACCACATAAGTCGCATTGATTTCTTCAACCCAAGCCCAGTCTCCATTCAGAATCAGCATATCCTCCATCCGGATCGGCTGCGTCATGGCAATCTGAATACCAGCAATCAGGTTCGACAGAGCAGGACGCGCAGACAGACCAACGATCAACGAAGCCGCTCCAGCAGAAGCAAAAAGCGATACGCCAAACTTCTGAACGGAATGAAACACCATCAAAGAGGTAGCGACAGTCAGCACCCCAAAAGTAATTTCAATCAGACGCCGAAGAACACGGATCTGCGTCTGATGAGACCGTACCGTAATGTCATCCACATTCTCTTTTGCGCTGATACGGTTGAGATACTGATCCGTCACCAGCCTGAAAGCCCGGATAATCCCGAACCCCAGATTCATGATGAACAGACAGGCCAGCGCGTGCGCCAGAAATGTTTCTGTCTTGGGAGAAAAACCTTCCGTGGCAGGCAAAGCAGCACTCGCTGCAATAATCATCAGAAAATAACTGATGTTCAACCGCAACCTGTTGATGATCGCATGAATGAACTGGATTTTCCGCAATCCCGGCAGCCGTGGCAGTGCGCCAGTAATGAGGCGGCTTAGCAGAAGCGCAATCAGCGCAGCCGCACAAAGCAACAGAATGGATCCAAACGGGTCAGGCAGCCAGTCAAACTGGTGACGGAGAGTGGACATTGAATCCACGTAATTCTGTCTGAACATGGGTCTCCCTAGACAGTCGTAAGCCGTTCCTCTTCAGGTCGCGCAGGGACGATATCCTGAACGAATGAAACGCTATTTCCGGGTACTCCACAGCAGATCCGCTGCGGAACGCTCGACTATAACCTCACGGGAGCAGAACTGTTCCCCAAATAGAACACTACCAATTTTCACTATATTATTTAGTTATTATATCTTCTTCACCATCCTTGTTGCTGAAAAGATACACTGCACATACCCTTTTTTATGCGGCCTGAAATCCAAACATCCAGAAAAACAAATTTAGCAAAAACACTGAATTTATAAGCAGTTTTTAGTTTTTTGCCGAAACGGTATTTAAACAACGATCCACATTGATGTTTTGATTTATTGACATAGAATTTATGTAATTTTCTAATTTAACGATCTGGTGAAGTTTTATGTCGCCCCATTCTTCCATTTTGTCCTCTGTCCTTTCCTTCACCCTTCTTATGTCAGGCACCTCCGCCGTTGCATGGGCAGCGACACAGAATGAGCCACCGGAAACACGCACAAAGCCTCTGACCGACGCTCGCCACACCGTACAGAAATCGCGTCCTGCGTCTTTCCATCATGCGAAAAGCGGACATCCGGATGAGCCAGATGAAAATTTCACCGTCCGTGGTCATGCCCATCCCGTTAATGGTGGGGCGTTGGGGACCAAACGCGTTCTGGACACACCCTTCTCGATCAGAACCGTTACGGCAGCCGAGATTCAGGAACGACAGGTCAAATCCCTTGCCCGCGTTTTTTCGCAGGACGCATCCGTCATTTCAAACGGCGACACATATTCATTCAACGCCTACTCCGTGACAGTCCGCGGTGTGCCGCTTGACGACTACAACGGCTACAAGATCAACGGCACGCCCTTCTTCATGACGACCGTGGAGCTACCGCTTGAGTCCTTCGAGGCAGTACAGCTTCTCAAGGGGGCTTCCGGTTTCATGTACGGCTTCAATGCGCCCGGCGGCATCATCGACTTCCAGACCAAAAAACCAACAGACGCCCGCACGTTTTCCTTCGATGCTGGCTATAGTTCAGGCGCGGTCGGCAGCCAGCACATCGATACAGGCGGCCGCCTCTTTCGGAACGATATTTTCGGATACCGCCTCAACCTCACACATGAAAACGGCGAAACCTACAGCGGCTCTCACGTCACCCGGTTCTCGGGGTCCCTGTCCACCGATGTACGCCTTGCCCCCAACCTTCTCTGGACGGCCGACGCCATTTATCAGGACCGCCAGGTTCGAGGGGGCGTACAGGACTTCTTTATTGATGATCCGTCTGCCTATGGCAGCAACCGCCTGCCCGATGCCATCAGCGGCCATAAAAATCTGACCGCCTCTCCCGCCAGCATGTTCACATCCCACACGCTGTTCGTTTCCACCGGACTACACTGGGACATCACGAAAAACTGGACCGCCCGCATCGATTACAGTCACAGCATGGACTACCGTCGCTATCGCGGGGAGTGGATGTCCCTGCAAAACCAGGCCGGCGACTACAACACCTACATGAGCACCAATCCCGGAAGCTGGGCGCAGTACGATCAGGTTCAGGCCATTCTGGAAGGAAAATTCCGAACAGGCTTCATCCGACATGACTTTACCATGGGCGCCGCATGGCAGGGCTTGAGCAAATATCTGCCCTATGATTCCGACTACGTTGATATCGGAGGACAAAACCTCTACGCGCCCGTCATCAGCCGTTCCTACAGCGGAAGCTGGAACACAGCGACTTACAACAATTACCGCTCCGATCAGGTTGGTCTTTTCGGAAGCGACACTCTGACGTTTGACAAACACTGGTCGTTGCTGGCTGGCATTCGCTTCACAGATTTCCACCAGCTGACCTGGAAGGCTTCAGGCGCGAAAACCGCCCTGCGCACCACCCCCCTCACCCCGACAGCCGCGCTGATGTTCCATCCGTGGAAAGACACCACCATTTACGCCAGCTACGTTCAGGCACTGGAGAACGGCGGAACCGTCGGCGATACCTATAAAAACGCACGTGAAACCCTTCCGCCAATCCGTTCAGACCAGGTGGAAGTCGGTGCAAAAGTGGCTCGTGCAAACTGGGATCTAACAGGCGCGCTCTATCGCATCACACGCGGCGCACAATACGCAAACGCTGACAATGTCTATGTCTCTAACGGCACCGTCACATATCAGGGCGCAGAACTCAGCGGTCATGTAGATCTTCCGTTCGGCATTACGCTTACGGATAGTCTGGGCGCCGAAGGCGGAAAATACAGCAAGGCGGATGCCACCATCAAAGGAAACAAGATCGAGGGTATTCCGCTGTTCCAGAACGTATTCCAGCTGACAGACCGCATCCCCGGCGTACCGGGTCTCTCAGCCACGGCGGAAGTTCACTATACGGCCTCCATGTGGGGTGATAGCTCCAACATCTACCACGTCCCAAGCTATACCCTGCTCAACCTGCGAGCCAGCTATCGCACGAGCATCGGACGCCACAAAGTGACCCTGCGTGCTGAACTCGATAACGCCACGAACCTTCATTACTGGGGTTTTCTGGCCTCTGACTACTTCTTCGTCGGAACGCCACGGGCCGTCTTCCTGAACGCACGCTTCGATCTCTGACTTACACTGGCTCCTCCCTTCCCTCTTCCGCTCCCAACTTCACAGGAGTAGGACAGGGGGCAGGGAGATGAGCACGATGAAAAAGACACATTACGACCTGTGCATTAACGGAGCCGGCCCGGTCGGAGCGACGCTCGCGTGCCGTCTGGCGGCAGAGGGCGTACGTGTTCTGCTGATTGACCGTGCGCCTCTCCCGGGCATGGAAGATCCTTCTCTGGACGGCCGCGCCTACGCCATCGCCGAAGGGTCACGTCAGATGCTCGAAGCCGCGGGCATCTGGGACAATCTGCCCGGCGTCTCCCAGCCCATCCGTGAAATCCGCGTGTCTGATGGCCGCCCTCATGAAGCCGCCTCTCCGCTCTTCCTGCACTTCGGCGTGGAAGATGCGCCAGAAGGCATGAATTTCGGCTGGATGGTCGAAGCCCGCGACTTGCGTGTCGCCATCAATCAGACGCTGGGACAGTATGAAACGCTGGATGTGCGTGCGCCCGATACCGGCACATTCACCTTCCACCCGGATCACGTCTCCATCCGTCTGGCCTCCGGCTCCACTGTCACGGCGAAACTTGCCATCGCCGCAGAAGGTCGTCGCTCCCCCCTGCGCGAGCAGGCTCGCATTGGCCTGACGAAAATTCCCTATCATCAGTACGGGATCGTCGCGACAATCGCCCACGAGAAACCGCATGACGGCGTGGCTCTGGAACACTTTCTGCCAGAAGGCCCGTTCGCCCGTCTCCCCATGCCGGGCACACCGGAACACCCACATCGCTCCGCTATCGTCTGGGCAGAAGGCGAAGGCCGCGCACAGCGTTTCCATAGCCTCCCGCATGACGTCTTTGCACGGGAAATCAAGGCTCGCATGGGCGACGAGGACCTTGGCGCGATTACCCCCATCGGACGCCGCTGGATCTACCCCCTCTCCGCACAATACGCCCAGACCTATATCGCGCCGCGTCTGGCCCTCGTTGGAGATGCCGCACACGGTATTCACCCGATTGCCGGTCAGGGCCTGAACATCGGTTTCCGGGACGTCATTGCCCTTGCCGATCTGCTGATCGAAGCTCACAGCCATCGTGCTGATCCGGGAAGCCATGAACTCCTGACACGCTATCAGCGCCGGACGCGCCCCGGCAACATGGCCATGCTGGCTGCAACCGACATTCTTGAGCGCCTGTTTGGAAACGACAATCCAATCCTGCGGCGCGTGCGCGACCTGGGCATTGCAGGCGTCCATCGTTTTCCACGCCTCAGACAGGCCTTTGTCCGTCGGGCAATGGGCGTATGACCCGCACTCCTGACCTGGCTCAGCTCTGGCGCGACATGCAGTCTCAGGCCTGCAGTTGCCATGACCCGCTGATCCAGGATGTTTTTGCGACCAATATCGGGGATCATGCTGATTTCAGTTCAGCATTGGCCTCCCTTCTTGGGACAAAACTGGCAGACCGCTCAATTTCAGCCACGGCCCTCACACGCCTTGTTGCCTCCATCCTTCAGGAAGTTCCCGAAATCGCGGAAGCGGCCGCCGAAGACATTCTGGCCATCCGGGACCGGGACCCTGCCTGCCCGGACCTCGTCACACCATTCCTGTTCTTCAAGGGGTGGCAGGCTCTCCAGGCCCATCGGATCGCGCATTATCTCTGGCAGCAGAACCGCCGACACCTCGCCTATCATGTCCAGAGCCGAATCAATGAACTGTTCTCAATCGACATTCATCCCGCCGCTCAACTGGGGCGCCGTCTGAGCATCGATCATGGAACAGGCATCGTCATTGGCGAAACCTGCATCATCGAAGATGACGTCTCCCTGTTTCAGGGTGTCACCCTTGGCGGGACCGGAAAACTGAGTGGAAACCGGCACCCGATTGTCCGCCGAGGAGCCATGATTGGTTCGGGCGCCAAAGTTCTGGGCCGGCTCATCATTGGCGAGAACGCGCGCGTCGGGGCCGCTTCAGTGGTTCTGGAAGATATTCCCGCCAATGCCACAGCCGTCGGAAACCCCGCGCGCATTCTCGGAACACTGAAAACTGCTGCCTCCGCAAACCCTGTCCATCCCGCCTCCTGACACAAACAGCAGGCAGGACTCCTGCCTGCACGTCGATATTGTTTCTGTATGAAACAAGATTGTTTCTATGATTAACGCTTTTAATTACCAAGAAACAGAAAGTATAGTTTTGTTTTAGTTTGATGATATTTATGCAACAGCGTGATTAAAGGGCATCTGTTCCAGATATTTCCGGATAGACAAAGTTCTGAGACAAAAACATTACTTGGGGGATCTCAGAAATATAGTCTGACTGTGAGCCCACATGATTCTTCATCGACGCAGGGAGCTGCTTCTGTGCGCTTCCGTTCTCAGCATGGGACTGGACGCGACCGCATCCGCGAACGCACAGACCGCCACGAGCACGCATCACCGTGCGTCCTCTCATCGCACATTCTCACACGCCAAAACGGCTGCTAAAACAACAGCAGCAACACAGGCTCCCGTTGGTACGACGGCATCCGTTGCTTCCACCCCCGCAACACCAACTTTAAGCGCTCAGGTTAATCGCCGTCGTGCGGTTGCTTCTATTGATGCGGGCCGCTCTGAAAGCGTCGTTGTAACAGGGTCGGCCCTGAGCACGTCCAACAACCAGAACGCCAACCCGGTCCAGATCGTCACGAGCAAACAGATCGAACAGACAGGCGCCACGACACTTGGCGATTACCTGCAACGTCTGCCCTCCATCGGATCGTCTGGAACAACGAACAGCCAGACCAACGGAACGGGCGGCGCCTCCTGCACCGACATCCGTAACCTTGGTCAGAACCGCGTTCTGGTTCTCGTTGATGGCAAGCGCGCCGCCATCAACGGCAACAACAGCTGCTTCGACATGAACACGATCAATGTTCATCAGATCGCCAGCGTTGAAATCCTCAAGGATGGTGGCTCAGAACTTTATGGTGCCGATGCCGTTTCCGGCGTCATCAACATCAAGCTCAAGCACAACCTGAGCGATGGCAACATCACGGTTCGTGGTGGCATCACAGATGTTGGTGACGGCCAGACAGGCATGATCTCCGGCTACAAGGGCTGGAACTTCGATCATGGCCGCGGCAACGTGACCGTCTCCGGCTCCTACATGACCCAGAGCGGGATCAAGCAGAACAGCCGTTCCTGGGCCAACCCGGTTCAGATCAACGATCCTGCCAGCGCGTCCAGCATCTCTTATGGCTCGTCCATTCCGACTGCCGGCCGTTTCATCACGGATAGCGGGGATTATCTCGCAACCGGTACAGGTGGCGTCCGTAATTTCACAAAATCTGACCGCTACAACTACGGCAATGACCAGAACCTGACGAACTCGCTAACAAACGCGACGCTCGGTTTTGACGCGCATTATGACATCAACGAGCACTTCACCCCGTATCTGAACTTCAATTACAGCCACCGCAATTCGTCCACGACGATGGCAGCGATGCCCGTTTCCGGCAGCATCTATCCGTCCACGCTGCCAACAACACTGTATATCCCTGCCGACTACCCCGGGAACCCAACGGGTGAAGACGCAGTCATGTACAAGCGCATGTCCGAATGGGGGAACCGTCGCAGCGAAACCGCATCCGACACCTACACCGGAATTGCAGGCGTAAAGGGCGCAATCACCCACGGCTGGAACTATGATCTGTCCTATTCCTATGGATGGAATCAGGTCATGTCGCAGACATCAGGCGTCGGCAACTACGCCAAACTGCTTCAGACCTATGGTCTGGAACAGGTCGAACCCGGAAACTCGGACAGCGCGCTGATCTACAATCCGTCTGTCTGCAATGCAGCCGCTGGCTGCGTCCTGTCCAACCCGTTCACGAAGCTCTCGTCCGCAGCGGCAGCCTATTCCAACTACACGTCGCACGATCATTACTATTACCAGCTGCGTGACCTGAATCTGCGCATCAACAACAACCATGTTGTGCATATGCCGTGGAAGAACGGTGGCGATCTGGGTATCGCGCTGGGTATGGAACATCGCGGCGAGCAGCTTGCCTACCATCCGGATGCGCTCGTTGAGTCCGGTCAGACGCTAACGAACTCCGCCTCCTACACGGGCGGTGGATTCAACGTCACGGAAGGCTACCTCGAAGGCAAGGCCACGCTGCTGCACAATGCGTTCCTTGCCAAGGATCTGACGATCGACGCGCAGGGCCGTTACTCTGAGTACAACACGTTTGGCAGCGCCAAGAACTGGAAGGCCTCCATCAACTGGGCGCCAATCCAGGACATCCGCTTCCGCGCGACGCTTGGCACGTCTTACCGTCAGCCGAACGTTTATGAACTGTATGGCGGCCAGTCCCTCGGCTACGCGTCTGCAACAGACCCGTGTGACTCCGTTCAGGCGGCCTCCTATGGTGCAAAATCTGCAACGGTCGCCGCCACCTGCGCCAAGCAGGGCATCAATTCTTCAAGCTTCACTTCGGCCTATTCCGGCCAGACGCCAACACTGTATGGCGGCAATTCCAAGCTAAAGCCTGAAACCGGCCGGACCTACACGATCGGTACGGTTATCACGCCGCGCTGGATTCCGGGGCTCTCGGCTTCCGTGGAATACTGGCACTACACGCTCAAGAACATGATCACGTATCTGAGCAGCCAGTACATCATGGATCAGTGCTATACGGGTGCCAACACGAACTATTGCAGTGCCATCACGCGTGTTGCCAGCACGGGTCAGATCAACTCCGTTACGTCCACCTATGCCAATATCGGCGGCCTGAAGACGAGCGGTATCGACTTTGATTTGGACTACCGTATCCGTGTTACAGCCCACGATGTCCTGACGCTGTCCAACAACTTCCAGCAGCTCGTCAGCTATCTGCAGCAGAACGAGGTCGGCGGTCAGTGGTACAACTATGCAGGCCGCATGATGTATCAATCAGGCTACGGCATGCCGCGCGTGCGTGATTATGCGACAGTCGGCTGGCAGCATGGCCCCGTCGGCGTCACCTACATGATGAACTACATCGGTGGTATGCGCTGGAACGACGGCACAACGGACCTGACACGCGCCAACGGTTATGGCCGCACCAGCACCCCTGGGATTTTCTCCCACGATGTGACGGTGACATACCGCTGGAAGACCTGGAACTTCCAGGGCGGCGTCACCAACATTCTCGACAAGAAGCCACCTTTTGTCGCCAGCGGAACAGACAACAGTGCCTCGGCACTTTACGGCAACCTCTATATGGGCCGTTACGTCTTCCTTCAGGCAGGCGTGAACTTCTGATCCTCCGGGTCAACAGAAAGGGGGCGGTCCTTGCGGATCGCCCCCTTTTTTGTTCGCGTGCCCGAAAGCCTTACTTGTTCGAGAACTTGAAGATCGTCGTGTAATCGAAGGTCTGGCCCGGCTTCAGCTCTGTCGTCGGGAAAGACGGATGGTTCGGGCTGTCGGGATAGTGCTCAGCCTCGAACGCAACAGCATCGGTCTGACGATAAGCCCGACCAGAAATGCCAGCATAACCACCATCCAGCGAGTTGGACGTATAGACCTGAAGACCCGGCTGGTTCGTCAGGATTTCCATGCTGCGACCAGAGCGGGGATCGTAAACCTTGCCCGCAAGGCGCGGAGCCTGACCGTAAGCGCCGTTAACAACCCAGTTCATGTCATACCCGCGGGCATACATCATCTGCTGATCGTTGCTGCGCAGACGGTCCCCAATGGTTGTCGGCTTGCTGAAGTCCAGCGGTGTTCCTGCCACGGGAACGATCTGCCCGGTCGGAAGGGATGTGCTGTCCGTCGGCGTGAAGCTGTCCGCATTCAGCTGAAGGATTTCCGGCTCGATGCTGCCCGAGCCTTCGCCATTCAGGTTCCAGTAGCTGTGGTTCGTCAGGTTCAGAACTGTCGGCGCATCAGTTGTGGCGACATAATGCAGGGCCAGCGCATCGTCATCGCCCAGTGTGTAGGTAATGTGCGTCGTCAGAGTACCAGGAAAGCCCTGATCGCCGTTAGGGCTGACCAGCTTGAGGGTCACATACGCGCCAGATCCGTTGGTCCCGGTCTTTTCAAGCGTCCAGACATTCTTGTCGAAACCCTTCTTGCCACCGTGCAGGGCGTTCGGGCCGGCGGTGATGTCCGTATGATAGACCTTGCCCTCAACCGGGAAGCTGCCACCTGCCAGACGGTTGGCGTAACGGCCGATCATGGCCCCAAAGAACAGGCCACCCTTGGCACTATCGACCGTGTAGCCCTTCAGGTCACCGAACCCGAGAACAACATCCTGAACATGCCCGTTGCGATCCGGCGTCTCAACGGACTGGATGATGCCGCCATAGGTAATGACACGAACGGTGACGTTATGATCGTTCTTCAGCGTCACAATCCGAACGGCCTTGCCGTCCGCCGTTGTGCCCCAGGGCTGTGAACTGACAGCCGGGTGAGCCTGCGCCACACCGAAGGACAGTCCAACAAGAGCAGCAGTGGCGAAAAGAGGGGCTTTGAGAGAAGCGGAAATAGACACCGAAAAAACTCCGTGGTGTTGAGTTGGCGCCACACTGCTCTCAAAATATTTCAATCGTCAAAGTGCCCGGAGTGTCCTTCAGACTTCTGGATCGTTAAAGGATCACGTTCGTTCCCTGTGTCATAATTTGGAGACATAGAGGGGTGCGGGCTAGCCCAGTATAGGCTATGACTACCGCCTTCCGCAGTTTTCCGCGACGGACGGCTCATGGCTCTGCTAGCGGCATGATAATTGAATGGGAACGGATTTGGAAAATTTCCGTTTTCAGATGAAGTCTTTGTGAGCACGCCCGCGGAGTGGGGTTTTTGAGGAATGGTTATGGACTCTCGGCAGGACAGAATCGGTAAGAAGGCGACGCGCTCGCGTCGTAGCAGAGCCATCGCAGGCGTGTTGGCACTGCTGACGCTGGGGGCCTGTGGCTCCCTGCGCAATCCGCCGCCGAAAGATCCGGACGACCTGGCCGACTACAAGGCTGCCAACGATCCCTACGAACCGTTGAACCGGAAAATGTATAACGTCCAGATGTGGGCCTACCACGTCGCATTGCGCCCCGTGGCCAAGGCCTGGGTCTGGGCCGTGCCGAAGCCGGTGCGTCACAGTATTTCCAATATCAATGAAACCTGGCGCGAGCCTGCCGTGTTCTTCTCCGATGTCGGGGCAGGAAAGCCACGGCGCGCAGGCGACTCGTTCATGCGCTTTACGATCAACATGAGTGCAGGTGTGGCCGGGTTCTTCGATGTTGCCAGTCTGGTCGGATACAAACAGCATGAGACGGATCCGGGCATGACCATGGGAACATGGGGCGTGCCGAGCGGGCCATATCTCTTCATTCCATTCGTAGGCCCCAGCAACTTCCGCGATGGCGCAGGTTACGCGATCGGTCAGGCTCTAACCCCGATCAACTATGTGCCAAGAGGGTACGGGCTGCTGACATTCAACTGGGCTTATAATATTCTGGGCACGGTTGATGGCTTTGCCAACAGTGTGGATCAGATCGATCATCTGGAGCAGGACAGCCTTGATCCGTACTCTTACGTCCGCAGTGCATGGCAGCAGAACCGCCAGAGCCAGATTGACGCCATGCAGAACGATCACCGCGCCACCACCCCAGACTGGTACAACTGAGGACAAACGCATGCTTAAAGCCCTTTCGCGCCGCGCCCTGTTTGGTGCACTTGCTGCAACCCTCACGTTCGGGGCCGGTGTCGCACACGCCAACCCGGCAACAGATTTCGTGAACTCCTTCGGTGGCCAGCTGGTCAGCATCGTCAATTCCAGCAAACCACTGGCTGAGAAAAAGCGTGAAGTTCTCCCGCTGCTTCAGTCCAACGTCGATATTCAGGGCATCGCCCGATATTGCCTCGGCCGCTACTGGCGCACGGCAACACCGGCCCAGCAGCAGAAATATCTTCAGCTCTTCGATCAGGTTCTGGTCAACACCATCACGGACCAGATCGGCAACTATCAGGGCGTCAGCTTTCGTGTGACGGGTTCCACCCCGACACCGGATGGTGAGCGCGTCAATGCTCTCATCGACCGTCCAGGCCAGCCTGAAGTCAACATGCAGCTTATCATTGGCGGAAACCCGTCAAAGGTTGTGGACATGTATGGTGAAGGCGCCAGCCTGCGCATGAACCAGCGTGGCGACTACAGCTCCTACCTTTCCCGCCATGGCGGCGATGTCGGCGCTCTGAACACCGCACTGGAGCATCAGCTCAACAATCACCACTGATGAAACCGTCTGCGGACAGGACATCACAAAAAAAGGCCTCCCGTTTCGGAGGCCTTTTTTTATGCTCGTACCCTAAAGCCCCCAGTTAACGAACGGGACGCTTCACGACAGTCACATGGAAACGGTAAATCGTGTCTTTTCCCGTAAAAAGAACATCGGTCTGCCCTTCATGATGCGCCAGAATTTCCGCAACTTTCTGGGACACGAGATTGACGTGTAAAACATCTGGCAAACTCAGGGTCGCGGTTTGCAGATCAGGCGGGAGGGCAACAATCTCCGTCCCACCAACGGGCAGCACAAGCGTACGATCAATAATGTGCATCCCCCCAACAACGCTCTCCGCAGGCTTGACCGCACCCGCTTGAGCCATCGCTGTCCCCGCACTCGCCGCAACGGCCAACACAAACGCTATTTTCCGCATATTTTTCAAAAATTCGGCCACACCACATTCCTCAATGAATACTGTCGTATTGTTTGAGACGGTAGTGCCTGCGGAGCCGGGAAACAAATGCTGTCTCCCCGCTCCGTGTCAGCCGGACGTTATTTCGTAGAGAAACATCGTATTGCCATCGCGTTCGAACGTATCGACATGCCGCATGCCGATACTGCCAAGCACAACACGGGAGGCCAGATTGTCTTCCTTGGCCACAGCCACAATACGTGGCTCTCCTTCATCCAGAACATACCGGATCGCAGCAGCAGCGGCCTCGCGCGCAAGTCCACGTCCGGCAGCCCATGGAAAAATGGAAAATCTCAGCCCAAGACCACGACCATCCGGACGTTCATGAACGCCCGTCATCCCAACAAAGCGCCCATTCTCACGGATGGCAAAAATCCCAATACGGCGCCTGGCCCAGAACGCAACGTCCTCAGCCATTTCCTGTTCCGTATCAAAGCGGCTTCGCACGCCACCAAGCATCTGTCCGAAAGCACCGGCATCAGCCTTGAGAGCAATCATATCCTCAAGATCCGGCCAGTTGACCGGAGTGAGAACCAGACGTGCAGTACGGAGTTCGCGCCCTAGCAAACGGGCCTCCTCAAACCGTCAGAAACCGGGACAGATTACCCTGCCCCGGTGACGAGCAAAAGGAACGGTCCGTCTTAGCGGGCCAGAGGGCGATACTTGATGCGGCTTGGCTCGGTCGCATCCGGTCCAAGACGGCGGCGCTTGTCTTCTTCGTAGTCCTGGAAGTTACCCTCGAACCACTCAACGTGACTGTCGCCTTCGAAGGCCAGGATATGCGTGGCCAGACGGTCAAGGAACCAGCGATCATGGGAGATGACCACGGCGCAGCCAGCGAAGTCTGCCAGAGCATCTTCGAGGGCACGCAGTGTATCAACGTCAAGATCGTTGGTCGGCTCATCGAGCAGCAGAACGTTGCTGTCTTCCTTGAGCATCTTGGCAAGATGCACGCGGTTCCGCTCACCACCCGACAGAATGCCGACGCGCTTCTGCTGGTCAGAACCCTTGAAGTTGAACGCTCCCACATAGGCACGGGACGGAACCGTCCGCTTCCCAAGCTGAATAACGTCCGTACCCCCGGAAATCTCTTCCCAGACGGTCTTGTTGGCATCCAGCGTATCGCGGGACTGGTCAACATAGCCAAGCTTTACCGTCTCACCGATCTTCAGTGAGCCACCATCCGGCTTGTCCTGACCCGTGATCATCTTGAACAGCGTAGACTTACCCGCACCGTTCGGACCGATCACACCCACGATGCCACCTGGCGGCAGCTTGAAGTTCAGACCATCAATCAGCAGACGATCGCCAAAGCCCTTGGAGAGGTTCTCGGCCTCGATCACCGTACCGCCTAGGCGTGGGCCCGGCGTGATGACGATATCCGCTGTACCACCAACCTTTTCAGAGTTGGCAGCCAGCATCTCTTCGTACTTGGTGATACGAGCCTGGCTCTTGGCCTGACGGGCCTTCGGAGAGCTGTTGATCCACTCCTGCTCGGCAGCAAGTGCACGCTGACGGGAGCTCTCTTCCTTCTCTTCCTGGGCCAGACGCTTGCGCTTCTGTTCCAGCCAGGACGAGTAGTTGCCTTCGAACGGATAGCCACGGCCACGCTCGAGTTCGAGAATCCAGTTCGTGACGTTATCCAGGAAGTAACGGTCATGGGTGATGACCATGACGGTGCCCTGATAATCACGCAGCGTCTTTTCGAGCCAGCTGACGCTCTCAGCATCAAGATGGTTGGTCGGCTCATCGAGCAGCAGGATGTCAGGCTTTTCCAGCAGCAGGCGGCACAGGGCCACACGGCGCTTCTCACCACCGGACAGCTTGTCAACCGGGCTGTCGGCTGGCGGGCAACGCAGCGCATCCAGAGCGATTTCCAGCTTGCGGTCCAGCTCCCAGCCGTCGCCTGCGTCGATGATTTCCTGAAGCTCGGCCTGTTCGGCCAGCAGGTTCGTCATTTCTTCATCGGACATCGGCTCTGCGAAGAGCATCGAAATCTCGTTGAAGCGATCAATGGCATGCTTGAGCTTGCCAAAACCAAGAGCGACGTTTTCCCCGACCGTCAGGGTTTCATCAAGCTTTGGTTCCTGCTCAAGATAGCCGATCTTGACGCCCTCAGCGGCCCAGGCCTCACCACCGAATTCCTTATCGATCCCGGCCATCACCTTGAGCAGCGTGGACTTACCGGCACCGTTGACGCCGAGAACACCGATCTTCACGCCCGGCAGGAAGGAGAGCGTGATGCCCTTGAAGACCTCACGTCCACCCGGATAGGCCTTTGTAAGATCCTTCATGACATAGACATACTGGTAGGCGGCCATGCGAGGTCTCCTGATCGGGGTGGAACGTGGAATGGGCGGCAACAGAGGGCACGCCAGACAGAATAAAACACCGTGCGCCCGGAGGGACTCGAACCCCCAACCAAGCCGTTATGAGCGGCCGGCTCTAACCAATTGAGCTACAGGCGCGCGGTTGCTGCACGAAATCGCTTACCTGACGCATTTTTGCAAGGCCTGACATGGCGAAATGTCTTTTTTTGCATTATGTGTCTAACGCCTTCCCGTCTCCGACAGGACTTTCCAGAGCCGCTGCCGCCGTTTCGAGATGGCACCTGCCGGCCTGTATTGCTCTGGGGGAAGACATCATGGAAGACACCCGACATCCTTTTGCCCGCTGGCAAAACCGGTGATATCCGCCAGCCCGGCGCTGCTTCTGCGCAAGCTGCGCTGGCTCTACGCTCCCGATCCGGTCATGGCCGGATACGCCCTCCGAACAACCCTGACATCCCTGCTGGCACTGGGAATCGCCCTGAAGATGGAACTCGGCAGCCCCCAATGGGCCGCCCTGACCGTCTGGATGGTGGCACAAGGCACACGCGGGCGAAGTCTGGCCAAGGCAAAATGGCATCTGTTCGGCATGGTTCTGGGCGTGATCTCGGGGGTGGCCCTCGTCGCGGCCTGCCCACAGGCACCACTGATGTTCATCCTGCTGCTGGCGGCGGGAATCGGCCTGTTCTGCCTGATCGGGACCTTCATGCCCGGCCCGGCGTCCATGACCAATTACCGCATCCACGGCATGCGCGCGACCGGCTTCACCTACGCCATCGTTTCGCTGGATGGAATCGCGGACCCTCACCACATTTTCGAAATCGCCATGTCCCGCGCGACCTATATCGTGCTGGGCATTGTTCTTGAGGCCTCTGTCTCCGGGCTTTTTCAACTTGGCCTGACAAGGCGTACCCGCCAGCAACTTTCCAGCACCTTCAAGGACACACTCAAACCAGCCTTGCTCACAATCGCCGATATTCTCATCGGGAAGGTCGATGCGCTGGAAACCATGCAGCCGGTCTTCACCCGTATCACAACCCTCGGAGATCAGGTCGAGTTTGCGGAAGTCGAGCTGGGCCGTCAGGATCACGCAGGCGATCACACCCGGGCTGCACTGGCGGACATTGCCGTCCTGCTGGCCAGAGCGCTCGATCTGGCCACACTCATGCGCCTGCCCCTTAGTCAGGATGATGCTTTTCTTAAACAGGCAGAGTGCATCCGGGAGATGTTTCTGACCCTTCCCGACAGGCTTGAAAGAGCCGAACCCATGGAAGCGATCCTGGATGACCTGCGAAGCCTCCGCCGGGACTGCCGCCACCGCGTTGTCCAGTATTTCGGAACGAACCTCCCGGGAGCAGATGATCGCGCGACCATGTTACGCCACGGCATGTTGCAACAGGCCCTCGTGGAACTGATCGACGCTCTGCGTATGGCCCTTCGTCAGTTCGAAGCCAGCAGAAATCCAAAGCCGCACGATCATTTCCATGAACCCATTCGATCCTACCGGGACTGGCGACAGGCCATCGTCAACAGCCTGCGCTCCTCCGTGACGGTCTTCGGAGCCGGCGTGATCTGGATTGCGACGGCGTGGCCCAGCGGCCTGACATTCATCATGTTCGTCGCAATCGCATGCAGTCTGTTTTCCACACTCGAAAGACCGGCTCTGGCCACACAGGCTTTTCTGCACGGCGCCTGCTGTGCGGTTCTTGCCGGTGGCGTTCTCGACCTGCTCCTGCTCGGCAAACCTACCACCTTTGAGATGTTAGGCATGTGGTCCGGCGTCGCCATGATGCTGGGCGGACTCGCTTTCGCTTATCCTCCCCTGACGCTTCCGGCCGTGTCGTACAATCTGTTCCTGCCCATCATGCTTGGCCCCTCGAACCAAGGACGAACGGACGAGATCGTCTATTTCAATACCGCCCTGCCGCTTGTTCTGGGTCTGCTCTACACAACATGGATGTATCGCGTGTTCCTGCCCTACGATCCGGCCCATCAGCGCTGGACCATGCGGGAAAACATTCTCCGGGATCTGCATCACATCGCAGACGGGAAAAACGACACCACACTGGATGTGATCGTCTCCCGCAACGTAGACCGTTTCGTCCGTCTCATGACCAACTCGGCAGACACTCCCTCTCCCGTCGTTCATGCCTACCTGCAAGGCATCCTGTCCGCCATGCGTGTCATGCTGAACCTGATGCGTCTGCGGGCCATCAGCCATGATGCCGCCCTGAGTCCACGCGCCCATCAGGCCCTGAACCTCGTTCTGGCCCGCATGAGCCACTTCAGCGGCCGGTATCACGGCCATTATGGCCGAACCCTGCGTGCCACCCTGCTGGCCATCCAGCGCCTCAGAGACTGTGAAACAACCGAATCGCGTCCCAGACAGCGATTTATTCTGATCGCCGCCCTGACAGCGCTGGATGTGATTTCCACCGAGCTGACCACAAACCGTGTCTTCTTCGATGCCCGCTCTCCTTATCTTGACCCCACCTTTTGAATGCTCACGAAGAAATGTTCTGCAACGGACTTTTCTTTTCACGCAAACGGGAGAAGTGTTCCGTTTCAACCGCGGGGTGCCGCGGAAGACAGGGTCTCAGAAAGGATACCGTCCATGTTTCGTCGTATCGTGCCCGCTCTTGGCCTCGTAGTTGGCCTCGGTATGGTTTCGTCGGCCGCTCTGGCACAGGAACAGTCACCGCCGCCACCGCCAGCCGTTCAGGGCACGCCAGGCAAGGATTTTACAGGCGTTTCTCCCGCTAACCTCGCAGGAATCATGAACTACTGCATCGAGCTGCAGTATCTGTCCTACGACGAAGGCAATCCGGCTCTGTATGGCCTGAGCGAGAAGTACAAGGCTACCGAACAGACAGTCGGCAATGACGACTACGCTCTTGGCACGGCTGGTTATTTCAACAGCAACGGCAAGCGCTATTATCTCGTGGCTTATACCAATGAAGATGACCGCCGCGCAGCCTGCCACAATGCGCTGAAGGCCGCCCAGCCACTTCTCTGAGCACACTGATCTTCTGATCATTGGCTTTCCGTATGAACGCCCCGACCTTACGTCGGGGCGTTCTGCGTTTCTGGGTGTTTTTCTTCCGCACTGGGCAGAAAGCTGAAGGACCGTTAATGTTCGTTCGTCTTAAAACCAGTTCAGGACATGAACATCATGGACGTTTCCAAGATCTCGCCCGGCAAGGACGTGCCGAACGACATTAACGTAGTTATCGAGATCCCGCAGGGGTCCCAGGTCAAGTACGAAGTGGACAAGGAAAGCGGTGCGATCTTCGTAGACCGTTTCCTGTTCACTCCTATGGCCTATCCGGCCGCCTACGGCTTTATTCCGGGCACACTCGCCGCTGACGGCGATCCTGCTGACGCCCTCGTGCTGGCTCCAGCCGCCGTTGTTCCGGGTGCCGTCATCCGTGCACGCCCGATCGGCATGCTGAAGATGGAAGATGAAAGCGGCCAGGATGAGAAAATCATCTGTGTTCCGCACGACAAAATCCACCCGCAGTTCACAGACGTAAAGTCCATCGACGATCTGCCGGAAATCACCCGCAAAGCCATCGAACACTTCTTCGAGCGTTACAAGGATCTTGAGCCGAACAAGTGGGTCAAGGTGACGGGTTGGGCCGGCAAGGAAGAAGCTGGTAAAGTGATCGAAGCAGCACTGGCCGCTGCAAAGTAATACGTGTTTGTGATCCGTTTTATACGGATCACAAACTCTTTTTTCTTGTACAAGCTGTATCTGTTCCTTAAAAAGCACAGCTCGTATCATATGAACGTGATTTTTGAGATTTTTATCTCATAATCACTGTTCTTTATCCCCGATAAAGTGTTACGAAGATCTCGCAACCTGATACCCGAGGATAAGAGACTTGTCTCGCCTGCATCTCTATGCCGCAGCCTGTGCGGTTTCGCTCACGCCCGCCATCGCCGCCGCTGAAAGTGCGGCCAAGGCCCCGGCCCCTGTCACGACCGTTGTCCAGTCAGCCCCTGGCAAGAAGGTCACGACAGTCCACGTCCTCGCGCCTATCACAGTCATGGACTGGCCGGATCAGAACTCGGAAAACCCCAGCGTCCGCGTTAATACACCACTCACCATTCTGTCCTTCGACAAGGAACAGGTTCCGCCGCTTCCAAAGCCTGAAGCGCTGTTGACCAACCCTTTCGGCTGGAACAAGTGGCTGCGTGATCGTGGTATTGCGCTGATGATGGACAATACAAACGAATATACTGGCGCCATTACCAAGCCAACACCTGGCTATGGACTGCGCCAGGGCAGCAGCAATGCTGGCCAGTACAGCCTTGAAAACGACATCGACTGGGAAAAGCTCGCCGGTATCCGTGGCTTTTCAACCCATGCTGTCGTTGTCGGCCGTTACGGTATTCCGGCCAGCCGCATGTTCGGTGACAACCTCAACCCCAGTTCCGAAATCTACGGTGCTGGCGGCAACGTGGTGGTCCACCTTGTTTACGCATACGGCGAAGAAACACTCGGAAACGGCCATTTCGACGTTGCAGCAGGCCGTATTCCGTTCCTGAACGACTTCTCCGCCAACCCGCTGTACTGTAATTTCCAGAACAATGCCTTCTGCGGTAACCCCAAGGCATCGTCTGACAATACAACCCATTCGTCTTACCCAGACGCGGTCTGGGCAGCGCGTATCCGTGTCCGCCCGACCAAAAGTACCTATATCCAAACGGGTGTGTATTTCGCGCAGGCCGGCATCTACAACAACGTCCAGTACCGGACAGGCTTCAAGTTCAACGGCGCCGACATCAACGGTCAAGCCGTGCCAGTTGAAGCAGGCTGGGAACCGTTATTTGGCAAAGATCACCTGCCCGGCCACTACAAGATCGGCTACGCGATCGACAACGCGCCTCACAAGGACAACTACTATGACGTCAACGGCAATCCGTTTGTCATAACAGGCCTGCCACAGAGAACGGTAAACTACTCCTGGGCTGCATGGGCACTGGTGGACCAGATGGTGCTGCGTCACCATACCCCGGGCAATCCGGATGCAGGCCTGATCGTTCTTGCCGGTTTCTATGCCAACAGCCCCCGCACGCAGACCCGTGCCCAGCAGTATGAAATCGGGTTTGTGGACAGTGGCTTCTGGAAGGCTCGTCCCCTGGACGGCATTGGCGTGAACTTTACCTATGTTCGCGTTGCTGGCAGCGTTTCAGACACGCAGCGTCTGCAACTTGCCCGCGGCATGTCTCTCATGAACGGGTCCTACGGCATCCAGAACTACGGCGAAGTGCTTGAAGCGAACTACCGTATCCATGTAATGCGCGGCGTGACGTTCGCGCCTGACTTCCAGTACTACTTCCGCCCAGGTGGCCAGGCCGCCCTGCATGACGCAGCCATGCTTGGCTTCAAGAGCCACATCCAGTTCTTCTAAGCCCAAGCGCTTTCCGAAGATCAGAAACAGCGGCCAGCAGGTTATCCTGACTGGCCGTTTTTTTGAACCTGACTGGAATGATTTTCAGGAAATAAAATCATATCCGAAAACGAAAAAAGACGCCCGAAGGCGTCTTTTTCAATCTGGAGCGGGTGATGGGATTCGAACCCACGACCCCAACCTTGGCAAGGTTGTGCTCTACCCCTGAGCTACACCCGCGTTCCGTGATGCGGCTTATGACGGAAACCGGCAAAGTTCGCAAGAGGAAAGACACTCTGAAAAGCATTTTCCTGATGAGAAAAATATCCAGCACTAGAAACGAAAAAAGACGCCCAAAGGCGTCTTTTTCAATACTGGAGCGGGTGATGGGATTCGAACCCACGACCCCAACCTTGGCAAGGTTGTGCTCTACCCCTGAGCTACACCCGCGTTCCGTGGGCGGTGTTATTACCGAACTTCGAAGCCTGCGCAAGAGGGAAAACACATCAGGCAGATTAATTTTCCATTTCTTCCGATTCCATGGGGATCCCTCGCCTTTTCCTGAGCTATTCCAGCTTCCCTCAGCCCAAAGTCCTCTTGCACTGATCCCCATCAACCCCGATCTTTCGGAAAACCGGATTTCTCCAGCAGGATGGCCTCCTTTTCATGAGCAGCACTTTTGACGAACATCTGATCGGCCAGTCTCCATCACAGGGAGCTCCCTCCCCTATCATTGACGCTGACCAGACGACTTTCATGGCTGATGTGGTTGAAGCCAGCCAGCAAACCCCCATTCTGGTGGATTTCTGGGCTCCCTGGTGTGGCCCCTGCAAGCAGCTCACCCCTGTTCTTGAAAAAGTCATCCGCGCTGCGGCAGGGCGTGTCCGCCTTGTCAAAGTAGATGTCGAGGCCAACAAATCCCTCGCAGCCCAACTTGCCCAGATGGGTCTCCCCCTGCAGTCGATTCCCCTCGTCGTCGCATTCTGGAAAGGGCAGGTCCTCGATCTTTTCCAGGGTGTGCAGTCTGAAGGAGAGATCCGTCGTTTTGTTGAAACCCTGCTGAAGACAACGGGGGGCACAATGCCGTCCGCCGATCTTCTTGCAGAAGCCAAGAAAGCACTGACTGAAAACCTGCCAGCTGAAGCTGTAGAACTCTATGCACAGCTTCTGGACGTTGAGCCGGAAAACCCGGAAGCCTGGGGTGGCCTTCTGCGTTCGCTTCTGGCTCTGGATGAAATTGAAGGAGCGGAAGAAGCCTCCGGTCAGGTTCCGGCAAAGCTGGACGCTCACCCAGAAATCACAGGGGCCCGCGCGGCTCTGGCGCTCAAGAAAGAAGGTGCCAAAGCTGCATCTGAACTGGACACTCTGCGTCAACAGGCCGAAGCTGATCCGTCAAACTTCGATATTGCTTTGAAACTGGCCGCCGCCATGAACGCTTCCGGTCAACGGGCTGAAGCCGCTGATCTTCTCCTTGAGATCATTCGCAAGGACCGCGACTGGAACGAGGGCGCCGCGAAGACCGAACTCCTGCGTTTCTTTGAAGCCTGGGGCCATACCGATCCCATAACCCTGTCCGCACGCCGCAAACTCTCCTCCCTCCTGTTCTCGTGAGCCTATGACCCGAACGCCTGATACATTCGTAGATCTCAGCGACATTCCCCGCAGGGTTCCGGCCCTGATGGACCTGACGCTGGCCGATCTTCCTCCCCGTGTCGGGCTTTTTCCCGTATCCGGAGCCATGTTGCTCCCGGGAGGGCAGCTCCCGCTGACCGTTTTTGAACCGCGCTACGTTGCCCTGCTGGAGGATGCCCTCGCCGAACGTCGGCTCATCGGGATGATCCAGCCGCAGGAAGACGACGAGGAAGACCCTCTTCCCGTCCTGCACGATATTGGCACCCTCGGGCGCATCACCAGTTTCACGGAACACCCGGACGGGACATTCTCGGTCACCCTGCTGGGCGTGACCCGTTTCCGGCTTCTGATGGAAGGTTTGACGCGCCGGGGCTGGCGTGAAGGGGCAATCGACGCCTCTCCGTTTTTCTCTGATCTGGTGGAGAGTGACCCCTCTCCCATCAATCGTTCCAGACTTCTGAGCCGACTGAAAGACTACCTGACGGCCCACGAACTCCAGACGGACTGGTCCCTGATCGACGAGATGGATGACGAGATGCTTCTTGTTGTCCTGCCCATGCTTGTCCCTTTCAGCCCCACACAGAAACAGGCGCTTCTTGAAGCAGGCACACTGGATGATCGTGCAGGGGTCTTGCTGGATCTTCTGGCAAAGGGCATGGAATAATCATGAACGCTGAACTTGACCCCCGCCTCCTGTCCCTTCTGGTCTGTCCGGTAACCAAAGGCCCCCTGACCTATGACCGGGACACACAGGAGCTTATCAGCCCCCGCGCGAAGCTGGCTTTTCCAATCCGGGATGGCATCCCCATCATGCTTCCAGAAGAAGCACGTCATCTTTCAGACTAAAACGCCAAACCGCTACGGGACTGTGACAAGGCAGATTGATCGTCACGAACCTTGAAGTTCATGACGATCTTCATCAGTTCTGCCGCATCCCCCACCAACTCCTGACTGGAGCCGCTCATTTCCTGCACGATGGCTGCATTGGTCTTCGTGACAGCTTCAAGCTGGGTTGTGCTGGCGTTGATCTCCATGATCCTTAAGGCCTGCTCCTCCGCACCAGACGCAATCTCCCCAACAGCTTCTCCCAGACGACTGACAGATGTGGTGATATTCCCGAGCGCCGCACCAGTTTCATCGACCATTTTCACACCACGTTCGACGTCTTCCATGCTGCTGCTGATGAGTTCCTTGATCTCGCGTGCAGCCGTTGTCGATCTCTGAGCCAAAGCTCGAATTTCCTGAGCCACGACGGCAAAACCACGGCCAGCATCCCCCGCTCTTGCAGCTTCGACACCAGCATTCAAAGCAAGCAGATTTGTCTGAAATGCGATTTCATCAATAACACTGATGATCTGCACAATCTGGGTCGAGGACTCGGAAATTTTCGCCATCGCTTCAACCGTGCGATTAACAATTTCCGCGCCCTGCCCGGTTTCATTGCAACAAGCCTCTACTGTTTCGTCCGCCTGTCGGGCTTCTTCAGCCACCTCCTTCACGGAGGCCGTCAATTCTGTAATGTTGCGGGAAACTGTCCCCAGGGCCTGAACCTGTTCGGCAATCCGGCAGGCAACATCTTCCGATGAACTACTCAGTGTTCTTGCACGATGTTCAACCACTCCGGATGTAGACCGCACGGCATGAACGATATGGCTCAGACCAGCACAGGCATTCTGGAACGCACCACTCATCCGGGTTGTTTCGGTTTCCAGATCCGGATCAATTTCCTGCACCAGATCCCCTTTCGCCATCCGCTCAAGCGCATCGGCGAGAGCTTCAGACAGAGCGGTCAGACTCTCAGTCCGCTCTTTCTCAGCCCTTGACCGCTCCTGATCATCCATATTCAGGGTATAGGTCTGAAGCCCCAGCTCCATATCCAGCAACGCGGCTTTAATCAGCAGACCTACTCTGCGCGTAGCCTCCTCAACAGGCAGAACGGGCTTGGCCTTTCGGAAAAGACGATCGAAAAATCCCTGTGGTGGCTGCGGCCATGCTTCACGCAGGAATCCCGAGACAATCCCCTCAAGCAGCAGCCCGTAACTTCCAATATACCATTGAGGCTCAAGCCCAATCCGCGCATGAGTGTTACCGATGGCCTTCGTGCTCTGAACATAATCAGCCCCAAAATCGCCATCCAGAATACGGCTCCAGTGCTTCTCCTGCTGAGTGCGGGCCGATTTCTGGTGAAGCGGATTGGAAAAGAACCGAGACAGAGCCGGGGTCTCATCAACCCGACGATAGAACCGATCCAGTGCAGGCCCAAGCGTCTGCCTCACCTGCTGGCCAATACGGCTGATCAGGGCTTTTTCCGCGGCGCCGATACCCAGAAAAGCAAGACGTTCTCTAATATCTGTCTCGACCTGATCGGGCATATTTGATCTCCAAGGCGTCGCTCGGTCCGGGGAAAAGGACTGGCTTCGCCCTAGCACACCAAAGGTTACGCAATCATGAAGACACCCGGTGAGGTCACAGCAGAAAACTAGTTCCCACTGTTCTGCCCATAAGAGACTTCCGTGTCTGGAACCGCCGGCCGCGGCGTAATGTCCGCCGTATTTCCTCCAGGGCCACCAGCCCCAAAGCTGACGCCTTCTGATGAAGGGCCACTCGCCTCATGCGGACGGCTATCCTCACTCATGCCCCCAGGGGGCATGGGCATAACCGGCGCATCATCCGCATAAGACATACCGCTCGGATGAGGGCGGCGCCGGTGGTGATCTCCCCGATCCGGACCGGCCCCCGGTGGCGGCAACGCCGTCATGTCTGCGGCTGGACCGTCAAACATGGAACCAACACCACATCCTCCCAGTGAAAGGCAGGACAACGTCAGGGAAAGAGAAAGCCAGCGCATGCCACGATATTAGCATTTTTCCAGAGTTGACGCATCCCTGTTTGGAATGGGACACACCGCAGCCACACGCCTTTCACCCGGCGCCCACAGTCAAGGATAGATCCGCATGTTTGAAGGCCGCATTACCTCTGCCGCCGATCTGAGACGCGCCTGGTGGGACAGTCTGTTCGTAGACCACTCCATTTTCCGCCTCGGCTGGACGAACCTTTCGGAAGTCATTCCAGGAAAAGTGTGGCGCTGCAATCACCCAACCCCTGCCCGCCTGCGGAAGCTGACCCAGCGCTTGCACCTGAAGACGCTGGTCAATCTGCGCGGACATCGCAAATGTGGTTCTGATGCGCTCTCCCGCCGGGCCAGTCAGCAGGTTGGCCTGACACATCTGGACATGGCTTTTGAAAGCCGTGGGGCTCCACACAAGGACCGTATCTTGCGCTTTTACGACATGTATCAGACGCTTCAGTTCCCGATGCTGATGCACTGCAAGTCCGGCGCAGATCGTGCGGGACTGGCTTCAGGGCTGGTCACCATGTTTGAAGGCGGAACTGCGACAGACGCCCTGAAGCAACTTCACTGGCGTTTTGGTCATTTCAATCGTTCCAGAACCGGCATCCTGGATGCATTCTTCCTGCGCTATCGAGCCGAAGCTGAAGGCCGCCTGCCCTTCATGGACTGGGTCCGCACAGAATATGACGAAGATCGCCTACGCGCGGATTTCAAAGCCGGAAAGATCTCGTCTTTCCTGAACGACAGCATTCTCCGCCGGGAGTAATCCGGCGGGGGCCCCTTCAGGCCGCTTTATCGTCAGGTGCGCCAAGCGTCCGGATCAGATCCAGCATCCGCTTGCGGACAGACTGATCTGGAATGCGATAGTAAGACCTCACCAGATCAACCGTCTCCCGACGGCTGAAAAGTGCGGCTTCATCAACCGGAAGATCAAAAAGACGCGGCGGGACGGAAGCAGCAGCCTTCGGAGGCGGACCACCAAACGTCGCTTGAGTTTCCGCAAATCCAGTTGCAAAGGCAGGCGCCGGCGGAGCAGGTGGCTTCTGCATCCCATCCTGCATGTCATCAAAGAAAAAGCCGATTGGCACGTCCAGAACACGCGCCAGATCATATAAACGGCTGGCACCCACACGGTTGGCGCCACGCTCGTACTTCTGAACCTGCTGGAAGGTCAGGCCAAGCGCCTCACCAAGCTTCTCCTGCGACAGTCCAAGAAGGGTGCGCCGCAGACGGATACGGTTCCCCACATGCACATCTACCGGCCCAGCAGCGGCGGCACTTTTCGGCTCGACCTTACCGTGACCGATTGTCATGTAGTTCCCTTCCCAATCAAGAAAGAGAAGGTAAATAAAACAACCCTAGATTGTCAATATTAACCTTTTTAACGCCTTGCAACCGAGGCTCTCAAACCCCGCCGGCGCGGCCAGAAAGCCAGAAGAACACAGACAATCGACAGACCGAGCGGAATGGCGCGTCCATATCGGGAAAAAAGTGTGGGTGGCAGCGGAGACGGAATATTGCTGACCAGCACATCCGTCTTTCCCCACCCCAGTCTGGCTGTCTCCCGCCCGGCTGCATCGTAAACTGCGGAAATGCCGGTATTGTTCGCGAAAACAACCGGAAGCCCCTCTTCAACAGCCCGCATCCGCCCAGTCGCCAAATGCTGACGTGGACCCGCACTGTCTCCATACCAGGCATCATTGGAAATAGTGACAAGCCAGTCCGGCCGATCATAAGATGCAACAACGGAGCCTGAGAAGATGATCTCATAGCAGACCATCGGCCCCACCTTGCCAATATCCGGCATGCTCCAGGTTTTCAGTCCCGGCCCAGGCGTCAACACACCCGGCAAGACATTAAAGGGCAAAATCCAAGGCTGATATTCGCCAAACGGCACAAGACGGCTCTTGTCATAGATCGCAGCGATTTTCCCGTCCTGATCCACAACTTCGAGACTGTTATACCAGTGACCGTTTTCTTCACGGTCAGAGCCAATCATTGCCGGAGCACCACCCGCAGCATGCGCAATAATCTGCCGGGCAAGATCATCTTCATCCAGCAAGCCCGGAAAGCCTGATTCCGGCCAGATCACAACACTCGGCCTATCGTCTCCCATCAGTCGAGCCTGTTGAACGCCCTGCGCCGTCATCCGGACATACCGACGGAAATTCTCGACGCTCTGTTTGTGGTCAATAATTTCTGCCTCGGGAACATTCCCCTGCACCAGAACAGCACGCGGATTGATGACCGGCAGCGGCTGCAAAACTGACAACCGCCAGCCCCCCCCACCAACCCAGAGAACAGCACCAGCCAGAACCAGCAATGCCGCTCTCCGACCACGGAAGATCGCAAGAGAGGCCAAGACCAGCGCAAGTGTCAGACCATCCACACCCAGAACCGAAGCAGGCTGGATCAGCGCATCACCAAAGCGCCCCGGAAGTTCCAGATCGCTTCCCAGAGGGTTCCAGGGAAAGCCGGAGAAGATCAGCACACGCCCCATATCCACAGCAGTCCAGCTCCCGCCGAACATCAGCACACGCCTCCAGCCCGCCGGAACCAGACGGCACAGAACAGCCGGAACCGCGATCAGTGGGGCAATAATCAGGGACACACCCGGGGAGGCAAACGGAACCACCCACCAGAATTCGTGCACGCGTGTCAGGATAGCGTTTGTCAGCCAGTACAAACCTGCGGTGTGGAACCCCATCCCGAACAGGAAGCCAGACAAAGCTGCGCCCTTCCAGGACGCAGCATCCTCAGCGGCCCGGTACAGAACCAGAAGCCCGAGGGGCAACGTGAAAAGCGCACAGACGGGCGGCAGAGACAGGGCCGCAAACGCCCCTGCCAGCACCATCAGGCCAGCAAGTCGCCAGCCATGAACAGGGAGCGTCGAAGTCATGAAGACGACCATCCATCAAAATGAAAAAACGGCCGAGCCATGTCAGCCCGACCGTTACAGGGATGTCAGGAGTCGAGAGCGTCCCGAAGGCGGCGCTCATAGTGACGGTAGTACTTGTCCGCCAAAAGCTCGCTTTTTACCAGAACGGCAACATCCGTCGTGTTGAACTGCTCGTCCACCACTGCACCGTCACCCACATATCCGCCCAGACGGAGATACCCCTTGATGAGCGGCGGCAGCTTGTTCAGGCATGCGCGGTGATCCAGCGTATGGGGATCGACGCGCAGCATTTCCACATAGCGATCCGGTAAGGCGCGGATACGGAGCGCCGGCGGAGCCAGATGGTTGTGATGCATGTAGGTTAACTGATCGGCCACAGCATCCGGGTCCGTACCCGGCAGACTTCCGCAGCCAAACAGAACGTCAATACGATGCAGAAAGATATAGGAGGCAATGCCGCGCCACAGAAGCTGCATGGCCGAACGACCACGATGCTCCCGCGCGACGCAGGAGCGTCCGACTTCCAGCAAACGTCCCGGAAATTCCGTCAGGGTCGAGATATCGTATTCGGAAGACGTGTAAAAACGACCAATCTTCTCGGCAGCATCAGAACGGAGCAGACGATAGGTCCCTACAACCCCTTCTGCACCCGACCCGATACTGTGATCGATGACGAGAAGATGATCCGCAACGTCGTCAAACTCGTCCACGTCGCGCTTGGTGCGGAACGTGCGTTCGTCGGGATGAGCACCAAGCTCTTCAAAAAAGACCTTGTAACGGAGCGCCTGAGCAGCATCACGCTCGGCCTCAGTCTCCGCAATCCGCACTCCCAGAGACCCACCCCGAAGCTCCTGGAAGCCGCCATCGCGGTTCAGAGCCAACGTGGAGAGAGTCTCCATCTGCTTCAGCGTTTCTTCACTGCTGACGAGCGAATGGCCTGGCGCTGAGTTTTTATCCTCGGCCGAATTGGTGCTCATGTGTCGCTCTTGTTCCTGCTCTTGGGAAGCGGCCGCTTCGGGGTCTCTTTTTCGAGACGATGCCCGAACAGCTCAATACGGTGAGAAACGAGATCGAATCCAAGACGCTGTGCAATCTGCGTCAGGAGACGGACGGGCTCGTCATCTTCGAATTCGATGACCCGGCCGCTATCCACGTCAATGAGATGATAATGGTGACCACTGTCGCTGGCTTCATAACGGGCACGCCCACCGCCAAAATCACGACGCTCAAGGATGCCCTTTTCTTCCAGCAGACGAACGGTGCGATACACCGTGGCCACGGAAATACGGCTGTCTATAGCCGATGCGCGGCGATACAGCTCTTCGACGTCCGGATGATCGTCAGCTTCAGACAACACATGGGCAATCACCCTGCGCTGTCCTGTCATTTTCAGACCATTCTCCACACAGAGGCGGGCAATGGGCGAATCATCCACAACGGCGGAACCAGCTGGCTTCCGACCTTGCGTGCGGGTGCGTCTGTCCGCGACTTTCGTATCTACGACCATAACAGCGGCCTAGCCGAAAAACGGACCATTTGTCCAATCAGAGATGCAAATAAAAATACCGGCTTCCTGCGGATGAGGGTCAGGAAGCCGGGAAACATGATCAATCGTCGTCGCGACGACGGCCGAGGCCGATCTTGCGAGCCAGGGAAGACCGGTGGCTTGCGTAGTTTGGAGCAACCATCGGATATTCCGGCGGCAGGCCCCAGCGCTCGCGGTATTCCTGCGGCGTCATGTTGTAAGCTGTCTTGAGGTGGCGACGGAGCAGCTTCAGCTTCTTACCGTCTTCAAGGCAGATGATGTAGTCGGGGAATACCGACTTGCGAGGCGGCACAGCCGGGACTGGCTTCTCAGCCGGCACTTCTTCCTGCACATCAACATTCGCAAGGGAATCATGTACCGAGCGAATAAGACCCGGAAGCGCGTCAGCTCCGATGTCATGGCTGGATACATAAGCGGTAACGATCTGCGCAGTCAGGTGG
>NZ_BEWO01000021.1 GCF_002723975.1 Gluconobacter japonicus
AAAAATCTGGCTTTTCTTCTGAAAGTCCCGGTTTTCCGCAGAACTCAGTCTTGCGAGACGGAATGACCGTTAATCGTCAGCCCCTTCTCACCGGCAGAGACGTGGATAGTGTCCCCGTCGCGGATGGTCCCATCCAGCAACAGGCCTGCCAGCGGGTTCTGAAGACTACGCTGGATCACGCGCTTCAGAGGCCGTGCACCGTAGACGGGATCGTATCCGGCTTCAGCAAGCCATTCCCGCCCCTTCTCATCCAGCTCCAGAGTGATCTTACGATCTTCCAGAAGCTGCCGCAGGCGGCTGAGTTGAATATCGACAATCCGCCCCATGTCTGCACGCTGCAGACGGGAGAACAGGATGATCTCATCCAGACGGTTCAGGAACTCCGGCCGGAAGTGATTACGCACGACCTGCATGACCTGAGCCTGAACCAGATCCGGCGATTCACCATCTTCCTGATTGGCCAGAACATCCGAGCCAAGGTTGCTCGTCAGAACAATGATCGTATTGCGGAAATCCACCACACGACCCTGACCATCTGTTAGGCGACCATCGTCAAGAACCTGAAGCAGGATGTTGAAGATGTCCTCATGGGCCTTCTCCACCTCATCAAACAGGATGACCTGATACGGACGACGACGAACCGCTTCCGTCAGCACGCCACCTTCGTCGTAACCAACGTAACCCGGAGGCGCACCGATCAGACGGGACACCGCATGCTTCTCCATGAATTCACTCATGTCGATCCGCAGCAGGGCCTTTTCGTCATCAAACAGGAACTGGGCCAGCGCCTTCGTCAGTTCGGTCTTGCCAACACCCGTTGGGCCAAGGAACAGGAACGAACCAATCGGGCGGTTCGGGTCCTGAAGACCTGCACGGGCACGACGAACAGCATTCGAAACAGCAACAAGCGCCTGCTCCTGACCAACGACACGATCACGCAGGGTGTCTTCCATCCGCATGAGCTTGGCGCGTTCGCCTTCCAGCATGCGATCTACCGGAATACCCGTCCAGCGGGATACAACCGAAGCAATGCCCTGCTCTGTCACACTGTCAGCGAACAGACCTGACTTGGAGGCTGCATCTTCTTCTTCCTGAGCCTTGGCAATCTGGGCTTCAAGGTTCGGGATCAGGCCGTACATCAGCTCGGATGCCTTGGCGAGATTGCCCTGCCGCTGCGCCACATCGACATCGGAACGCGCTGTATCCAGCTGTTCCTTCAGCTTCTGGATGGCGTTGACGCGATCCTTTTCAGCGTGCCACTCGGCGCCCATCGCATCGGACTGCTCTTCCAGATCAGCCAGTTCGGCTTCCAAAGCCTGCAGCCGATCCTTCGACGCCGTATCGTCTTCCTTGCGGATGGCCTCACGCTCGATTTTCAGTTGAATGATGCGCCGATCAAGCTCATCCAAAGCTTCCGGCTTGCTGTCGATCTGCATCCGCAGACGACTGGCAGCCTCGTCGATCAGATCAATGGCCTTATCCGGCAGGAAGCGATCCGTGATATAACGGTTGGAAAGCGTCGCGGCGGAAACGATGGCATTATCCGTGATGCGAACACCATGATGAAGCTCGTACTTTTCCTTGATGCCACGCAGGATCGAAATCGTATCCGCGACGGATGGTTCGCCTACGAAAACCGGCTGGAAGCGACGGGCAAGAGCTGCGTCCTTTTCAATGTACTTCCGATATTCATCAAGTGTGGTCGCACCAATACAGTGAAGCGTACCGCGGGCCAGTTCCGGCTTGATGAGGTTGGATGCATCCATCGCACCATCGGAGCGGCCAGCGCCGACCAGCGTGTGCATCTCATCAATGAAGAGAATGATCTCGCCTTCTGCAGTCTCAACTTCCTTGAGAACAGCCTTCAGACGTTCCTCGAACTCACCACGAAATTTCGCACCGGCAATCAAAGCGCCCATGTCGAGCGACATCAGCTTCTTGTTCCGGAGAGCCTCAGGCACGTCGCCGTTGACGATACGCAGGGCCAGACCTTCAACGATCGCGGTTTTACCCACACCTGGCTCACCGATCAGAACCGGATTGTTCTTGCTGCGGCGCGCCAGAACCTGAATAGCCCGACGAATTTCTTCATCACGACCAATAACCGGATCAAGCTTGCCAGCCTGCGCCACCGCCGTCACATCGCGAGCATATTTTTTCAAGGCGTCAAACGTGTTTTCAGCAGAAGCACTGGTCACAGTGCGACCTTTGCGGATCTGGGCAACAGCACGCTCCAGCGCACTGGCATCAGCCTTACCGTCAACGAGCGCCTTACCTGCCGGAGAATTGCTGGCGGCAATCGCCACTAGCAGTCGATCCTGCGCAACATGGCTGTCGCCTGCATTCTTTGCTGCGGCTTCGGCGGAGTCCAGCAGACGCACGAAATCAGGTGTGGCCTGTGGCTGGCCAGCGCCACCGCCCTGAACTTTCGGCAGTTTGGCAAGCGCCGCATCATTGGCGGCCTGAACAACTTTCGGATCGCCACCTGCTGCCCGGATCAGGCCAGAAGCGGCGCCCTGTTCGTCATCCAGCAGGGCCTTGAGCAAATGCTCCGGCGTCAACTGCTGATGATAATCCCGAAGGGCAATGGTTTGTGCAGCCTGAAGGAAACCCTGGCTGCGTTCCGTAAACTTCTGAATGTCCATTCTGATATGTCCTCTCATGCCCCGTATCGGCGGCATATGATGTCTCGGTCGCCCCCGAAGGCGACGACCGGTGATGAATATTTAGGCACTCATTTTTTCGTTTCAAGAGCCTCCCGATGACGTTTCGCAGGCCCATGCAACACCATGTCAGCCTCTGACAGCCGATCAAAGGCGTTTCGTTGCTGGTGCCAGTATGGATAAATCAGATCAGGCGCACTGACATCGTCCAGCCGCGCAACCTGCGCCTTGGTCAGACGGAGCGAAGCCGCTGCCAGATTATCCAAAAGCTGGCTTTCCTTACGCGCACCAATGACCAGAGACGTCACGCCCGGTTTATGCAGCAGCCATGCCAGCGCCACCCGAGCAGCTGAAACATCATGCTCCTCCGCGATCTCGACCAGAACCTCGACGGTATCATAGAGCTTTTCGATATTCCGGACTTCCGGCTCCGGCCATCCCGAGATACGGCGGCTATCGGCTGGGGCGGTCTTTCCGCGACGATACTTACCCGTCAGCAACCCACAGGCCAGCGGGCTCCAGATCTGAACACCCAAGCCCTGATCCACTGCTAGCGGCAGCAGTTCATACTCGGCGTCTCGCGCTTCCAGAGAATAATAGATCTGCTCGGACACAGGTGTAATCAACCGATCCCGCTCTGCCGCAGACAGAAGCTTCATGGCCTGCCAGCCTGCAAAGTTGGAAATGCCCGCATAACGGATCTTGCCCTGATCCCGGAGGGTCTGAAGCGCTTCCAGCGTTTCCTCAACCGGCGTCAGGCCGTCCCATTCATGCAGATAATAGAGGTCGATATGATCGCGACCCAGCCGACGCAGGCTGTCTTCGCAGGCATTGAGAATGTGATGTCGGGATAACCCTTGTTCATTAGGCCCCTTCCCCGTCGGGAACCGAACCTTGCTGGTCACAAGCAGCTCCCTGCTGCGCCCTTTCAGAACACGCCCTAGAATTTCTTCAGCTTCACCGCCCGAATAAGCATCAGCGGTATCGAACATGTTCACCCCATGCTCGACGCAGAGGTCCACCATACGGGTGGCTTCTGAAACATCTACATTCCCTGTCGAGGCGAAATCTCCCTGCCCCCCAAATGTGACAGAGCCAAAATTGAGTGCGGAAATCTTGAGGCCAGAACGGCCTAGCTGACGATACTGCATATCCATCAGGTTCCTCTTCTGAGACACACCATGACAGACAACACCTCACTGGCGCATCAGTCCCGGTAAATTCCGTCCTGCTCCCGTAATCGTGAGCAACCCGGCATCTCGCTGGAAGACACTCTGTTCAGGATCGGCAGGCCGGTCCATGATTGATGTCAAAATCCTTCCATCCGGAGCCGCCATGCCGTCATTCCGTCTCCGCAGAGCCTTGCTGTCCTGCGTGTTTCTTCCGTCCCTGCTGGCTGCCCTGCCGGCCCAAGCCGCCGAACCGGCCGCCTGCATGGTCGATCTTGCCAAAACACGAAACGGCACGCTTGGACTGCCGAACCACGCCGAAGTCACCCCGGATGGACATTCCGTTCTGTTCCTGCGCTCCGGCCCGTTCGATACACGCCTGCACCTGTTCCGCTATGATCTCCCGGATCACACTCTCCACGAATTGGCCGCTCCCGAAGCCGGCCCGGAACACCTGTCGGTAGAAGAAAAAGCCCGGCGCGAGCGTGCCCGACAATCCATGTCCGGCATTACGGACTATCAGATGAGCGAAGACGGCGGCACAATTCTGGCCTCTCAGGGAGGTCGCCTCATCCGGATCGCCACCGATGACGGGCGCGTCTCTTCCATTGATGGAAACTGGATTGCCCCGCGCCTGTCCCCAAACGGGCAGACCATCGCTGTCGTTCGCGATAATGATCTCTACGCCGTCGATCTCGTCAGCGGTGCCCAAACGCGCCTGACCACAACAGGCACGCCAACCCTGACAAATGGCCTTGCCGAATTTGCAGCCGCAGAGGAACTGGAACGGCCAGACGGTGCCTGGTGGTCCCCGGACAGCCAGACGATCCTGTTCGAAGAAGCGGATTCCAGCCCGGTTGAAAAACACTACATCACCAACCCGGAAACGCCGCAGGCTGCTCCTGTCGAGTTTCGCTATCCCCGTGCCGGGACCCCCAATGCCCGGACACGGTTCGGCCTCATCAGTGCCAAGGGCGGCAAGACACGCTGGATCAGTTGGGACCATGATGCATGGCCTTACATGGCCCGTACTGTCTGGCGGAAGAACGGTGGCCTGTTTCTTGTTGTCTTGAACCGACAGCAAACGCAGGAACAGGTTCTTTCCGTCGATCTTGCAACCGGAAAAACCTCAGTCCTGCTTGCAGAGGCAGACAAGACATGGCTGAACCTGAACCCACGGGAAGCAGCCGGTGCGCGGGCTCTCCCGGTTGTTCTGAATGGCGGACAGGGCTTCCTGTGGGCTTCCGAGCGCGGAAAAACCTGGCAGCTTGAACATCATGCTGCCGATGGCTCCCTGAAGCGGGTTCTTACTCCAGACACGACACCTTACGTCGCGTTCAATGATTATGACGCTGACAGCAACAGTATCGTCGTTACGGTACGACCGAACCGGATCGACACTCAGGTTGTCCGTATCTCGCTGACCGACGGCAAAACAACGCCCATTGCGACAGAACCAGGCACCCACACCATCCATTTCACATCGGGCGCTCACCGCCTGATGATCGACAGCTTCGCGTCTGCTGATGGCACCCGCCGCACAATGCTCCGCGATGCAAAAGGCAAGATCCTCGCCACCCTGCCCGGCGTTGCACAGCCCCCTCACCTTCCCGTCCATGTTCAGTTCACAACCGCTGGCGAGCGCCAGCTGGATGCAGCCGTCATCCGGCCAGAGCATTTCCAGAAAGGACATCGCTACCCCGTCGTGCTGTCCGTCTATGGCGGTCCGGGCGTCAAACTTGTGCACGACACGCCATCAAGCTTCATGGAAGAGCAGTGCCTCGCCAATCAGGGCTATGTTGTCGTCACGCTTGACGGGCGCGGCACACCCGGCCGGGATCATGATTTCGAGCGCGCCATCAAAGGCAACCTGATTGATGCGCCTCTTCAGGATCAGATCGACGGCCTTCAGGCGCTCGGCAAAACCTACCCTGAACTCGATCTGACACGCGTTGGTGTCTACGGATGGTCTTTCGGTGGCTATTTCACCGCCATGGCGACAATCCGCCGACCGGATGTTTTCAAGGTCGGCGTTGCAGGCGCCCCGCCGGTCGATTTTGCGGATTATGACACCGCCTATACCGAACGCTATCTCGACACGCCTCAGAACGACGCGGACGGATATCGTAAAAGCAACGTCCTGACGTATGCCGATCAATTAAAGCGCCCACTCCTGCTTATGCATGGCCTGACGGACGACAACGTCTATTTCGAAAACACGATGAAGCTGACGCAGGCCCTCCTGAAAGCGGGAAAGCCCTACAATCTTCTGCTTCTGCCCGGCACGCATATGCTGCCAGACCCTATCCTCCGGGCCCGCGTCACGCAGAGACGGGCAGACTTTCTGGGTGACGTTCTGAACCCCTGAGCCTTCTGAAAAAAACAGCGTCTTTGACCTTTTCGAAGACGCTGTTCTCTTGTCAGTGAGACAGGTCCGGAATCAACACCAAAAGATCTTCCATCGCCGGAGCAATGGCCGATACAGGCGTGCGTTCATTCAAACCATGCATGAACGAGTCAGAGTTTTTGATAAAAATCGGGCTGATCCCGTAGCTCGGCACGCCATGAGAGCGAAACCACATACTGTCACTCGCCCCTGAAGACATGGCCGCAAAAACCGGAACCCCTGGATAAGCAACGTGCATGCCATGTTCAATGGCTTGCACGACATCCGGTCGCATCGGGGATGCTGCGGTTTCCACAGAGCCTTCCGTTACATCTTCAATCGTCATACCCGGATCATGAGCGGCCTGACGCAGCTCCTCCATGATGGCTGCCCGAGAGTGACCGGGAAAAATACGGCAGTTGATATTCGCCGTCGCCCGCTGGGGAAGCGCATTCAAAGCGTGCCCGCCATCAATCATGGTCACGACGCAGGTCGTTCCAATCCGTCCGATGAAGGACGGGTCCGCAGAAAGCGTGCGGATGGCTTTTTCATCAGACGGATTGGCCGCAAACGCTTTCATGGCCGACGCAATATCCGGCTTCTGCCACCGGGCTGCATTAACGAAATAGCTCCGGCTCAGATCATTCAGTTCCGGCTTGAAGCGGTGCTGCTGAATGTGAAGCAGGTCAGCCGCAAGCTCATCAATCGCATTAGCCGCCCGTGGTTCAGAAGAATGGCCACCCGGATTGGTCACAATCAGGCGGAAATCAGCGTAGGTCTTCTCCGCACCTTCCCATGTAAAGTAATCGGGCTTGCCGGTCTTTTCATCCAGCGTGCCATTCGCGCCATCCATATTCAGGACAAGTTCCGCATTGGCCAGCTTGCTTGCAATGATAGCGCCAGTCGCCATCGTCGTTTCCTCATCGCCCGAGAACTCGAGAATGATGTCACGACGCGGTTTGTAGCCTTCCTTTTTCAGCTCCAGAAGCGCGGCAATCGCCAGTGTATCATCGAGCTTCATGTCGGTTGAACCGCGCCCGAGCAGATATCCGTTTTCGATCTGAGGCTTGAACGGGTCATGCGTCCAGTCAGATGCCTTGGCTTCCACCACATCCATATGACCGGAAATGACCAGAGGCTTCAGAGCGGGATCACTGCCTGGCCAACGCGCAATGAGATACGCCGTGTCTTTATAAGGGGTGATAACGACGTCTGCGGGAGCAAAACCTCCCTTAACCAAGGCGTCTCGGAAAAGAGAGGCCACCTTGGGCGTCTGGTTAGCATCTCCCGCGACAGAACGAAGAGCGATGGACTTTTCCGCAAGATCAAGAGCCTGATGCGCTGCATCCTGATGGTCTGGTGCTGCCGCCATTGCGCTCCCCGCCATCAGGGCCAGTGACAGCACCATTCCGATATTTTTCCGCATCCGCCGTATCTCCTGAATCAGATACGGAAGCGTAACCGTGCTTGCCCTTTATGCCTAGTCAGGCCGCAGTTTCCACTCTTTACGGAGAACCGTTCAATGCCCATGCGTCAAGCAGACGCACACTTAACGAACCTAAACAGAAAACAAATCCAGAAGATCAACACCCGACTTTTCAGACATGACCTGACGGTAGGCTTCCACTTCCAGCGGGTAACGCAGCCCCTTGATCAAAGACATGCTGTGCAACTGGGCAAACAGATGAATATCATCTGTGGAAAGAGTGCCGTTCACGGCCTCCGGCGACTGGATCAACGATGCCAGTTTTTCTAGCAGGGCATTCAGTTCAGCAATTTCCTTGGACCCATCTGCAAGAATTTCCCAGAACGCCCCAGTTGACTCTTCTTTGCGTCGAATGAAACCGGCGCGGGCGGACGTCGTCGCAAATTCAGGTAACGGTGTGCAGACAGCACGCGGCAGGAAAAGACGATATGTCGCACGGCTTCCCGCCTTCAGCCAGTCCGCGATCTCTGGTCGCACCGGCCCTGTCAGAAGCGGTGCGCCAAGCCCGTCGATATGAGACACAATATCCATGCTCTCGGACATATAACGCCCGTTTTCTTCCAGAATTGGTACGACTTTCCGGCCAACCATGCTGATCGGACCGGCTTCATCATCATTCAGGAAGACGCGCCGCTCGAAAGGAATATCCTTTAATCCGAAAATCATGAGAGCTTTCACGCAGAACGGGCAGTGCTCGTAGATATGCAGGATGCGTGTTGTCTGGTTCACGGTTTTCAGTGTCCTTCTCAAAAATCAGGCTTCCCCGACCGCTCCAGAGAGCAGCAGAGGATCAATATCGATGGCGGCCAGAGCCTTGCGCCATTTCTTCGCATGATCCAGTCCGAAAACAATCTCGTCACTGGCAGGCGCCACAAACCAGGAACTATCGCGCAGGATCTCTTCCTCCAACTGTCCCGGCCCCCAGGCGGCATGCCCCAAAGCCATGAGAGCCTGCTTCGGGCCACGCCCTGCCGCCAGATCCCGCAACACATCCAGACTGGCTGTCAGCGTTGCATGATCGTTGACGCCCAGACTGCCCTCACCGGTCCAGTCCGTCGAGTGCAGAACGAAACCATGGGAGTGATCGACCGGCCCCCCCATACACACGGCAATACGGCGTTCCGGCGGACTGGGTTCAATCCCCAACTGTGCGAAAAGATCATCAAGGCCCGGTTGAGCCAGACGACGGTTGATGATGAGTCCCATTGCCCCGTCTTCAGGGGAGTGTGCACACAGATAGATCACGCTCTGGGCAAAAACCGTTTCCGCCAGTTGCGGAGCAGCGACCAGAAGCATGCCTGTCAGGTTGTCATTCTGTCCGGTGAGTGTTTTCTTCATTCCTTAAAGATGGGTGCATCTCTTGTCTCTTTGCAAGCGTTCCCCTCTTGAGAGTTTTATGGAGGTCCCCATGTCCCTGACTGTTCTCGTCACCGGCGCCACCGCAGGCTTCGGACACGCCATCGCCACCCGCCTGGTACGAGATGGCCACCGTGTCATTGCCACAGGACGACGCGCCGAGCGGCTTGAAACGCTTCACAAGGAACTGGGAGACGCTCTGCTGCCATTTCCGCTCGACATGACCGACAAGGAAGCGCTGCGCGCATTGCCAGAAAGTCTGCCTGAAGGTTGGCAGATCGTAGATGTTCTCGTGAACAATGCTGGCCTCGCCCTCGGCATGGAACCTGCTCAGGAAGCCAAGGTGGAAAACTGGGAAACCATGATCGCCACCAATATTTCCGGGCTTATCGAAATTACCCACGCGCTTCTTCCCGGCATGGTGGAACGTAATTCAGGCTATGTCCTGACACTGGGCAGCACTGCGGGAACCTATCCTTACACGGGCGGTAACGTCTATGGCGCCACGAAAGCCTTCGTCCGCCAGTTCAGCCAGAATCTCCGCACGGATCTTCTCGGCAAACGCATTCGCGTCACGGATATTGAACCCGGCCTGTGCGGCGGCAGCGAATTTAGCAATGTCCGCCTGAAGGACGACGGAAAAGCCGCCGCCGTCTATAAAGACACGACGCCTTTGACACCCGAAGATATTGCCGAAACCGTCTCCTGGCTGATCGGTTTGCCTTGGCACATGAACGTCAACACAATGGAAATTATGCCTGTCTGTCAGGCTTCGGGTGGACTGGCGGTGAACCGACATGTCGGCTGAAAGTGGTATTCCATCCCGTCTGAAAATCACGGACGGTAGCAAATTTCATCTCTCTGACTTCAAAACCGACGACCGGGTCGGGCATGACAAGAAGAGCGCGCATACCCGCATCCGGGACTGTGTGGATCGGATGACCATTTTGCAGGGGCGGCTTGCCGCCCATGGCTCTCACGGCATTCTGGTTGTACTGCAAGGCATGGATACGGCTGGCAAAGACGGCGCAATTCGCCATGCCTTTTCGGGCCTGAACCCTCAGGGCTTTCATCTCACGTCCTTCAAGACGCCAGCCGGTCCTGCGGAAAAACGGGACGATCTGTGGCGTGTCCACCTGATGGCCCCCGCACGCGGTGAAATTGCTGTCTTCAATCGCAGCCACTACGAAGACGTTCTGATTGCCCGCGTTCATCCCGATTTCGTCAGAGCCCGTGGGCTTGACCCGGATACTCCCGGCTTCTGGGATAAAAGGCTGTCCGATATCCGACATTTCGAGAGTTACCTGACGCACCAGAATATCGTTGTTCTGAAGCTGTTTCTCCACATCTCGGCAGACGAACAAAAGAAACGTATTCTCAAACGCCTGACACATCCCGAAAAGCGTTGGAAATTCTCGCCTTCCGATCTTGCTGAACGTGAGAAATGGCCGGACTACACACAAGCCTACGAAGCCGCCATTCAAGCCACGGCAACACCCGAAGCCCCATGGCATATCATTCCTGCAGATCATAAATGGGCTGCCAGACTCATGGTCGCGGAGGCTTTGCTAGAGGTCCTTGAAGGGCTGCATCTCAAAGTCCCGGAAGAAAAACTCTCCGATGCGTTACGAACTGCACGCGACACGCTCCTTGCAGAAGACTCCAAGAAGCCCTGAAAAGAAAAAGCCCCGCCGAAATCATCCGGCGGGGCTTTTTCAGTTTGGTCTGGTCGTCAGAATCAGGAACGACGCTTGCGGCTCGTGCCTTCACCGGTTGGACCGCCAGCCTTCGAGCGGCTGAAACCAGAGCCGCCACGGCCCTTGTATCCACCGCCGCCGCCGGAGCGCGGACCACCCTTGAAGCCACCGCCGCCACCGGGACGACCAAAGCGCTTGCCTTCACCTGGATTACGGCCACGCGCACCGTAACCGCCGCCAGCAGGCTCAGCAGATGGCTCGATCGTCACTTCATCAGGCTCGGCACCAGCAACACAGGACTTGAAGCGCTCGACGCTCTCATCCGTAATCTGGAAGTAGGTCTGATCCTGCTCAATGCGGATGCTGCCAATGTCGCGCTTCTGGACATTGCCAAGACGGCAGATCAGCGGGATCAGCCACTTCGGATCGGCACGCTCGGTACGGCCAACGCCCATCTTGAACCACTGACCGGACACAACGCGCTCTTCACGTGGAGCACGTTCCCCACGCTCGCCGCGTTCACCACGGCTGCTCGGAGCGTCAACAGACATCGGACGGATCTGCTCGACCTGCGGAAGGCGGGCACGATACATTTCCACCAGAGCCGCTGCGAGTTTCTTGGCGTCATAGGTTTCGGCCAGCTTCAGAACCAGCTCATCCGTCGTCTCTTCCGAGGCGTTGGCAAGAATTGGATCTTCGAGCAGACGCTGTGTGTCCTGGGCGGCAATCGCCGCAGCCGTCGGAACGGCTTCCCACTCAGCATTCACGCGAGCCATGGCCAGCAGACGCTCAGCGCGACGGCGCTGGTTCATCGGCACCATAAGAACGCTGGTGCCCTTACGACCTGCACGCCCCGTACGGCCGGAACGGTGCAGCAGCGTTTCAGACGCCGTCGGGATGCTGGCATGAATGACAAGATTCAGCGCCGGAACGTCAATGCCACGGGCTGCAACGTCAGTCGCAACACAGACACGAGCCTGACCGGACCGCAGGCTCTCGATCGCGCGACTACGCTCGTTCTGCCCCATCTCACCGGAAATTGCGACGGAGGCGAACCCACGCTCCAGAAGAGCGGCCTGCACCTGACCAACCATCATACGGGTGTTGCAGAACACCATGGCCGTCGGGCTCTCGTAGAAACGCAGAACGTTCACGAGGGAACGCTCGATTTCCTGCGGGGCCGTTACGACGCAACGATAGGTAATGTCAGAATGCTGCTTGGCGCCGGAAACCGTATCGATGCGCTTGGCATCTTTCTGGAAGCGCTTGGCCAGAGAGGCAATTTCACGGGCAATCGTAGCGGAGAACAACAGCGTGCGGCGTTCGGCCGGAGACGCATCCAGAAGCTGTTCCAGCTCGTCACGGAAGCCCATATCCAGCATTTCGTCAGCTTCATCGAGCACGACGCAACGCAGACCGGACAGGTCAAGAGAACCACGGGACTGATGATCACACAGGCGGCCCGGCGTCCCAACGACGATATGGGCGCCACGGTTGAGATCGCGGGCTTCACGGCGGGCATCCGTGCCACCAATGCAGCTCGCAATGCGGGCACCGGTCTCGGCATAGAGCCATTCAAGTTCGGACTGGACCTGAAGGGCCAGTTCACGCGTCGGGGCAATAACCAGAGCCATTGGCTGCGGCGACGGCGGGAGGCGATCAGCCTCACCCAGCAGCGTCGGCGCGATGGCCAGACCAAAGGCTACGGTCTTGCCTGAGCCCGTTTGGGCGGAAACCAGAAGATCACGATCCTCCAGCCCTGGCTGCAGAACGGCTTCCTGAACGGGAGTTGGCTGTTCGTAGCCGCGCGCCGCCAGGGCGCGCCCAAGGGCAGGATGAGTATCGGGGAAAGGCATATTTGATGAACACTCGGCAAACGTCACGCCGACGGCAAAAAGCGGCGGCTGGGATGCCGCTGCATAAAGACTTCTGTCCACAAATGCCAGAAGTAACGCATGTCAACCTGCGAATCAGTCAGATTCAGGCTCTCGGCTTGCGTCCAACAACGGCCCGGACCGTATCCCGCCACGCAGTCAGATCCTCCGGCGGAACCACTTCGCCCGTGTCCAGCTCGGCAAAACCGGCGCGGGAAAGCAGGATGCTGACAAGACGTGCGCGATCTTCCGGCTCCAGCGCCTGCCACATGGCGACAGCCTTCTGCTGATGAAACTGGTCCGAGAACGTGACGATCAGAGGGGCCCCTTCCTTCAGAACGCGCAGTGCTTCCGCCAGAACAGTCAAAGGCTGGGTCAGGTAGGCGATACCATCACACAGCGTAATGACATCCAGACTGTCATCCTCAAAAGGTAGAATGGGATCCGCATTCAGATCCTGCACGATACGCGTTTTCAAAACAGGATTCGTATCCAGAGCCGCTTTTGAGGCGCCAAGCCCGATCACATCCTGAAAATGGGCCTCCTCAGGGTAATGGCTGAGAGAGCCCGCCATCAGATCCAGAACTGCCCCACCAACAGGAAGAGACGTCTGATAAAGGGCCGTCACAGCCGTGCGTGCCCCCATATCCATCAGCGAATCCGGGAGACGCTGCGCATAGAAGATCGTATCGGGCTCATTATTGACGCGCGTGAACGCCGCTTCATGAAACCCATCAACTTTTTCTGTGCTGCTCATGATCCATCTCCTCCTGACTGGCCTGTGGAGATGAGGGTATGTTCCTCGTGCGTCAACCCGCAGGATGCTCTATGAGAGGCCCCACCATGACCCTTTCCTTCACCAAGATGCACGGCCTGGGCAATGATTTCATCATCATTGACGGCCGCGAAACTGCCCCGGCCCTCAATACTGAGATCATCCAGAAGCTCTGCGATCGGCGGTTCGGCGTTGGCTGCGACCAGCTTGTCGTCCTCTCCCCTCCGACGGCAGAGGGCGCAGACGTTCTGGTGCGCTTCTTCAACGCTGACGGCTCGGAATCCGGTGCGTGCGGCAATGCATCACGGTGTGTGTCTGTCTTCGTAGGCGGAAATCCAACGCTTCAGACGAGTGCTGGTCTTCTGCCAACGTCCCAGGACGGCGATCTGATTACGGTGAACATGGGCCAGCCGCGCTTTGACTGGCAGGATATTCCTCTCGCCCGCGAGTGCGACACCCTGCATCTCCCGCTTCACGATGCCGCCGCCTGTTCCATGGGGAACCCGCATGCGACCGTCTTTGGAGACGTCTCCCGTGCGGAAGACCTCGGACCTTCGCTTGAAAACTCCCCCCTCTTCCCACAGCGCGCCAATATCGGCTTTGCAGACATCATCACACCAACCCATATGCGTCTGCGCGTCTGGGAGCGCGGCGCGGGCCTGACGCTGGCCTGCGGCTCGGGAGCCTGCGCGGCGGTCGTCAATGCCGTGCGTCGTGGTCTGGCGGAGCGCACCTGTGTCGTCACCATGGATGGTGGGGACCTATGCATCACATGGCACGACAACGGCGACGTTCTCATGACCGGCCCCGCCACAACAGTCTTTCACGGCGAACTGCCGTGAGCATGCCGTCTGTCCTGACGTTCGGCTGCCGTCTCAACGCGCATGAAAGCGACGGCATGGCCCACCATGCCCGTGGGCAGGAAGACACGATCATCGTGAATACCTGCGCCGTGACGACAACGGCCGAGCGTCAGGCCAGACAGGCCATCCGCCGGGCACACCGCGAACGCCCCGAGGCAAAAATCGTGGTCACGGGGTGTGCCTCTGAAATTGATGCAAAACGATGGATGGACTTACCCGGCGTCATCCGCGTAGTGCCCAATGCCGACAAACTCAAACCCGCGACATGGGGGGATAAGCGGTCTGATCTACCGCCCTCCCGTCATGCCCGGGCACTTCTTCAGGTGCAGCAGGGCTGCGATCATCGCTGTACGTTCTGCATCATCCCCTATGGGCGCGGGGACTCTCGCTCCACGCCAACCGCGGAAGCCATCGCCCGTGCACGCGCCCTGACAGAGAATGGACACCGTGAAATTGTCCTGACAGGCGTGGACATCGCTTCATGGCAAGGCGATAGCGGCGAAGGTCTGGGACAAATGTGCCGGACACTCCTGAAAGCCGTACCCGAAATCGAGCGCCTGCGCTTGTCCTCGATCGATCCAGTGATTCTTGACCCTGAAACGGGTGACCAAGATCTCTGGTGGCTGCTGGAAAACGAACCGCGTCTTATGCCACATCTGCATCTGTCCTTGCAGGCTGGTTCCGACCTGATTCTCAAGCGAATGAAGCGTCGCCATGATACGACGCGCGTCGCCGCTATGCTTCGCCATGCACGCGTCCTCCGTCCGGATATTGGCATCGGAGCAGATCTGATCGCCGGGTTCCCGACAGAGACAGATATTCTCTTTGAGGAAACGCTCTCTTTCATCGAAGAGCAGGCCATCCCTTTCCTGCATGTCTTCCCCTACAGCGAACGTCCCGGCACCCCTGCCGCACGCATGCCCGCCGTCCCGAATGGAGAACGTCAGGCCCGTGCGGCCCGTCTTCGGGAAGCCGGAGACACCAACCGGGATGCCTTCCTCGCCCGGTTTATCGGTCGGACCCTGGATGTTCTGATCGAAACCCCGAACCGTGGACATTCGGCTGAATTTGCGCCTGTCCGTCTGGCAGATGATCTCCCGACTTTCCTTCGTGGAAGCATCCTTCCAATCGAAATCCATACCCTGTCAGACGGGCAACTTCTTGGACATTGGAAGATTTCTGAAGATCGGTGATGAGCAACGGCCTTGCCGGGATGGGCAACACGCAAATCCTGCAAACAACCTTGGCAGCACATCGCTAAAAAGCCGAACACCCCTCAATAACCGCACGAAAACGCGGTTCAACACTTGACGTCCGGCCTGAGCTGTCCGAACTCCCGTTCATGGCTGGATTTTTCTCACGACTCAAACAGGGTCTTTCGCGCTCGAGTTCACGTCTCGGTGCCGTGTTCACGCATCGCAAGCTGGATGATGCTGCTCTTGAAGAACTCGAAGACGAACTGATCGCAGCGGATCTCGGCCCGGTTGTGGCAGAACGCGTCATCGAAAGCTTCCGCAGCTCACGTTTTGGCAAAGACGTCACGAGCGATGAAATCCGCGATGCGCTGGCGGAAGAGATCGCTCGTGTTCTGGAGCCTGTAGCTGTTCCGTTTGAGCCCGATCCGAAGAAAAAGCCACACGTCGTCCTCGTCGTTGGCGTCAACGGCGTGGGGAAAACCACAACCATCGGGAAAATGGCGCGCCATTACAGCGACGAAGGCAAATCCGTTATGCTGGTGGCGGGAGACACCTTCCGTGCGGCAGCCGTCGAGCAGCTTCAGGTCTGGGGACAGCGTTCCAGCGTGCCCGTCATCGCAGGCAAGCATGGCGCCGACGCCGCTGGTCTGGCCTATGACGGCATCAAACGTGCAACCGAAGACGGCAAAGACCTTCTCCTGATCGACACGGCTGGCCGCCTCCATAACAAGGGTGCCCTGATGGAGGAACTGGCCAAGATTATCCGTGTCATGCGGAAGTTTGACGAAACGGCGCCACACTCCGTTTTGCTGGTTCTGGATGCAACGACAGGCCAGAATGCCATCGAACAGGTTCGCGTGTTCCGGGAACTGGTGAATGTCACCGGACTGATCGTAACGAAGCTGGACGGCTCAGCGCGCGGCGGCATTGTCGTAGCTCTCGCAGAACAGTTCAAACTGCCCGTCCACATGGTCGGGGTCGGTGAGCAGGTTGAAGATCTGCGCCCCTTCTCGGCGCAGGATTATGCCCGTGGCCTGGTTGGCGGGGCTGCAGGCGATCTGGCGTCGCGACTTGTCGAGAGTCAGCCGGAGAGTGGCGAACACACCTAAGGCCCCGAAAGGCGTTTCAGGTTTTGTCCTTAGCCCCTGTATCAAGCCATTCGTCACGCAGGGCGGCGATCCTTTTTTCGATCGCCCTGCGCTCCCTGCGTGCGAAATCAGCATACCACAGCCTTGCCCCGATCGCCGAAGCTTCAGCAACCAGCCATGCAACCCCGACGGCCATCCAGTCCAAAATCAAGGTGATCGGCTGGGTAATCTGCTGAACACAGGTTTGCCAGTCGCCATGGGCCAACCACGCAGTCCTCAGCGGATGAACCATTACAGCCCCCAGATAGAACAGAACAATCATCATGCGCTGACGGTCAGCATCGGGATCAACGAAATGCAGCACCACCAGCGGAAGCAGCAAAACACCACCGACCAGAAGACTACCGGGCACATAGGCCAGCAACAGGCCAAGAATCAGACCGTGCCACCACTTGAAGGCCATCCTGCCTTCCCGCTCGCGCACTGCCGCCTCTTTCATTGACAGAACTCCAGCCAGATACTGGCCATGGACACAACAATCCCGACCAGCAGAGAAAAGAATTCCCCTGCGTTTCTCGCCTGCTTTTCGTGAACGGCCTTACGGTTGGGCTCATCTTCAAGAATTTGCTCAAGATGGGCGATTTCGACCTCAGCCTGCCGTGCCATTTTGCGATCTTTTTGCAGCCCGGCAGGATCGTTGACGTTATCAAGAAATCTCGTAAGGTTTCCCGCCTCAGCCAACTGGGACAGTTTGGCCCTTCGCTTTGCACGGGCCGTTCTACTCCGCCATTGTTTAAGCTCTGTTTCGAGCAGTGGAAGCGCACGTCTGGCAATAGAGCTCAGCGCCTCCTTGTCAAAACGGCGCTGCGCTGCGGCCAGAAGAGTCAGGTCTGCCAGCCATGATGGCAATCCAGCTTTCTGGGACTGAGCCAGAGGGACAATCCCCTGTCTGGCACAATGGCTCTCCAGAAATGTCCGCATCTGATCGTCCATAAAACCGGAGCGACCGATATCTTCGGCAGAAACTTCTTCTTCTGAAAGATGACCGTTAAGCCATTGGAGCAGACCCGCTGAAAGAGAAATACGCTCTTTCAAACACCGCGAAGAAAGACACGGCTGATAAACGTTCATATCATAGGGCAGACGCCGGAGTTGCTCCATGCCTTTCGCACCCGTTCGGCGAGCTGCAACAGCAAGACCTCCAATCTGCGTAGCCTGTAATGCCGGCAGCGTCGGCGCGTCAAAAACCTCCGGACTGGTCATCAGAAAGCTGGCAATTCCACGGATATTCCGCTGCTCATCAGGCGGAAACGCTCCTGCCTCCGCATGAGCCAGCATCTGGGGAATAGCTTCAGGCCAAAACCAGCGCCCCGCCCAGAACATCGGTGCAGCAGGATCCAGAATGGCGATAGCACGCGTGACGACCATCGTTGTCGGATCAACAGCTTTGTTTGCTCCTGACGGAAGAAAGGCCACCCCCGCCTGCTCAATCAGGCTGGACATGACAGAGAGTTCAAGCTCGCGGTGGAGCCACTGGCTGATGATTTTCCGCTGAAGCAGAGACAGAAACTCGTTTTGGTATTTCCCACCATACCACGCCAGAGCACGCGGCGTTCTGACTTCCACCCCGCCAATCATCAAAGGCGTACGCGCAGGAATCTCGGCTCGGAGAGAGAAGAGTTTACTAGGCGCAATCGTGATCAGATCGCCGGGGCCAGGCCTGTTTTCCGGTGCGTCGGACAGCATTGCTTCCAGCAGAGACACCAGACCTGCAGGCACGTTATGACCCTGCATATAAGCCGTTGCAGATCCGAGTTCAAAGCGACGCCTGAGGATTTCTGCATCTGATAACCCTTTGAGCGGCAGTTCACCGATACAGAGCGACAGAACCAGAACCCCTAGGGAAAACACATCACAGGCGATGGTTCCCACACCGCGCGCCGTCGGGTGGCAGGCCGCGGAGCATAAGGGCTCAAACAGGACAGGTTGAAGCGTGGCACCAGCGGCCACACCAAGAGGACCAAGAACAACCTTGTGCAGTCCCTGCCCGACAAACAGATTTTCCGGACGAATACCACGACAGGTCAATCCCGCCGTATCCAGCTTTTCGAGAGCATCCGCCATAGGGCGGATAACACCGTCGATGATCTGACTTTCCGACCACAGACCCAATCCCTCGGCAAGAGAGGGTCCTGGCGGGTGAGCACACAGCACCCAAAGGGCACCGTTATGATATTCATGAGCATGGAGGCCAATAACGCTCTCATGCCGGAAGAACATCAGCTCTGAAAATCTGGGGGACGGCATGGACGGTGCCAGCGCCAGCCAGGTTGAACCTGTGGCCGTAATGTCCTGTGCAACCCAGGTGGGACAGCCCCCGATCATGGATTGCTTCTGCGTCGTATTGACCAGATAGCGGTCTGCGATCAGCAGTTCCGGGCTGTCGTCTCCCTGAATGTAATCCATGTCCGTTCCGTCAAAATCCTGTCTGACACTCTATGCCGGACAGGAATTGAGGCTTCGTTAACGGATTGGAGATTCTCGAAAGAGATCAGTCTTCGAACGGATCGCGCATCAGGATTGTATCGTCACGTTCCGGGCTTGTGGATAGCAGCGTCACCGGTGCTTCGATCAATTCCTCGATCCGGCGCACATACTTGATAGCCTGGGCCGGAAGCTCTGCCCAAGAACGCGCACCAGCAGTGGTTTCCTGCCAGCCCGGCATCGTCTCATAGATCGGCTTCACGCGGGCCTGTGCACCGGGTGCAGATGGGAAGGTATCGATCTTCTTACCGTCCAGTTCATAGCCAACGCAGATCGAAATTTCTTCCAGACCGTCGAGCACGTCCAGCTTCGTGAGCGCAATGCCCGTCACGCCGCCAACGCGGGCGGCACGACGCAGCATGACAGCATCGAACCAGCCACACCGACGCGGACGACCAGTGACCGTGCCGAATTCATGACCACGCTCACCGATCGTGCGACCAACATCATCGAACAGTTCGCTCGGGAACGGACCTTCGCCCACGCGGGTTGTGTATGCCTTGGCAATACCCAGAACGAACCCGATGGAAGACGGGCTGACACCACTGCCCGAGGCTGCAACAGCCGCAACCGTGTTGGAGCTGGTCACGAACGGATAGGTGCCGTGATCGACGTCCAGCATGACGGCCTGTGCGCCTTCAAACAGGATACGACGACCAGCACGACGGGCTTCGTCCAGACGATCCCAGACCGGGCAGGCAAAGGACATCAGACGCGGCGTGATTTCCGTCAGGAAGTCCTTGAGTTCTTCCTTCGTGAAGGTCTCAGCACCCAGACCCGCCAGCAGCGTGTTGTGGTGCAGCAGAACTTCGTCCAGCTTCCAGTCCAGCGTCTCCGGCTCAGCCAGATCACAGACGCGAATGGCGCGACGGGCAACCTTGTCTTCATAAGCCGGGCCAATGCCGCGACCCGTGGTGCCAATCTTCCGATCACCACGAGCAGCTTCACGCGCGCGATCCAGCGCACCATGTACCGGCAGGATCAGCGGAGTATTCTCGGCAATCCACAGCGTTTCCGGCGTGACCTTCAGGCCCTGTGCCGTCACGCGGTCAATCTCGGACATCAGGGCCTTCGGGTCGATAACGACGCCGTTGCCGATAACGCCGATCTGACCGCGCACGAGACCCGATGGCAACAGCGACAGCTTGTAGACCTGATCGCCGACAACCAGCGTATGACCAGCGTTGTGACCACCCTGGAAACGGACAACGATATCAGCGCGACTGGCAAGCCAGTCTACAATCTTGCCTTTACCCTCGTCCCCCCACTGGGTTCCGATCACGGTGACGTTGGACATGAGCTGGCTTCCTCGACTTGGGATACAGGAATGAAAAATTCAGGAAAACTGGAGGTCAGAGCGCGTGAACCACGCCATCCCGCCAGAAATGGGTGCAGCGCAGATGGCGCGCTTCGGCGGCAGGATCTGCATCGGCTTCAAGAGCGGATACGGTCGCGAAACCCTGCGCATGCAGAGCCGCCATGTCTTCGGCGCCCAAACGAACGGGGACATAGCAGCGCGGACGGGCTGGAGGCACCGGTGCGGCACGCAGAAGAGCCTGCGGACGGAGCGTCAGGCCACAGGCGGGCTCCTGCCCGGCAACGTAGCGACCACCCCGGCCGAGTTCCTCACGAGAGGTCGTGGAGAACACCGTGATGCAGAGGCCAGTATGATACTGCCAGCCACGGAAATCGACAGGATCAACCGTCAGACGGAGGGACGGAGCACGCTCGCGGATGGCGGCGACGGACGCTACCAGACGGTCGAAATGCGGACGCACGATCTCGGGGAAATCCAGGGACGCCAGCATATCCAGCGCACGATCAGCAGGACCAGCGGCCTGAAGCATCACGGCCAGCATCTCTGCAATCGGACCGCCCAGTTCAGCAACGGAAGCAGCGTCCTTGCGATTCAATGCCTGAATCAGCTCATCCTGATCGGCTGCTGGAATGGCACTCTCGATAAGACCAAGGGCCAGAGCCGGCATGGACAGATCAAAGGACACACCCTTGATGCCAAGTTCTTCGAGAGCCGTCGCACCAAGCGCTACTACCTCGGCATCTGCCTGAGCGGAATCCGGGCCAATCAGTTCGATCCCGGCCTGCGACACCTGACGATCAGCCTCGCGGCCCGGCGTCCCGATAACGATGCAGCTTCCGGAATAGGACAGACGCAGCGGGCGTGGCGCATCCTGTAAACGCACGCTCGCAATACGCGCAATCTGCGTCGTCATGTCCGGACGCAGCGCCATCATGCGATGGGAACTCGGGTCCATCAGGCGGAAGGTCTGCGTGGACAGTGCTGAGCCGGAACCATTCAGAAGAGACGTTTCGAATTCCAGCATGGGCGGGCGGACACGCTCGTACCCATGGCGGGAGAACGCTTCCATGACGCAGGCAATGCCGCGGGCTTCCGCTTCGGCTTCACCCGGCAGAAGATCAGAAAAGCCGGACGGTAAAAGGGCAGCGCTCGGGGTCTCGGAATACAGACTCATGCAGAAAACTCCTCGCGCGTACACTCATAAGCCCAGTCCAGCCATGGCAGGAGAGCCTGAATGTCTTCCGCATTCACTGTCGCCCCTCCCCAGATCCGCAGCCCGGCCGGGGCATCTCGATAGGACGCGAGGTCATAGCCTGCCCCTTCCTGCGCGACCAGCCCGGTCAGGCGCTTCACGGCTTTGCCCTGTGCTTCTGGAGAAAGCGCTTCGAACCATGGCGCAGAAATTTTCAGACAGATGGATGTGCAGGACCGTGTCTCAGGCAGTTCAGCAAGGAAGGATACCCAGTCGGTTTTCTCAACCCACTCGTCCACAACCGCCAGACTGGCCTGCGAACGAGCCTTCAGGGCCTCAAGCCCACCGACGTTTTCTGCCCAGCGCAATCCGTCCAGAGCATCCTCGACACAGAGCATGGAGGGCGTGTTGATGGTATCGCCTTCAAAAACGGCTTCCATCAGCCCCTTCTTGTTCGCCAGACGGAAAATTTTTGGCAGTGGACGCGGAGACGCCTCAGCCAGACGGGCAGCAGCGCGCGGACTGATGGCGAGCATGCCATGAGCCGCCTCGCCGCCCAGCGCCTTCTGCCAGGACCACGTCACGACATCGAGACGATCCCACGGCAGATCCATCGCGAAAGCCGCAGACGTGGCATCGCAGATCACAAGACCTTCATGCTCTGCCGGAATAGCATCTGCATTCGGGATACGGACACCGGATGTCGTGCCATTCCATGTCAGGACGACATCGCGGGACCAGTCCACAGCCGAAAGATCCGGAAGCTGCCCATAAGGCGCTTCGTGAACACGGAGGTCTTCGATTTTCAGAACGTCCCGCAGATCCTGCGCCCATGTTCCGGAAAAACTCTCGAAAGACAGAACGTCCATGCCACGTTCGCCACCAGCCAGCGCCCACAGAACCATTTCCACAGCGCCGGTATCAGATGCCGGGACAACTGCGACTCGCCAGTCAGCCGGGATGCCGAGCACATTCTTGGAGCGTGTAATGACCTCTTTAAGACGCGCACGGCCTTCAGGGGCGCGATGCGAACGGCCCAGAAGCGCCTGATCAAGTGCTGAAAGGGACCATCCGGGGCGTTTTGCGCAGGGACCGGAGGAAAAGAACGGGCGGGAGGGTTTGACACTCGGCTTGGACATGCTCGTTCCGGGCTAAACGGTCCTCGGGTGCAGCCAGACTGGTGCGCCCGGTTTTGGTGCGAGAGGGGGGATTCGAACCCCCATGCCTTTCGGCGGTCGATTTTGAGCCGACTGCGTCTACCGTTCCGCCACTCTCGCGCGAACGATCCGGACCCTAGTGCATTCCTGACAAAAGGGCCAGACCGTAAAGAAAAAATCAGAGACCCAGCATCAAAAGAAGGTTCTGGATGGCGGCACCTGAGGCGCCCTTGCCCAGATTATCAAGCCGCGCCGTCAACAAAACCTTCTCACCAGAGGGGCTGCTGTGGACCCGAAGCTCCATATTGTCCGTGTTTGCGAGCGTGTCGGCAAGCAGTTTGGGCTCGGATGGCAGGACACGCACATGCTCACAGCCGCGGTAAGCTTTTTCCAGCGTGGCTTCCAGATCACGCGGCGTCGGATGCCCCGGCAGATCGGCAAGATGCAGCGGGATGGACACGATCATGCCCTGTGGAAAATGACCGACGGACGGGACAAAGACCGGCTGACGGGTCAGACCTGAGTAATGCTGGATTTCCGGCAGGTGCTTGTGTTCCAGCGTAAGGCCGTACAGGAAAAACGCCGGGCCACCATCGCGTTCATGGGCTTCAATCGCAGAGCGCCCTGCCCCGCTGTAACCCGAAACCGCGTTAATGGAGATGGAATGATCCGCCGGGATCAGCCCTGCCCGAACGAGTGGCCGCAGAAGCGCGATCGCCCCGGTTGGATAACATCCCGGATTCGCAACATGTGTCGCCCCACGGATGAGCGCGCCCTGTTCCTCGTCCAACTCTGGCAGACCATAAACCCACCCATCAGCAATCCGATGAGCCGTACTGGCATCCAGAATACGGACATTCAGCCCCTCTGCCAGCGCGACCGTTTCGCGCGCGGCATCATCGGGAAGGCAGAGAATGGCAACATCCGCCTGGGACAGCATCTCGCGGCGCGCATCCGCATCTTTTCGGAGGCTCGGCTCAATTGACAGCAGTTCGATCCCATAAGTCTCGGGAAGCGCCTCAATGCGCTGACGAATTCCCAGCCCCGTGGTTCCAGCTTCGCCGTCAATAAAAATCCTGGCCATGTCCATCGTATCCGGTCTGCAAAAAATGTCCGGCACAGCGAAATTCCGCCAGCCGGGCCGCCCTTCTTACTCTTTTATTCTATGGCATGTCATCCCGGCACTGGAGCAACAGACGCTCCATCCTTTCTGTGACTCCGCCACATAGGATATACTGCTTGGCCGGATATTCCCCCGGATCACGCGTCAGGAGCCGTTATGACCCAGCCCGTCCGTCAGATTGACCGCCTTCTGGACATTATGAAGCGCCTGCGGGATCCGGAAAACGGCTGCCCTTGGGACGTGGCGCAAACGCCAGAGACGATCGCGCCTTTCGCTATCGAAGAAGCCTATGAGGTGATGGACGCCATTGCCCGCGATGACAGTGACTCGCTGCCGGATGAACTGGGAGATCTGCTGCTTCAGGTCGTGTTTCAGGCGCAGATGGCGCAGGAAAAAGGACTGTTCGACTTTGACGCCGTAGCCGGGAAAATCGCAGACAAGATGGTGCGTCGTCATCCCAATATTTTCAGCGATGTCGAGCATGACGAAGACCTCTGGGAGCGAACCAAGGAATCCGAACGGCATGACAAAGCCGAATATGGCGCTTTGGCGGGGATTGCCCCGAATCTTCCCGCACTGGTCCGGGCTGCAAAGCTCTGTCGTCGTGCAGCACGCGTGGGGTTTGACTGGGATGATCCGTCAGGTGTGCTGGAGAAAGTGCAGGAAGAGATCGGTGAGTTGAAAGCCGAACTGGATGGAGACCGGGACCGGATCGAGGATGAACTTGGGGATGTCCTGTTCACGATGGCCAGTCTTGCCCGCAAGCTCGGGATAGACCCGGAAGCCGCTTTGCGTCGCAGTAACCGGAAGTTCACGCGTCGCTTCGAAGCCATGGAAGCCAGTCTTGCGACAGAAGGCAAGACGATGGGTGAGCAGGATCTGGAAACGCTGGAAGCGCTCTGGCAGACCGTCAAGAAACAGCCGGGCATGCGCTGAAAAATATCTTCCGCCACAGATTTCACGCCAAAAAACAGACGTTTTGACCAAAAAGATACGCCGGACCGACTGGTCCGGCGTTTTCATGTGGGCTGAACCTGCTACAGAGCATCCCATGACGGATGAACTCGCCCCGTTCGATTTCGAACTCCCCCGCGACCATATTGCGACCGAACCCGCCAGACCGCGTGACAGCGCAACGCTGCTGCATGTCCGCCCCGGCCATGCCCCCGACCAGCGGATCATTCGCGATCTTCCCGGCCTGCTGCAGGAAGGCGATCTGCTGATTGCCAATAATACGGCCGTCATCCGCGCCCAGCTTTCCGCCACACGCGGCGAAGCAAAAATCGGCATCACGCTGGACCGGATTCTGGTGGATGGAAGCTGGCATGCCCTCGCCCGCAACTCCCGCAAGCTGAAGCCGAACGATACGCTAAACTTTGGCGATGATCCGGTCACAGCCTCCGTTGTCGAAAATGAAGGCGATGGCGCCGTCAGCATCCGCTTTTCCGTCGAAGGGGATGCATTCGACGCATTCCTCGAGCGCGTGGGAGCATTGGCCCTGCCGCCTTATATCGACCGCCCTTTTGGCCCGACCGTGCAGGATGACAGCGATTACCGGACGATCTTTTCCGAACATCGCGGGGCTGTGGCGGCTCCCACTGCGGGCCTGCATTTCACGCCAGACCTTCTGGCCGCGCTCGATGCGAAAGGTATCCAGCGCCGGACACTGACCCTGCATGTCGGCGCTGGCACGTTCCTGCCCGTCCGATCCTCCATTGCCGAACATCGTATGCATGCAGAATGGGGCGAGATCGACGCAGAGACGGCGCAGGCCATCAATGAAACACGCGCCCGTGGTGGCCGTGTTGTTGCTATCGGCACCACGTCTCTCCGCCTGCTGGAAAGTGCGGCGCAGGAAGACGGTACGGTTCAGCCCTGGCGGGGCGAGACGTCCATTTTCATCAAGCCGGGCTATCGCTTCAAAGCGGTGGACCTGCTCATGACCAATTTCCATTTGCCGCGCTCGACGCTCTTCATGCTGGTCTGCGCGTTCAGCGGCACCGACACCATGCGTGAGGCCTATGCCTACGCCATCGCCAACGGGCTGAGGTTCTATTCCTACGGCGATGCCTGCCTTCTGGAGCGAGCACCATGACCGAACAGGCCACAAAAATGACGTGGGTTCCGGAAGCAACCTGCGGGCAGGCCCGTGCCGGCCATCTGCACACCCGTCACGGCACCGTCCCGACCCCGACCTTCATGCCGGTTGGCACGGTCGGCACCGTGAAGGGCATGACCATGGATGCCGTTCGGTCCACGGGCGCAGGCATTGTTCTGGGCAACACCTATCATCTGATGTTGCGCCCGACGGCGGACCGCGTGCAGAAACTGGGCGGCCTTCACAAGATGATGGACTGGTCCGGCCCGATCCTGACGGATTCCGGCGGGTTTCAGGTCATGTCCCTCGGTGCGCTCCGCAAGCTCGATCAAGACGGCGTGACGTTCCAGTCCCATATTGATGGCAGCAAGCATCGCCTGTCTCCGGAGATCTCGACGGACATCCAGTATAAGCTCGATGCCACGATCACCATGGCGTTCGATGAGTGCCCGGCACTCCCCGCTACGCCAGAAGCGCTCCGCAAATCCATGGAACTTTCCATGCGCTGGGCGGCCCGCTCCCGTGAGGCTTTCACCGCGCGTGAAGGCTACGGGCAGTTCGGTATCGTACAGGGCGGCACGGAACGCGACCTGCGCGAGTATTCGGTCAAGGCGCTGACGGAGATCGGCTTTGAAGGCTATGCGATCGGCGGTCTGGCGGTGGGGGAAGGTCAGGAACTCATGTTCTCGACCCTTGATTTCACAACGCCCCTGCTTCCGCAGCACAAGGCTCGCTACCTCATGGGCGTTGGCACACCGGACGATCTTCTGGGGTCAGTCATGCGTGGCGTGGACATGTTCGACTGCGTGATGCCCTCTCGTGCCGGTCGCACGGCGCGCGCCTATACGGAGCGCGGCTACATCAACCTGCGCAACGCCCGCTTTGCCGAAGACACACGTCCGATTACGCCGCATGACGACAGCCCGATGGCCGGCCGTTACACCCGCGCCTATCTGCATCACCTGTTCCGGGCTGGAGAGATGCTCGGCCCGATGCTGCTGACATGGCACAATCTGGCGTATTACCAACGCCTGATGCGGCAGATCCGCGCCGCTATCGTGGATGGCACGCTGAACGAACTGGCGATCAAACTGCGCGAGGACTGGTCCAAGGGGGACTGGACCGAAGATGAATGGCCCATGCCCTCTCTTGCTTTGTAAGTTTTCATTCTGATCCTGTTCCAATAATGTGTTTCCCAAACGACGTTCAGCTTTGGGGAATACGGATTTGAAACGCTTCAATGCAGGCCTGGCTCTTGTCGGGCTTCTCTGTGCGGGCAGCGCCCTTGCTGCACCACACAAGGAAGAAATCAAGGTTCTTGTGGTCGCCAACTGGGAAGTCGGCGCGGACAAGGGCGATGAGCCAGGCGAATATCAGGACTGGGTGGAGCGTCTCCATCTTGATGAAGAACGCCCCATTCGCGGCGTACAGGAAAAACTCCGCCGCAATGCGGATGGCGTGTACGGCATCGCCTTGAAAAGCGGCAGCATTGACCTGCACGCGCTTGCGCTTGATCCGCATTATGATCTGACACACACTTACTGGATTTTCACCGGCATTTCCGGCGTAAACCCGAATGTCGCGTCCGTTGGCAGTGTAGCCTGGGCGCGCTGGGTTGTGGACGGCGATGCGTTGCGTGAAATCGATGACCGCACGGTTCCGAAAGGCTGGCCGTATGGTCTGTACGCCATCGGGGCGGACAAACCCGATACGCTGCCAGCCAACGCAAACCATTATGGTTCTGTCACGGATGTTGCGGAACTCAGCAAGGCCTATCCTCTCAATCAGGGTCTGGCGAACTGGGCCTTCAACCTGAGCAAGAACACCCCGATGGCAGACGATCCCGCCATCGCCGAGCGCCGGAAGGCCTGGAAAGGCTTCCCCAATGCCCAGAAGCCGCCGATGCTCATCATGGGTGAGACGCTTGGGGCGCTTCGTTATTGGCATGGCCCTTCCCGCAACGAGTGGGCGGAAAAATGGGTCAAGCTCTGGACGAAGGATCAGGGCCAATTCGTCATGACCAATGAGGAAAGCCAGACCTATCAGCTTGATATGCGCACACTGGCCCGTCTGGGGTATGTCGATCTGAACCGCGTCATGGTTCTGCGCTCAGGAAGCAATTTTGACATGCCTCCTCCAGGCGTCCCGATCACCGAGAGTATCGGCGACGAAGCACCCGGCCAGAAACTCGCGTTCGATAACAACGAGCGCGCCGGTGAGCCGGTTGTCCATGAGTTGATCGCACACTGGACAACGTACCGGACGCATATTCCCGGCCAGAACTAAGACCGTCTGGCTCTGGACGGTGCGAAAGCAGCCTCCAGAGCCAGTTTATCAGAACCGGTTTTCGATCATGATTTCGGAAACCGGCAGCGCACCGCCCGATGGCTTCGGAGCGGAGGCCGCCTTTCCGATCGCTACGAACATGACGATCTCATGGTCTTCCGGCAGGTTGATAAGCTTGCCAACGGCGTCGAAGTCAAAGCCATCCATCGGGCAGGTGCCGTAACCCAGACTCTCAGCCACCAGCATGATGGCAGCAGCAGCCATGCCACAGGACCGCATCCCCTCATCCCGCTGCACCTGCTCGCGACCCCGGTAATACTGATCGATGGCACCAACCATATACTCCCGCACCGCAGCCGGGGCATTTTCCCAGTACCGCTCGGGCGACTTTTCCCATGCCTTGATGTCGGCACACAGAACGATCAGCGCAGACGCATCCGTCACCTGAGCCTGATCCCATGAAACGGCACGCACCTGCTTGCGCAGTTCCAGGTCTTTAAGGACCACGAAGCGCCAGTTCTGGATGTTGAACGCCGTTGGCATCCGGCGCGCCAGACCGAGGATGGTTTCGAGATCCTTCTCTGGCATGACGTGCTCGGCATCGAAATGTTTGGTCGCACGGCGCTGAAGAATGGCGGAAGAAACATCGAGGGTCATGGGAATCCAATCAAATGAGACGAGGGTGTTCTGTTCGAGACGAACTATGTCTTGTGACGATACACGCAAAAAATGCCCGCCGGTTCAACCCGGCGGGCATTTTCATTACAACGTCACAGCAGAGCTGTTATTCCGCGCCAGGAATGCTTTTCTCGTACTTGTCCCAATGCGTGGCGAGTTCCCGAACAACGACACTGCCAACTGTATAAGCCGCTTCAACGGACGGAATAAACGCAGAGTAACTGCCCTCATGCGCCTCTTCCGCCAGAAGTTCCGCCGCTGTCTGGCCGGGATACTGCATGTCAAAATTGCTGGTCGTCCGCAGGATCAGCGCGCGCTGCGGATCAACCCGTCCTGCCTTCGCCTGAGCCGCCAACGCCTGACAGAACGCGACATCCTCTTCCGCCGTCGTGGCCAATGTCCCCTGATTATCCGTCCAGTAGCGCACCCAGCGCTCGGCCCAGGCATTCATCTTCTCGCCAACCCAGAAGGTCTCGCCGGAAATGGTATCGCCGACCATGACAGATGGAGCCTTCAGAGCTTCCGGATACCCTTTGTATCGGGCACGGGATGCCTGAAGACCGGGCGTGTCCGGCAGGGTCATGTTTTTCGTCAGGCCATAGGCCCACTGCACGAGCTGCGGATTGAAGGTGTAAACCATGTCTCCACTGACAGAGTGCAGCGGCGGCCGTGGCTGCTCATCCGGTACGCTACCCTGAACTGGCGTAAAGCCATCAGGCCAGGATTTCGGAATTTCACGCGGATCAATCAGATGCGACAGGCCACCATTGATCACGCGCGGTGCCCAGATGGCAGACCCGACCGTGCCGAACTTCGGATCAACGCCACCAATTCCGGCCAACACGAAATAGGCGTGCTTCAGATCAAAGCGCGGATCAAGAACAAGCGCCGTGATGGCCGATGCCATATGCTCCGGCCCTTCCCCGGACGCGATACCCAGCACATGCAATTCCGGGTTGTAATGCATGACGTCATGGTCTGTACCCGGGGCAGGAATTTCTTGCGTGAGCGGGAGCTTTTCAACCCAGTTCTGATACTCGCCCGGCGTGTCGCCCGTATCCTTGCCAAGCTCAAATGTCGTAACCACTACCACACGCACGGGAATGGGATGGCTCTTGGCAGAGGCGCTGGAGAAGCCACCTGAAATAGCGAGGACAGACAGGGCAGTTGCCCCAAGAAGGGTTTTCAGGCGTGTCATTGATAAAGGCTTTCGTGAGGAGCGGAATTTTCAAAAGCGGCAAACCGCGTTTCAAGCTGCCACTGGAGGCGGGCTTTCTCGCTGGCTTTCAACAGATCGGCACAAGGGCCGCTTTCAGGCTGTGCGGAGGAAATGGTCTGACAGGCTGCAACAGGTTTACTCACCTGATGGGCGTCCCACAGGCTCTCCCCCGGAATAAACGCATATTCCAGACCGGTCCGGGACATCTGTTTCAGGTCTGCATAGCTCAGATTGTAAGTTTGAGCAGCGCGAAGATATTCCTGCGTCAGATCACCGCGGGAGACGCCTTCGTCATCCGTGGAGAGCGCAACGGGCACCCCGGCCCGGCGATAGAGCGGTAGCGGATGCTCAGCCCCCTTCACGTTCAGGATCTCGTCATTGCTCGTCAGGTTGATTTCCACCATGACGTGCTTTTTGGCCATCTCGGCCAGCAGCCCGGCGACATCGTCTTCCGAAGCAATATCGACACCATGGCCAATGCGCTTGGCGCCAGCAATTTCGATAGCTTCCCGAATGTGATGCTTCAGACCTTCGGGCGGAACCAGCTTGCCTGTCAGTTCACCCGCATGAAGGCTAAGGTTCACACTTGGATAGACCTGCGAGAGGAACTGAAACATCCGCATATGCAGGCTGTAATCCCGCATCGCGACTGTATCATCCTCAGGGGCAACAATATTGACACCGACGAACCGTGGGTCGGCCTTCACAACGGCATACCCGGCATCAAGCTGCGCATAAACAGCCTGAGGCGGCAGGATACGAAGCGTCTGGAACAAATAATGGACGCTTACGCCACAGCCGGGATGCGCCTTGGCCGTGCCGCACTGAAGAATAGCCTGCGCCTTATGCTCCATCGCATCGGTTTCGCGACGGGCCTGCGCAACGAGCGCTGGAATTTCTGCCTTGAGAACCTGATGGGCAGCCGCGAAATCCTCGTCCTTGAGAGGATGATGGAAGCCAACACCAATCATGCTGCCAAGGGCGGGCGAAACCATGGGCTCGATATAAGTGATATGATCGGCAGCCGCACGGTCCATCGCTTCAGCCAGCATGTCGCCCTGATGGTCTTTTTCGATCGCATCGAAATGCCGGAAGGACGTAAAGAAGTGGTCATGCCCTGAACGATCGGATGCTGCTGGAACGAAATCCCGCATCGACATCGCATCGATCATCTGGTTCGTGGCTTTTTCATTTCCCACCAGCGCCGAAGCGGGCATTTCATCGCCCTTCCCGTGCGGGCAGGCGTGATCCAGAATATCGAGCGTCTTCAAAGAAACGCACAGACCATCCTTCGCCGCCCAGTCCAGCATATTTTCCGCATAAATCGCACCCGAAAGGTGGATATGCAGATCCGCTCCTTTCGGAAAAGCCCGCAGGAACAGGCCGAGCCGGACCGGATCAGCCCGGACGGCGTTATAAGTCTGTTCAACTGGGGAGGGCGTTGCGGCTCTTGCCGAGGGAGATAGAGCCGTCAGGGACAGGGCAGCCGCTACAAGAACGGACGGAAGGGTGCATCGCATCACAGCACGATGCCGCCTGACCACGTCTCTGACAAGACATTTTCAGAGCGTTATAAACTCTGCAACAACCTGTTCTTAAACTGCGCTTTCCAAAGTGAAAGTCCCTTCCATGACCGGGACGCAGGACCCGGCCACATAAGCCCGACCCGCTTCTGTTCTGGCTTCCAGAAGGCTCGGCCGCCCCATATCCACCCCCTGCGTGAAGATCAGGGACAGATCGGCGCCATTCTCCAGTGCAGACAAGAACGCGACGGCCGCGACTGTGGCACTCCCCGTCGCGGGATCTTCGGCAATCCCATCCAGTGGCGAGAACATGCGCCCCTGAATGTCGCTGCCTTTTTCAAACGCGCTTTCTCCCGCATTGCGCGTATAGGCATAGACAGAACTGATCCCGTTGGAGGCGAGGAACCTCCGATGCGCAGCAAGCTCTCCATGAGCACGACGCAAAGCATCACGGGACGCAAGCTCGACAATCAGGAACGGCAGCCCGACCGACACAACCTGGGGTGCATGGTGTTCTGTGCGAATATCTTCCGGCTCAAGCCCCAGACACGCCGCCGCATTTTCAGGGATCATCCGGCTCCGGCGTGTCATGGCTTCAGGCGCCATGAGCTCCGCCCGAACGACACGTCCGTTCTCACGCTCCAGCCGCACAGGAACCAGACCGGCTTTTTCTTCAAACAAAAGCGTTTCCGGTAGCTCTCGTCCCTGCGCTTCGGCCTGTCGAGCCAAGGCGAAAGCCGTGCCGATATTCGGATGACCGGCGAAGGGCAGCTCTCCGGCTGGCGTGAAGATACGCACATGCGCCGTATGATCCGCCTCTACAGCAGGAAGCACGAAAGTTGTCTCGGAATAACCGAACTCAATGGCAAGTTTCTGCATCTGTTCGGTGGACAGCCCCGCCGCATCCAGCACGACAGCCAAAGGATTACCCCCGAAAAGCTGGTCCGTGAAAACATCCAGGGTGACATAGGAACGACGCATAACCGTTTCTCTCATCGGAGAATGAAGACACTCCATCATGTCTGATTGGCCCCTTGGGGGAAAGATGGCGTAAACTACTGATTCTGCTTTTCCTCCATCTGCTGAGCGCATGACATCACGCCCCTCCCCTTCCCGCCCCGGACGCTCCCTTGAGGAACGGATCGAGGACCATGCCCAGCATCTTGGATTCGATGCCGTGGGTTTCTGCGTGGCGGAGCTTGGCCCGGATGTGGAGGCTGGCCTGCGTGCTTTTGTTGCACAGGCCCATCACGGGACGATGGAATGGATGGAGACGCGCATCGAACAGCGCAGCCACCCGCAGGCCCTCTGGCCCGAAGCCCGCAGCGTCATTTCCCTCGCTGTCTGTTACGCCCCCGCCGAAGACCCGGATGCAACGCTGCGTCAGCCGGATCGGGGCAATATCTCCGTCTATGCCCGCAATCGCGACTATCATGACGTCATCAAGGGGATGCTGAAACATCTGGCGCAGTTCGTCGTCAAACTGGGCGATGAGACGACACAGGTGAAGGTTTTCGTCGATACAGCTCCCGTTTCAGAACGCGCTCTGGCTGAAAAAGCGCATCTGGGCTGGCAGGGCAAACATACCTGTCTGGTGTCCCGCACCCATGGTTCATGGCTTCTTCTGGGGGAAATCTACACGACGCTGGATCTGCGCCCGTCCGAGCCCAAAGGCGGAAGCTGCGGCACCTGCACGAGTTGCCTGACAGCCTGCCCCACAGATGCCTTCCTTGGCCCCTATCGCATGGATGCGCGGCGGTGCATCTCCTATCTGACCATCGAGCACAAGGGACCGATCCCGCATGACCTGCGGGAAAAGATGGGCAACCACATCTATGGCTGTGACGACTGCATTGCCGCCTGCCCCTGGAACCGCTTTGCCGAAGCCTCCCGCCACATCAAGCTTCAGGCCCGACCCGAACTGATCGAGCCAAAACTGGCAGAGTTGGCAGCGCTGGATGATGCAGCTTTCCGCACGCTTTTTTCGGGCTCTCCCGTCAAGCGCATCGGCCGCAATCGCTTTGTCCGCAATGTTCTGATCGCAATAGGCAATTCAAACGACCCGGAACTCGTACCTTCCGCCCAAGCCCTGCAATCCGACCCTGACCCCGACATTGCCGAAACGGCCCGCTGGGCTCTGGAGCGCCTGACATGAGCGACCTTGTCAAACGCAGCCTGTCACTTTCAGGACACCGGACATCCGTGGCCCTTGAACCGGAGTTCTGGGCCGTACTGGATCAGATGGCTGAACAGCGGTCTCTTAGTTTTGCTGCCCTTGTGGCGTCCATCGATGCAAAGCGAACGCCAGAACGCCCATTAGCGTCTGCATTGCGTGTTGCCGCTCTGATGGAACGCAGACGCCCGGACACGCCTTAAGGAACTATTTTGCGTCGGAAGACGCCTCCATCCATTCAGGATGCTTGCGTTGAATCCAGTTCAGCGCCTTTTCCATAAGCCGCCGAAAGAAAGGGATGTCCTCAGACAGCAACAGAATACCGACCGGAATCATCCAGACACCCAGAACCGGCAAAAACGCCATGCATCCACCCAGCATGAACAGAATACCCGCCGGGATACGCACCCATTTCCGTTCTGGCTTTCGAAGCCATGTCAGAGTCTTCTGCATCCATTCCGGCAGTTTTCTAATCAGCGCCTGCATCTGCTCTTCGTAATCATTAGAGCCCTGTGACCGGGTCACAGGCAAATGCGGACTCGTGTTGCTGGTCATGAGAGAATCGGCTTCTTTTGTCATGCCTCTACAACACCCGGCAGGCAGCGGAGATCCAGTTTTTTCTCTGATCCATATCTGTCCGATCTGTCATTTGCCGGTTTCCGGGACCATGCTAGATTACTGATATGGCTATCTGGGGCAAAATGTTCGGTGGTGTTGCTGGCTTCGCGGTCGGCGGCCCGTTTGGGGCACTGATGGGGGCAGCTCTCGGGCACGCCGCTGACAGCGGCTCCCTGCTCAACCCGTCCACCGGCGGCTGGAGCGAACGCTTTCCAGCGCGGGGGCGACCTGATCCCAATAATGCGGCCTTCTTTGGAGCCGCCAAAGTCGCAGCGGCTCTTGGCAAGAAAGATCAGCTTTACGCGATCGGCCTTGTGGCGCTCTGTGCAAAGCTTGCCAAGATCGACGGGCCGGTCAATCGCTCCGAGATCAACGCTTTCAAGACCTGCTTTCAGTTTCCGCCGGATAACGTCAAGGAAGTCGGGATGCTGTTCGATCGCGCCCGCGAGCGGACGGACGATTTCGAGATGTATGCCCGCGAAATGGGCAACGCCTACGGAGACGACAAGGCGCCGCTCGAAAACCTGATGACGGCCCTGTTCCGCATTGCCCGTGCGGATGCAGGTGCATCACGTGAGTTGCATCCAAAGGAAGTGGATTTTCTTCAACGCGTCCATCGCGCGTTCGGCCTCCCTCCCGGTGCGTGGGACCGTGCAGAAAGTGGCGGCTCACGTGCAGCAAGCACCGGCGAGCCGGATGCCTATCGCGTTCTCGGCATCTCCCGCACAGCATCGGACAAGGAAGTCCGTGTCCGCTGGCGCATGCTGATCCGTGAATATCATCCAGATGTCATCGCTCAGAAGCCCATGACGGATTTGGAACGCAAACGCGCTCAGGAACGCGTGGCCCGGATTAATGCGGCCTGGGATCGGATCAAACGCGATAGACAACTCTGATCCGGTTCATCAACCAAAACTTAGAAATACCAGTAAACCGTAGCTCGCACTTCCCAGCATCAGCAGGGAAAGCACGACCGTACACGTTACGCGCGGGCCAGCGTTGACCACACTCCGCATATCTACTCCCAGCCCCAATGCACCCATCGAAACCACTGTCAGAAATGTCGCGACCTGACTGGCTGGGACAATAAGGCTAGCCGGAAACAAGCCGATAGAGCGGCAACAGACCATTCCTAGAAACCCAACAATAAACCACGGCACGAACCGAAAAACACCTGAGGCTCCATTTCCGGTTTCTGGAACAGTCGTCTCCTGCTGAGGAAGTAGGGGCGCAAGCAGAGACAATCCGAAACAGACGGGTCCCAACATCAGAACACGCACCAGCTTCACAACAGTTCCAGTCTGCACAGCCAGCAAACCCAGAGGGGCCGTTGCCGCCACGACCTGAGGCACGGCATAGACCGTAAGCCCTGCAAAAGCACCGAACGTGCCGCCACTCATGCCTGTGGCGACACCAAAGAATGGTAACCCCAGCACAACGAACACGCCGAGAACAGCGGTAAAGGCAATGGAAGACGCCACCTCTTCCCCATCCGCCCGTATAATGGGCGCGACGGCCGCGATAGCGGAGTTGCCACAGATTGAGTTTCCGCAAGCCACCAAAAGCGCCATGCGACAGGGAAGCCCAAGCAACCTCCCGATCCCGAAACTTGAGATGAGGCTCACCCCAACCAGAACCATAATTCCCGCCACCAGTGCTGGCCCGACCGACAGCAGACTTGCAGCACTCACCGTAGCGCCTAGCAAAACAACAGACATTTCCAGAAGATATCGGGCGCTGAAAACAATACCGGGTTGAAACGCGTTGCTCGGAACACGAAAAGTCCGGATCACCATCCCGCTGAGGATGGCGAGCACGAGCGCTTCAAGCCAAATTTTCCCGAAAATCAGCCATTCCGCGGCTTCCAGAAAGTAAGCCAGCGTCGTGACGAACAGACACAGCGACAGACCTTTCCAGATGCGTCGTGCACGCACAATGAGGATGTGACCGGCACCCCGGGGCATATTCAAATGTCTCATGCCCTTAAAATACCCGTTCAAAAATAATCAATAAAACAAATTGATTATGTTATACCGTTCGTAAATTTCGATTGATTGAAACTGGAAGACGTTGTGACCCTCGAACAACTGCGGATCTTCATCGAAGTAGCGATGCGGGAGCATGTCACCGCTGCTGCCAAAGCCCTGAACATCACACAATCCACAGCCTCCGCCGCCATTGCGGCCCTCGAAGACCGTCACGGCATCAAGCTGTTCCATCGTGTCGGACGTGGGATTTCTCTAACCGAAGCAGGGAGAGTTTTTCTCGTTGAGGCTCGTAATGTTTTGGCCAGCGCAGCCGTGGCAGAAGCCACGCTGAATGATCTGAGCGGGCTCAGCCGCGGCAGTCTGCGCGTTGTTGCGAGCCAGACGATTGCGGCTTACTGGTTGCCTTCCGCACTTGTCGCTTTTCGGCAGACTTTTCCCGATATCAGTATTGTTCTGGAAGTCGGGAACACCCGGCAGGCAGCAGAGCACGTCCGGGAGGGGCGTTCCGATCTGGGCATCGTCGAGGGTATCGTGGATGATCCCGCGATTGCTCACTGGCCAGTCGGGGAAGACCGCCTGCAAATTGTGCACTCCATGCCCTTCCAGAACACGACGGTCGATGCTGTATGGCTTCAGAATGCGCCGTGGATCATGCGCGAAAAAGGGTCGGGCACGCGATCCTCACTGAATCAGGCTCTTCAGGCGCGAAGCATTAACCCAGACATGCTAAAAGAGGTTCTTGCGCTTCCATCAAATGAAAGCGTCCGAACGGCAGTGGAAGCTGGTGCTGGCGTGGCAGCCCTGTCTTCCCTGGTGGTCGCACCTTCTCTGGCCTCTCAAACGCTATATGCAGCACCAGTCGATTTAGGTCCGCGCATATTCTTCGGATTACGGCATAAGGAACGATACCGCAGCAAGGCCGCAGACGCCTTCCTGCACATCCTTGAGACGCACAAGAAAAACCCAGCCCCGAAGACGTAACTGCGCATTATCGCCGCCAAAAAAAGCCGCCTCTCTGATGAGACGGCGGCCTTTTCCATGGCAGAGCGGATTTATTCAGGCTGGAAGAGCAGCCTTGACGCCCTTCTCACGAATAATTTTTCGCAACGCCACGACCTTGCCATTCAGTTCGGACGTATCCAGATCGCTCCAGGCATCGAAAGCGGGGAGTTTAAGCGCGCTCTCAAAATCGTCGGCCTTGGCCAGAATCTTCTGGCTCTCATCAAAAGTCGGCTCGAACGGCTCGTAGGTGTCACCCTTTTCGTCCTTGCCGCGCAGCATTTCCAGATAGGACGCCATGCCAAAAGCAATCCGGGACAGATCGCGTTTACCTTCAAGAGCCTGACGCACCGTTTCCGTCCAGAAGACCTGAATCTTCGAACTGCCATCCCCGGAAATACGCAACGTCTGATCTGCCATGGCCGGGTTGGAGAAACGGCTGATGACACTGTCACGGTAGCCTTCCAGTGTCATGCCTGGCGGAACCTCTAGGGTCGGGATGACGTCCTTGTTCAGGAAGTTCTCAAGGTTACGGCGCAGATCCGCATCTGCCAAAGCCTGATCGACATTTTCGTAGCCTGCGAGAACGCCCGGGAAGCAGAGCATGATATGTCCGGCGTTGAGCATCCGGATTTTTACATGCTCATAATCCGTCACATCCTCAACGAACTGCACACCAGCCTTTTCCAGCGCAGGGCGGCCATCAGCGAAGTTGTCTTCCAGCACCCACTGATGAAAGTCTTCTGCCACAAGCGGCAGATCATCGGTCAGGCCGCTGGCCTCGTTCAGCTTCTTTGCAATAGCAGCCGAGACGGTCGGCGTGATGCGATCAACCATGCCATTCGGGAATGTCGCGTTCTCTTCAATCCACTTGGCCAGCTCCGGATCGCGGGCCTTCGCATATCCCAGGAAGGCCTTGCGAGCGACATTGCCATTATGGCGCAGGTTATCGCAGGACATGATCGTGAAGGCTTTGCCACCTGCATCACGCCGACGGCGCAGTCCTTCCACAACATATCCGAAAATCGTGGACGGCGTTTCCGGCGTCTTCAGATCCTGCTGAACGGCTTTGTTCTGAAGATCGAACTCACCAGTCGTCTCATTGATATTGTAGCCGCCTTCCGTGATGGTCATGGACACAATACGGATCGCCGGGTCGGCAAGATGCTTCAGTACAGCTTCCGGGTCGGCTGGTGCCAGAAGATAGTCCCGCAATGCCCCCATGACGCGGACTGTACTTTTGCCAGATGGAGCGGTTTCGGTCAGGGAAAAGAGACAATCCTGCTTTTTGAATTCCTCGGCCTTTTCCTTGGAGCGATCGCTACCGGTCAGACCAACACCGATGATACCCCAGTTCGGATCATCCTTGAGGATCTGCTCAACATAAAACGCTTCATGGGCTCGAAAAAAGTTCCCAACGCCAAAATGCGCGATCCCCGGTTTGATCCCGTTGATGTCATAGGGCGGAGCCTGCACACCGACGGGAAGAGACTTGAGGATTTCGTGCGTAATCATGGATTTCTCCGTTCC
>NZ_BEWO01000022.1 GCF_002723975.1 Gluconobacter japonicus
TACTGCCGGCCTCGGCCTGCAGTCCTTCACCCACCTCACCCTGCCCCAGCAAATGGGCGTCGCTGCAGGACGCGCCGGACAGGAATTCGGCCAGATCCTCCAGCAGCAGACCCCGCAACAGCCAACCGTTCTGCTCAACGCAGGAGATCCTGTCGGCGTGCTTTTCGATGAGCCTGTCTATGCGCCCTGATCGCACTCACAAACGGCTCTGGCATCCTCAAACCTGCCAGAAGGAGGGTCATCGCCATGCGAGGTAGCGCAATGCGCCAGGACAATGTCACACACGTCACGCCCATGCTTCGTGTCCCGTCACGCCCCGGACCGGAACAACCGGAGCATGCCCGTCCCGCCCCCGACACGCCGGTCGCGGCGGAAACCCCGGCTCCTGCGCAGAGTGACGAACCTGTCATCTCCCACGGACGGGTTCCTGACCCACCCCCCAGCCAACGCGGGCACCGGGTCACCGGGCTCAGCCGCCTTCTGGCGGGTGGAACCGCCATCGCACTGGCCGGTGGCGCGCTTACAATGGGAATTGCCGTCTACGGGCCGCGCCTCGGTATCATGGTGCCTTTCCTTATGGACAAGCCCAAAGCAGCGCCACAGACCGCAGCACCAAAGGCAGCACCGCCTCCACAGGCGAATGCCCTGACGCCTCCAGCACTTGGACAGAAGACCGATCCAGGCCCATCGCCTGCCGCTCCCCCTTTCGAGGCGGCAGGCAGCGACGAAAGCGATCCCTTCGGCGGCAGCGGCATCGCCGTGCAAAGCGGACAGGTCTCCACTCCGCCTGCCCCTGCACAGACGCCCGTCCAGCTGCCGGCAACGCCCCCCATGCCACAAAGCACTGCCCCGGTGACTGTCCAGCCCGCACCGGCGGCATCACCTGCTGTCCAAACAGCACAGCCACCGGTTCCGTCAGCCTCTGTCGCCACGTCCACGCCGGACTCTGCCCCCTCACCGGATGCAAAACTTGAACTCGAACTGGCGGGGAAACTCCACGAGCTCGACGTGCATGTCTCTGCCCTGGACCAGCGTCTGTCCGCCGTGCAGGACACTCTGGGCGAGCGGATCAACATGGGCCTGGGGAAGGTAAGCGGACGTCTCGACGAACTCGAACACCGCGAAGACCAGACGGATCAGGCCCTCAAAGCCACCCCGAAGCCCACGCGAAAAGGCAATGCGCCTCCTGCGGGATCAGGAACGGCTTCCGGCACAAAACCGGCACCAACCCAGAAAGCCCAGCCGCCTGCACCGTCCCGCCCGGTCTATCATGTTCAGGCTGGCGCCCCCGGTATCGCCATCCTGCAGGATAGCTCTGGCAATCCCATCCGGGTCGAAAACGGCGAGACCATCCCGGGGTGGGGACTTATCAGCGCCATTACCCAGACCGGAAGCGGATGGGTGGTTCACACCGAACACGGCTCTATCCGGTAGGCCCTGCCCATGGAAGGACTGTTCGACTTTGCCCAGGATATCGGCTCCGCCCTCGGGTGGCTGCTTCCCGCGCTCTGCTACATCGGCGGCTCGTGGCTCCTCGCAACGGGAGCCCTGGGCATCGTCCAGCGCTCACGCCAGCCTCTGGGCTTCCTGACACAGCCTTTTGTCCCTGAGCTCATGATTGCGGTCGGAGCCACCTTCCTGTCCTTCCCGGAATTCCTCAACGCCGGAAACCGCACACTCGGTTTCGACGCCAATGCCGGTCTCGGCGCGCCCGCCAAGGTCTCCTTTTCAACAGACGCACTCGCCAACGCTGCAAAGGGCGGTCCGCTGCAGGCACTGACGGCCATCCTCACCGTCTGGCACAGCTACTTTGCCGCCTACGGCGCCCTGATCGTCTATTTCGGCCTCGTCCGGCAGGTGGGACGCGCCAAAGGCACCAACAACTCATCTCCCGGTCTGAACATGGTCATGATCGTCGCAGGCTTCATGGTCATGAACGCCGATGTCATCGGCCCGGGCCTCATCCGGGAGCTCAAGCTCACCTCATGACGTCCGCTCGCCCGTTTCCTCCCGCCCCTTTCCTGACAGGAGCCCTCATGTCCGCTTTCTCCTCTCCAAGACGTCCCTTTCCCCAGGTCCGGCCTGCAGCAGTGCTCGCCACCCTCGCCATGACCCCGCTTCTGGTCTCCCAGGCCCATGCGCAGGCGATCGATACCATCATGCAGCAGTCGACTGGCCACGCCCTGGGCGCATGGGCCTATTTCCTCAACGCCTTCTGCTGGATCGTCGGCAGCATCATGCTGATCATGTGCGGGATGGGCTGGTATCAGCATCAACGTAATCCCAATGCCGGCAGCCGTCCCGGTCTGATGGTCGCGGCCGGCGTGCTCGGCGGCGTCCTTCTGGCTTTCCCCTTCCTCGCCAAGACCGCCAGCTTCACCCTCTTCAATCAGGGACCGACCGTTACCGGCGAACAGCAGCAGATGAAGTTCGACAAGTGATGGACCCGGTGCAGATGGCCATGATGGACGGCACCGACCTGCGGGTCGGACCTCTTGCACAGACAGCGCCTGCGCGCTGTGACTGCTGTGGTCATCTGCCTCCCGCAGGGACCGTTGCGGGACTCTCTTTGTGTACGACCTGTCTGCCGGCCTTTGCTCTGGACGAGTATGATATCGATTGCGTCACCAGGCTGATCTGGTGCCCGCTGTTCGATCAGGGCGCGTTAAGCCGGCTGGTCACCGCCCTGCAGGCCGTCAGCGCAAAACATGAAACCACCCTCTGGTCACAAGAGCTCTCCGGTGAGCCTCTTGCCGCAAAACGGGTCTTCGACACTCTCAAAAAACAGTGTGAGCCGGCTGTCCGTCTTCTCGGAACCGATCGTCCGTCACGCCTGCGCGCCGCCGCCCGCGCCCTCCCTCGCAGACCGGATCACGCCCTTTCAGGGATCCGCTGCCTTACCGTTGGCTCCTGGTTCGCCAAGTCTCCCGCCCGTCCCATCTCCGGCACGTGGGAGATACAGACCGTATGAACCTGTTTCGCCGACCATCCTCGCAGGCGAGCGCTCCCGGTGAGACCCCCTCCCTTCCGCTGGCCCGCAGACGCGGCGCCCTCGGCGAAACGATCCTCAAAGGGATCGCCTCAGCCTCGCTTCTGCTCAAGCGGGACATCACCTCCTTCTGCGATCTCGCCACCTGCGACCGCAACGGGATCGTGACCTTCGGAGGAGATTACCTCACGATCGTGCGTCTGCGTGGCATGCGGCGCATCTCCAGTGGTCCCGAGATCAAAGCGTCCGCCGCCCGGCTCCGGCTCGCACTCAGCAGCCTCTTCGCCGCGCCCGGTCACGCGCTGCAGTTCTCTTACGCGGCCGACCCCGAAGGCGTGCAGACCACAATCGCCCGCAATCTGGAGGAACGCCGCACTATCGCCGCCGCCCTCAACGCCGAATTCGAGGATATCTTCTCCGAACGCCAGCGCGTCCTGCCCGCTTATATGCGACAGGAACGGATATGGCTGGCCCTGTGGACGCGGACCGGGCGCCTGTCCAGCCAGGAAGACCGCCAGGCCAAAGCCGCCAGAAAACGCGAGCTCGGCGCCCTTCCCCCAATTGGAGACGCCCAGAACCCCCTGTTGGGCAGTCTCGAACTCGGCACCATCCACTCTACCTTCGTTCAGGGGGTGCTCCAGGCTTTCGCCCATGAGGCGGTCCAGGCGGAAATGCTCTCTCCCGAGGACGGGTTGCGCGCCATCCGCGAGGAACTCTACCCGGAAACAATCGGCGGCGAGTGGACGCCCTCCACCCCGTTACGCACTCCGCCGGACCGCGTTCCCGACGACGATCCGCCCCGTGACGTCGCCGATCTGCTCTGGCCGCCCCTGCGCGAACAGCTTTTCCGGGACGACGCCTTCACACCCGATTTCTCCACCGTCCGGCTGGGCACCATGGACTGGACGCCGCTGGAACTGACCCGCTGTCCGGAAGTCCCCCATGCCGGCGCACCCCTGACACCCATCCCAAGTTTCACGGAACTCGCGTGCAGACTGGCCGGTCGCAGAATGCCCTGGCGCGCGACCGCCCTGATCGAAGGCACACGACCGGGCTACATGGCCTGGAAGGACATGATCGCCACCTTCCTGAAATTCGGCACGAACCTCCCGATCAACGCCGCTTTCGCGGAACTCAAGGGTCTGCGCGCGCGGCAGGAAGACACGGTCGTCAAGCTGCGCATGGCCTTCGCCACATCCGCTCCGGCCGGGGAGACGGAAACGCTGCGTGTACGGGCCTCCCGGCTGGAACAGGCCGTGCAAGCCTGGGGCGGCGCCTCCGCCAGCCGCGTGTGCGGCGATCCTCTTGCCGGGGTCATGTCCTCCGTGCCCGGACTGGCCGTCGCGTCCACCGCCCCGCCCTCTGCCGGACCACTCGCCCAGATCCTCGCCATGATGCCCTGGGCACGTCCCGGCACACCCTGGCGTGACGGCGCCATGCTGTTCCGCGCCGCGGACGGAACCCTCGTGCCCTATGACCCGTCCGGGTCCGGACGCGAAGCGGTGCTTGATCTCTTTATCGCTCCGTCCCGGCGCGGGAAGTCAATGCTCGCCAACGCCCTGTTGCTCAACACCGTCCTCAGCCCTGCGGCCATGACCGCCCAGGGGCCCCGGATACCGCTGATTGGCAAGCTCGATGTCGGGGATTCCTCATCCGGCTTTGTTGACATGGTCCTCGCGGGCCTGCGTGCGGAAGACCAGCACCTGGCCCTGCATGTCCCCTTCCAGCTGATCGAAGAACACGCGGTCAACATCTTCGACACCGAAACATGCTGCCGGATGCCGCTGGACTACCACGTTACATTCCTGCGCAACTTCCTCGGTCTGGTCTGCAAGCCGCTCGAGGGTCCCGCCTTTGAATCGATGAACCAGCTGATCGATGCGATCATCCCGGCCGCATTTGAATATTTCTCTGATCATGGTCCGTCCGTCCAGCCCAAGGTCTGGCGTCCGGGGATTGATCCGCACGGCGTGGACGCGGCCCTCACCCGGCACCGCCTCGCGCCCGAACGCGACACGCCCTGGTGGCAGATCGCCGATCTGTTCGCCGAAGCCGGCGACATGCGCATGGCCCATCGCGCCACCCGCTTCGCCGTACCCACAATCGGCGACCTGATCCGTGTCGTGCGCGAACCACGGATCCGCATCGCCTTCGAAAAGGTGACGCCAACGTCAGGAAACGAGAGCACGCTCGACATCTTCCGACGCTACATCACCCATTTTGTCGACAAATATCCCACGCTCAACCGCCCGACACAACTTGATCTGGGGGACGCACGGATCACCGTGCTCGATATCAGCCGCGTCGCCCCCGAGGGGCTCGGTGAGTCCCAGCGCCAGACCGAGCTGATGTATCTGCTGGGCTTTCATGTCATCGCCCGGAATTTCTTTCTCGACCCTGACGAAGCCCGGAATGTTCCCGCTCACGTCCGGACCTGGCACCGCCGCCGCTTCGAGGAATTCCGCGAAAGCTTTAAACGGATCGAGTGCGACGAGTTTCAGCGCACCGCAGGCGCGCCACACATCCAGCGTCAGTTCGAGGAGGCCGCGCGGCGTGCGGCCAAACTCAATGTCCGGCTCGGCCTCGCAAGCCAGAAACTGGATGATTTCGGCGAATATCTTATTTCCCACTCGACCGGACGCTTCATTCTGGGCGCTCCCGATGAAAAGGAAGCGAAGGCCATCTGTGACCGCTTCCAGCTCAGCCCGGCCGCCCGCGCCATTGTCGAGACCGGGCTCAACGGCCCACGCCCTGACGGCGGTGGCGCACCGCTGATCTGGCAGACCCGGGTCCATCATGAGGTTTATGAACTGTTTGTCCTCAATCTGATGGGACCGATCGAACTCTGGGCCCTGTCGACCAGCCCGAAAGACACGGCCCTGCGCCGGCGCCTGTACGATGCCCTGGGCACGGCCGAAGCCCGGAGGCGTCTGGCGACAGTCTTTCCCCGCGGCACCGCCGAAGACGAGATTGAGCGACGGGAAACGGCCCGCGTGAAAAGCGGTCAGGACGCCAGTGTGGCTCTGGGCGGGGTCATCGAGGAACTGGCCCGTGAACTGCGTGATGGCACCGGCCTGGGCACCGTCATCCGTCAGAGAGACGACGAGGCCGGACTCACAAATGCTCCGGGCATGATGGACGCATGAAAATGCTTCGCCTCATGCTTCCGATCGTCAGCACCGCAGGTCTCGCGGGATGCGCCCATGAGGCGTCAACCGCACCCGTGCCGGTCGCAGTGCCTGGAATGCCCTCTCCCGAGTTGGCCCTTCAGAAGAGCCTCGACCGGATCAGTGGCTTTCTGGGTAGCCTCAATGAGCGGATCCCGACCCCCGCCCGCCAGAGCGTCGCCCTCGCCACGACCCCTGACCGGGCGATGCAACGCACGCCGGCACCATCCGCACGCCCTGAAACAACGCCCGACACACCAGAGGGGGCAGCGACTTCCGGTTCGCTGCATGAGACCATCCCGCCCCATGCTCATGAAGCGACACCGCTCTACGGAAAGGGTGTCGTCTGGTTCGGTTTCGGGGACGGCTACGCACGGATCCGCTGCACACCCGGACAGGTCTGCATCGTCAGGTTGCAAAAGGGCGAGACCATGGAGGCGGATGCCCTCGCCGCCGAAGTCGGGAGTGGCTGGCGCGCTGATCTTGTGCGCGGCACACGGGGTATCCACGCAGGATGGGCGGTCGTCCTGACACCATCCCCCAGCGCCCGGTCCTCGGTTTTACGCTTCACAACAAACCGGCGCTCCTATGTTCTGGCCCTGGAACCGTCCGCGCCAGCCATGCGGATCGTGGCCTTCACGTACAGTCCGAACGATCCGGCCACTCAACCCGACCCCCAGACAGAGCCAGCCGCAAACACACCAGTCGTGGCGCAGACGTCCCCGGACTTCTCCTACACGATTTCCGGCCCCGAAGCGCCCTTCAGACCCATGCGCGTCTATCGCGACGGGGGGCACACCTACATCCAGTTCCCGCCAGGCGGCATCAATTCCGCCCCCCGTCTCGTCGTCCTCGCACCCGCAATGACCGGCACCCAGCCCTACCGGGTCATCGGTGATTCCTACGTCGTCGACCGTCCTGTCGATGACGCCATGCTCATCGGCGCCGGCGCGCACGCTCCCGTTATCCGCATGACCCACGGAGGAAAGGCCTGATGCGCCGCCCCGCAACCGTCTTCGGTGTCGCCATGATCAGTCTGCTGGCAGGCTGCGCTCAACCCGCCCCCGAAAACACGTCCCATATCACCGGTGCCCAGTTCCGCGACACATCCGCGCTCACTGTCTTCATCGCCGACATCCTCGCCAGCAGTCTCACGCCGGCAGACACCACCCTGCGCCTGGCGCCCTTCAGCGGCCCGGACCCCGCACATGCCCAGATCCTGCTCACCGACACCCTGCGTGAGCGGGGGTTTGCCCTTTCTCCGGACGGAATGCCCTATCCGGGCGCCCATACCGTCCGCTATGCCGTCTCGCCCGTCGGACTGAACCTGCTCCTCGAACTCGACGTCGACGATGCCTCCGCCACCTGCCTCTATGGCCATGAGGCGGACGGCGCGCTCAGACGGGCAGGAAGCTGCACCTTACGTGCGGGGGCAGGACTGGCGCTCCGTATTCCCGCCCGGGACGTTCTGGCTCCGGGAACAGCGCCATCAATATCCACGCCCGCCACCGTACAGGCAGCTCCTCTTTCCGCCCCCACCTCAGCCACTTCCGCGCCCGTGCCATTGCAGCCGACACCACCACGGTCCCCTGTGCCCACAGCGCCGATCCAGCCCCCGGCAGAGGTCTGGACACTGGTCGAAGGACAGCCCATCCGCGAGCAGATGATCGCCTGGGCCGATCGCGCAGGATGGAAAATCCAGTGGCCGCATGCCCTGAACTGGAACGTGCCAGCCCTGACCAGTTTCACCGGCGATTTCCATACGGTCATGACCACCGTCATCCGCACGATCGCCGATGAGGGCAAATCCATACGAGCCGAATTCCATCCCTCCAACCGCTACCTCGTCGTGACGTCACCCGGAGGAGAAGACCGATGAAAGCGTCCTGCACCCTGCTTCCGGTCGCCGCCCTCGCCCTGCTGAGCGGATGTCACGATTTCCACGAGGCAAAACAGGCCGAGGACACAGCTCTTGCCGTTTCACGGGACAGACACGTGCCCGACGCCCCGGTCGTCTCCGATAGTGACAGACCCTGGCTGGTAGGCGACACGATCCATGACGTCGACCCGGTCCCTGATGTCCTGCGCGTGGCGTCCGCGCTGACCATCGCCCGCCCCGTCTCCCTGCGTGACGCCGCCATCCAGGCCAGCCGCCAGACCGGCATTCCCGTGCGGATTGCTCCGGATGCCGATCAGGACGACGACACTCCGGCGGCACCCATTGCCAGCACGCCCATCAGTTTCAACGGAACCTCCCTGCCCCCACCCCCGGTCGCGGCCGCGCTCTCCGCGGCCGCGGGAACCCGGGGGCGCTCATCCGGCTCCGCTGGCGCATGGCGGGGAAACGGGAACTGGCTCGCCTACAGCGGCACCCGTGAAGGTGTGTTTCAGGCCATCGCAACACGCTTCGGTATCTGGCAGCGCTGGGTGGACGGTCATATCGAATTCTACCGTACCCAGACACGCACCTTCACCATCCCGGCGTTCCCTGGCGATACCAACGCGAACACCTCGATCATCGCCTACACCGGCGGCGGCAGCGGCTCATCCGGCGGTGGTATGGGAGGCGGCGGCATGTCGGGTGGAGGCATGGGCGGCGGTGGAATGGGAGGCGGAATGGGCGGATCGTCCGGCGGCTCTTCAGGCCAGTCGGCCGGCATGGCCTCCATCTCCAATACCAGCAAGACCAACCGGTGGAAAACCATCGAGAAAACGGCCCAGACCGTCTCCGGCGGCGCACAGGTCGTTGCCGATGAAGGACTGGGAACCCTCTCCGTTACCGGCACTCCCGATCAGGTCGCCCGCATCGAGGAGTGGATGCACGGGCTCAATGACAGCCTCATGAAACAGGTGGCCGTGGAAGTTCACGTCTACACCGTCAAGATCACCCGCGAGAGCAATTATGGCTGGAGCCCGCAACTCGCCTTCAGATCCCACGGCGGCCTGATCGGCCTGACGTCTACCCCGGCTTCCGTTCCCGCAGTCCAGTCCGGCGACACCCCTTTCTCCTTCGGCGCCTCCATTCTGGACACGGGCAAGGGCACCGGCGGTCTGTTCTCCGGCTCGAAAGTCGTGTTCCAGGCCCTCTCCGAACTGGGCAACGTGACCGAACAGTATGACCGCTCGGTCGTCACGACCAATGGCGTCACCGCCCCGTTCCAGAACGGCATCAACACCACCTATCTGGCCAGCACCGTCTCCACCCTCGCCACCAACGCGGGAACAGCCAATTCCCTCTCCCCCGGCGTGGTGATGTCCGGCTTTATGGGCTCCGTCACCCCCAAGGTCGTCGATCACCGCATCCTGCTGCACACGAACTTCCTGCTTCAGACCCTTCTGTCGATCCAGAACATCACCTCGAACGGGTCCAGCATCCAGGCCCCGAAGACGTCGAGCACATCTCTGGATGACACGGTCGCCCTCCCCAGCGGCTCCACACTGGTGCTGAGCGGCTATGTCGACGACGCCACCTCCCGCAACCGCACCGGCGTCGGTTCCGCCCTGAACTGGCTGCTCGGCGGCGGAGGCGACGCCCAGCTGACCAAGACTCATGTTGTCGTCACCGTGGAGGCCCGCACCCTATGAGCCACCGCATACCAGCACTTCTCGCCAGCCTGGCTCTCGCATCGCCGGCCTATGGCCAGACCGCCATTCCCGAATGCGCGAAGCATCTCTTCGAACCTGCCCCCGGTCAGGTTCTGACCATGGCCCAGATCGACGCCAACAACGCCTGCCTCACCGTCATGCAGCAGGCCAAGCAGGTCTCCGATCTCGGGACCGCCATGCAGGAAAACGAGCGTCGTCTGAAAGAAACGGACAAGGCTCAGAGCCTTCCCGCTGGCGGCACGCACTCCGCTTTCGACGCGGCGCCACCGGCTCCCGCGCCCGAGAGGCACGCCGAAGGCGGCCCCGCGCAACCCACGGCGGGACCGCCCACCTTTGACACGATCTGGGTTGACGCCCGCACGGCTGGCGCGATCCTGCGCTTTGCCGATGGCAGCAGTCAGGAAGTCGCACGCGGCTCCATCCTGCCCGATGGCAGCGTGGTCGCCGCCATCACCGCCCATCAGGTCGTTCTGCGCCGCCCGGACCACGCCCTGCTCGTGCTGCGCGGCTCCTCCGACGCCCCTACCCCGACACGGATCATCGCGGTGCCGGGCGCCTCCAGTCTCGTGCCGCCCCCGACGCGCGGGCCGTAAGGAGGGGCTATGGCGTTCTTCATACGCGGCGATAGGCGGATCTGGTGCGGCGATCTGTGGTGGCGCGCCTATGAGCGACGCCCGTCGGTGCTGACCCTGCGGCGCGAAGCGCTCTCCCTTGGAGCGCATTATACAGTCCGTTCCTCTGCCCTGCCCGGCCTCATCGGCTTTCTCGCGGCCGAGAAGCTCGATCCTCGCGAACCCTTCCACAGCCTGATGGTGGCGGTCGCAGAGAAATACGGGCCGCGCTATTATGGCGAATACGAAGTCGGGATCGACCAGATCTGGGTCATCGCCACCGACGACGAGGGACGACCGCTGCCCGGCTCGGACGGTGTTTACAGCGAAGAAGCTGTCGAGGCCGTGCGTACGGGTTTCGAGGGCTTTGTCTTCGAGCGGCGCGACCTTCTCTCCCTTGAACAGTTCGAGGCCCTGCAGGCGGACCTGCCAGACGCTCCCCTTGTGGTCCGCTCTATCTCGCTTCGTCCCTATTATCTCGCGGGAGCCCTGGCCCTGGCCTTGCTGCTGCTCGCAGGCGAGGGGCTCCATCTTTATCGCCTTCATCAGGCCGAAGTGGCGAGGCAGCTGGCGCGCGAAGCGCTCCTTCGGTCGCAGCAGAGACTTGCGCGGGCCCAAGCCCCACGTGAGATCCCACCCGGCGAATGGGTGGACGCCTGCATCGCTGCCGTCCCTGAAGCCACCTTTGTTCATGGCTGGGTCATGGCCCAGCTTGTCTGCCACGACGATACGCTGCTGGTCACCTGGACCCGCCGGGGAGGCGTCCTGAGCGATGCGCCTTCAGGGGATATCGTCCGCAATGGCGAAGCGGTCGAAAGTCCTATTCCCCTGCGCTACGCGCCCAGCCGGAGCATGCCAGCCGATCCGGCGTTCGGAGAACGTGCCCTGTTCGGCATTCTTCAGACCGCCGGCGTCGCCAGCCAGATCAACCGGGCAACCATCACCCTCATGGTCGGTAACCGGAAAGTGCCAACACTCAACACCCATGCAGTCTTCATCTGGCCCGGCACACCTCATGATCTCCCATGGGACCGGTTCAGCGGCCTGCGGGTCATCGAAATGAAACGCACCGTTCTCGCCGATCAGGCCAGTCCGGGAGGCTGGCAGTTCCGCGTGGCCTTCTCCCATCCCCTGCTCCCCACCCCGAAACAGGAGCGTCACTCATGAAATTCCCGTTCCTCTCCCGCGGTGGCAGGACCGCGAACACAGCTGAAACGGCGATCCATGTTCCCGCCGAGCTGAGAGGGCAGATCCATATCGACGAAATCAACCAGACCGTCTTTATCAATGAAGCGCTCAAACGGCGGGCGCACGTTCTTGCCTGGCTGGCTGAACTGCGCCGACACCCCGGCCTGGCGACACTGCGCGTTGAGTGGGAACTGATCGGCACCCTGACCGAGCGCATCCAGCAGGCCCATCACGACAACGCCATTGTCTCGCGCGATGATGCCCAGGATGCGGAAGTCCGGGACGAAGCACTGGCGCTCCTGCGCGAAGGCGCTGAAAACGGCGTCTCCGACGTCCATATCCACCGCAAGGAAAGACACACCGAAATCCTCTTCCGGATCAACGGCACGCTCGTGGTGGCTCACGAACTGACCAATGATCATGCAGACCGGCTGCTGCGCGCCATGTATACCCTCGCCAGTTCGCGCGACAGCGCCTACAGCGAAATGGAATTCCAGGATGCAGCCGTCGCCGGCGACGTCCTCAAGGGCACGGGGCTGGCGAACGTCCGTATCGTCAAGGGTCCCTGCCTGCCCGTTGCCGAGGGCGGAAAATTTATGGTTATGCGCCTCCAGTATGCCAAATCCGGCGGCGGACGGCGGGGGGCGCGCACCGCCACGGAATTCCGCACCCCCCGCCGTCCCGAGGGACACCTCAAGCTGCTCGAATACGGCTTCTCCCAGGCGCAGATCGACCGCATCCTCAATATCTCCATCGCGCCGTCAGGCGTTCTGATCTGTACCGGCCCGACCGGATCCGGCAAGACCACCCTTCTGTATGAAGGGGCGCAGCACAAAGCCCGCACCCAGCCCGGTCGCCGTCTGGTCACCATCGAGCAGCCGGCGGAATATCCCATGCCCTGGGCCATCCAGCTCGATATTTCCAACGCTCTGTCCGCAGCGGCGGCGGGGCGCGAATTCAAGGGACGTCTGCGCAGCGCCCTGCGTATGGATCCCGACGACATCATGGTCGGCGAAATCCGCGATATGGAGGTCGCACTCACCACGTTCGATGCCGCCCAGACCGGGCATTTCGTGATGACCACACTGCACGTCGACGATCCCTTCGATTATCCCCTGCGCCTGCAGAACATGGATTTCGAGCGTCTGAGCTTCCGGACCACCTGCAACGCCTCGATCGTGCGCGGCATTGTCGCCCAGCGTCTGCTGCCCGTCCTGTGTCCACACTGCGCGGTACCGTGGTCACCCGATGACGACCGCATGCCTCGCCAGACCTGTCAGGCCGTTCTCACCTGGGGAGACGACCCCACCAGGATCCGCCGGACCGGTCCGGGATGCGAGCACTGCCTGGGCACCGGAATCGCGGGCCGGACCGCTGTCGCAGAAGTAGTCGAGACCGACGAACAGCTCATGAGCGATTTCGTGCAGTACGGCGTGTCCATCGCCCGCCACCGCTTCCGCGCCCGCAAGGGCGTCGATCCGTCCATGGTTGAGACGGCAATGACCCGTGCCTTCGCCGGAATCGTCGATCCCTACGAGGTCACCGCCAAGGTCGACAGGATCCGCACCAGAACCGCCGTAATGGAAGAGCGCTACGCAGGCGCCACGGTCGGCGCATGAGCCTGAAGATCGTCTACACCTCGGCGGCCGAGCCGCGCCCCGGCGTTACGGCCGACTTCACCGAATGGCTCGATATTCACATGTCGTTCCGCTGGGAAACCCGGGCCCGCCTCTACCGGATGATCTCCGTCCGCATGCGGCAGAAATCCTCGGTCGACCGCATCCTGCGCATGTATGCCCGCCAGTTGCGCAGACGGCGCCGCACGTCGGTGCCACGCATCCTCGAACGCGTCCTGTCCCGCATGACCGACAAGGGCCTGCCCTTCGCCGAGGCCCTGCGACCCTATGTGCCCGAAGACGAATATATGATGATCCTCTCCGGCGAGAAGGCGGGTGATATCGCATCCGCCATGGATCTGATGTGCGACATCAAGACACGCACCGGCCGGATCATGCGCGCGGCCCGCAGCGCCGCCCTGCAGCCCCTCATGTATATCGCCGTCATCTTCATCTATCTCTACGCCATGGCCAAAATGGTCATCCCCACGCTGCTGCATGGCGTCGGGGGCAAGACCACGCAAAGCACCTCCCAGGAGGTTCTGGTCTTTGCCGCAAGCCTCGCCACCGGCGCCAACGCCGTTCTCATCCTCAGCGCGCTGCTTCTCGTCATAACAGCCATCTGGCTCAGTCTGACAAAGCTCACCGGCCCTCTGCGCGTCATACTCGAGCGGTTCCCGCCCTGGTCCATCTACCGCAACATCCACGGATATATCTGGATATCTTCCTTCATCGCCCTCGTGCGCGCCGGCATGACCGACACGGACGCCCTCGCCCATCAGATGCACGGCGCCTCACCCTGGCTGGGCGAACGCCTCGCCGCCATCCTCGCGCGCCTCGGCCCGAAAGGCATGTCCCTGCCCGAGGCCATGGAAGACAGCGGCTTCGCCTTTCCGTCTCCCGAGGTCATCGACGATATCGAGGCAAGCTGGGGCGGCACGGGCGCCTATGAGCGTCTGCTCGATTCAAGCCGCATGTGGGCCGACGAGATCGAATACGCGACCCTCGCCCAGGCCGCCGCGATCAAGAGCATCGCCACCACCATCATGATGCTCCTCGCCGGCGCGATCATCGTCGCCTCCAACAATATCGGCTCCGATATGGGCGGATCCCTCCCGTCATGAGCGCGCCAGGAAAAAGAGAACTCTCCCGTGCGCGCACTCACAAACGCCACGCCGATACTGGGCTCAGGTTCATAGCAGGAGGTTAACCATGGATCAGATCATCTCTCTCCTCGTCAAGGCGGGCGCGGTCCTGCTCGCCGTCGTCGCCGTCCTTGCCGGCGCCTATGAAGTCTTCGCCAAGAACAACGGATCCACCGCCGCCGGCGAACAGAGCCAGATCGCAACCAACATCCAGTCATATTACAACGGCGGCATGATGGCCCGGAACTATTCGAGCATCTCGAACAGCTCCGTCATCAAGGCCGCTCTCATACCCAAATCGATGCTCAACGGCGATGGAACCACCATCAACGGGCCGTGGGGCGGTTCGGGTGTGATCGTCAGCACATGGAACAACGGCTTCCAGGTGGCCTGGACCGGTGTTGACAATGATTCCTGCGCGACCTTCGCCCGCAGCCAGGCGCCTCAGAAGGTCAACATCAACGATGACGATATCCCGATGTCCGACCCTGACGCCGCGACCAGGATCGCCAATGCCTGCAACGCCACCAACGCCGCCGGCACCGCGTCCGTCACCTTCGAATACGCCGGCTGAGCCCATACCGTGCCGTATATCATTCTCGCCATGGCCCTTCTCCTGATCACCGCAGGCTCGATCTCGAGCCTGCGCGTCATCCAGGGGCAGAACACGCCTGCTACGCTCGACACCGGCACACGCGCCACGCGCGCGTGGCTGTCCTACAAAAGCGCGCTTCTGGCCTATCTCGAGAAAAACCCCGGCGCGGACGGCTCCCTCTCTCTCTACCAGATCGGTCTGGCGACAGATGCCGGCCTTCTTGCCGCGGCCGGCAACCAGATCCAGCGCGGCCCGAATGCCGTCACGCTCGAAGCCTGGATGCCATTGACATCGGACGAAATCAGCGATGCCATCCGGCTGAGTAACGGCGACAAAAGCATCGGCACCTCAACCGGCGATCGCTGGACAACCCCGGCTTTTGGAGACATGGGCACCCTTCCGGTCTCCGCGCCTGCCGGCGATGTAGTCTCCGTCGTCACCCTCTCGGGGAGTGGTTATCCATGAGCTCACTCATCGGTGTCATGGTCGCAACCCTCGTCGCTCTCATGATCCTGCCCCGGTATTTCGGGATGGTCGAAAACGGCACAACCCAGGCAATCCGCGCCACGACGGCCGGCCAGTTCCAGGCTCTCCTCAAGGGGGCACAGAAATATATCGACAAACACGCCACCGAACTCACCGGCTCCGTGCCCGTCGGCGGCACATCCGCCATCGATATCGCAACACTGGTGGCCGAAAACGATCTGCCGCCCGGCTTCGGCACTGGAAATCCCTATCGCCAGACGTGGCAGGTCTATGTCCACCAGCCCGTAACCGGCACGCTCGACGCCCTGGTTGAAAGCACCGGTGGCGACACTCTTTCGGGCCGCGATTCAGTCGCTATTGCCTCTCTCACCGGGGCTCAGGGCGGCTTCGTCCCCGAGGACGGCATGTTCGGCTCCATGAGTTCCGGGAATGCCTACGGCGCCAGCGGATCCTGGCAGCTCCCACTCGGCAACCTCCCCAACCCCGGCGTGGGGCACCTCGTCGGCCTCCTCGCTTCCGCCAAAATGACAACCGATACGACCGATTATCTCTACCGTGACGCGGTACCCAACCATCCCGAACTCAACACGATGCGCACCGCCCTCAGCATGGGCGGGAATGACATCACCAACGCCAACAACGTCAATGCCACCCGCGGCATCTTCAATGGAGGTAATCCCAATGGGGGTTACGGAGGCGTCAAGGTCGGATCCGCTTACCTCTACGGCGACGACAGGAACGCGGCCATCCGTGCGCCCGACCGGATCTTCATGCAGCATTATGACGGCTCCCCCGCCGATCTCTCTGCGCAGCAGGGATTCTTTGGCGGCAACATCGGCACGCGTGGATACGATCCGGTCAACGGCCTTCCGAACGGCTGGTGGGGGGGTGTCCATAGTTTCGACGGCTATTTCGAAGGCACGCTGGCCGCCGGATCAGGGGGCGCGCTCGCCTCCTACATGAACAGCCGCGGCTACGCCCGGATCGGTGACCATCTGGATATCCAGAATTATGCCTGGGTCGCGACCCCGGGCTGCGCCTACAATGTCGGCACAGCCTGCCTCTTTGGGGACAACACAAACGCAGCAGTCCGAACGCCTGGCACCGTGTACATGCAGCACGGTGATGGCAGCAAGGCGGATTTCAATGCCGGCAACGCTGACTTTACCACGGTCAATCCCGGAACCGCCAACGGCACCGCCTGGCCCGGAAACGGCTGTTCGCCAACCGGAGCAATCGCCGCGAAGGCGGACGGCTCAGGGCAGCTCCTGTCGTGCATGGCCGGCGTCTGGCGCATCCCACCCGCCCAGGTCTCCGGCTACGTGCCGACAACGACAAACGGCTGGACGAATTACAATATCGTGAACAACATTACAGGGACATATTCATGTCCAGCCGGAACCGCCGATATCGGGGTCGAGACGATCTGGTACGGTGGTGGTGGATACAGTCAGCTCCATCTGTGCAGTGCCCAATGAGCGCGCTTCTGCCACCGCGCTCACCGCGCGATCACCATCCCGGCGCCAAGCCCGGCACTTATGACCTCACACCCGGCTGGCTTATGGCCCTGCGCACAAAACTGCGTCGCCTGCAACACCGCCGATCGGCCAAGATGCCGGACTACGAAACCCGCACAATCAACGGCCAGGCGGTGCGCCATGTCGTCTCACTCGGCACCCATTGCATGGCCTCGCTGATCCTCAGAAATGCAGGTCTCAAACGCTACTCCCTGCCCTTCGACTGGATCCACGCCACCCCCGGCATGGTCCGCCATGTCCTTGAAACCGATTTCAGCGATTTTCTGCCCCCGGAAGGACAGGAACGACACGCCACATTCCACGACAGGTTCGGCTTGCGCCATATCTTCGTGCATCGCGACATCGCTTCCGCACAGGGGCGGGCCTATTACGGACGCTGCATCACCCGCTTCCGCAAGCTCATGAGCGCCCGCGACGGCAAGCTGTTCGTGATGATCTCCCGTCCCGCCAATCCGATCGCATGGCACTTCCCCGACCTGGTCGATCTGCTCGGCCGCCTGACCCCCAACGCCGAACTTCTCGCCATCCAGCTCCAGCCCCCTCGTGACGGCCACAGCATGAGCATCGAACTCGCCAACGAACGCCATGGCTCGCGCCTCTATGATTTCCGGCCTGCTTCCGATGAAAGCGCCCTTGGCTACTTCCCGGATGTCGTCGATGAACTGATGATCCTGCGCCTGATCTATCAGTACCATCTCGATCTGGCAGAGACGCCATGACAGCTCTACCCCCCTGCACCTCCCTCGCGGCTCAGGCCTATCATGTGCCAACCAGCGTGATCGAGCGGGTCGCTCAGGCTACATCCGGCCAAGGTATCGGCGTTATGCGGATTGATCCGGGCTGGTTGCCCCTTCTGGAACGGGTTGGCTTCGATCCAGACGCCGTCAGGACCGACACCTGCATGAATATCGCAGCCGGAACGTGGATCCTTGCCTGGGCTGGAGCAGGACGGACAGACAGACCGTCCCGGTCGTCCCCGAACCACTCTGTTCCCCCGCCATCCACGCCTCTCTCGCATGATCTTTCGGCGTGTGTCACCGAAGCGGCCAGACGATACCGGCTCCCGGAGCTGCTCTATCGCGCCATCCTCCTGACCGAAAGCGGCGCAGTCGGTCGCACAAGCCCAAATCCCAATGGCAGCTACGATATCGGCCCGGCCCAGATCAATTCTTCCCATCTTCCGGAACTGGCAAAAGCCGGGATCAGCCGCGAGCGCCTGCTCAATGACGGCTGCCTCAATATCCATGTGGGCGCCTGGATCCTGGCCCGCGAACTCGACGGACATACCCCGAATGAACCAGCCGAGTTCTGGCGCCGCGTCGGCAACTACAATTCCCGCACGCCCCGTTACAATCAGGCCTATCAGCGTAAGGTCTGGCGGAACGCCCAGATCGCCATCCGCGGGCATCTGCAGGCGCCTTCATGAATCCCGGGGGAAAGAATTCCCTCTCATGCGCGCACTCACAAATGCCACGCGCATCATGATGATCATGCCCGCTCTGCCATCCCGCCACCATGGCGTCCTCCTCACCACCGGCCTGATCCTTTCGGCCTGCGCCTCTCATGCGCCTCCTCCCGCGCCCTCTGTGGATCAGGGCATGACACACATCCTGAGCGCCCTCGACCAGACAGGGGCCGTCCGTTTTCCCATGGTCAGGGAAGGATCGGTCCTGCCTTCCGAGATGAACCGTCCCGTCAGCTGGCACTGGGAAGGGCCGCTGGATCAGGGCGTCCGTATCCTGGCGGCACGTGCCGGATACCGCACGGATATCCCCTCCCACACGGCGCCGCCTGTCATCCGCATCGATCGCGACGACACAACCCTGGGCGGCCTGTTTGACGAACTGGCCGCGGCAAGTGCCAGCACCGCCCGTATCGAGATCGACGTGCCAGACCATACCATAAGGATCCTGTGGCATGCGTGATGTCTTCCCCACACTCACCCGGACGATCCTGCTCGTGCTTTTCGCGGCTCCGTTGACCGCCTACGCGCAGGACAATGGCCCTCAGGACACGCCTGTTCCGCCTGTCCCCACCGAACAGGCCGGCACAGCCAGCCCACTGGACACGCCCATCACGGGTGCCGCGGAAGCGCCGGATATTCCCGACGTGAAGCAACCGGCCTCTCTTGAAGCCATGATGGCCATCCGACCGGGCTATTCCCCGAAACAGGAGCAGGGACACGGGCGTGACGACGCCGTAAGGCAGGCTGCCTGGGCCTATGGCGCCCAGGGCGGTCGTGCTGCGGAATCCTTCGCCATCAACGAAATGCTGCGGCGCTACGCACCGATACTCGATCGCAAGATTGATTTCCGCACCCTCGTGCTGCCAGCAGGAAATGGGCAGACCCTGATCCGCCCGCCCGTGGTCACGGAAGCACAGATGGCGCTCGCCCTTGATCCGGCCGGGCAGGCCGCACGCGAGACCGCCACCGTCTACCAGATCACGCGGGAAGCCCGCCTTGTCTCGGCCGTACCGCAATGGCGCACCTGGCTTGTGCGCACGGTCTCCCCGGCATCTCCGCCCCCGGACGTACTTCGCCCCCGCACACCCCACGAAGTCGATATCTGGCGCGAAGGCGTCGCCTATGGATGGGCGGCCGGGCAGAGGCAGGCCGTGGAAATCTTCCTCAACGACCTGGGCCGGCTCGAGCGGGACGTCATGGGGATGGGCCGTTACCGCGTCCTCCTTCAGGCCGGAAAAGTCGCTCCCCCCGAGATCAGCCGCCACCATATCGACGTCGAAGGCGGCCACGACCTCATGCGCCTCGAAAACGAAGACATCAGGATCCGTCGACAACCCGGCCTCGATGCCAATCGGGCCCACTGGCATGTCACAGGAGACACGCCATGAGGCCACTCAACCCTGCTCCAGGGACCCGGGCCCTTGATCCCGAACGTCTCGGCAGTTTCTTCATCGGTCTGGCCATCGGCATCGCCCTGCTGCTGCTTTTCCTGTGGTGGACCTTTCACACGCAACTCGCCACAGCCATCCTGTTCGTTCAGGGGCTGGAACTGGATCTGATCGGGCTGTTCACCCACCAGTACGACAGTCTGCGGGCCAACCTGCGGGACGCCATCCCCGAACGTGTCTCGCCCGGAACGCTCTGGACACTCTGCACCATCACCGGATCAGTTCTCCGCTGGCCCGTCCTGATCATCCTCCTCTCTCTCGCCGTGACGGTCATCGTCCGCGCCCCGCGCGAACGCTACCGTCAGCGCTTTGACCTCAATGGCCTGCAGGCGGCGCTGGCACGGATCCACCCGATCGGTGCAGCGTGGGTTGGCGGAACGCTCCCGCTTGCCGAACCCGCCCCTGTCGATGAACGCCGACCCGCCGGCCACTGGACAGCCCGTCCCATGGACCCCGCCCTGCGCCTGCAGGAATGGAAGGAGCGGTTCATGTCCGGTCCGGACCTGATCACACGACGACGCCAGGCCGTCGTCGCCCTGAAGGCGCAACTCGGCTCCCCCTGGACAGGGCTTTCCTCCCTCTCTCCACCCGAGAAGGTCCTTTTCCTGGCGTTCGCACTGTATATCATGCGCCGCAAGGACGACGCGCAGGCCGTTCTCGAAGGGTTCTCCTCCGCCCTTTCAGGGGCCCTGAGCAATGGCGCGCCGGACCTCCCCGCGACCCTGCCACCCCGCTTCCTCAAAAGCCTCGACCAAAAAATCAGCACCGAACCCCTTGATCCCGCCCTCGTGCTGGCACGGCGTCACGGCTGGACGCGGACCGTTCTTCTGAGCCTGCTGCAGGAGGCCCGTCTGAAATCCGGCGTGGTCAATCCCGGCCTCTTCGCCCCCGTTCAGCTTGTTGACCGCGACCTCTGGCTCATTCTGGCCGCCCCCTCCTACCCACGCGACGGTCGGCCATCCCATCACATGACCATCGCGCCCTGCATCGAAGCTGCAGCGGCCATCAGCCACTGGGTCCGGGAATGTCAGGCCGGAGAAGCTCTCACAGAACCGGACGTCGCTCCGATCCTCGCAGCACTCGAGACAGCATGACACCGCCCGCAACCCACACCCCGACCGAACTGATGACCCTCTTCGTTGCCGCCCGGTCCGCCGCCCTCGCACTGCGCCTGTGGATCATCGAGCGTTATGGCCTCACCGCCATCCAGCTTGACGTCGCCATGGCCACCACGCTCCCCCAGCTGGACGCGATCGCCCGCTTCGATCGCTATTACGGATACAACATCACCCCTGCCCCCGTGACGTTGCGTGAACCCATCCGCACCTACACGCACGCCCTGCGCTGTGGCCGCCAGCCCCGCTCCCATGCCGAGATTCCTCAGGCTCTTCTGCGTGCGCACCGCCGTATCGTCCGCCTCGTCGAAGGCCCTTCCCGCAGGAGACATCATGACTGAGCAGAGTTTCTGGCCTGAGGATAGCGCCGGACTGCGCGGTGAAACCCTCGATCGCTTCCTTGTCTGGTGCGCCCGTCAGGATGCCTCCCGCATCGAGATCCAGACCGAAATGCCGGTCATGATCCGCGTTCATGGCCGCAACCGGCAGGTGACCCGTGATCCAAGTCTCCCGCATGAAGTCGAAGACGCCATCACCTATGTGTTTCGCTCCTCGACCGGCGTCACCCATCTCCGGCAGGGCATTCCCCTCGATCTGAGGCATACCATCCGCTCCGGCCCCAAGGGCACCCGGCATTCCTTCCGCCTGAACGCTCTCGGCACTCAGGTCGGATCCGAAGCCGGAATCTCCATCACCTTCCGACCGCTCGCGGATATCCCCCGCCCTCTGGACGAGCAGCATGTCGAACCGGCCCTGCTCGAAGCGCTCCACGGCGAGCGCGGCATGTATCTGATCTGCGGGGCAACAGGGTCCGGGAAAACAACCCTGATTGGCGGCGTGAACCGCGCGCGTCTCGAAGACCCGGACCTCCATTGTGACATCATTGAAGGGTCCGAACCGCTGGAACTGCTCTACGACCTCGTTCCGCGCCGGCACGCGACCATCTCCCAGGTCGAAATTCCACGCGACGTCTCCACCTTCGCCGGCTTCATCCGCGCGGCCATGCGGCGCGAACCCACCGATATCGTGGTGGGCGAGTGCCGGGACAGCGATACGATGGAAGCGGCTATCCAGGCCGCGATCTCCGGTCACCGGCTGACCTCGTCGCTGCACACGTTCGACTGCGCCTCCACCGTCCGGCGTGTGGCCGCCCTCTGTCCTCCCGACCAGCGCGACAGCCTGACCATCGCTCTTGTCGAAAACCTGCGCTTGCTGGTGAACCAGCGTCTGTTACCCTCGACCGACGGGAAACGCACCGCAATCCGCGAGTTTCTGCCGGTCAACCGGGCCATCCGCGACACCCTGCTGAGTGCCCGGCGGGAAGACTGGCCGCATCTGACACATGCGGCCATCGAGGCGCACGGACAGAGTTTCGAGCGCTCGATCCGCGCCACGCTGGCGGCAGGACGCATCACCGAAACCGTGGCTGCGGCCGCCCTGCGGGAGGAGGCCTGACAGGCGACCGTCCCGAATAATCCGGAGCCACCCGTGTGCTTCCGGGATTGTAACATTTGAGAAAGAGGCCATACAGAAATGAGCACCAGAGAAAAACTGCCGCCGGATCTTTACTGGGCCAGTATCTCATGGAACGGCGCGGTCGATAACGAAGCGATCATCGGGTTCGACAGACGCGCGGAGACATTTTTCTGCCAAGCGTTTGAGCCTGCCCCCGAAGAAAATGCTGACGACGAAACGCCACGGCTGTGGATGTTCCCGTCATATCGCGCTTACCCCACCTTCGACGACCTGCTCCAGGGATTGGCAGAGGAGGGAGCGACGCTTCTTTCCTGCGAACTGACAGACGACGTAGAGAAAGGACACTCCGATGACTGATCACGCCATGAACACCCTCCTGCGCACTGACGGGATCGCTCTTGTGACCGGCTGTGCCGAACCGCTCGATCTGGCGGAAACCATCATCAGGAGGCGGACCCAGAATGGCCAGGGATCCTCCCTGGCTCTCGTGGACGACGCCCCGCTGCCGCCCGATCAGACCCTGGCAGACACCGCTCTCGAGGCCGGGCATCTGGCGGTAATTGTGGATGTTGATCGCCATCCCGGGCGTCTGAAAGAGGCCCTCGTGGCCGCGGGGGCAGGGCTGAGCACCTTTCTTTTGACGACGCAGTCCGAACCCGACGCCCTGGTGGAACGGATTGCCGCTGAAACAGCCTCTCCGGAGCAGGAGATTTACCGTCAGTATTTCGTCAATCGCGTGCGCCGGCTCTCCGCCCCGCACAGCGACGGCTCCCGTCGGATCACGGTCCTTGATGCGCAGCGCCGCTTCGACCTTGACCGCCAAAAGCCAGCCGTCTGGTCCCAATGGTTCTCCAGACTTCCCACAAGCGGCATCGCGGCCTGATGTGGCGCTTCTCCGCTGACCCGGTCCGGCTGCTGATCATCGACGCCCGCGCCATGGCGCCGATGCTGCTCTTTCTGGTCCATATGCGGCTGTGGACGCTGATCACAGCGCTTGTCGGCGTAGCGTTCTTCGGTCTGCTCGCCTGGCTCGGCCTGACCCTGCCGGTCGCCTGGCGCATGGCCCGTGTCATCCTCTGCGGACCACGGCGGCCGCGCCTTCCCGCCTGGAAAAAGCGGGACTACGCATGACTGACCCGGCCAGGCTTGCCATTGCGGTCGCCAATCTGTTCGAAAAGCGCGGCTATCGTTTCGAGACAGGGATTCTCGGGCAGGACACCATTCCCCCATGGCTGCTTGCCCAGCCCGATGCTTACCTGCCCGTCTTCCTGCGTCTCGCCGAAGAGCTCTGGCGTCAGGATACAGGTGCCCGGTTTGGTCTACGTCTCACGCCTGACGACAGGAGTCTGACGGGATACCGGCTGACCGGTCTGTTTCACGTTCCGGCCAGCATCGCCCTGCTTGCGGTTGACGCGCTACTGGAACGTCTGGCCACAGACAGGGTGCTTACCTTCGAAGCACTCGCCCGGGAAGTCCTGCGCGTGACCGCGTGACGATCGTTGATTCAGATCGCTTTACGTTGAGGCATTAAAAAACGAATTTGCTTGCGTCTTAATGGTTGTGCGCTACCTTGCAAGGCCACTTCACTCAAACTAGGAAGCCAAGCATGCCACGCCTTGCAAAGGATGACGGCCTTGACAAGTTCCAACGCTATCGGGCCAGCCGCAAGGCTCGTGGCATGAAGCTGTTGCGGGTCTGGGTGCCTGATCCCCTGGCTCCCGGGTTCAAGGCTGAAGCAGAACGTCAGGCGCGGCTGCTCCGGGGCGCGCCAGAGGAAACCGAGGCACTGGATGTCATTGAAGCCTTGACTGAGTGGGGTCCTGATTCGGAGTGAGACGCGGGGACCTCATTACGATCGCCGTAAATGGCGACTATGGCAAACCCCGACCCGCTCTTGTCATCCAGTCAGACCACCTGCCCGAAACCGACAGTATTCTGGTCTGCCAGCTCACTTCCTCACTGCGGGACGCTCCGCTTTACCGGTTGACCCTGCCGGCAGGGGACGCCACAGGTTTGCGCCAGGTGTCGCAGGTCATGGTGGACAAGATCGTCGCTGTCAGACGGGATCGCTGCGGGCCAAAGATTGGCAGGATCGATCGCGAAAGTCTGCTCGCTGTGGGACGACTGATTGCCTTCGTCACCGGCGTGGCGGACTGACCCGAGGACGATCGGAAATGAACTGCATCTCCCGGTAGATCAGTATAACCGCACTCACAAACGGCGCTCTTACTCTGGAGATCAACTGCAGAGGAGGCGCTCATGATCATCACCACGCCATCAGGTCTCGTAATCTTTATCGATACCGCAGACCATACCGTAGGGATCGCACCAAACGGTGACATCACGGTGATGCCCGGTTCCGCCGTTCCGACGGGAACCACGGAAGCCGGACAGTCGACATCCGGCACGGTGAGCGCCGTCCTTCCGGATCAACGGCACAATGCGGAAAGGTCCCGTTCCAGTAACTGGGCCGTATTCGGTCATCCGCCACGCCAGGCCGTTCTGATCGGTGCCGGACTGCTCGCCCTGTTTTCCATGGGCTATCTTGTCTCTGCGGGAACCCACTCCCGCCCGGTCCAGACCGTGCCGCGTCCAACCCTGAATGTGGCCCCCCGACTGCCCTCGCTGGATGCCCCTGTTCTACACCCAGCTCCTTTCCCGCAGGCGCAGGCAGCGCCATCCCCCAATGCAGCGTTCGGGCTGGACTAACCCATGGCACTCATTACGCGCCGGATCGACGGTCCCAAGGATTTCCATGAACAGAAAGGCGGCCTGTCGTATCGCGACACCCGCAGCCTGTCACAGCATCTCGGCGAACTCCTCACCACTGGCGTCGCGGCAGCCGGCCTGATCGTGCTTGCGGTCCTGACTGTCGTCACGCCAGCACTCACCAGCCTTACCTTTCCAGCAGCCCTCGCTTATGCCGCCTATGTCCTGACACGCCCGGTTCTCCTCCCCATCCGTCTTCCCGCTGACGCACCCGGCAAGGACTACGGAAACCCCGTCCCCGACCCCAAACGTCCCGGTGTCGAAATTCCCGGCCGTCCCTCGGGGGACTGGCTCCTTGGCTGGGACGAGGTGACCGGTCAGCAGGTCTGGCTCGCAGGCAATGACCTGACCATGCACGGAATTGCACCAGGCGCCACCGGCTCGGGCAAGACACAACTCATCTACAGCCTCCTGTGCAACGCTCTGGCGCAGGGAACCGGATTTACCATCGTGGACGGCAAGGCCAGCAACAACCTGCCGTTCACCATCAGCGCCATGGCACGACGCTGGGGGCAGGACGCCAACGTGCGCGTCATCAATCTGATGGTCTCCGGCGGCGATCGCCGCACAAACACATGGAACCCCTTCGCGAGTGTCAATGCAGAAGGCATGACGGAACTGCTCCTGACATTGTTCCTGCCTGAAGAAAGCAAGGGCGCGGGCGGCAACGCCGACTTTTTCCGCAACCGTGCCGAATCTCTCATTCGCGGCATGGCCTATATCTTCGTCTGGGTCCGCGACAATGCCGGCATACCGGTCACGTCAGAAACCATCCGCACCATGTTCTCCGATATCAACGTGCTGAGGACGCTCGTCAAAGACCGCATCTTTACCTATTACGATGCCACAACCAGCAAGAGCGCCACGCTTCCCCTCGACAGCGTTGGAGCAGAGTTCGACCCGGCCCTGCTCCAGCCGGTGAACGCCTACATCATGGAGACGGGCGGTTTCACCGAAGGCAAGGACGTCAGCCAGCAGGACAAGGTCCGCGAACAGCACTCCTATGTCGTGGGCGGCTTCGGCAAGACCTTCACCCAGATGTCTTCCACCCTCGGCCACGTCTTTAACTGCGACGTCGGCGATATCGATTTCCGCGATATCATCTTCAACCGGCGGATCCTGCTCGTTCTGCTTCCCTCTCTCGAAAACCACCCAGACACCAACCGGGCTCTGGGCAAGGCCGTGATCACCGCTCTCCGTTACGGGCTGGCGGCCGCGCTCGGCACCTCGATCGAAGGGGAATACGAAGACCTCGTCGTCAACCGTCCCTCCTCCTCCAAAACCCCCTACCCCATCGTTCTCGACGAGGTCGGCCAGTTCGCAACACGTGGCATCGATTCCATGATGGCGCTCGGTCGTGAACTCAACATCTTCCTGCTGATTTCCTTTCAGGAAGTGGGCACCCTGTACGCCACGCTGGGTCGGGACCTGACCGTGCCGCTGCTCGGCAACCCGAAACTCAAGATCTTTATGAACATCGAGGACCCCGGTCCCACCCGCCAATGGGTGGAGGAATCGGGCGGCACAATGCCGGTGACCGTCCTGCCCGGTTACGACAATTCCTCGCCCCTGGGCCTCTACGCCGATCAGCAGCGGGCCGACATCCGCGAGGTCAAGCGCGTCTCATGGAGCGATGTCCAGAACCTGCGCCGGGGCCAGGCGATCATTCTTTTCCGGGGGCGGCGCATCTATGCGCGGCTCTTCTACGCCGGCATCACGCCACACGGCATCAACCGCGTTTTTCCAACCGTCGCGCTCCGGACTTTTGCGTCTCCGCCCCCGTCATCTGCCGAGGTCGAAACGGTCCGGGCCAATCTTGCCGCCGGGAAGGATCTCGTGGACCCCGATCGGCTTCCCACACCGTCCGGCACATTTCTGTCCCTGTATACCGACCTGGCCGCCATCCTCGGAACCAACGCCTCCCCCCTGGAGGACGCAACGCGTCTCCTCAAACTTGGTGAGGAACCTAACCAGCCGCTCCTCGAAGCCCTCTATCGTAATCTGGTCGAACCGACCGGGCAGATGCCCGAAAGTCGTGAACCGCTGGACGCCTCGATCGATCCCGCCCTCTTCAACGAACTCGTCGCCCTGGAGGAAACTTTCGGCATGGCGAAGGAGGCAGCCGGCCGCGCTGTAACCCACGCGCTCAACCTTTACGCACGTAATCGCACCACCCGGCGAAAGGAGAGCACATGAGGCCATCTTCCAACCCGGCCGCTGAGATACGCCAGGCCCAGAGGGGCTACCGGCGCATGACCGGTCAGCTTCGACGCAGACTGAAGGCCCTGGGCTTCGATGTCGTTGAAAACCGTCGCCATGTCAGACTGGTTTCTCAGAGCAATCCGAGGATATCCATCGTGATTCCCACGTCCGGCAGCGACTATCGTGGCGGACGGAATTCAGCCAGCACCCTCCTGCGGAAAATACAGGAAGACCAGAGCCATCAATCTCGCCATCGATAGCCCGGAAAACGCTCACGTGATCTTGTATTTATCGGAGACGGCAGAAGGATAAAGGGTTATCTCTCGTTAATCAGGTGCTGCAAATACCCAGATCCCTTCGGCGCACTATTCACGTCACCGAACTGTGCGCGAGCCTGAGCCACAAAATCCCGGTTCCGTTCAATCGCAAGCGCGGCGCCTCTCGCCGTCGCCTTTACTCCATAATGGCGTTCAACCCAGGAAATATCGCATCGCCAATCGTCGAACCGGCTGCGCTGATGCCACTCTTCCATAGCCAGATTTCCACACTCTAGCGCCTGTGCTCGTGTCCAGCCATTAACTTCCTCCATCCATGCTAACGCCTCATCATGCTTCCCGGTCGCGATCGTTCTTCCCCAGTGCCGCACGGCGTGACAATCCGGACACAAGGCAATTACCCCTTTCAATGTCTGGACACGGGTTTTGTCGTCATAAGCCCATCCTTCATCAGCTTCGACCGGCCATTGGGGCCCGCGCCGCCCACAGACACGACACCGCGAACCAGCCCGGGCGTAGCAATCCTTCCGGATATGCTTCCAGTCGTCTGGTTCGAGTAACGCGCGAAGGTTCCGCCCCCAAAGTGCCTGAGGAACCATCCAAGGCCGGATAAACGGCGGTTTCCGATCAGGCCGATAGCGATATGGCACGAACGGCAGAACCTGGAGAAGACTATCCGCCGGGCACAGCCAGCACTTTTCGATCTGATCGAAACTCGCCCCGCCGGCTGCCGCTTCACTGCGCCGTTCAAATGGCACGCAAAGAGGAATAAAGGTGCTCAAAACAAATCTCCTACATGGCCGATAGTTGGAGCACCGCTATTGTTTCGGCAAGGCGCAGCACTCTATCGCCGCCAGCCATGAACATCCTGCCACGCCTCGTTGACGATCGCTGTCAAAATCGCGTGCGCCTCCGGTGACTGGTAAACTTTCGTCTGCCCCGCCAACGCCTCCGTGAGAACCTGGCGCATCATAACCTGATCTGAGAGGCGAAAGTCTTCGGGAACCGAACGTATCCTACTCAAAACTCGCTTGTTCAATGCATCTATCGAACGCTTCCACCTTTGCCATTGCAGCTCATCCTGCGCCTGATTGCCTTTGATTTCCTCGACCAGAAGCGGTTCGGCAATTATCCGAAGCACATCTGCGGCCTTCTTTATCTGCAGTTTACGCAGGCGATATGGGCTGAGACCGGATAAATCTTCTTCGTGCGAACCGCTATCCTGTTCTGACTGCGACATCCAATTTTCCTCACATTTCAGGATCGTTTGATGTGTTGCGCTGAGGCGATGGCAGCTCCTCGGCCGCATGCTCCTTCACAGTATTCTCCCGTTCGTTGACCGGTCCCGGCTGTGAGCGCCGCCTTTCATTGGCAACCCGTGTCGCGGAAACCATTTTTTCGGTAGCATAGCCCAACTTACGCATTCTGCGATTGATGTCATCCCAGTGCTCACGATCGACATTGCCGAGATCGCGTTCTTCTTTTTGCCGACGGAATGCACTCCCCGGCTCCAGGTCCTTCTGGCGCATCCGCTCGATCGTATGCGACTGGCGGATCCAGCGTCTTGCGCTGTTATCCAGCGCGAGCTCCTCCTTCGCCAGATCAATGGCCAGCGATTTGTAAGGGTGCCGCCCCATATCGGCCGCCGCGCGGTTATACAGATCCTCGACCGTGATCGGGCTACTGTCCCCCAGCGCCCGCGACCAGGCTTCCGCCTCACGCAATGCTCCTTCCGCGATGACCGTCCAGCACTGATGGACATGTCGGCTCTCCGCCACATAGGTCGTAAAGCCGGTGACCCCTGAGGTGCCACGCGGCATGGCATTGATATGCTCATCCGACGTGACACCCTGGGCGGAATCAATGGTCATCGCGTGTCCGAAGCCAAGCAGAAGACGGCCCGTGCTGACATCCGCCAGCCGTTCCCACGATGCAAACCCGGACCGGCCCTTGTCATTCTCAAGAATCAGCCCATCCCGCACCACGTCCTTGACCGTCACGAAATCGCCGTTGGACCCAAGTTCTCTCCACCGGTCTCCATGGGGCGTCCTGACCTTAACACTGGTCCGACGAAACAGCCGCAGCCTGTCTCCAACCGAGAGCGGAAGATCATAGGTTTCCCCCCGCTGGTCGATTGCCGCCCGCACAATCTCCTCGCGCCCGATCTCTCCGCGTGCCCGCAGACGCTCACGCACCGCACGGCTCAGATCCATGACATCCTCGTTGGTCGGAGCGGACATGGTAATCCCACGCGTAAACCCGCTCCGTGCCAGAATATCCCGACGCCTGAGATACAACTCGGCGATATGGGTGACGACCTGTTCATGGTCCCCGCCCGCAAGCCGAAGCGTGCCATCCCTGCGTTTCATGTCGATGGCTTCCCGAGCCCGGGCAATATCAGCCTCCCGCTGCTTCTCTTCCGACTTTGAAAGATCACGACCGGGTGAGCGAAACCGGCCGGCGATCATCCGACCACGGGCTGTTGCCTGGCGGATCGTGCTGAGCAGTTCAGGACGGGCATCCGGCGGCATCACCCTCAGCAGGAGCTCCACGGCATCGCCCGCCTCGATCGACTGCGCCTGCTCCCGATCCCCAAGCACCCGCAGAGCAAACCCGTATTCCTGTTGAAGTTCGAGAACGCGCAGCAATTGACGGGGCGAGACCTGACTGACCTCGTCGACCACGAGGACAGTTTTCCTGTCCAGCACCAGTTCGCCCGTCTCAATTTTGTGCAGAAAAGGCGTCAGCGCATAGGTTTTATGAATACCCGCATCCCTGAGGGCGTCAGCCTGACGCCAGGCTATCGCCATTCCGACCACGTCACGCCCGTCCTCCTTCCAGGCATCCACCAGAGGGCGCAGCAGGGTCGTCTTGCCGGCTCCGGCAACACCTGTCAGAAAACCGAGACCACCGGCCAGCCCCAGGGAGCGGATCGCAGCAAGCTGTGCCTTGCCATGCTTCGGCTCCTTCCCGAAATCGAGACCGGAGCGTGCGACGGCCGCGGCAATGGCCTCCTCGGTAAGAGCTCCTTCCCGGGTTCGGGTCGAAATATGCGCAAGCCGCGCCATTTCCTTTTCGACGCGGACCTGCTCCGTCGTGGCTACCCGCCAGCGGCCTTCCTGCTCCTCCTTGATGAAATGGACATGCGTGCCGTCTATGGTGATCCCGCGCTCTTCGATCAGGTCCGCCACACGCTCCACATCTTCCGGCTCCTGGATGCCCGCTTCGATCAGGCCATGGGCGGCATGTGTGCGAAACGCGTCACGGTCGATCACGGCCGCTGTCCGGAATTCCTCGGCCAACATCTTTTCTGCGATCGCGAATGCAATTTCATACCGCTCCGCCTGCGTCTTCTCCGGATAGACTTCCTCGGTCAGAACCGTCTCATGATGCCAGCCGATTTCGTCCGCCTGTTCCCGCCAGATCTCACGTTCGTTCGAGCCGTTATATTTCTTCGAGCGATAGGCAAGATTGGCATTATGAAGGATCGAGAACTTCTGCGCAGCACTCAAGTCCTTCCAATCTAGACCCTGCCGCTTTGCAAAAGCCTTACCAAGCTTTTCTGCTTGCTGATGTCGTTTGGAAAACATATCCCGAGCCCGTTCGGGAATGGCCTCTATGACGATGGCACGACCTCGATCGTCCGACCTCACAGCAATACCTAGAGCGCGTAGTTCACGGGCCAGCTCTGCCTGAAAATAAGCACCAAAGAGGAACGACGTTGTCTTCGTGATCCGTGCGCTATCGAGGGATCCAAGATGACCACTCTCGGTCGCCACGGCATTGAACATCGCATTATGAATGTGGAACTGGGGATCCCCAGGAACGGGCACCTCAACGGACGCGGTCGCACCATCGGGACCATCCTGAATTTGTAATGCAGGACGAGACGTATAGTGCCGAAACGACACCCAGGCCACCTCACCCTCTTCAATGTAGGCGTTATCTCCCGACGCCCGGCGTGCTAGCCCGATTTCCCTTGCGATAAAGGCCATGGCACGATCGTTAGCCTTATGTATTGCCAAGGCGATCAAGGCCTGCTCCGCCTTCGTGGACGCGAATTCAAACGCGAGCGACACCGTCTTGTCCGGTGAAGCCGTGAAGTCGATCCCCGAGACTTCCCTCTTCCGGCCCATGTTTGACCACGCCTCGCCGGTATCCGCACGCTTACATTCAAACAGGCGGGCCAGTCCCTCGTCCGAAGGCACTTTCGTAAGATCAAGGCCAAGCGCATTAGCAATGCGTGGTCCGATATTCGGTCCCCAGGCTCCCTTCCCGTCCCGCCCCGTATAATACGTGTTCAGACGACCACCTCCCTCAAGGGTCGGATCGTCTTTCATGCCTTCGAACCGCGCGTCTTTGGTCGGCTCGAGCTGGTGCTCGCGCAAGTAAGCAACGATCAGCTTGCCCGCCCCATCCGCTGACAGCTTGCGATAGGTGATCATTGCAAAGACCCCGAACCAGGGTGAGAGGCATCGAACCCGGCCTGTTGTTCTGCAAGAACTTCAAGGGCTACGGCCTGACGTTCGAGCGTTTCAAGGATCTTTGAAAGCAGCTCCCTCAGACCCGGCTCATCCGACTTCACATCAGGCGGGGAAACCATCTGATGAATCTCCGCCAGAAGCCGACCATGCTGATGAAGCGTCGCCACAATCTGCAATTGCACCTTGCTATGAAGTGCTAGCGTTTCGTGAAGTGCTGAAAGATCGTCTGCCATGAAAAAGGCTCCCCAAGAATGGATCACCTCTCCATCATCGGGGCTTCGTTTGTGAGTGCGCGCACACTCCCGCCTTGTCATGGATGAAACGGGACGGCACCTTTGTCTCCGGGATCGCTTCAGGTGATTCTGAAAAACACATCACAGGCAGAACACATGAAAACAATGGACGTCATTGATCGTGTCGCTGAGGCGACGGGCAACAGCAAGGCCGATGCCAAGACCGCCGTGGAAACGGTAATTTCCACCATCGTCGAGGCGGCGATCCGTGGTGAGGAAATTAATCTGCACGGATTAGGCAAATTCGTGGTTAAAACACGCCCCGCCCGTCAGGGAAGAAATCCTGCAACTGGTGAGAGCATCATGATTCCGACCAGCCACAGTCTCCGGTTCACCCAAGGGAAAACTCTTAAAGACGCACTCAATCCCTAAAACCTCGGACGGCCGACTTAAGCAAGACTTTCGCGGCCATCCTTCAGTGCATGTGAGCGCACTACGGGTGCTGCAAGCAGCAGGTTTTTGATCTGCCGTGGGAAGATTTACATCTAACAACCTGCTAGAAGGGCTGCGTTCTCTATTTCTTTCAAAAGCGGATGCTCACCGCTTTCGATCAACTCTCGAATGTTCGCTTCGCGATTACTGTCAGAAACTTCTTCATACAGACCCGCGCAGAGCTTATTCCAGCCCGGCCAGTAATTGCTCCGTGCGAACTCATTGGAATCCCAAATGTCTTCCCACCACGGCTGGGAAGGCAGGCCATGAATCAGGGCTGACGGGTTGTGCCAACCGTCCTGAAGCTGGCGGTACGTGCGCTCACTTACAATGTGGCTCGTGATCACGATATCCGGGGCCAAGTTGCACTCGCCGTATATCCGATAAAGAAGGTGCCAGACCTGAGTGAGATTGCGCAGGGAACTCCGGCCACCCCCGCCAGTGTCATCGGACACAACGTAAGGGGTGCGGATAACCAGATCCTTGTCGGCCCACTGCTTCACCAAGAGCAATCCGCCACGCTCCCCAGCGCATCGAATGAAGCGGAGCCCCTGGAGGTGTGTTTTTAGGGTCGTGGGGTCTGCATCGAGCAGCCAAAGGGCCCCTTGACCGGCATTCTCTGGAATTCGGTCATACTCGCAAAGATATGGGGTGCCCTCGCCATAGACCAGCCAGTCTGGCGATACCGAGCAGTAATTGGCGATTGCCTTGAGTTGGGAAAGACTGGGTTCTGCTATCCCCTCAATCCATTGTGCCACCAGCGTGACCTGATCTTCTCCGATCGCATCAGCCAGACGCGCGGCGCTATATGGAGGACGTGTCGAGAAATCGCTCACCCGACCGTTCTCTGCGAGGGCAATCGCCTGCTGCAGGCGCTGCGAAACTGCCTCGATCTGCATCATCGCCGGCTGGTCTGCCCATGCCTTCAGCGCAATCCTCAGTTCAGCTTCAACGGATCGTGCCGATGCTCCAGCCTTGCGCTTCAGGGCATTTATAAGAGTGTCGTCTAAGTTCCTGATCGTCAGACTTGCCACGGAATCATACTCCTTCCTCAAGAAGGGAAGATTGCACAATATTGATGGCATTATGCAATCAATATACTGCATGCAGCGTGTTCACACCCCGGTGAGTTTGTCACAGGCAAATGAGACTGCGCGGCGATCGAGTTGCAAGATTGGGATGCGGGAACACTCGTCGTCCCTTTCCCTGGTTTCGCCCTTTTCCTGCGTCTCTCCAACAAGCACTAGTGCTTCCCCGGAAGGCAGCGCGAAGCGCAAACTGAAAGTTTGCATTTGTGTATGGAAAAGGAAATTCTACGGTTCGCTTTTGCTACACCCTTGCTACACTTATGCTTCCGCAGAGCTTCGCTATCGATTCGATCTTGCTTCGGACTGCGGTCGGGTTTACCCTATTGGTCAGGAGGGGTGTGCATGAGCGCAGCGATTGAGGCAGGAGTCCGTGCAAACGAGTATCTGGACGTATGCGCGGCAAAACTGACACGCTCGCCTGTCGTGGCGTGGCTGACGCAAAATTACGAGAAACTCCTCGCCGCAACCTCGCGCCGGACTCTCAGTTGGGCTGAGCTTGCTCGACGGCTTGGGGAGGACGGTATCTTTACGGGTCGCGGCAGCAGCCCTAAGGCCGACGCTGTGCGCGTTGAGTGGTACCGCGTGAAACGCAGGATCGCAGCCGTTCGCGAGGCGCAGGAAGCCGCCAAGGCGGCAGCGGAGCGTGAGCGCCTTCTTGCGCTTGACGCTGCAAGAGAAAAAAAGCTGCACGACGACAGAGAGGCCGCTGCATTGAAGGCGCGGGTCGAGCAGGCGGATCGCGCTGCGGCGTGGCAACGCCAGAGAGCGGCGGCTGACGCGTCCTATCTACAAGAAGCAGCGGCGCAACTCCGTTCCCGACAGGCCGCTCAGGGCCTACCTGTTTCGGTCCCAGCCCCAGCCTCTGGCAGTCCATCAGGACCTGAAAACAAGCCCGACCTTGTAATGCTTGATCTACCCAAGTTCGACCCGCCCTACGTTTCCTCGCGCGCCTATCTACCCGTTGACCCTTCGCTCCCGCCGGTGCGTGAAGGAGAGATTTGCCGGGCAACGGGCATCAAATGGGAATACGGAGACGACCTGCCGGGCTATCCAAGCAAACGCAACTATGAATACGAACGCGACTGGCTTCGCGATGTCGGACGATTGCTGCGTGCGAAACATCCCACGAACATCACAATGACGCGTGAAGAACGGTACGTCATGCGGACAGCGAAATCGTGCATTCCGAACCTGTTTTGAGGGGTGTGCGCGCACTCACAAACGCCGTCGTTACCCTGTTTCCTGTCCGGGCATGGTGTCCGGGTGATGGAAATAAGGTTGAACGATGTCCGAGAAAAGCAAGCCTACACCAACTCCTGTCCCCACGGACCATGCACGCCGCGCCGTCTGGCGGATCGGGCGCGGGCGCAGCGGTGGGAGTCTGGCGCTGGGAATCTTCACATTCTGGGCCCTGGCTGCTGGGCGTCGGGTTCTTGTTGCTGACGGTGATCCCAACAACCCGACGCTTTCAAAACTGTTCCCGGCCGATGGCGGTAACGGCGTACAGCGCCCGGCCAACGCCGAGCTTGAGGCTAGCAAGGTCTGGCTGGCGAACACTTTGGCTCAGGCGCTGACAGCGGATGCCTCCATTGTCATTGATATGGGCGGTGGCGACCGGGTCAGCGAGGAACTCGCGGCAGAGTCGGATCTGGGGGCATTCCTCAAGGCCAACGGGGTGCTTCCGACCTTCGCCTACTTCACCGGGCCCGAGCGAGACGATTTTGACCACGTGTTTCGCATTTGGGACTCTTCGTCCTTCAAGGATGGCGACCAGATCCTTCTCCTGAACGAAGGTCTGTACCGCTCCCCTTCTCGATCGACCAACCCGTTTGCATGGCTTCGGAAAGACCCACGTCTGACCAAAATGGAAGAGGCTGGCGTCCGCATCGTTGTGTTCCCCGCGCTCACCTGCATGAAATATCTTGAGCACGATAACATGAACGTGTTCGACGTTGTTGCCGGAAAGCCCAAAGCCGACGGGACACAGGTAAACCCACTGTGGCGGCATATGACCATCAAGTGGCTCAAGGACTTTCAGGTGAACCTTGAAGAGGAAGGAGTTATGGGGTGGTTACCATGAGCGCTCCTCTGGCTGCGCGTCAGGCGCGGGAGGCGCTTCTGGTCAGCCTGCATGACGCAGGCGTCGAGCCGGGCAGCCCGCTCGGCGTTCTTCTGATCCGGCAATTCGAGATTACAGCGCTGGCTTGTGAACAATTGACAGAGGCGACCGCAACGGCGGAAACCCTGCTGGACCGGTCCCGCAAGGAACTTGGGGAGCTACGTGAAAGCCTTGCGCAAGGTCTGGTGCAGGTTCGGGAGATGGGCGAGGTTGCCCGAACGAGTTTATGCAAGCAGGAAGAATTTCGGAAAACCGAGATTGAGACATCGCTGACGCGTATTGTGGATGGTCTGACGGCCACGTTGCGGGAGGAGGTGTTCCTGAAACTTCGGGAGCAGATTCCGCTGCATGAGCGGGCGTTTTTCCGTGAGATGCGTTTCAGGGCCTACACGCGGATAGCGATGGCGGCGTTTTTTCTGTCTCTTCTGGGGTTTATTGGCGGGTATTCGTATAACTGGGACGCGGCCCGTGTTGGATCGTATTGCAAGAAGCACGAAATGAACGATCCCCATGACGGGATGGAGTGGTGTGCGCTGTCCCCGCCGACGATGACGAAAGGGGGGAGCGAGGAAGGAAATGCGTCTGGAGGCGATGCGCGGACGCAATGAGGGACTTGCCAGGGCGGAGCCCTGGCCGCCTTTAGTTCACAGAGGCGCGTAGCGCGTCTGTGTCCATTTTGGCGCGCGGTTACCGTGTGTGGCGACCAAGAAAAAAGCGGCCGTAAGGCCGCTTGTGAGGTGTTCCGGGGGTTGCCTGATTAACGGAGGCTCTCCCGATACTTTGCCAGCCTGTTCGCGATTGGACCGAGAACGAGACCGAACACGAGCGTAAAAATGCAGAACGGCAGCGCCACCAGCAAAATAGCCTTCGTGAAGTCGTCCATGATTTAATTCTCCCTTTCGTCTTTATACGGGACATACAGCAGGATAAGCAACGAAATCCCTTCAAGAAGGGAAGCCATGGAAGCGGCAGCGAGCATTTTCCGCCCCGTCAGAATTTCCGGCGTATTGAAAGCCGGCGTCACCAGTCCTACAGCGACGATCGCAAGGGCAACGGTCTGGAACGCACCAGCGAGGGCCTTGAGACGATCCTCCCTGTGTTTGGGACGCTGGGGCGGGGGCAGAGCCGCCCGCAGAAGCCGTTGAACATATGGTGTCATGAAATCTGTCTGCCTATGGAGAGGGACCCGGCCTGTTCAGGCCGGGTGA
>NZ_BEWO01000023.1 GCF_002723975.1 Gluconobacter japonicus
AGAGCCGGACATCGGCATGGATACGCATTATCGGCACGAAGTCAGGAGAATAAACCCATGTCCCCCTGGAACCAGATCTACGACCCAGCCGGAAATATCATTGTTTCAAGCCTGGTCGCTCTTATACCGATTGCATTCTTTTTCGTGGCGTTACTGGTTCTCCGCATGAAGGGCCATATCGCCTGCACCATTACTGTCATCCTCACAGCAATTATTGCAGTCCTGTTTTACGGCATGCCGGTACCGTACCTGATCGCGACAGGAATATACGGCTTTCTATATGGTTTGTGGCCCATAGCGTGGATTATTCTGGCTGCCGTTTTCCTTTACAAGCTCTCGGTCAAAACCGGATATTTTGATATTATTCGATATTCAATCGTCACAGTTTCTGATGATCAGCGCATTCAGATCCTGCTCGTCTCCTATGGGTTCGGTGCCTTTCTTGAAGGCGCCGCAGGATTTGGTGCTCCGGTCGCCATTACAACCGCGCTTCTCGTGGGTCTTGGCGTCCCTCCCCTTTACGCGGGTGGCCTCTGCCTTCTCGCCAATGCTGCCCCTGGCGCATTCGGAGCAATGGGCATTCCCGTCATCGTCGGTGGTCAGGTTATCGGTGCAGATCCGTTCCTGATCTCCCGCCTTGCAATGCCCCTTCTGGCAGGATTGGCTTTTATCATTCCTTTCCTTCTGGTGCTGATCGTCGATGGCCTGCGAGGACTACGAGAAGTCTGGCCAATTACCCTCGTTGCAGCCCTGACTTTCACCATCACACAGACTTTGGTGGCTGTGTTCGTCGGCCCTGAACTTCCTGATATTGCGGCAGCACTGGCAACTCTGGTGGTCATTCCTCTCTTTCTGAAATTTTGGACGCCCGCGACCAGTTTCCGTTTTCCTCAGAACAGCAAGGCGACGTCTGTTACCGGACCTGAAAAGACTTATGGCACCAGCGACATTGTCCGTGCCTGGATGCCGTTTGTCATTCTGACGGTGTTCGTAGCGATCTGGAGCATTGCGCCCTTCAAAAACCTTTTCAAACCGGGTGGTCCGCTGGCTTCAACCGTCATCACGTTTCCCTTTCCCTATCTGAATGACCTAATCATCAAAATGCCTCCGGTGTCTCTGGAACCCACGCCATATCACTCCATCTTCAAACTCGATCTTATATCCTCGGTTGGCACAAGCATTATGCTGACGGCGATCCTTTCGACATTCGTCCTGCGTGCCCGCCCCCGGGATGCAGCAGCAATCTTTTTCCAGACACTCAATGAGCTGAAAATTCCGATCTATTCTATCGGCATGGTTCTTTCATTTGCTTATCTGGCAAACTACTCCGGCTTGTCTGCAACGCTTGCTCTCCTGTTTGCCGCCACATCTTCCGCCTTTACATTCCTATCTCCAATCCTTGGATGGCTGGGCGTTTTCCTCACAGGATCGGATACATCCTCAAACGCCCTGTTCGGAGGATTACAGGCAGCCACAGGTCAACAGATCAATGTCAGCGGCCCCCTGCTCGTCGCTGCCAATGCTGTAGGGGGTTCAGTAGGAAAAATGATTTCACCCCAATCCATTGCCGTGGCCTGTGCGGCCGTCGGCATTGTTGGACGCGAAGGAGAAATGCTCAAATTCACACTGAAATGGAGCATCTTACTTGTTCTTATGGTGAGTAGCCTGCTCATAATGCGGATCTATCTGTTTGGTTAGACCCGGATCCTGGTAGCCTTCTGATAAAAGACGGCTCTGGGCTCTGTAAATTCAAGAACTATACTGGCTGACGAACGCGCAAATCAGGCGTCCGTCAGCTTTTTTTTGTCCAAGGGCTACAAATTCTTTTCATTCAAAATAACTATGACATGCCAAGCGCACTCCTTCCGCAGAGCGCGAAAATCCCACAAAAATAACATTTTAATCACAGATTAGTGTGATGAGTATCAATTTATGACCATAAATCCCACCACGACGGAAATACCACATATTTTCATTTTAAAACAATAACTTATACTATTTTAAGTTCTAATAATCTCCGAAACAGAACACCGAAATCAGATATGAGGCCTTTTTTATGAGATAATTCTATCATTGTCACAGTTATATATAACAGTGTAGTCGTTACGTATGAGATGCTCGAATCGGAGATGAGCGATGGAGCGTGACGCTACCTGGGTTGGTACAAGCTGGAAGATGAACAAAGGTCCTTCAGCCGCCGCTGAAGCTGCCGACAGACTGGCCCGGTTATCATTCCCGGCAACCATTCAACCGTTCGTCATTCCACCTTTTACGTCCCTGAAGGATGTCTGTGACAATCTTTCAGGGAGCCGTGTGATCGTTGGCGCCCAGAATATGCACTGGGAAGACAGCGGTGCCTGGACGGGAGAAATATCACCCGTCATGATTTCCGAATGTGGGGCAGAACTGGTTGAAATCGGTCATTCAGAACGTCGCACACATTTCGGAGAAACAGACTGGATCGTTAATCTCAAGGTGCATTCCGCGCTGCATCATGGGTTAAGACCACTCGTCTGTATCGGCGATACCGCTAAAGAATATTCTCATGATGTCACACTGGAAACGCTCGCCCGACAGTTGAAAATCGCACTGCATGGCGTTTCCGAACAAAACATCCCAAGAGTTCTGATAGCGTATGAGCCTGTCTGGGCCATTGGAGCAGGTGGACGGCCTGCCGACGTGCCGTTCATTGATAAAGCCCATAACCATCTGCGAAGTGTTCTGATCAATCTCGCAGGCTTGGAAGCAGGCTCCGCAGTACGTCTTCTCTATGGTGGAAGCGTCACTCAGGATAATGCGGCCAGTTACAGCCGCCTACAGAACGTCAACGGAGTATTCGTCGGACGCGCAGCTTGGAATGTCGACCATTTCCACGCTTTGGCAGAAGGCGTCGTGGCATGACTGCTCAGACAGCTTTCGAAACACGCTCTGTTTCTGCTCGCCGCCAGAATATTCTGGATTATGTGCGGGATCGGGGCGGCGCTCAGATCGACGAACTGGCGGGCCATTTTGTGACGAGCAGAATGACCATCCACCGCGATTTACAGGTTTTGTCAGAACGCGGCGTTCTGCGACGTGTTCATGGGGGCGTCACAACTGTGCCCAAGGCCTTCTCGGAAGGTAGTACGGTCCAGCGCAGCCATCGTGCTGTCGAAGCCAAAAAGGCAATCGCAGCTTTGGCCACAACCTTCGTGCAGGACGGAGAAATCATTGCACTGGATGATTCCACCACATCCCGTTTCCTTGCAGAACGCCTGACAGAAAATCTTGCTCTGACAGTTGTGACGAACAGCATGGGAACAGCCAACCTGTTCACTAGCAACGCCAACGTTAATCTTCTGCTGCTTGGCGGTCGCTATAACGCAGATTTCGACGCCTTCTTCGGAACGCTGTGCGAGCAGGCGGCAACATCCCTGCGCGTCAACACATTGTTTCTGTCCGTGGCCGCAATCCGCGGAATGACAGCTTATCATCAGGAGCAGGACATCATCAAAGCCAAACAGGCTCTGATGAATATCTCCGACCGGCGTATCCTGCTGGTGGATAGCACCAAATTCGGCGTCATCACGCTCAACCGTTTTTCTGATCTGACGGAATTTGACGTGGTGATTACGGACTCAGGTCTTGAAAAGGACCTGGAAGACACACTCCGCAACGCCGGGATTAACCTGGAAATTGCGGAAATACCCGTCACGAGGGTGAATAAAGCCAACGTTACTTCTGAATACCTCCCTTAAAAATGGAGAAAAACATGCGTATCGCAATTGGTGGCGATAAGGCTGGTGAAAGCTTGGCCTCTCTCATTGCAGCACATCTGCAAGCCACAACACTCCATACCATCGTTGATATGTCTCACCTCGAAGACAACCAGCCGGAACTTTATTCCGAACTGAGTGAACGGGTTGGTCTTGCCATCACGGAGGGTAATTTTGATCGCGGTATCCTATGCTGTGGAACAGGAATTGGCGTGTGTATTTCCGCCAACAAAATTCCCGGCATCCGCGCCGCCCTGACGCATGACACCTATTCCGCTGAACGTGCCGCGCTCTCCAACAATGCCCAGATCATCACCATGGGCGCACGAGTCATCGGACCGGAATTGGCCAAGAGCATTGTGGATGCCTGGCTGGCACGCAGCTTTGACCCGTCCGGCCCTTCAGCAGGCAACGTGGCCGGAATTGAAACACTGAGCCGGAAGTATTCCGAGCACCATCTGCCAACACCAAGCTGCTGACATCACATCGTACCGTTTTCCGGCACGGGACCGGAACGGATCATACGGAAAGACAGAAACATGAAGAAAGCTCTTTTCCTTGGCGCTCTCCTGGCAGCAACGCCTTTGGCAGCACAAGCCGCCGGCAGCAGCACACCACTGCGGTTCGTACTGATTCCAAAAGTCGTCCACCCGTGGTTCGACAAACTCAATACCGGCGCTCATGCTGCAGCCGATATGATTGCCAAGACCACAGGTCAGAAGATCGAAATCGAATACCGTGCGCCCCAAACCGCCGATGTGTCGTCCCAGAACGATATTATCGAACGCGCCATTGCGACCCATCCAGATGGGTTAATCCTCGATCTTTTGGACGAAAAGGGTAATCGCGCCACGATGGATGAAGCCATCGAGCAGAAAATCCCCATGACCGTCTTCGACTCCCTCCCCCCGGAAGGCATGAACATCACGGCTGTTGGCGCGGATTTCTGCGAGCAGGGAACGATTGCGGCCGAACGTCTCGCCACACTGATTGGCAAGAAAGGTGAAGTTGCCATCATGATGGGCGTCCCGACCGCACCAAACCACACCCTGCGGGCAGAGTGCGAGAAGAAGGTGTTCGCAAAATATCCCGAGATCAAAGTCGTCGCGACGGGGATTGATAACGACAGCATCGAGACCGGCCAGAAACAGGCCTCTGCCATTATGCAGGCCCACCCCAATCTTGCTGGATGGGTCGCGTGTGACGCTTCCGGGCCAGTGGGCATCGGTCAGGCCATTCGTGAAAGCGGAAAAGCGGGTAAGGTTCAGGAAGTCGGCCTCGATAACCTGAATGACATGCTTCAGCTCATTAAGGATGGCGTTGCTGAATCTACAGCCTCCAGCCGTCCCGAAATGCAGGGCTACTGGGCCGTCGTCTCCGCCTGGCAGAGCGCAATGGGCCAGAAAACCCCCAAATACATCGATACCGGCATCGACGTTATCACCAAGAAATCTCTCTGAACTCTGCTCTGAAGCAGGAGGCACGATCATGGCGGTTCTTCAGGTAGAAGCTGTCCGTAAAAGCTACCCCGGCGTGGTCGCGCTTGACCACGTCGATCTGACACTTGAACCGGGCAAGATCCATATTCTCGCTGGCGAAAACGGCGCGGGAAAATCGACGCTGATCAAAACCCTGACGGGTCTGGTCAAACCCGATGAAGGAAAAGTGCTGATCGAGGGGCATGATGCTCTTGCCGATCATAGCCTGTTCTCACGTATCGCTTACGTCCCGCAGGAACTGAATCTGTTCCCATCCATGACGGTGGCGGAAAACATGTTCATGCCCTTCCATCATTCGGGATTTGGTCGCGTGACCATTTCCCGCAAGGCGATGGAAGCGGAAGCCGCAAAGTTCATTGAACGATTTGGCATTCATGCCCGCCCAGGACAAACTGTCAGTCGCATCAGTGTGCCAGACCAGCAGTTGCTCCAAATTGCCCGCGCAGCCTGCCGCGACGAATTCAAGGTCCTGATCCTGGATGAACCGACATCGTCCCTGACGGCCAATGAGACAGAGCATCTGTTCCGCATCATCACCACGCTGCGCGACAGTGGATGTGCCATCGTTTTCGTCTCACACAAGATGGAAGAAATTTTCAGTCTTGGCGATACAGTCACTGTTCTTCGGAACGGACGCAGCGTCGGTACCTTTCCCATGGACGGCATGACGGAAGAGCATCTTATCCGTCTCATGTCTGGCAATTCCGTTCAACTGGAAGAAAAATTCCAGCCTCGTGGCGCGATTGATGACAACGACATTCTGCTTCGCGTGGAAGGACTGACAGGTTCCGGCTTCTCGGACGTCTCGTTTCAGCTTCGCAAAGGCGAAATCCTTGGCTTTGCAGGTCTTGTCGGTGCTGGCCGGTCAGAAGTTATGCAGACCATGTTCGGATACCATTCTGCAAAAGCCGGACGCTGCATCTTGAGCGATAAAGAAATCCCACGCGGACGAACAGATCGCGCCGTTGCCATGGGAATGGTCTATCTCTCCGAAGAACGGAAGCATCATGGCATTTTCCCGCTGCTCAGTGTGCGGGAAAATATCAGCCTATCCGTTCTGGAAAAGATGAAACGCGGCGGAATCATTTCTTCCGGAAAAGAGAAATCCATCGTTTCTGACACGATTGAGAAGTTCGATGTCCGCACATCATCAGCGGCCAAGAAGATTGTTTACCTGTCTGGTGGAAACCAGCAGAAAGCCATCATTGGCCGCGCCATGGCCCGGCGCCCCCGCATCCTGATTTTCGATGAACCCACAAAAGGGATCGATATCGGAACCAAATTCCAGATTTATCGCATCATGCAGCAACTCGCCGAAGAAGGCGTCGGCATCATTCTCGTATCGTCCGAAATGACCGAGCTCCAACGCTGCGCCACCCGCATCATCACCATGTACGACGGCCGCACCACCGGTTCGTTCGATCAGGCCACCACTGACGTCAACACGCTTGTCGGCGCGATCATCGGCGCCACGGAGACCCGCCATGTCGCTTGAAACTACACTCCCCGGAGCTACCCCCACCCCTCCTAAGGCGTCCTCCCTGCGCACGCTGATCGCCCGGATGGTTGCCAACCCACTTGGAGGCGTCATTGGCGCGATGATCCTGATTTTCGGGATCTCCTGCCTGCTCTCCCCGCACTTCCTGACGTCTTTCAACATGATCATCATCGCGCGTGCACTGGCCTTTATTGGGCTGGTCACGATTGGACAGGCCGTCCTGATGATCCTTGGAGAACTTGATCTGTCCGTCGGGGCCATCGGTGGCCTGGCCGGTGTCGTTGGCGGCATGCTGATGGTGCAGATGGGGCTAAATCCCTGGCTTTCCCTCGGCCTGTGCCTGCTGATGGGCGCTGGGTGCGGCCTGCTGAACGGTCTGCTCATCACCCAATTGCGGCTACATTCCCTCGTGCTGACCATCGGCATGGCAGGCGTCTATGGCGGTGCCAATCTTGTGGCCACCCGTGGCGTTGCCATCACAGGCGTGCCACATGAAATCAGCTTTCTCGGTAGAGGTCTGGTTTTCGGACTACCCGTCCCCTTCCTGATCCTTCTCGTCTGCCTGACAATCGTTGCCTTCGTCATGATGCGCACCCCCGTCGGACGTTACATCTACGCAATCGGCAGCAATCCACAGGCTGCGAAAATGCTCGGCATCCGCGTCAACGCCATTCGCGTTGGAGCTTTTGCTCTGGCTGGTTTCCTGTCCGCGCTGGCCGGTATCCTGATGGTGGCCCGTCTCGGAACTGCTCAGCCCTCGATTGGTGACACCTGGGTCCTCTCCCCCATCGCCGCAGCTGTCATTGGCGGAGTTGCCACTACAGGGGGACTGGGAAGCCCGGTCGGAGCCGTGTTTGGCGCCGTCATCATTGGCATCATTGAGGACATCATCGTCCTCTTCGGCATCTCGCCTTACTGGCAGTCCATTGTGAGCGGCGGCATCGTTGTGCTGGCCATCTCTCTGGACTCTCTCGCACGCCATTACCTCAACCGCGACGCGTCCTGACCCGTCCGCAGCTTTCCATCCTGCAAAAGGAGAGACTTACATGACCAAAATCTGCGGCAATGCCTCCGAATTCGCAGCCTCCGCCCTCCATGGATACAGCATGGTCCACAGAGATCTTGTCAAAATGATCCGTGGTGGCGTCATGCGTGCCAAACCGGGAGCACAAGGAAAAGTCGCCGTGGTTGTCGGGGGCGGCTCCGGCCACTACCCCGCTTTCATCGGATATGTCGGCAGCGGCTTTGCGGATGCAGCCATTGCAGGCGACATCTTCGCTTCACCATCCACCCAGGCCATCCAGAGCGTGGTCCGTCAGGCAGATCTGGGAGGAGGCATCCTCCTCGGTTTCGGAAATTATGCCGGCGACGTCCTGAACTTCGGCATCGCCGCAGACAGACTGCGCGCGGAAGGCTACGACGTGCGCATCCTTGCCACGATGGATGATGTTGCCAGCGCCACCGAAGGCGAGAGGGAACGCCGCCGAGGCATCGCAGGTGATCTGACGATCTTCAAGATCGTCGGAGCTGCCGCCGAAGCCGGTCTTGATCTGGATGCCGTCGAGGAAATCGGGCACCGAGTGAACCGCCAGACGAGAACCTTTGGCGTGGCATTCGATGGCTGCACGCTTCCTGGAGAAAAAGACAAGCTGTTCCACGTTCCCTCCGCCCGCATGGCTCTTGGACTGGGAGTCCACGGGGAACCCGGCATCGGGGAAGACAACATTCCCGCGCCTCAGGCCCTCGCCCAGATCCTTCTGGACAAGGTTGTCAGCGAACTCCCGGCGGATGCCCCGCGCCGCGTTGCCATTACCCTGAACGGCCTGGGAAGCACGAAACAGGAAGAGCTTTTTGTTCTTTGGGAAGCCCTTGCCCCTTTGCTTGAAAAAGCCGGGCTGACGGCCATTGCTCCCTTGGTTGGAGAATACGTTACAAGCCTTGATATGGCAGGCTGCTCCCTGACCCTGACCTGGCTTGACGAACAACTGGAACAACTCTGGCGTGCTCCCGTCGATACGGCAGCGCTACGTCACGGCCAGATCGAAGACGTAGAGATGCAGCCTGAGGATTTCGCCGCTGAAAGCAGCATTACATACATGAAATCCTCAACAGCTGCGGGCCGCCATGGAGGACAGTGCGTTTCTGACATGATGGCTCATCTGGCAGACGCTCTCGCCAAAGCAGAGGCGGAACTTGGCCATATTGATGCCGTAGCTGGTGATGGAGATCATGGGCAGGGCATGGCCCGAGGGTCAGCAGCGGCACGGGCAGCCGCTTCCAAAGCCGCAGCCTCCGGAGCCGGTCCTGCCACTGTCCTGTCCGCTGCGGCAGATGCGTGGGCGGACCGCGCAGGCGGGACATCTGGCGCACTTTGGGGCGAAGGCCTGAGAGCATTCAGTCTGGCTCTGGACGATAATGCTCTCCCCTCCTCCCAACATCTGGCATTGGGTGCCCGACAGGCCATGGAACGCATCATGACCTTGGGCAAGGCTAAACCCGGCGACAAAACCCTGATTGATGCGCTCGTTCCATTTGTCGAAACACTTGAGACCCAACTGGCTGAAGCAACGCCCCTTCCACAAGCATGGGCAGAAGCTGCCAAGGCCTCCCAGGCCGCCGCGGAAGCCACAAAGGACCTGCTGCCAAGACTTGGTCGCGCCCGAACACATGGGGAAAGAAGCAAGGGCCATCCCGATGCGGGCGCTCTGTCTCTTGCTCTCTGCACTGATGTCGTAGGTCAGAAACTGTACGCATCAATGCAGGAAAACTCTTTGATTGTAGAGCAACGGCACCAATCCGCTGGGCTATAATACCCTTTTCTCAAATGGCGGGATCGATATTTTTTTCGAAATACCAACGATCCCGCCAACGCAGATTTTTTAATGCACATTCGTCATGACATTCATGAAGAAGATCTCATTTTTCCACGAGGGACCAGAACCTCCTGAACGCGACTACGATCAAGAGACCCGTTCCAGACTGCCATAACAACGGGCGCTACACAGTTTCCGGCCAGATTACCCACAGCGCGCGCAATTCCGATAAACCAGTCCACAGCCAGGAGCAGTACCAGGCTGGATAGAGGGATCGACGGGGCGGCAGACAGTGTTGCTGCCAGGACGACAATTGCGATGCCCGGCACGCCATGCGCACCTTTGGAGGTAATCAGTGCGGTTGCCAGCATGGAGAGCATCTGGGTCAAGGTCAGGGGTGTTCCGGTAACGTCAGCCAGAAAGACAATGGCAAAGCCGAGATAGATGGATAACGCATCCAGATTGAGAGAATATCCGGCTGGCACAACAAGCCCTACCACCTGTCTGGGAATGCCCATATTCTCTAGCTTGGCCATAATGCTGGGAAGTACGGAATCTGAACTGGTCGTCGCCGTGACAATCAGGATTTCTTCACGGAAATAACAGGCAAAACGCCCTGGATGCACACCGCAGGCCAGCAGACAGCCTCCAAGAATTACAACGATGAAAACGGCAATCGCCACAAAATACAGCACGACAAAGGATGCCAACCGATCAATCGCATCCAGCCCATACTCGGCAACAGTCGTAGCGACGGCTCCCAGTACACCCAAGGGAGCAAGTGCGATGATGAGGCGCATCATACGCGAAAACAGGGCTGAAAGGCTTTCGATCAGGCGTGTGACGGGTGCCCCTGCGTCCCCAATGCGGGACAGGCAGCAGCCCGTCAGAATGGCAAAAAACAGGATTTGCAGAATGTTTCCTTCGGCAAAGGCTGCAACCGAGGATCGGGGGATGAGACCCAGAATGAAACCAGTAATACCCTGGCCATGAAGGACATGCGCATTGGCTGCATAAGACGAGACAATATGCAGATCTTCCGCACTGGGCGTGAAGGTCATTCCCTGCCCCGGTCGAAGCAGCATTGCAGCCCCGACTGAGAGCAGAAGCACAAGCGTTGTCATGCCTTCAAAATAGATCAGTGATCGAAAACCGAGACGTCCCACCGCACTCAGAGATCCGGCTCCTGTGATGCCGGTCACAACGATACAAAACAGGAGAGGACCAACAGCCATCAGGATAAGCCGCAGAAACAGGTCCGTCAGCCACCGGCTCTCTCCTGCCAGGTGCGGAACAAACAGCCCCAGCAGAACGCCAAGACATGTCGCCGCGACCACCTGCGAGAAAATTCCTGGACGAAACCTGTGCTTCGCACCTGCCGGGAGGGTCGTGTCGTTTTTCATCCAGATCTTCTTCTTGCTATCGTTTCAGAAACCTGGATCCAGTAAGAGAAACCCTTCTGGATCATAGCTTCCAATCTTCTGCCTTCAGTATATTACATTCATCTTTGCGCCCACGAAACGTGGTAGACTAGGCATCACGCCATAGAATGTCGCCTGTGTACCCCCGGAGAGCCAGTAGCGACGGTCTGCAAGATTCTGCCCACACACCGTGAGACCAGTGCTGTTTCGGTGCGGAAAAAGTCAGGAAGGAGTTTTTGAGAAAGTATGCTGAGGCTGCGTCTGTGCCCCGCAATAGTTGTAATCCACGTCAAAAATCATCTTGTAGTCGCGAGACATCGACCATGAATAGGTAGTCGCGGCAGACTGCACGAAGGCCTGCTGGATAAAGCCAATACTGCCTCAACATCTGGTCCGACACAACCTACCGCTCAAAGAGCAATAAAGACTTCATGGAAAAGCAGGGCTTTGTTTCGAAGCTTCATCGCAAAAAGCCGTATCTCGAGCCGGTGCTTCGGCATATCCAACGCTCCAACACCGGAAAGTCGATAATCCGATCGCGTGTTGAGCACGTCTTTACCGATCAAAAGTCACAGGCCGGGCTGTTCGTCCGAACCGTAGTCATAACGTGGGCCAGCCTCGCTCCCAACCCCGACGCTCGATCAGCTTTGTCGACAGAACCTAGGTCATGTTGACAAAAAATCTGATCCAGAGCTTTGCGGCGGCGAGATTGAGGAAACTCATGAAGGACAAGGCGGTCTTGTCGTAGCGCGTCGCGATACGGCGCATCTGCTTGAGTTTGTTGAACATCCGCTCGATGCGGTTGCGTTCCCTGTAACGCCACCAGTCTGTTTTCTGTGGAGCACTGCGGCTTTTGCGTGATGGAATAACCGGCAGGATCCCGTGGATCAGCAGATCCTGGCGGAAGCTGTCACTGTCATAGCCCCGATCAGCCAGCATGGCTTTGGGGGGCGGGACAGACAGCTTCATCAGGGCGTCTGTGGCTTTGTAGTCCGAGACCTGGCCTCCGGTAAGGACAAAGCCAAGAGGGCACCCCTGATTGTCACATCGGGCATGGATCTTGCTCGTAAAGCCGCCGCGTGATCGACCAAAAGCCTCCGAATGAGCCCCCCTTTTGCGCCCGTAGCCTGTGAATGGGCACGGACTACGGTACTGTCGACCATATGCTGCCAGTTATCGGTCAGGCCGAGGTCTATCAGGGTTTGCAGCAGAGCATCCCACACCCCCTGCTCAGCCCAACGCCGGAATCGGACATAGACCGAGTTCCATTTGCCGTAGCGCTCATGCATGTCCCGCCACGGACAGCCTGTGCGCAGAACATGCAGCATACCATTGAGAAACAGGCGATTGTCTCCAGCTGGTCGAGCCCAACGTCCGCGCTCAGGCGGCAGAAGCGGACCAATCATCGCCCATTCCTGATCCGTCAGATCGCCTCGTGCCATGCCCGCTCCACCGTACCGTCTGCGTTGAAGCAACCAGTGAATCAGATCTCAGGATGAGTGTATAGACCTTTTGTCAACGCGACCTAGTGACTGCCATGTACCTGGTCCTACTGAATGATCTGCCGCATTTAGCGGCCCATGTCGTCTGTTACGGTGAATATCCTTTGCACAAATTCAATAAAATTTTGAAACTTCAGGTCTCACAGCACCACCCCGCCGAAGCTCTATCCTAGAACAAGACTGCTGTGGCGTATCGGAACTGCCGTTTAGACACAATTGATATGCACTGCACTCTGTTATTCCGGAGACTTTCAGGCCCTAAACGACCGCCATCAGTGCTGCATTACCACCAGCCGCCGTTGTGTTAGTGCTGCAAACCCGTTCCTGCACCAACCATTCCATCGGATAATGACCATGTTCATCAGGCGTATGGAGACATATGACTGGCCCATGATCGGACTGAAGCGCAGCCAGAACCTGTTTCCTGATCGCTTCGTCTCCGTTGCAAAGCGCGATATCACATTGGGAACTGCTTGATACTGGCAGGACATGCGACAGAAGCCCAACTGGCGGTGATGGCAAACGACGCCATATTTCTGCGGGAATAGCGCAGACATTCCCTGCAGTCATGGCGTCCATGACCTGTTGGCACACGTCTTCAAGTGTTGGGCCAGCACAGAAAACTGTCCCACGCGCCGTCAATGTATAGACGTTTTCTTCGCCGACCGGCCCCGGAAGAGTGAGTTGAGCCCCTAGCAGCGTCCCGGCACTGGCTTTTGCCCGGAAATCGGGAGCAATAGCCCGCAGCCATTGACTAGCTTCATTCAGGACAACAGGCAAATCCCGTCTGGAAAACGATTTAATCTCCGGGCGCTGTGCGAGAAGACGACGCAGATAAAGCGGTCCACCGGCCTTGGGGCCGGTTCCCGAAAGGCCGCGCCCTCCGAAAGGCTGAACACCAACCACAGCCCCCACAAGATTACGGTTGATGTAGATATTGCCTGCGTCCGAGGCCGCTTTCAGATCCTCGATTGTTCGATCAATTCGCGAATGTACGCCAAATGTGAGGGCATATCCCGTGTCATGGATGCTTTTCATCACTTGCGGAAGGTCATCCCGCTGGTAGCGGACGACGTGCAGAACCGGACCAAAGACTTCACGCTGAAGGACGGCAAGACTATCAATTTCAATCAGTGTCGGCGCAACGAACGTGCCGTTTCCACACTCAAACTCAAGCAGTGCCTGATGAATTCTGAAACCTCGTGCACGCATCTCCTCAATATGACGCAGGATACCAGCCTGAGCCTCAGCGCTGATCACCGGACCAACATCCGTTTCAGGCAGTGAAGGATCACCCGTGCGCAGTTCTTCCATCGCGCCTTTGAGCATGGTCAGAACACGATCTGCGCTATCGTCCTGAAGACACAGCACACGCAGAGCGCTACAACGCTGGCCCGCACTGTCAAAAGCGGACGACAGAACGTCTGCAACAACCTGCTCGGACAGGGCAGAACTGTCCACGACGAGCGCATTCTGCCCACCCGTTTCCGCAATCAGCGGGACTGGCGAACTATTCGGGTTCAGGCGTTGGGAAAGCCGCTTTTCGATCAGCTTGGCAACTTCCGTTGATCCCGTAAACAGAACGCCCGTCACCCGTGGATCTGCGACCAGCGCCGCTCCAATGTCGCCTCCCCCCAGCACAAGCTGCACGACCGCTTCTGGGACGCCTGCCTTATGCAGACACTGGATGGCTTCCCCGGCGATCAGTGGCGTTTCTTCAGCTGGCTTGGCAAGAACACTGTTTCCGGCAGCCAGAGACGCAGAGACCTGCCCCAAAAAGATGGCGAGAGGAAAATTCCACGGGCTAATGCACACCACAGGCCCAAGCGGCAGAGCCTTACCGTCAGCAAACTCGCGTCGGATTTGGGCAGCATAATAACGCAGAAAATCGACTGCCTCCCGGATTTCGGAGACAGCATTTGCAAGGGTCTTCCCCGCCTCCCGCATGATGAGCCCCATCAGACGCGGCATATCATATTCCAGATGACTGGCTGCCTTCTCAAGACAGGCTGCGCGCTCTGCAATAGGCGTATTTTTCCAGACTTCAAAGCCATCCTGCGCTTTGCGGATGACGTTCTTTACATCGTCAACAGATGTGGCCTGAATAAAACCGACTGTGTCCTGCCTGTTAGCTGGATTGGTAATCGCCTCTCCTGTTTGGACGCCAAAAACTGCCGGAATACTCAGCGTTAGCCCAAGAGCTTTCAGGGTATTTTCATCAGAAAGATCAACCCCGTGAGAGTTCTGGCGCTCAGGCTGGAACATATCCAAAGGGAGCCGAATTGCACTCGGAGGCAGGTTGGTAGCCAACGTCACCGGGTCCGTAATCAGGTCTTCAATCGAGACAGCTGGGTCCTGAATACGGTTTACGAAAGAGGAATTGGCTCCATTCTCCAGTAGACGACGCACAAGGTAAGCCAACAGTGTCTCATGAGTGCCCACAGGCGCATAAACCCGGACCGGCCTGTTCAGCTTTTCGGAACCAACGACTTCTTTATAGAGGGTCTCCCCCATGCCATGCAGGCACTGAAATTCATAGGACTCTACCGTGAAGTCAGGGCCTGCAAGGGCGTGAATGCTTGCCAGCGTCTGGGCGTTATGAGTCGCGAATTGTGGGAAAATAGCATCCGGGGCCGCCAGAAGCTTTTTGGCGCAGGCGATATAGGAGATGTCTGTGTGAACTTTCTGTGTGAAGAGCGGAAAATCCTCCATCCCTTCCACCTGGGCCCGTTTGATCTCACTATCCCAGTATGCGCCCTTTACCAGACGGACCATCAGACGGTGATTTGTCCGACGGGCCAGGTCAATGATCCAGTCAAGAACAAACGGCGCGCGCTTTTGGTAGGCCTGAACGACAAAGCCGATACCCTTCCAGTCTTTCAGAGCTACGTCGTGGCAGAGAGCTTCCAGCAGATCGAGAGACAGCTCGAGCCGCTCCGTTTCTTCAGCATCAATGTTGAAACCAATATCGTACTGACACGCCAAACGCGCAAGTGCTGTAAGACGTGGTCCAAGTTCAGCCAGGACCCGGTCTCTCTGCAAGCGACTGTACCGCGGGTGCAAAGCTGAAAGCTTGACGGAGATTCCCGGCCCTCGATAGACGCCAGCACCAGCCGCCGCCTTGCCGATCGCATGGATGGCCAGTTCATAATCACGGTAATACCGGTCGGCATCCGCCATGGTCGTGGCAGCTTCACCCAGCATATCGTAGGAATACCGGAAGCCCTTTGCGACCAGAGGCTTGCTGTTTTCGAGAGCGTTCTCAATGGTCTGACCGGTGACGAACTGCTCACCCATCATGCGCATTGCGAGATCTACACCTCGGCGGATGACGGGCTCACCGCATCGTCCAATCAGGCGCTTGAGGCTTCCGGGAAGCGCTTTGGTCTGTTCCGTAGACAAGACCTTTCCTGAAACAACCAGCCCCCAAGTCGCAGCATTTACGAAAAGCGAGGACCTGCGACTGATATGCTCGTGCCACTGACCATTTCCGATCTTGTCACGGATCAGTGCATCACGCGTTGGCAGATCGGGGATACGCAGCAGGGCTTCAGCAAGGCACATTAGTGCTACACCTTCCTGCGATGACAGATCATATTCCTGAACCAGATCCTGCACGATGCCACTGCTGCCCGACTGGCGAAGCGCCTCAACCAGCCGCCGTGCTGTCTGACGTGCCAGCATAGCCTGCCCCTCATTAAGGGTAGCCTCCCGGGACAGCATTTTCACACGATCAGCTTCCGGAACACGGATATGATCGGTAATGGCCTGACGCAACAGGGAACGAGAGGGAACAATGGCAGCAAGCGACGCAAAGGATGTGGTCATGAGGATACCGCTGGGTTGATTGTCTTTCCCAGATATTGAAACGTCCACGAAACAGGTACTGGTATTTTGCCGCAGACAGCGAATTAAGTTCGGTATATTAATTTTTCGACGAATTATATTTTTTGGAAATTCCGCAATGGACGACATGGATCGCAGAATTCTGAGACTTCTGCAGAAAGACGGCCGTATTACAAATCTGGATCTCTCCCGACAGATCCATCTCAGTCCCGCCGCCACACTTGAACGCGTCCGCAAATTGGAGCAGAGCGGCGTTATTCGGGGCTACATGGCACGTATTGACCCAGAAACCATCAATCTTGGATTGCTCGTCTTCATTCAGGTGACACTGGATCGCACCAGCCCCGATATTTTTGAATCCTTTTCAAAGGCTTTGAAAACCATTCCGCAGGTCTGTGAATGCTACATGGTGGCAGGAGGGTTTGATTATCTCGTGAAAGCGCGCGTCAAGGACATGGCCGCCTATCGTAACTTCCTTGGAAAAACCCTGACCCGCCTGCCAGGGGTGCGTCAAACTCATACCTACACTGTGATGGAGGAAATAAAATCTGATCCGGAATTGCCTCTATTTTAGGAACCATTAAGCCTAAATACGGTCGACCTCAACAGAAATAAGAATAACCGAGACGACGAATGTAGTACTCTACCATAGTGATTATTCATTATATATATTTATTACAATGAAATATTTTTATGGTTACATCTTTGATTGTTCATATAAATATTATTATACTCCTTCAGACAGTGTTCGATCCTTTACGCTTTGCAGATCATGTCAAAGTACATAAGGCACACGATCAGAACGTGTGGATCACCCGAATAAGCTGAGCTATACTACTCCTAGGAGCCATTATCTTTCGTTATTGGGCCTGTTTTCCATGGTGTATGCAGTCCGTTCCTGAAGGGAGAGAGGAATGTGGCAACCGAAACGACGGTGGGGTCTGATGCAGTCTGGCAGCAAAGCGTTCCCTGCCAAGGCTCAGAGCATGCCGGTTAAGTCCCCAACGCCAGAACAGGTTGGGCGCGGATTTACTGGATAATGTCCGTTCGGGACGCAATCCAGAAGCTGCGGCGATTTACATAGCGTCTCAGGTGCAGGCACATCAGGTTCAGTTGGAACGTGAAAAAACCCTCATCCGTACACCGGAGGATTATGCTGCTCATGTTCGGGAGCTCCAACGTGCTTTTGGTCCTTTTACATTCACCTGGCGGCAAATGGGCCATCATATTCAGTCACTGAATGGGGAAGCCCCTACGGGAGCAGAACTGATCGAATTGACCTCGGTTGTTTATCGCGTAGCGGGCGAAAAAATCGTCGAATACTAGCTCCAAACAGATCAGAAAGGAATGGACCTTCAGCTTGAGAAGGCCAACAATCGCCTGCATTGAGTGGATAAGGCAGCCAATATGAGGATTATAAAGCTCCAATGATGTTCAGGCGGAAATTCTTGGCTGGAAACGTTCTTTTCTTGGCTGTACCAGCACGTGCAGCATCGCGGATGACATCGATCACATCCTCTTATGAAGAAGCAACCGGTGGTCATATCGGTGTCTTTGCCCGAAATCTGGCAACCGGACAGCGCCTGACTTGGCGGGAAAACGAGCGATTTGTCATGTGCAGTACCTTCAAGGCATCGCTCGCGGCACTAACCTTGCTCCGGGTAGATCAGGGGAAAGAAAGCCTTGAAACGGTCGTGCCCTATACGGCTTCTGATTTGGGAGACACCTATGCCCCGGTTGCCAAGGCCAATGTCGCAGCAGGCGGTTTATCCGTCAGGGCCATGTGTCAGGCTGCCGTGGAATGGAGCGATAATGTCTGTGCTAATCTGCTTCTGGCCCGGGTCGGCGGCCCCGCTGCACTGACACGGTTCTGGCGGTCTCTCGGAGATCGTCAAACCCGTCTGGATGACTGGGAGCCTGTCCTGAACAGAACTCCACAGGGTGGTCTGCGTAATACAACGACCCCTGAGGCGATGGCTTGGATCTTGGAACATCTGGTGTTTGGTCATGCGCTGTCTGGGGCGTCCTGCTCCTTGCTAACAGGATGGATGAAAAACTGTCAGACCGGCAAAGGAAGGCTACGTGCAGGGTTTCCTCCTACCTGGGATGTAGGCGACAAAACCGGCAATAACGGTAAAGATGCAGCCGGAGATATTGCCGTTGCATGGCCAACGCGGGAAGCGCCACTCATAGTATGCGCTTATACCCGTGGCGGCCAACCTAATGAAAAGCAGTTTTTTGAGGTATTTTCGGAAATCGGGCGTATTGCGGCAGAGACGTTATGCCCTGCGTAAGACAGCCTTCGACCCAAAAAGAGAGCAATATGTCTGAGTTCAATGCCTTCCTGAAAACGCAGAACGATATTGATGCCGTCAATGCAATATCGGCCTTTCTGGCCTTCAAGGACATCCCTCAGGCTAGCAGTCCTCCAGTAGATCTGGTGATCCACGCTGGAAATGCCATTCTTGAGACAGCCCAGGCTGCCTGCAAAACAGCATTAGAAGCTAACTGTCCCCTGCTTTTTTCAGGTGGCATTGGACATTCGACCACTCTTCTGGTGGAGACTGTCAGAGCAGAAACCCTGCTACCAGAGACACATCTAGAAGACAGATCCGAAGCTGAGATTTTTGGTACTTTAGCGTCAGAAGTCTGGAAATTTCCCAGAGAAAAACTGATTCTGGAAACACGCTCCACCAATTGTGGTGAGAACGCTACCTTTACCAAGATACGCCTAACGGAACTGGGTCTGGAGCCGCGAACTGCTATTCTGTTTCAGGATCCGGCCATGCAGTTACGAACCTTTGTGACTTTCCAGAAGGTCTGGCAGGATGCGTCCTGCACAACGGTTTTTTATAGCTGCCCGACTTTTATTCCGCATCTTGAAATGCGAGACGGGATCGTGACCTATGCTGCGGGACTCCCTTCGGGGCTATGGAGCCCAGAACGGTTCATGTCTCTGATCATGGGAGAAATTCCCCGGTTAAGGGACGATGAGAACGGTTATGGCCCCCGCGGACGGCGGTTCATCCCGCATGTTGAAATTCCTTCTGAGATTGAGGTCGCGTATCAGCATGTTCATGAACTTTTGAAAAATCATGGAAACGCGAAGGATCGTGTTCTTACATGATTGGGAAAATGGTCCTGTTTCAGGGTAAGTTTTTGCATGTCATGCATGACGAGCAATACGTCATCATTCACTGATATAAGGAAAACCCGCGGGCAAACTTGTTTTCGTGAGTGGCAAAAGAACTAGGTTCAAAACGCATTGATTATGCGGTGAAAATCTGTTCCATGCTTTGCGAGGAGACTGAAGATGCGTAATCTGTATTGGCTGACGGACGAACAGATGGAACGTCTGCGGCGCTTTTTCTCAAAGAGTCATGGCACATCGCACTGCTTCAATCCTGCGGCCAAAAAGGAAACCAGGCCGCCTAATTGACCGTATCAAAGGCGGCATGAATACGAAGCTTTACGGGACTAATGACAGAACTTGCCAAATATTGGATGCAGGTTAGCGAGAAGAACAACGTTATGCAGTCCAGCTTCCGGCCGCAGATGGAAGCGTTTTTTTCGACCGGAGCTGGTACAATAACTCGCACTTCCGCACATTACCGGAAGATGCAAGAGTGAGAATTACAGGTCGACCCGAAGCCGACCGCCTACCATACGCGGCGTGCCTGGAATACCGAAAATCCCGTTCAGACCCGTCTGGCGTGTCACGTCATAACGCCGATCCAAAACGTTATTGGCATAGGCCGAAACCGACCATTTTGCGCTTTTCGGCGCAAAGGTCAGGCCGACATCCATTAGGAAATAAGCCGGCATCCGATACAGGTTATTCCCCGGAACATCGGACTGCGACCCGCGATAACTATAGTCGATATAAGGCGTGAGCGACCATTGCGTCCCGAGCTTTGCCTTGTAGGAGGCCGAACCTTCCAGAGTGAGCTTCGGGATTCCCATATCGACGCCCGCATAGCTGCGGTATAGCGCCATCAGCTTGCCAGTCCTGATGTAAGTGGCAGCCACTGCCGTCGTGTCGATTGCGTTATAGTCTTTGTAATTTCCACGCTCGTAACCGAAGTGCTGGTGCAGCAGAAGACCGGGGATAGGGTTAGCGTCTATCCCCAGTTCCACACCCCAGATCCGGCTCTTAGGAATGTTGACGTACTGGCCCACCACACCATAATTCGGCACGACCGTCAGACCGGCCACCTGCTGACCGTGATAGTCGTACCAGAAGGCATTGCCATTGAGGCGTAGCTTGTGGTGCCAGTAATCAGACTTGAAACCAACCTCATAGGCCAACAGGGATTCTGGCTTTGTCGGAGTGAGCTGGGACGCCACAACCGTATTGTTCGCCGTAAAGCCACCCGGCTTGAAACCCTTGCGGATGGAACCATAAAACATCAGGTTATCGAGCGCCTGATACTCGATCCCGCCCATACCGGAAAACTGGTTCGTCAGCGCGCCGCGACGCTCGTAATGGTTGTTGAACGGCGTTGGATAGATGGCGGTATTATAGCGCAGGGTCTGCATGTTGTAGATATTACGATCATCGGACTCATGGGTGATCCCCGCAAGAAGATGCAGCCGCTTCGTTACCGTCAGGCGCAGATGTCCGTACTGGCTGAACGCCTGCTGGTCCTGATTATAGCTCGTGCGCTGGATATAGGGCCGTGATCCGGAGCCCGTATAATCGTTAAAAATGACCGAATGCATCTGCGTGCGATCATAATACATGCCCACATTCCATTGCAGCCGGTCATGCGGATTATGCGACGCCAGCTTTACTTCCTGTGAGAACAGATTGGCATCTGTACTAACGTCATCGTCATAGATCGCGTAGCGCGTGCCATCCAGATCCATCAGATTGTGCACGTACATCTGCTGGAACGCGCTGATGATACTCAGATCGGCAAAACCAAGGTTCCGCGTGAAGTTGAGGCCAGCCCCCCAGAACGTGTTGTTATAGGATGGCTTCATCCCGGCAGAATTTCCGGTAAGTTTCAGGAATTCCGGCGTAAAACCCCAACCCGTATTGCGGTTGTTCTGATAGGCGGGCGTATTGCGCGCCAGATCCTGAACGTTGAAGGCACCCATTGCCTGGGAATTATCCTGCATCCAGTTACCGCTGAAGACGATATTGGTCCTGTCGTCCGGCTGCCATGCCACCTTTGCCCGCAATCCGCCTTTGTTCGCATTGCCAAGCGACTGCCCCGTATTGATGTTCTTTTGAAAGCCACCACCCTGCTGTGTGAAACCCGCAATCCGATACTGCACATTGGACGATAGCGGACCGGACACATACAGATTGGTGATGCTTCGATTATAGGACGCAATATCTTCTGACGCTCCATAATGAAGCACTTTCGTCGGGTCGGCTGTCTTGATGTTAATTTCACCAGCCGTCACCGTCTGACCATGCGTGTAGCCGGAGGGACCAGTACTTACATCAACACCGGCCATGTCAAACATCGCCGCACCTGCCATATAACCAATCGGAAGCGCCACGCCATCCACATAGGTCATGACCGACGGCGTATTATTCGCCGTGAAATCGTTCAGGCCTACACCGCGCAGCGTGAAGTTTACGGCCGAGCTGGAACCCTGCGGTTGTACCGTCAGATTGGGCGCGAGATTCATCAACCCCTTCACATCCGTGACCTGATGCCGCGCCAGTTCGGTTGAATCGATATGTGTCACCGAGATGCCCTGACGTTGCGTCGCCATCGGTCCAAGTGCATTTTTCGTGCGGTAAACCCTGATCGACTCAGGGTCCGAAGACGGAGCGGAATGCCGTATCCGTGCCACGGACGGCGCACCAGCCGGCGCGTGTGACGTAACGGCGCGACTCTTGGCCCCATGAGTGGTTTTCCCGGATGTCGTGGCCGCAACAGCCGGCAACGTTAGAACCAATGCACTCGTGCACAGAAGAATATTGTTAAATCGGAACATTTCAGGTCTCCCCGGAACCACTCCGGCTTTCAGATGATGTGACACTCATGCAAAGCGCATGACGGATTTCATGACCGGCACCGGACTTCACAGCTCCGGATATCCGGAAAAACTCAGTACGCGTCCTCGATCTCTTCGAGAGATCGGTTCACAGTCGAAGGACCCAGAAGGAGGATGCATAGCGCGCCCGCCAGAAGGATCAGCGCGGTCATGCCAAAGACACCAGCGAACCCGGAGCTCGGATAAAGCGCACCGATCAGAAGTGGTGCCGCAATCGCGCCGATACGCCCGATGGCCGATGCGGTTCCCATTCCCGTTGCCCGCAGAGCCGTCGGAAAAATTTCGGGCGTATAGGCATAAACCCCAGCGAAAGTGCCGTTCATGAAGAACGATAGCAGTATGCCTGCCGCCAAAACCCCGCCAGACGTCGACACGAATTCCATCGCCACAGCACTCAGCATGGCGGCAGCGAGATACGTCACGACTGTCGCTTTGCGGCCGAAATACTCGTTACAAAACCCTGCGCTGAAATAACCTGGGATCTGCGCCACACAGATGGCAATCGAAAAACCGAAACTGTGCGTGATGGTGAAGCCCCGTGCGATCAGAAGTGTCGGCAACCATGAGAAAAACGCGTAATAGCTGAACGTGACGGACAGCCACAAAACCCAGCTCATGACCGTTACACGCCGCAGCTCTGCTCCCATAAGCCTCAAAAACTGGCCACGCATCGGCATCTGCGTGGAAAGCGCTACCTCGGCCTCATAAACCGGAGACGCTACGCCCATGCTCTTTTCTATCCCGCACAGAACCCGATGTGCAGCTTCGCCCTGACCTGATCCGACCAGCCAGCGCGGGGATTCCGGCAAGGAGCGCCGCCACCAAAGCAGCATGACAACCGGGCACGCCGTCAGGCCCAAAGCCCAGCGCCATCCATTTTCTGATCCCGGCACCAAGGCATAACCTAGCAGCGAGGCTCCCACGAAGCCGAACGAGAAGAACCCCGCCAGCGCCCCAGTAAAAGCTCCCCGATACCTCCGTGGTACAAATTCCGAAAGATAGGGCGCGATAATTGCGGACTCAGCTCCTGTTCCCACCCCGGCCAACACCCGTGAAAGTACAAAACCGTGCCAGTTCGTACACAGCGCTGAGATGAGAGACCCCACGCAATAGCAGGCCAGAGCCCACATCATCACCGAGCGCCGCCCCCACCGGTCCGCCACCAGACCTGCTGAAAGCGCACCGATAAAATATCCGAAAAATGCCCCACTTCCCAGCAGACCAAGCTGGGTCATCGATAGCCCCCACAGATGCTGTAGAGCGGGCATAACAAACGCCAAAATAGCGCCATCAAGCCCATCAAAACAGTACCCTGCGCCCCCGAGAAACAAGAGCCGGCAATGAAACCCGGAGAACGGAAGACGCTCCAGTCGGTCTGCAATAGACATATATTTCTATCCCGGAACGAAATACAGTGACGAAAATTATGGACCGGAAGCCCCTCCGCACAGGACTTCCGGGTTCTGGAAGGATCTTAGCCGACGATAAGGTCTTCTTTACTGTCAGGGTATTTCGTGAGGATCTCATATCCGGTCTCCGTCACCACAACCGTGTCAGAATGGCGGTATCCGGCCTTCCCTTTAATGTAGATCCCGGGCTCGATGCTGAAAATCATGCCCGGCTGAACAACATTGTCCTCGCCTAGCGCCAGAAACGGCGCTTCATGGCTCGTGACACCAAAGCTGTGTCCCGTCCGATGCAGCGGCGTTTCATATCCAGCGGCATGCGCGATGGCCTGACAGGCAGCGTCAATCTCCGAGCCGATCGCGCCGGGTTTTAGCATGTCATACGCCTTGTAGCGCATGGCCATCATCGTATCGAAAGGCCGCTTTGCCTCTTCGGGAATGGTCTCGAGGAAAAAGGTACGCTCGATTTCTGCGCCATATCCATTGATCTTGCCCGCAATGAGCCCGAGGAATGGCCCGCCCGGCTCACAGGTCGCGGTCAGGCACGAGAAATTATGCGGATCATCTGTATAGGCGGGAGGCTGGATCAGGCCAGCCGCATGGGTGGACATGACGTTATACTGCGGGGATTCCGTCAGGCAGCGATGATAGAAATACGGCGTCACGTCGCCAATGGTCTGTGCCACCATCATACCGGGCTTTACCTTGCCCAGCATCAGTCCCAGCGCCTTTGTCATGACGTCGCTGGTCCAGGCGATACGCGAAATCTCGTGCGCCGATTTGATCTCCCGAACTTCATCAATGATGTTCAGAAGCTTCACGGGGTTAGGAATCTGCGCCTGCAGATAGGCCGGACAGGCCCCTTCAATTCCAACCGTTCCCTGCTTCGGAAGAGCATCGGCAAAGCGGTCGGACCAGCGGGATCCCACGACGGCAGGGAACTCCGCATAGCTCAGAAGCTTCAATTCCCCGATTTTGTGGCGCAGCACATGTGGAACTTCAAGAACTGGCACGACGAAGAACGTCTCAGTCATCGTGAGCACGAGAACAAACGGTCTCTCATGCACGAAATTCGCAAAATTCGTCAGGTAATAGACATTGTCCGGATCAAAAGAGACGTAGACACTCAGACCCGCCTTCTCCATCTTCTCACGGACTTTGCGATGGCGTTCGGCGATTTCGGGTGCGGAAACCTGTGCGGCAGTCAGAGGCGGCATTGTCATATTTGACCTTATCTGTCCGGAACAGGCCTCCCC
>NZ_BEWO01000024.1 GCF_002723975.1 Gluconobacter japonicus
TTACGGGACAGATCGCCTGTAATCCAATATAAAAGCAATACAACCTACTTGTTTTGTGAACGTCAAGAAAATTATTCTAAAAATGCAATGATCCGCGAGCGGTCGCATCTTCTGCCACACGCTGAACAGTTCTCAGGCTGGGCGATCCGCAACTCTGAGCAGTTCTGCCCTCGAGAAGCGTCGCCATGTCTCAAAGGATCTCTCCAGATCCTCCAGAGGCACACCACGCGCGCGCTCGACCGCCAGCCCTCGTAAAAGTGCTGAGTTAAGCAGACGCAACTCGACGAAATGTGGATCCGGTGGCGCCAGCCTGCGACCAGAAAGCCAGCGGGTCATAAACTGATCGATCCGTTTCAGAACAGGGGCCGTCACCTCCTCCAGATCCGGATCACTTCGTCGCGCCAGCTCGATTTCCACCGTCGCCAGAAATTCCGGCCCTTCCGTCACCAGTCGCCACATCGTGTCCAACATGGCGTCTACTCTGTCTTCGGGGCTGCCCTTCATACTCAAAGCACGGCGATAGAGCCGCGCGCGCTTGACGGCATAATGCCGAAGCACCATCGCCATAACCTGTGCCTTGGTTGGGAACTGATGCTGCAACGCCCCCAGGCTGACGCCAGCCATTTTGGCGATACGCTGGATGGTCGTCGCGGCATAGCCCTGCGTCTGAAGCAGGATAACGGTTGCCTGAATGACCTTGGCGCGCGTCTCCGCACTGCGATCGGCCTGTGTCCGGCGACGGACAACCACAGGAGCGGAGGGGGATAAAACAGTCATAGGCCTAGGGGAAAACTCCTACCGGAAAACAGTCCAGAACGGATATCTTTCATACAGATACTCCCCTAGGGAGGAAATGCCCGAGCAGTTAAACCCTGGTTCACAAACGACTGCAGCGCTCCAGAAGGCGGGCGCGAACAGAACCTCACTCATTCTGGCCTTGCCCTGATCGGGGATGAATGGTCTGGATGACGTTTCCAACCGGTTCTACAACCATGCGCTGATCTGTCAGATCGACATCATCCTCGTCGGTCCCCCAACCCACGCATCTGAACGTCCAGGTTCCTCTGGACCTTTAGAGCACTTTTAGTTCCGGTTGGATCGGCATTTCCGTTTCTTAGCAGACAATCGCAAGGCAAAGGAGATCTCCCGCAAGTCCGGAGTTGCCAATTTCGTCTTTATATCGGTCATAAAGGGTGCAAATATTTATCCCACAAACGACCATCTCATATCCACTGAGCAGAAAACATACTTGAATTTATTTATTGAGCCATGAAGGCTGTTGTGGGTTGAAGCCCATGACCTGAAGAGCTTTCCGATTGCATGCACCCGTAAGGCTGTTCTGAAAATAAATACTTTCCTCTCCCAGTAAATGAAGAGCCTCTCGTTCATCGAGGCAAGGAGGAGCATCAGCTCCGATCCAGTGTGCGTACGCTGGAAGCCACTCAGACATTTTCGTCGGATGATTATCTACAACATTATAAAGGCCGGCTGGCGCTGTAAGAGCTGCCACCGTTGCCTGGGCAGCATCGTCTACATGGATAAAAGAGAGTGTGCTTTTCGCCTTGCCGATCAGAGAGACTTCCCCCTTGAGAAGATGGCGACTGAATGCACCATCAGGCCAGTACCATGTCCCGGGACCGTAGAAGAACCCATAGCGCAACCCGATGCTTTCCATCTCCTGCGCACTTGAAATCCGCTTTTCCAGCGCTGCATACATGCGTGCACTGGCACCAATGGTCCCTGGAGCGCTGGTTCTCAAGGGCGAAGCTTCCGTTGCAAGCCCGTCCCCACCATCCAGATAAAACCCGGATAATTGCTGGACATAACGTTGCACATGGAATGTCTGTGCTGCCTCGAAAAGATAGCCACCGCCTTCCAGACGCAATCTACGATCAGCAGGCAGGCGTTGAGCCAAATCGAAAGGACTGGACGGCAGGGAAGTCAGTTGATCGATCACCACGTCCGGGCGGATCTGTTCAATGAGCTCAAAAATATTGGCGCGATCAAGGGCATCTCCTTTCACGGGATGAGCACCGCGCTTTTCTATTGTCTCCAGACTATCGGGACGATGTGCCAGTCCCCAGACCTCACACCCTGCATCCCGCAACTGGTTGATCAGCGGACGGCCCAATGCGCCGCTAGCTCCAGCTAAAAAGACCTTCATGATAATTTGGTATCCCTAAAATCACTTTACCGGAACAACGAACGGAGCAGCTTTGTTTTTGACGAAAAATGCAAGAAAACGCGCAGGTTCCGTCTGACTGGCATTGCGACCAACAATATGGATATCATTTGGGCCTTCAAAAAAGCTCTGCCCTTCTTTCAATGTTACAGATGCGCCGCCCTTGACCTGCATAATAATGCTTCCTTTCAAGACATACACAAAGACTGAAGCATTGTGTCGGTGGATCGGGTCCGAGCCTCCGGGGGCGTAGTCTACCGTCAGCATGGCGCCCTCCTTACCGGGAATACCGGGAAGGTCATGCTCCATCAGAGGTGTAACTTTCGTTTCTGCATGAAGACCATGGGTCCAGAAACCCGCAGCCATAGCAGCGAAAGCAATAAGTTTACGCATTTTCAATGTTCCTGTTGTTAAGAGACCAGTCACGGTCATGAGATGGCTGACCGCTTCCGTTGCCTGACTTTGCTGGTCCGACGTGTCTGGACACGTTCGTCGAACCACGACTGCGCTTGTCCGAAGAAAGGAGAAGGTGCCTTATCCCGGACTGATCGAGCGAGATCCGCGAGTGAAGTCTGCGACAGTTCCTGCCGCATGGCCTGCTCGGCTCGCAGCATGACACCATGAATTCCACAGACGCCCTGCGTCGCCCATCCGGGTGGCTGTTTATCGAAAAGGGCGCAGCGACCACGGATTTCCTGGCAATTGAAAAGGCTCTTTCGGCCCTCCACCGCATCCACCACAGCCAAAACGCTGATATCATCAGCCGGACGGGCCAGTTTGTAGCCACCTCTCAAGCCCTCTGCCGCAGTGAGCAGACCCGCCTTTTCAAGTTTGGGAAGCAATTTGGCGACATAAGCCGCTGGAATTTCCTGCAGTTCTGCAAGATCGAGACTGCTTACAGGCTCTGGGTTATCGACCAGCCAGAGCAAGCTGTGCAGAATATATTCGGTGCTGGCGCCATAAAGTGTCATACGCGGACCTTATAAGTCTGCGTTTTGATTCGCAATACACTATAGAAGTTATTCCAACCCTGCAGTTACCAAACGGACAGTTCGCTCATGTGGCGCTATTGAACCTTTATTTTTCAGTGACCACGAACAGTTCGTACGAAAAAAGTATTGAACCAAATCTTGCGGACCAGGACTTCCCCACAATAACGGTTAACCGGAAATAGAAAGCAAACGTCACATACATCTGGACACGTGAAGGCTAGGCTTATCTGCCTGTGGCACTGAAACTCTTCTTACGGATAGCGCCATCGGCTGAACCTTGAGATCGGTATGACAGCAGATCTTAACATAACAGCGTTACAACGTGCTCTGGCCCTACATCAGACGCCACCAGTTTGCTTTTCAATCATGCAGATCATGACAGTCAGTATTATTCAGGCACGCAAAGCAAATCACGTATCGACATAAAAACAGTGTTTGCCACCCCCTCCCCTATAGGGTAGATAAAAAGAATGGTACACGAAGCGCACCCCCTCATCAAACGTCGCCTTAAGCAGGCGCAAGGTCATATCAGCAAGGTCATCGAGATGGTGGATGCAGGTCGGTCCTGTTCCGACCTTGCACAGCAGCTTGAGGCGATTGAAAGCACGGTGCGAGGCGCCAAAAGACTTCTCGTTCAAGAACATTTGGAGCACTGCATCATTGATGCAATCGCCAGCGGACAGATGAGCCGTGAAGATGCCGTACAGGAATTTTCTTTTCTCGTGAAATATTTTTAAGGAACGATCCAGGTGCGAGCGTCAAGAAAACTTACCCCCCTGGCCCTCAGGGTAACAAAACTTGCTGGCCTGATCATGTTCGCATGGTCACCAATGGCCTCCGCTGCAAGTGACCCCGTTCTTCCTTTACGAACTGCGCTCACAGCAGCCTGGGAAAATGATCCAGTGCGGCAGGAGCTGGCTATTAATACCCAATCTGCCGACGCGCGCGCTGCTGCTGCAAAATCGTGGTTCGCCGGAGGCCCTGTATTAACAGCGAGCTATAGCGATGATCGAGCGGCAGGAACCAATCTTGGTTACGTCACCTGGCAGGGAGGCGTTTCTGTCCCTTTATGGCTGCCGGGACAAGGCTCTGCGACGGAACATCTTGCTCAAGCGGACTCCAAGGCTGCACTGGCCCGCGTTGAAGTAGAACGGATGGCTATCGCCGTTCGTGTGCTTGAGCAGGGAAGCGCAGCCATTCTTGCGGATCGCAGAGTGATCGCTGCTCGGATGATCGTACGATCTCTGGAGCATATCGCGCTGTTGACCAACCGCTCGAAAGGGCAAGGTGAAGCAACAGGCGTTGAAGTGCAGGCCGTTAACGCGCAGCTTGCTGAAACCCGATCTGAACTGGCGCAGGCCGAAGAAGACCAGACGCGTTCTCGGGTGGCGTTGTTTTCACTTCTGGGTATTCAGGGAGTTCCGGATCTTCTTGCTGCGCAAGCCCCATGGCTCGCGCGTATTCCAACAGGAAACCCTAAGGCTCTGGAAGATCTGGACCCCCGTATTAAAGCCGCACATCGCGCAGTTATGGCTGCTCAGGAAGACATGCATCTGGCGCGTTCCAGTTTCATGCCCAACCCTGAAATTGGCATTGATGCAATCGATCAAGGGCAATACGGAAGCCCTTGGGCAACACAGGTTGGCGTCAACATTCGTGTTCCCCTGCCGAGTGACGTTACGCATACGCCGCTTCTTTCAGCCGCACAGAACCGTTTGGCTGCTGCCATGCGTGCCGAGGTCGAAGCGCGACGGGCCGTTCATAATGAACTGGCTCAGGTCATGGCGCGCGTGACGGCTGCCCGAGTGATGCTTCTCCAGTCCCAGACCGGTGCTTCCCAGACCATGAAGCGTGCAGATGCGATGGAACATTCCTGGCAACTGGGCGAGACGCCTCTCATTGAAGTCCTTCGTGCAAGAACTGAAGCCTGGCGTGCTTTGTTGACGCTGAATCAGGCTGAGGTTGCATGGCGTAGCGCGATTATTCGTATCTGTATTTCCACAGGGACGCTCCCTTGAAATTTAAATGCCTTTTTTCAGCATGGCTGTTCAGCATGCTGACCGTAACCTGTCATGCGGAAACGCCGACTTGGTTGCGTCCTGTCTCTCTGACTGCAGCAGCGCAACAGAGTGAGAGAATTACCATAGTTCCCGTCAGATCAGGCGAGTTGCGCGCGCTTCTTCCAGCGATGGCCAGCGTTATGGCGAATTCGACACGCTCTGTGACGATCCGTCCTGCAGGAAGCGGTAAAGTCACGGAGGTTCTGGTCACACCTGGAGAGCGTATTCGGAAGGGGCAGATCCTCATTACTTATACGGATCATTCTCTTCACGAACTTTATCTTGAGCAGGGCCAGGCCAATGCTGCGCTCCTTTCAGCACATGCTGCGGTTTCTGAGGCTGAAAAATCCTATCAGCGCGGACGTTCTTTGAGTGGGACAACAGTCTCCATCGGTGATGTTCAGCGTCGTCTTTCCATGCTTCAGCAGGCACAGGCCTCCTTGGCCGCGCGGAAAACTGACAGCGCGACGATCCGACATCGGCTTGAGGAAGAATTCACCTCTGTGACTGAAACGATCGGGCATGGAGAGGCTTCGAGCCTGATCTCACCGGTAGACGGTGTGGTTCAAAGCGTCAGCACGGCAGTTTCTGCTGATATTACGGCTGGCGAGCCTGTGGCTGTCGTGACAGACCTGTCAACAGTATGGATTGTTGCGCAGGTTCGTCCGGAAGATGCTCAAAATCTTGCTGTTGGAGATCGTCTCTTCATCCAGTTGTCCGGCCATGAAGGGCAGCTACCACTTTCGACACATATCAGCACGATTGATGGCATGGCCAATCCTGACACTGGTTTGCTCCGGGTGACCAGTGTGATTGAAAGCCCACCAGCCGAGCTGCGGCCAGGCGCAATGCTGGATGTGAACTTCGAGACAACAGGTCATGCCACCGGACTTATTGTTCCAACCGCCGCCATTCAGCGGATTGATGGTCATGACATTGTATATGCGGCTACCGATGGAAAGACGTTCCAGCCGCACGAAGTTCACGTTGTTCTGTCAACGGATGATGACGCTGTCATTCTGACGGACCTACATGACGGCAGCCGGGTTGTCAGTGCGGGAAGTTTTGCACTCAAGGGTGCTGCGATCGTTGAAACTTCAGGCGGCGACTGAGGCAATGTTAGCTTTCATCCAGAAAAATACCTATCTTTTACTCGGTATTGTTGTCGCTCTGCTGATCGGTGGAGTTCTGACCATTCCAGGTCTTCCCGTCGAGCCTGTCCCAGATATTTCACCGCAACAGGTTATGGTATCGGTCACGGCTCCCGGTCTTGCGACCGAGGAAGTGGAAAAACTGATTACTTTTCCCTTGGAATCAAGCCTGACCGGCATACCGGGTGTGACAGACCTTCGATCCATTTCCCGAACAGGGGTCTCCGCTGTTTACCTGAAATTCACAGACTCATCCAATATTGATCTGGACAGGACACGGGTCAGTCAACGTCTTCAACTAGCCCGGGACACCATTTCCGTGCCCGGAATTTCCATCACCATGGGGCCGCTTGCCACTGGGATGGGCGAAATCATGCAGATCCAGATCAAAGGATCTGAGTACTCACTCACAGAGCTGAATCGGATCATGACATGGACTGTTGCGCCTCAGTTGAAGCTTGTGCCCGGTGTTGTGGACGTCAACGTCAATGGCGGTGCGGAAGAGACTTTTGAGCTTACGCTGGATCCAGCCCGCATGGTGAGTTTCGGCGTTTCTATAGATGACATTGATCAAGCCATTTCAACCAATAATGCCTCCTCTGGAGGGGGGTGGATTGCCCATCATGACGAGCAACAGGTCATTGTAGCCCGTGCCCGCATAACAGGACTTGAGTCCTTTGGTCTCATCCCTGTCAAAACAGGGCCGCACGGGCATGTTATCCGTATCCGTGACATGGGAAAAGTTGCGATTGGAACACGGACCCGTCTTGGTGCCGTGACGCGCGATGGGCAAGGCGAAATCGTTAACGGGGTTGTCCTGATGCAGAATGGCGCCAGTTCGAACGCCACTCTGCGAGCTATTAATGCTGCCCTCCCGGGGATCCGTCAGTCCCTTCCACAAGGCGTGATACTGGATCCGTTTTATACCCGCTCCACCCTGACGACGGAAACAATCGGGACCGTCAAAGAGAACCTGATCATCGGCGCCATTCTTGTCATGGCGGCTTTGGTTGTGGTGCTTGGAGACTGGCGAGCGGCGTTCGTTATTGCTTCCGTAATCCCTGCTGCACTGATTGTTGCCATGGCAGGAATGCGCTGGTTTGGTGTCTCTGCCAACCTGCTCAGTTTGGGTGCTATTGATTTCGGAATGATCGTCGACAGTTCCCTGGTTGTGGTGGAGCATCTTCTGACAACGCGCAACCAGACCGACAGCAGAGAGGGTTTCAGGACACTTGCCCACAAAGCGCTGCTGGGGGTTATTCAGCCGGTCAGTTTTGCAATAGGCATCATTATTATCGTGTACCTCCCGATCCTGACCCTTGAAGGGATCGAGGGGAAAATGTTCCGGCCCATGGCACAGACAGTAATCATGGCGCTGATTGCATCCCTTCTTTACTGCATTATCTGCATTCCAACGCTTGCAGCTTTTTTCATGAAGTATGGCCCTGTCGACCGTGAAACACGGTTCGTGCAGTTTGTGCGAAGATACTACGAACCTGCACTAGCCTGGAGTGAGCATCATGTCAGACTGCTCATTGGTATTACGCTTGGTACGTTTGGAGTGGCTGTTTTCTTTTCCAGTCAGATGGGCGGTGAATTTGTCCCTCAGCTTGATGAAGGCTCACTTCTTGTTAACTCCTTACGGCTGCCAAGTGCATCTTTGGAAACCGTTTTGCGTGGCGTGACCGAGCAGGAGCGGATTCTCAAGAACTTCCCGGACGTTGAAACTGTTGTCAGCAACACTGGGACTTCAGCTATTCCAACAGATCCGATGGGAACAGGCGAAACGGATACGTTCATCTTTCTCAAGCCGCGCTCTCAGTGGACAACAGCAAGTACCGAAGCTGGTCTTGTTGGAAAAATGAGTGCCGCGCTTCGTGAGAGACTTCCAGATGCAGAATATTCCTGGACGCAGCCTATTCAGATGCGGATGGATGACCTTCTCTCTGGTGTCCGCACGCAGTTGGCGATTTCTATTTATGGCAGCAATCTTGAAATGCTGTCCCATCTTTCGGACGCAACGATAAAGGCCATCAGCAGTGTTCCAGGGGCGGCAGATGTCAATTCTGCAAACGAAGGCGTGATGCCGTATATCCATGTGGATGTGGATCGCGATTCAGCGGCGCGTCTGGGGGTTGCTGTTCCTGATATTCTTCAGACCGTAGAAGCGGTAGGAGGACGCATTGGAACATCCATTACTTTGGACAATGCGATTATTCCATCTCAGGTGCGGTTTTCAAAAAATGCCGTGGTTTCCATGGATCAGATCGGCAGGCTTCAGATACGCCGGTCCGACCGTGCGGGCTGGGTCATGCTTCAGGACGTTGCACGTCTTTCCCTCATTGACGGAACGTCCCGTATTGATAGAGACAGCCTGAATCGTCGGATTATCGTACAGGCAAATGTTCGTGGCCGGGATGTTGCGAGTTTTGTAAAAGCAGCTCAAAATGCTGTTTCACAGCAGGTTAAACTCCCTGCTGGATACCGCATGTCCTGGGCTGGGCAATTCCGTAATCTCGAATCTGCAAGTCGGCGACTTTCCATTGTCGTGCCGATTGCGCTGGTTCTGATCTTTGGTCTTCTTGTCGCGGCGCTGGGCTCTCCGGGAGCGGCGGCCTTGGTGTTTGTGAATCTTCCTGTGGCGGCTACTGGCGGTATTCTTGCACTGGTTATTCGAGGCATGCCGTTCAGCATCGCAGCGGGAATTGGATTTATCGCCTTGTTTGGCGTCGCCATTCTCAATGGTGTCGTGCTTGTGTCCCAGATACGGACTTACCAGAAGTCAGGAATGGCTGTTGTAAAGGCTTCATTTGAAGCTGCCCGAGTGCGTCTGCGCCCTGTAATTGCAACAGCATCTGTTGCAAGTCTCGGTTTTTTTCCGATGGCGTTTTCTGGAAGTGCAGGCGCAGAAGTCGAACGACCATTGGCAACAGTCGTGATCGGTGGACTGGTGTCTTCAACCTTATTAACCCTTCTGGTGTTACCGTCATTATACGCATTCGTTTTCAATAACCGCACCCGATAATACGTTGAGAAAAATGGTGGAGACATATGATATACTTTTCACCATTTGAACATCGGTAGTAACTCCGCAAAAATAATCAGAACCTGAGCCTATATTTTTAGTCCCGGGATTTGATGAGTTGGATTGATAATGAATTTTTCTGGCTCTCAAGTCCATATTTGCAGACGTGTTCGTAAGGTATGAGGCCACTCAGCCTCTCGAGCCTTCGCCCGAAGTTA
>NZ_BEWO01000025.1 GCF_002723975.1 Gluconobacter japonicus
ACCGTCAGAATGGCGGCATGACAACAACCGGGTATAGCTTATTCAAACCCAAAAACTGTCCGAACAGACGGGGCCACCTCTGTCGGTATTCCCCGACACCAAAAGGTCTACCCCGCCGATGTTCAACTGATCTTCCCGGTTACAGGTCGCGGCCGTCCACGAGTGCGCCACGTCCCTAATGTCACGTCCGTGGCGGCGCACACCATGCTCGAAGGGACGAAGTGGCGGCAGGTCAGTTGGCGTAAGGGAACGAAGGGACGCCTGACGGCTCGTTTTGCGGCCATACGCGTGCGCATCGCGGATGGCGCACCCCAGAGGATCGGCTCTGCTGGAGCCCAGCACATGCCGGGCGAAGAAGCCTGGCTTGTGGGGAAGCATCGCTCGAATGGCGAACGAAAATACTACCTTTCGAACTTACCGGCCGAGACACCAATCAAGGTTCTGGCTGGCGCGATCAAAGCGCGCTGGATATGCGAACAGGCCCATCAGCAACTCAAAGAGGAGTTGGGGCTGGATCACTTCGAGGGACGATCCTGGACCGGACTTCACCGCCATGCCTTGATGTCGATGATGGCCTACGCCTTCCTGCAGTCCCGCAGACTCGCTCAGGTGGGACGAAAAAAAAAGAGCCTCCGGACCGCCACCGCAACCCAGTCTGCCATCAGTGCGCCAGGCCATTCTTGAACGCATAGCTCGTTCACCACCAACACATTGCCCTCATTGCGGATGGACACTCAAAAGACACTCTAACTCAATTCTGCCAAAGTAGTGTTAGTCATGGCATCCTCGACCTCGATATACTTCTCCACGACGCCAAAGGTCTGATGGCGGGAGAAGCGTTTGAGCGAAACCAGATCGGTGCCATCCCGCGCGCCTGTTGTGATCGCGCCACGGCGCAGACTGTGTCCGCTGAAATCGCCCGTCAGTCCCGCGTCGAGGCAGCGTTTCTGAATGATGCGGGCCACAGACCGGTCAGACAGCGCCTCAGTACCCATAGAAGGCAGGGCAGGGGGATCACCTGCCTGTGCAGCAGGCGGGAGCCATACGCGCCGGAAAACAGGTCCCTTTGCGTCCTTCAGTCTGGCCGCGCGTAGCCAGGCCTCGTAAGCACGGACCGGGCACAGGGCCGTAATGCCGCGCGGGATGGCGACTTCGACCCCTTGGCTGGTTCGATCACCCTTGGAGCGGTCCAGCCGGATCCGCATCCCGTCATCATCCAGCGCCACGTTCTCCAGGCACAGCGCCGCCACTTCGGACCGCCGGAGGGCGCCGGCAAAGCCGAGCAGAAGAATGGCCTTGTCCCGAACTCCCACCAGCTCATCCGTATCGATCTGCTCGACGACTTCGCTCAACAGATCCCAGGTCAGCCCCTTGACCTGGCGGGACGCGCTTTCCGTTGACGTCCTGCGGATGCCCGCAACCGTTTCGGACACAAGAGCATGGGAGGTCGGGACGGGAACCTGGGCAACATGGTGCAGATAGCGCAGTGCGGCACGGTGCAGATCCACCGTCGCGGGTCGCTTCTTCTGCAGCGCAAGATCAGCCAGATAGGCGGCGACATCCTCGCTGCGGGCGGGCAGGGCAGGGCAGGGAGCCCATGTCCTGCCGCCCATGCGCACCAGGAGCGCACGGCCGATCGATAGGTGCGACGTGTGTTCACTGCCTTTGCGGCGCGGGAATAGGTCTTTGAGGCGCGCTCCGCCGTCACCAGCGTCCCGTCATAGTCGGGCAGGGCCTCGTCAGTCAGGGCATCGAACCACTGCAGGACGGCGGAAGACTGCTGACCCAGAGGAGAGGCCAGAGGAACCAGCGTGACGGCCCGAGAGCCGGTTTTGCGCCGCTTGGCCGCTTTCGGCTTGAACCAGGCCACGAAGACAGGATCGGGCTCGAGATCCAGAGCGATCGCCAGTTCGTGCCCGGATGGCAGGGCGGTCAGATGGGCGCTGGCGATGGCCAGGGCCTCCTCGGCCGTCTCGACATCGGGCGACAGGACCGTGTCCTCGGCAAACTCGTTGTCCCGGTATTCGATACCGCGAATGACCAGAGACAGGCGAGGGGAGAAGCGACCGGTCGAGAGAAGGGCCACCGCTTCTGTCAGATCGCCGGCAGGAAGCTGCTGCCGGGTCTTCTGGTCCAGCCGGTCCAGGACGGCCTCACGAGCAGCCTTTGCCGAGCCTGCGATGTGAAGATGGCTGAGCATGAACGCCTCCGAAAAACCAGAACCTGGCTTCTGATAGCATGAAGCCGGGGAAGGGCAGAGAGGAGAACAAACACTGTCCAACGCCGTCTGGAAATGTGTTAACGAAGACTGAATGCCGATCCGACCGGAACTGAAGCCGCTTTACCCTTCCAACTGGCCCGAGCTGAGCCGACAGGTGAGGTTCGAGCGGGCAGGGGGTGTCTGTCAGCGCTGTGGTCGGCCGCATGGGTATTACCTTCAGGTGCTGCCGGGTGGCCGATGGAAGCAGCCGGACACGGGACACTGGTTCAATGGTCGGGGCAGGCGGGTCTCACCTCCGGACCTGATCGAGCTTCTGCAGGTGCGTCAGACGAAAGTGTCTCTGGCGGCGGCTCATCTGAATCATGATCCCACCAGCAACCGGCTGCGCAATCTGCGCGCGCTCTGTCAGCGCTGCCATCTGCTGCACGACCGGATGTATCATCTGGCTCAACGACGCCTGACCTTGCGTCGGCGCCTGGCACTCGGAGATCTGTTTGAAGGACTCTATCGGGCCGGGGTTCCGCCTCTGGGCTTGTAACGGGTCAGACCAGGCAGCCGTCTGGACCGCGACGTGGAGGGATCGAAGAACCGTCAATCAAATCGCCAAAACCCAGAAATCACGGACCAAGCACATCAATTGACGGTTCTTCGATCCCTCCATTTTCTAGAAAACGAAATTCGACCGTCTATTGATTTAGGTTAAACTCGTTTAAAGCCGCTGGGAGATTATGGTTTTCGTGGCCGGAACGGCAAAGTTTCACAAGAGCAAAGCGTTGCAGAGGCGTTAAGGACGCCCATTTCTGCGTAGGCAGAGGAGAAAGTTCTTTCGCTATAATCTGCTCTTGAAGGCATAATGGGACCGATTGTTCATCCTGCCATTCGACAGATTGGGGTCGATCCAGAAAAACAGGCTCTTCGTTGGCGCGCGCACGAATCAAGTTCTTCAGAAATTGGCGGTAACGCTGTCTGTCGACCTCTGAAGCGGTTGAGAGGTAACAGAGTTCGTAGCGATCTTCGTAGTTGAAACGGCTCCACTGACGGAGACTGAGCTTTATCCCACATTCATCGAGCTTCATGCGTACGCTCATGGGAATACAACGTAGCGTATCTGCAAAATCGCGCTCGAACCCGAATATCTGTAGATTTGCGATCATGGTTCTGTCTCTGGAAAAGTAGGGCGGTTCAGGAAATAGGTGCTGGTTTGAGCCAACCTATTTCGTAAAGACGCTTCATGTTCGCAGGCGTTAACCAAGACTGTGCCTGCATGGCCTGGACCATCCAGTTAATTGAAAGGTCGGCGTTTAAGGTCGAAAAATCGAATTGCATGGCGTGTGGGTTATTCTGACAAGGCATGATCTGCGCTGTGGCTTCCGACGGAAGACTTAAACCGCCATTTGCAATAGAGTTTGAAAGCTGACGAACGACCTCTGCCGAATTGCTGGGATTCATACAGAAGCGTGTGGCTTCGCCGATGGCAGCGTGCAAATCTTGCGAGAGCGTAGGTGAACTCTGACTCCAGCGTTGTGTCGTCACGAGAGTTTTCTCCAGATGACCGGTATGGATATTGGCGGATCCAGCTACGATGGAACCGAGACCACGCAGATCGGCTTCCATTCCCCAAGGTGGGCCAGCACAAAAGCCGTCAATTTCCGCAGCGGCTAGAGCATCGATCATGCGGTCGGGGGGCATGATAACGATTTCCACATCCTGTTCTGGATGGGCATGCAAGCTTTTGAGGAGGTCCATCAGAATGAGGAAATGGGTCGAATACAGATGTACTACTGCCAGCTTGGGGCGCCGGCTTAAACCCGTACGCCAGCTTTCAAAATTTCGGTGCTTTGTCACGTCATCCGTTCCCAGGAACGGTGGGAGGTGCTGTCCACGAAGAACAACCGTGTTGCCGCCACGGCTGATAGGGATACCCCGGTGCAGGTCGATTTCCCGACCGCGATGACCCAGCGCCGTCATGATCGCCAAAGGAGGGAAAACCAGCGCAGCGTCCAGTCCATTCCAGACAAGACCATCTGCGATATTGGCCCACGATGGCGAGACTATCAGTTCCGCATCCAGACCATGTTTTTCAAATATTCCGAGATTGCGGGCGATAATCAGAGGGGCGCTATCTGCCAGCCTCAGCAGGCCTATTCTGATGGCAGAACTCATGATGCATCATCCTTGGTGTGAACCCGGAGGTAGTCAGTGGCGACATCCACCAGCTTACGGGCCTGCTGCATGGCTCGGCGTCTGAACCAGCGATAGGCTTCTGCCTCGCTGCAGCGTTCGTTACGCATGAAGATTCTCTTTGCTGTATCGACAGTTTCCCGATCCGAAAGGACCTGTCGGGCCGCTTTCAGCTCGGCTGCTGTTTCCTGAAAGCGACGGTATAGTGCAATCGCCGACCGAAGCAGGGGTTTGACGTCCCGAGGCGGCGTATCCATCACGTTGTAGGAACAGACGCCAGCCGCAAAAGCATCTTCCATGAGCGCTTCGTCATCTTCGTCGACAAACAGGGCGACGGGGCGCTCCAACCCGGAGGAGGATAGCGCCCGCACACTGTCCAGTCCGTCGCGGTCGGCGCGGCAGATGTCCACGAGCACAATGTCAGGAACGTGAGCTTTGACCGCTGAAATCAGACTTTCGTACCCTTCAAGTCGAATGACCTCCAATGAAGAATCAGCTTTCAAAATCTCTGACAGGGCGCCAGCCCGCTGGGAGTTCTCGTCTGCGAGAAGAATTTTCATTGTCATGGAGCTATATCAGTACACATCACGGACGTATCGCCCATTTCTTACAAGGTTACTGACATACTCATCGGCCTGTTCCGTGGACATACCGCCATAGCGGGCTACGATACGGCGCAGGGCGCTATCGACGTCCCTGGCCATTCGCGCAGCATCTCCGCACACGTAGAAATATGCGCCTCCATGCAGCCATCTCCAGAGTTCTTCGCCGTTTTCTTCCATGCGGTCCTGGACATAGATCCGCTGGTCCTGATCACGGGAAAATGCCATATGCAGATGTGTCAGGCATCCCTGTTCCATGAAGCCTTCCAGCTCCTCGCGATAGTAAAACCCGTTTTCTGCATGACGCTCTCCGAAGAAAAGCCAGTTTCGGCCCGGGCTGTTACAGGCCGCCCGCTCCTGGAGGAAAGCACGGAAGGGGGCAATTCCTGTGCCTGGCCCCACCATGATGACAGATTTGGTATGATCGTCAGGTAAACGGAACTGGGATGTGGTCTGTAGGAAAACCGGGACCTCGGAATCTTCGTGTAAACTTCCCAGCCAGTTTGAGCACAGACCAGGGTAGGGCTCATTATTGACACCCACCGTGATGTGTACGCTGTCAGGGTATGCTTTCAGCGATGATGCGATTGAATAGAGGCGAGGCTGCATCCGGCGGAAAAGGTTCGGGATATCCTGAGCCTGCACGCCGATTTTGGCTGTTGCCAGCAGCTCCGGCAGGTAGCTGGAAGACGGCGCCCCCAATTTTTCCAGCAACGCCGGAGACGGTCGGGACAGATCGAAATGTCTGGTCAGGGCGTCTGCGAGCGACACAGTTCCATGACCTCGCACTGAGACTGTTGTGCCGGAAGGTAGTCCCAGAGAGCTTAGAACGCTCTCAACAGTTGAGTCAGCATTGCAGGGCCAGACCCCCAGAGCATCCCCAGGTTCATAGTGCAATCCTGTCCCGGAGAGATCCAGAACGATCTGTCGTGTTTCCTTGTCGCTGTTCCTTCCCGTCAGGCAGTGATTAAGGCTGATGCGTGCAATCGCAGGGTTGGCTCGGGTGATGGCTGGTGCGTCCGGTAACGGAACGGCTGGGACTGGGACCGTTTTGGCACCCAGGGCAGCCAGAAATCTGTGCTGCCAAGCCTCAACGGTTTCTTCGTAATCGGGCTCACAATCCTGTCGTGGCATAAGCGGGGTTGCGCCGAGCGCGATCAGGCGGGCATCAAGAGCCCGACCAAACCCGCAGAAACTGGCGTATGAAGAATCCCCAAGAGCTATCATGGCGTAACGGATATCTTCGCGCAGTTCCTGAGTATTGCGAAGCTCATCCCAGAAAGCACTGGCGCTATCAGGGGCATCTCCGTCGCCGAAGGTGGAAACGACGAAGAGGACCGTTCCGCAAAGATCGGCGGGTTTGCTGGTATCCAGACTCGTGGCATCGACACCGTAGCCGCTTTCTTTCAGCCAGACAGCGAGTTCTTCAGCCAGACCTTCTGCCCGACCTGTCTGGGACGCCCACCGAAGAAGAAGCCTTGGTTGGGTACCGGTCGGACTTTCCGAAACAGCAGGATCCTTCGACACAGGGCTGCGGGCATACAGACCAGCCAGAAGGCCATTAATTCTGGCTTTCTGCTCTGTCGGCAAAGGAGCACTCGGGGGAACAAAGGGAAGCTCGTTTGCCGGTGGGGCAAGTTTCAGGCCGTCCATGAATCCCGTCAACCACTGGCGACTTTCAACGGACAGGACCAGGGGTTCCGCTCGAGCGAGGCCAAGATGCTGTGTCAGATAATCAAGCGGCATGGCAGGAGCGTTCTCCTCTGCGGGAACAGAAACAGTTTCGATGCGCGAGAGGGACACTGCGCAGTGTTTGATCCCGGGCTGAAGGGAGACGGGGTCCGTGAAATCGGCCGTGACAGCATTGATTGTCAGATTTTCGCCGAAGCGGTCGTTCCAGTGAAAGGGTGCAAAGCATGTTCCCGGCGCAACGCGGTCAGTTGGACGGGCGGGAAGGATTGCGGTGCCCCGGCGGGAGCGGAGTTCGACGGGATCGTCCTTGCACAGGCCCAGCCGTTCGGCATCAGCAAGAGCGATTTCCACGAAAGGGCCGGAATTGAGCTTGTTAAGTCCATCGATCCGACCAGTTTTGGTGAGCGTGTGCCATTGATGCTGGAGGCGCCCGGTGTTGAGCAGGAAAGGGAATTCGTCGTCCGGCTGTTCTTCCAAGGGGAGATAAGGTCGGGCATGAAAAGCCGCTTTTCCGTCGTCAGTGGCGAAAACAGGCGGTTTATTCGGGTCAGGCCGGTAGCGGATCGGATGGCGGGGCAGGGCGTCTCCCGTCTGACTAGGCCACTGGACGGGACCGGATTTCAGACGGTCGTGGCTAACTCCGGAAATATCGTAGCCTGTCCTGGGATTGGCGAAACGGCTGGCTTCGTCAAAGACTTCAGTAGAAGATGAGAAAGTGAAAGCCTCCTCAAAGCCCATCTCACAGGCGACACGTGCAATGATGTCCCAGTCTGCCATGGCTTCACCGGGCGGAGAGACAGCCTGCCGGGCCAGCGTCATGGTGCGGTCAGAGTTGACCAGCACGCCATCTCCTTCGGCCCATAACGCACCCGGCAGAAGAATATCCGCATAAGCCGCCGTTTCCGTGTCGGCGTAGGCATCCTGAACAATGACCAGATCAGCGGCTTCAAGAGCCGCGGTAACGTTGGCACGGCGTGGCACAGTCGCGACAGGGTTTGTGCAGATGATCCAGCAGGCACGGATTTCACCGCGGGTCATGGCTTCGAACATGGCTATCGCGCCATGGCCACCTGCTTTGCGAATGGTTCCTGCGGGCAGCTTCCATTGTTGCTCGACAAAGGCCCGGTCATCATCGACCAATGCCGAGCGCTGGCCGGGGAGGCCGGGGCCCATATAGCCCATTTCTCGACCACCCATGGCATTGGGCTGTCCTGTGAGGGAAAACGGTCCGGCGCCCGTGCGGCAAATGGCGCCAGTGGCAAGATGAAGATTGCAGATCGCGTTGGTATTCCAGGCTCCTGAAGTGCTCTGGTTCAGTCCCATGGTCCACAGCGTCAACCACGCATCGGCTTCCGCAATCCATCTGGCGGCTGTTTCGATATCATCTTGTGGAAGGCCGGTAATCCCGGCAACGCGTTCGGGAGAATAATCTGCCAGAAAAGCTGGCATATCGCTCCAGTCCTTCGTTGCACTGGCGATAAAGTCCGGATCTATCGCGTCATCACGAACCAGAATGTGAAGAATGCCGTTCAGCAGGGCGAGATCGGTGCCTGGGCGGATCTGAAGGAACAGGTCCGCCTTGTCTGCCGTAGCGGTCCGTCGTGGATCAACGACGATGAGTTTAGCTCCCTGACGTTTGCGGTCCATCAGGCGCAGGAACAGGATCGGATGGCAGTCGGCCATATTGGCGCCGATCACGAAGAACAGGTCCGTGCAGTCGAAATCCTCGTAGCTTCCCGGAGGGGCATCTGCGCCCAGGGAGAGTTTGTAGCCAGCTCCCGCCGCCGCCATGCACAGACGGGAGTTGGACTCGATATGCTGGGTTCTCAGGTATCCTTTGACGAGTTTGTTCGCCAGATACTGCGCTTCCAGAGACATCTGGCCGGAGACGTAAAGGGAGATCGCATCCGGGCCGTATTCTTCCAGAATCTGCTTCAGGCGACGGGCTGTTTCCCTGATGGCTGCGTCCATTCGGGTGGGAACGGGCAGAGACGTCCTGTGCGGCCGGATCTGCGGCATATCCAGCCGTGTAGACGATGACACCGGTTTGTCGCAGGAACTTCCTTTGGTGCATAGGCGACCACCATTCGTCGGGTGCTCGGTATCTCCGCGCACCTTGACGATCTGATGGTTCTCAACCTCCAGCACGATGCCGCAGCCGACACCGCAATAGGGGCAGACAGAACGGATGTCTTCCCGTGTCATGAACAGTTAAGCAGACAGGCGTTCTGCGATGGTCTCCATAACCCTGGCGCGGATTTCAACCTTGCCTTCGGGGGTCAGACGCGTGTCCCACGTTCGCAGGGATTTGCTGGAATCTTCAAGACAGATCCCGTTTTCCAGATTGAAATGCTGTTTGTAAAGCGGGGAGGCGACAACGAGCTGCCCCCGCAGATCCCCTATGATGCCGCGTCCGATGATATTGGCCTTCGAGAATGGGTCATGGTTGTCCACGGCAAAAACGCGGGCTGATGTATTTTCCGTTTCCGGCAGATAAAACAGGGCGATCTGCGCACCTTCATACCAGGCAACCACGCCTGATCGTGGGACCAGATCGTTCTTGTTGCACAGGGCCGTCCATTCCACCGGACCCGCGCCTTCCAAAAAGGTAGCCTGATTGGGGGCTGGTTTGACCTGATCGCGCTCGGGAACAAGCTGAACGTTTGGATCGGGGCGGCTGTCATTGACAAAAGTGCGGAAGCGCTTGAGCTTCTCGCCGTCCGTCAGGGCATCCTTCCATTCACAGTGGTATGTTTCGACCACATGCTGCATCTGCTGTTCCAGCTCTTCGGCAATGCCAAGGCTGTCCTTGATGATGACGTCTTTGAGATAATCGAGACCGCCCTCCAGACCTTCCCGCCAGACAGACGTGCGCTGGAGCTTGTCTGCGGTACGGATGTAGAACATCAGGAAGCGGTCGATGTATTTCACGAGCGTTTCTGAATCGAGATCGGTCGCGAAAAGCTCTGCATGGCGCGGACGCATCCCGCCATTGCCACAGACATACAGGTTCCAGCCGTTTTCCGTAGCGATAATGCCCACATCCTTGCTCTGCGCCTCGGCGCATTCCCGCGTACAGCCGGATACGGCGAATTTGAGCTTGTGCGGAGAGCGCAGCCCCTTATAGCGGTTCTCAAGATCCAGCGCCTTACCGACGCTATCCTGCACGCCATAACGGCACCATGTGCTGCCAACACAGGATTTTACCGTCCGTGTGGACTTTCCATAAGCATGGCCCGTCTCAAACCCTGCCTCCAGAAGCTCTCCCCAGATTTCGGGAAGCTGGTGGAGTTGAGCGCCAAACAGATCGACACGCTGGCCACCGGTGATCTTGGTGTAGAGGCCATATTTCTTTGCAACCTGCCCCAGGACAATCAGCTTGTCCGGGGTAATTTCGCCACCTGCAATGCGAGGAACTACCGAGTAGGTGCCGTTCTTCTGCATATTGGCCATGAACGTGTCGTTCGTGTCCTGCAAAGGAATATAGAGCGGATCGGTGATCGGCTTGTTCCATGCCGAGGCAAGGATCGAGCCAATGGTTGGCTTGCAGATATCGCAGCCTAAACCGCCATTACCGTGGCGTGTCATCAGCTCTTCAAAGCTGCGGATGCCATGGACACGAACGAGGGAGTACAACTCCTGACGTGTATGGGAAAAATGCTCGCAAAGGCTGTGATCGACCTCGATGCCCCGGGCGGAAAGTTCCGTTTCGAACACGCTCTTGAGCAGAGCCGCGCAGCCGCCGCAGCCTGTACTGGCCTTTGTGCTCTGCTTGAGCGTGGCCAGATCGGCGCAACCCGCATCAATGGCGCTACAGATCGAGCCTTTCGTAACGTTGTGGCAGGAGCAGATCATGGCCGTATCAGGCAGGGCGTCCGCGCCCAGAAGCTCTGCCCCTTCATCACGCGGCAGGATCAGTGCGGCGGGGTCAGCCGGCGGTTTGATGCCGTTCTGAACATACTGGAAGATGGTATCATAATAGGAGTTGTCTCCGACGAGGATCGCCCCTGTCACGCGCTGGCCATCCGCAGAGAGAACGAGGCGGCGATAGGAGCCGTCTGCTTCGCCGATAAAGCGATAGCTCGTCGCGCCGTGCTCACGGCCATGTGCATCGCCGATCGAGCCGACATCCACGCCTTGGAGTTTGAGTTTGGTGGACATGTCCGCCCCCGTGAAGGCGGCATCTTCTCCGGCCAGCAGGGAGGCCACAGTGCGCGCCATGGTGTATCCCGGCCCGACCAGACCAAAGACCTGATCCTGCCAGAGGGCGCATTCGCCTATGGCAAAAATGTCCGGATCGGACGTCCTGCACTGATTGTCGATCACGATGCCGCCACGGGCTCCCACAGCCAGCCCGCAGGCCCGCCCGAGTTGATCCGTGGGGCGGATACCGGCAGAGAAAACAACCATATCGGTTTCAAACGAAGGACTGTCTGCAAATATCAGACGATGACGATGCTGCTCCCCTGCAACGATTTCTCTGGTCGCATGTGACGTTCTCACATCGATACCCAGCGCCTCGATGCGGCTGCGGAGCGCACGGCCACCATCTTCATCGAGCTGGGCTGACATCAGATGTGTTCCAAGCTGGACGACGCTGACCTCCAGACCAAGAAGTTTCAGGGCGTGAGCGGCTTCCAGACCAAGCAGGCCCCCACCAATGACAGTTCCGTGGCGAGCTCCTTCGGCTGCAGCCCGGATAACGTCCAGATCTTCAAGGGTTCGGTAGACCAGTCCCGCAGTTCCGGTATTGCCCGGGACTGACGGAACGAAAGGCGTGGAACCTGTTGCCAGGATCAGGGTGTTGTAGGGCAGAAGACCGTCTTCGCTTTCAACGGTCTTGGCGTCACGGTCGATCCGCATGACAGGAACACCCAGATGCATGGTGATGCCGTGAGCCGAGTGAAAATCTTCCTCATGCAGACGCAGGGCCAGCGCATCCTGACCCGTCATGTATTCCGTAAGATGAACGCGGTCATAGGCATGGTGGGGTTCAGCACCAAAAACATGGATTTGATGCGTTTCATGCAGTCCGTGCATGACGAGCTGCTCGGCACAGTAATGTCCAACCATTCCGTTGCCGATGATGATGATGTTCTCTTTCATGGTCATCCGTCCGTTCTGTGGGTCAGTCATGGTCAGAACTTGAATTCGAGGGTCTGCATGTAAAATGCGTCGCTCTTCGCGCCTGCTGCGTGCATGCTACGGGACGCGATGAAGCCCACAATGTCGTGCGTCCAGGTCCAGTGCGGAGCAAAATTCCAGGCAAGCTGCGTCTGGGGAGCAGCTCCGATAAAGCCGCCGGATAACCCATTGCGCCAGGAATAGATCTTGCCTGTGCCATAAACCGCATCCTGTGTGCTTTCCCGCCAGAAGAAAGGAACATGCAGCTTGAAGTGAAGGTTTTTCCGCAGGGCGAATGTTGCCAGCGGCCCCACACCGATCAGGTTCTGGGACGTCACGGACAAGGTGACGTCATTGTAGTACGGCAGAGGAAAATAGGGGGAGGCAAATGTTCCGACTGCGCCATCCTTGCTATGATAGGAGCCGCCGGAAAAAAGATCGGCCTGCAGACCAGCGCTCGGCTTGGTCGCAAGATCAGGACGGTTATACAGCAGGGATGCATTAACAGCATAAGCCCGTACAGCACGGGTGGGCTGCCTTTCCTGTGCTGGCCGAAACTGGCCTCCCTGAAACACACCGCTCAGGCTCGTCGAGAAAGGGCCGATATTTCCCCATAGTCGCATGCCGACATTGTCCCGACGGCTGGAACCTGCCTCTGTACCCGTTGTCGTCGGGATAGATGCTGTGGAGCCACTGTAGAGATAACCGATGTAAAAGACGTCTGCGAAAAGCTGACTCTTCTTTCCCATGGCTCTGAATGCAGGAAGCGCCGTGGACGTCATGGCGCCATACATCCGGGCACTGTAGTTCGTGCCATCTCCAAAGACAGCATCAGGCAGTTTGTTGGTCTGCATGAAATCAAACAGATCCACCCGAAAACGTTTCCAGATGGCATAGCCACGGCTACCATCCCAGGTCTGCTGTGCATTCGTCAGGTCCCGGGCGGACTGCATGAAGACAGGCGTATCAAGGAAGACCTGTCGACCACCAATAATGCCGGCTTTGGCTCCCAGAAGATTGCCCTTCACTTCCAGAATACCCTGCTGGAGATCCAGTCGTTCCCGCTGCACCCCTGTCTGGTATCCGTAGGTATTGGAGCCTCCTGCGACGCCGTACAGGAACTCGGCATAAGCGCGGACATGCGCTCCCAGATGAAGATCGGCGCCATAAAGATTGCGCAGAAGAACCCGGTTGGCGTTGGTCTTGCCTGCCGTTCCCATCATGGGCTGGTTTTCGTAGACATAACGGAGGCGTTCTTCCGCGTTCAGAGAAAGCCAGATACTTCCGCTTTCATTCAGGCGAATATATTTCAGGCGGCTGAACCAGTCATTCCTGCGCTGTTCCGGCGGGGTATTAACGATATCGCTCCAGTCTTCCGCCCAACGAACCTGACCAAAGCCTGCCATTGACCCGAAACCGGATGCGGCTCCGTTCCCCGCATTGAAAGCATCCCAGTCCGGGGAGTGCGCGGAGCGGTTTTGCTGGGTGTGAACCGGCGGAGTGACGGCTTTTGTTCTGGAGCGTTCGGACAGATGAACCCCGACATGGGGGTTGGGAGTATCGTCAGCTTTCACAATGCCAGCCCCCCCAAAGCAAGACCTGCCAGCCCGGGCGCATAGGGAAGGGGAGAGAAGACGGAAAGACCAGTCATCAGCCGATCTCCCGCCAGCGATGGTGACACAGTACAACGGCGATGCAAGCAATCAGGCAGATCCCGGCGAAAGCGAGAAATCCCGGCCCGTAAGAATTGACGATCTGTCGGGCTTCCCCCAGTGAGAGCGCCAGGTAGAAGCCGCCGACCCCGCCGGCCATACCGACCAGCCCTGTCAGAATGCCGACCTGACGCGGGAAGCGTGCTGGAACAAGCTGAAAAACCGCGCCATTGCCCAGCCCGAGCGTTACCATCCCCAGAAGGAATACCGGGAATGCGAGATAGATTGTCGGAAGTCCAAGGGCGATGACGCAAAAGCAGCCTGCCGCGACCGCGTACAGGATGGCCAGGGCTTTGGTGCCGCCCACCCGGTCGGCAAAGGCACCTCCAACAGGACGGACAAAAGAGCCTACGAAAACGACAAATGCCGTACACGCACCAGCAATGGTGGGAGAGAGATTGTACTGGTCGTTGAAATAGATGGTGAGGAAAGACGCGAGACCCACAAACCCACCAAAGGTCACGCTGTAGAAGAACATCAGCAGCCAGCTATCGCCGGATCCAAGAACTGGACCCCATGAGCACAGGCCCGAAGATGCTGGCCGACTGACGGGCTCTCTGGCCAGAATAAGGAAAAGCAGCAGAACGCAGATGAGCGGAAGCGTCGCAAGTCCGATGACGTTGCGCCATCCCACCACAACCGCCAGTCCGGGCGCAAAAAGTGAGGCCAGTGCGGTTCCTGAGTTGCCTGCGCCAGCAATACCGAGCGCGGTGCCTTGATAATGTGGGGGATACCAGACAGAGGCGAGGGGAAGAGCAATGGCGAAAGACGCGCCTGCAACGCCGAGAATACCCGCCAGCCCAAACATCTGGGCGTAGGTATGCGGCGCAAGGTACCAAGTTAAGGCAAGGCCTATAATGACTGTAAGCTGTGCGGCAATCGCAACACGGCGAGGGCCGAACATGTCTACAAGTCCACCTGCCAGCACGCGAAACGCAGCTCCAGCCAGGACAGGAGTAGCAACAAGCAGGCCTTTCTGCCCGGCATTCAGATGCAGGTCATGCGCAATGGCAATGCCGAGAGGGCCCAGCAACACCCAGATCATGAATGAGACGTCGAAATACAGAAAAGCGGCCAGCAGGGTTGGTGCGTGCCCGGCTTTCAGGAAACCCCTGTCCACGATACATTTCCAGACGAGGCATCAAACCAAGGATGCATCATCGCCCCTGCGGGGCCAGTGGACCGCCATTGATCCACCCCATGCGTCTCCGTCCTGATCGGACAAACCCGACTCTCCGCCGACACTGACGGAGAATCATCATACTAAGACATACTTTACTATCACGGAATGGTCCGATTTCGGAATAGAAAATTATTTAATCGAGATGATTACAAACATTACAATCGCTACTGACTGTGGGTTGCGTTGAACGCCTAAAGCGTCGAACAAACGGACTTGGCTAATGAGACCAAGAGGGTTTTCAATGAGACAGAGTCGGCCGAGTTCGACGTCATAATTAGGAAACATATCCTGAAGTTTCTGAAAAAAGAAGGGAGCAATCGGCGCTGACACATTTCTCTGCCCTTCCTCCCTGATCGAAACGCGTGCCGTTGCCACGCTACCTCTTTATGCCGCTCAAAGTCTTGCTGCTGTTTCAGGCCTTACTGTCTGCGCGGCACCCATTGATTTGGGAGACTACTTTGTATCGATCCCCTGGCAGAGAACGGCCGATAATCCCTGGATGCGTCAGATTATGAGCGATGCCTTCCTGGCGATTTTACTGGACTTAGAAGCAATGTATTCAGGTGGAGGGTTCGAAAAACCCTCTGGTTTTTGGGCCCTCTGTGTGATTCCATTCCTCATGTGGAGAGTGGGGGGCTAGCTTATGAAGCCGCCGGCTTTCTTTGATGTTGAAGAGCGTCTTGCTCGGCTGAGCGGGCTTGGTGATCAGCTCGCAGCATTTTCCCGGACTGTGGATTTCGAAACATTACGTTCTGACCTGGATAAAGCTCTGGCCTATGCAGACGGCAGTAAAGGCGGTCGTCCACCGTTTGATCCGGTTCTGATGTTCAAGATTTTGGTCATCCAGACGTTGAACAACCTGTCCGACGAACGGACGGAATATCTGATCAACGATCGGCTTTCCTTCATGCGTTTTCTTGGTCTGGGGCTGTCGGACCGCGTACCCGATGCCAAAACGGTCTGGCTGTTTCGCGAACGTCTGACCCAGGGGGGTGCGATTGAAAAGCTGTTTGAGCGGTTTGACGCGATCCTGAGGACTGCCGGTTATTTGCCAATGTCAGGCCAGATCGTGGATGCGACATTGGTGGCAGCTCCAAAGCAGCGCAACACCAATGCTGAGAAAGCAGATATTCGGGAGGGACGGATCCCACAGGACTGGCAGGACAAGCCCTCAAAGCTTTCTCACAAAGATCGTCATGCACGCTGGACTTTGAAGTTTACCAAGGCAAAGCGGCAGGATGACGGAACGATCCCCGCAACGGATCTCGCCATTCCCTTCTTTGGCTACAAATCCCACATTTCCATCGACCGGAAGTTTCGGCTGATCCGGAAGTGGAAAGCGACAGATGCAGCAGCCAGTGATGGTGCCCGACTGCGCGAGGGGCTGCTGGACAAAACCAACACCGCCTCAACAGTCTGGGCAGACACAGCCTACCGCTCAAAAGCCAACGAAGACTTCATGGACAAGCAGGGCTTTGTCTCGAAGGTCCACAGGAAAAAGCCGCATCTCAAACCCATGCCCCGGCACATCCAGCGCTCCAATGCCGGAAAGTCCATTATTCGATCGCGTGTCGAACATGTCTTTGCTGATCAGAAGTCACAGACCGGGCTGTTCGTCCGGACTGTGGGCATAACTCGAGCCACCATGAGGATCGGGCTGGCCAATATCGTCTATAATATGCGCCGCTTCCTTTTCCTCGAGAGGATCAGCGCCGCCGCGTAGCAATCCAAAGCCAATGTCCAACGCTCTGCGAAAGACGCAGCGCTAAAATCAGAGACAAGAACCATCAACCAACACGAAATAACCCTGAAATCAGGATCCAATGGCCCCGATCAAAGGTTCTTCGATCCCTCTAGATGATGCCACGAAGCCGCTCCGCTTCTTTGCCGGGATCTGGACGTCCTGGACCTCGGTGCGCAAGCTCAAGGAAGGCGAGGTCACGACCGATCTTCTCGGTTTCCTGACCACGGAAGCCAATGGCGTAGTCGCGCCCTATCATCCCCAAGCCATGCCTGTCATTCTGGAAAGCCGCGAGGAGATCGAGACCTGGCTGACGGCTCCCACTCCGATCGCTTTGCAACTCCAGAGACCGTTGCAAAAGTCATCTCTTGCGGTTCTCTGACCAGATGAACGATCTAGCTCGCCATCTTTCCTTTGAGGCGAGCGATGAGCCGGGAACTTCGCATCATGGCTTCATCTGCCTGATTCATGGCAGCAGCCAGATCCTCATAGTCGAACTGAACCGGGTCCAATCGGGTTGGAGGCGGGAGCTGTGCACTCTCTTCCGCCAGAACAGACTGTGCCGTGAAAGGATCATTCTTACGCGGACGCCCGCGTTTTCGGCCAGGAACGGGTCGGTTGGGCGGTGTCACAACATCGCGGAGGGAGGCCATTCCGGCAAGACCGAACAGGCTATGAGCCGCCCGGTGCGTGACTTCTACCACAATGCCCCGGTCCTGGAACACGCTGAGAAGCTGCAGCGCGCTTTTCAGTGACATGCCGAGACGATCCGCCAGCATGGACGCGGACACGAGCGGCTGGATCGCCAGTATATTGATCGCTTGGGGTGCGCGCGAATGCCGACGTTGCGCGCCGCATCTCTCTAGCGCCTGCCTCTTTGCTCGCTCCAGCTGACGTAAGAGGTCATGCGTCTCACGGACTTCGGCCAGAAGAGCATCGAGCCAGCAGCACAGCCAAGACTCAATTTCCCAGGGCGCTCCAGGCGTGACTGCTTCGATGCCGGTCAGGATTAAAGGCGTCCGGAGAATATCGTAGGAGGACCGGTAGCGGCCTAATGCTGCGCAGAAGGAAGCACGGGGACGACCGGACCCTAGCCAACGATGAAAAGCGATCCCTGCATTGAGGATAGGTCCCCAGCCGGATGACTGGTCGTTCAGGAACGCTTCGGCTTCGGCAATAGCATTTGTCTGCACCTCATCCGGGTGAGCGTACCAACGCCAGAGCGTAAAGGCATGAGAGGCAGCATCCACGGTCGTGCCGCGCTCGAAACTGTCCTGCCCGATCACTTTCGGAACAAGACCATGAAGTTCAGCGACGAGATACCAGGGATCAATCATCCAGCCATCGACCGCGCAGTGACGCTGGATGGCAGCCAAGCGTTGTCGGAACACAACAGCAGGCGTCACTGATGCCCTTCTCAGCGCCTGATCCAGACGCCCCAGCTCAAGACTGAACCGGGTCAGTCTGTCGGCGAACGGGGGAGCAGCCACGTACTCTACGAGGCGTCGCTCTTGGAAACGTCCGCAGCATAAGAGTTCCATACGGGCTCCAGATACTCGATAAGCTCTTTCGGCAGGGGAATGGAATGAGTGGTCTTAATCAGCCGGTCGCCTATCGGCTCGATCTGATCCATGGAAAATGGAGGAGCATCCTCTAAGTCTCCGACGAAAACCGGCTCGACCAGTGTCCACTTCAGGCCGGAAGTAGTCGTGCCCGTCTTTTCGGTGTTTGCACGCTGGCGTTCCACGGGCACTGACTTGGAGAGGCTGGCCTTCAGGGCCGCAAACGTCCGGAACCCGTGCTGTTTGGAGAGGCGTTCGAGAGCTTGCGTGTAAGACAATGCGCCAGACTGGCTTTCCTGTCGGGCCTGTCTTTTGAGTGCTTCAAGAGAAATCGTCATCTGAAATCCTCGACCGGAAAACTGAGTCACAGGGCCTGATTTGCGTCACACTCCGAACGGGACGTTATGACAATGCGTCTGAGAGACTTTTCCGTTGTTTCACAGGCCGGAAGGCGCGCCATGTCTCTCGCCTAGGGCAGGATAACTAGCATCTTTCATCTAGACTGAACAGGATTACAATCGGTTGATTTGATCGTTAATTGGACGGGCGAACCCCTGTTCCCAGGGCGTAGATGAGCTGGTCACTAGACTTTCATGCGGTACGATATTTTAGCCCAACCAGTGTCCCAACAAGGGGGGATTAGCTCTCTGAGTCAGTCAGGGCCACAACGCCCTAGTTGCGTAGTAGTCGTCTGTCCATCGTCAGGACAAAATGTTGATTGCATCCATATCCGCGAACCTTTCACACAGCCCCGAAAAGAGAAAATTATTGAAAGCTTTCTTTAATAACCTTTAATAAGATTATCTTTTCAAGTTCTTTGATAAAGGTTTCTGGGCATGAAGCGAACGGAATTATCCGGTGGTGTCCGTGAGCGTCTGGTCCGTCTTCCAGTCCCTTATGAGCATCACTATGGTGTTCTTCCTCTCCCTCTTCCGGAGGAAGGAATTCCTCTTGAAGAAATCACAGCGCTGCATTCCCAAGCCCAGCTGGCATTGGGACAGGCTGATGAGATTGCGCGCTCTCTTCCAGATCCTTATCAGATCAGTCGTATTCTCAGCCGCCGTGAAGCCGTCAGCAGTTCGGCGATGGAAGGAACCCATAGCACCCTGGATGAACTTCTTATCGCTGACGAAGATGACGATCAGGCAGGGCAGGCGGTTCGACAGGTTCGGGATTACGCGCTGGCTCTGGAACGGTTCGTGCCATCGGCTCTCATTAAGGGCCGTCAAATTTTTCAGGTCGATCTGATCCAGAACCTGCATCGTAGTGTACTCGGCCATGATGCGTCCTACCGAGATACTCCGGGAGACTTCCGGCAGGAGGTCGTATGGATCGGCGGCAATGGGCACATTGCCTATTCCGTCTATAATCCTCCACCGCCGGCTGAAGTCCCTCATTTTCTGGAAGGGACCCTGGATTACATGCGGGAAGACGGGATGCAGATGATGACCCAGTCCTTGATTACCCGAATGGCGTTAGCCCACGCTCATTTTGAGGCTGTTCATCCGTTCCGAGACGGGAATGGTCGGGTGGGTCGGCTCCTGCTGCCCTTGATGATGGCAGCTGAGAAACAAGTTCCGCTCTATCTTTCACCGTATATAGAGCTCCACAAACAGGCTTATTATGCAGCACTCAAACAAGCACAGCAGAAACTAAACTGGCTTCCTCTGATCGGCTTTGTATCGAATGCCATTGTTCAAACGGTTCAGGAGTTACGCATTACCCGTGAAGCTCTCAGAACCCTGAATGCTGCATGGTTGTCCCGGCGTTCATTCCGAAAGGGATCAGCAGCGCTACGAGCGCTTGATATCCTTAGGGATTATCCGGTTCTGACGACTCCACGGCTGGGAACTTTGCTGTCGATTACGCCACCCGCTGCTCACACGGCAATAGGCCAGCTTTGCCAGGCTGGTATCCTAAGAGAACGAACTGGCTATACCCGCAATCGAATTTACGTTGCAGATGAAGTGCTTGGCATCCTGAACCGACCCTTTGCGGAAGATCCTATCGTTCCAGGCGCAGGTACCCCAGTCTAATATCCTGTCTTTGATTGTGGCCGGCGAGAAAACGAGACGCTTGTATTTTGACTTCTGGGCGCTAAAAGATATGTCGCATAATATTTGTTATGCCAACTAGTGTCCTTTTTCTTGGAGGGATCGAAGAACCGTTAATTGGTTCTTTTTTTGCGTGTTGCTTGCGGGTTTGTTGACCTGGTTTTCACTCTGCGTTTTGAGCAGAGTGAAAGTCTCATGCTCTGGATTGCTACGCTGCGGCGTTAATTCGCTCCAGGAGGAGAAAGCAGCGCATATTATAGACGATATTGGCCAGCCCGATCCTCATGGTGGCTCACGTTATGTCTACGGTTCGTATGAACAGTCCTGTCTGCGCTTTCTGATCGGCAAAAACATGTTCGACACGCGACCGGATAACGGACTTTCCTGCATTCGATTTCTGGATATCTCGTGGCATGGGTTTGAGATAAGGCTTTTTCCTGTGAACCTTCGAGACAGAGCCATGCTTTTCCATGAAGTCCTCATTGGCTTTTGAGCGGTAGGCTGTATCTGCCCAGACATCAGACGCCGTATTGCTGTGATCAAGAAGCTCCTCACGTAGTCTGACACCATCGCTGGCAGCGGCATCCGTTTTCCATTTGCGGATCAGCCGAAACTTTCGGTTGATGGAAATATGCGATTTATAGCCAAAGAAAGGAATGGCAAGATCCGTAGACGGGATCGTCCCGTCATCCTGACGCTTTGCCTTGGTGAATTTCAGGGTCCAGCGTGCATGACGATCTTTATGGGACAGCTTTGACGGCTTGTCCTGCCAATCCTGTAGGATCCGTCCTTCCCGCAGATCGGCCTTCTCCCCATTGGTATTGCGCTGCTTTGGGGCCGCTACCAGTGTAGCGTCCAGGATCTGGCCTGACATCAGCAGATAACCGGCATTCCGCAGGATCGCATCAAAGCGCTTGAACAAAACATCAATTGCTCCCGCCTGTGTCAGACGCTCACGAAACAGCCACACGGTCTTGGCATCAGGCACGCGCTCAGACAGTCCCAGACCAAGGAAACGCATGAAGGAAAGACGGTCATTGATCAGGTATTCTGTCCGTTCGTCCGACAGGTTGTTCAGCGTCTGGATGACCAGAATTTTGAACATCAGCACTGGATCAAACGGAGGACGACCGCCTTTGCTTTCGTCTGAATAGGCCAACGCCCTGTTCAACTACGGACGAAATACCTCAAAATCTACGGTACGGGAAAACGCTTCAAGTTGGTCACCAAGCCCACTGAACCGAGCAGGCCGCTCTTCAACATCAAAGAAACCAGACTGCGTCATGAGCCACTCTTTCAGTCATCACACAAGAGAGGGAATCACAGAGAAAGACCCAAAACCAGAGGGTTTTTCTAACCCTCCAGGTAAATACTAAAGTCAGAACTGGCTGATGCAATTTTACCCGCACGCTTATGGAATATCCTCAACATAAAGTGTGCGGGTGCGTCCCAAGCCTAGCATAGGCGAACAACCGCTACTGGACAGATACCAGAAGAACCGAGGTCTTTTTTAAGTGATCTGAACTCTCGGCATTCTCAGCCATTAATCTGTCTCCTTAATGGAGGCAAACATGCCGTTTCCAGATAGTGCTCTCCCCATCAATCCTACGAAAGCTCCCGGCTCTCCTGACGAACGGGAACACTTCGATCCATATCCGGATAAAAGTCCTATTACGGACGAACCGCCTGAAGAAGAATATCCCGGGAAATCATATCCTCCGGAGAGGAGAGCACCCCCTCCTCCGCAAGGTGAGCCTCCCGCACTCCCCGAGGGTCCTGACAATCCGACCAATCAGGTTCTGAGATTGTTCGAACCGCAATTCGTGGCGAGCATCTGATAATGCCCCACGACTGTGCGCGAGGATCCGGCGAGGCTACTCCTTGCGCCGAATACTGGGAGAGACGCGACAGGAATAGTCGCGTCCTTCCAGTTATCAATACTGATCCTGTATCGCTGAGCCGGCAATTCCTATTTTGGCGAAAACCAAGAATTGTGGCGATCCCCGTGTGTAATGAACAAGAACATATTATCCCCTGCCTTCTCGCCCTGGCGGCGCAGAAGCACCTTCCGCATAGGGTCGTTCTTTGGATCAACAATACGACCGACGAAACTGATAACCGGGCACATTCTCTTATCCCCAGCCTGCCATTCGAGCTGGAAACTGTCACGGTCTGCTATCCTCCCGCAATGGCGAGTGCCGGGAAGGCGCGACGTGACGCCATGGCACATGCCGCCAAAACCGCGTCCCCGGACGCGATCCTTCTGACTACGGATGCCGATAGCGAAGTTGCGAGCGACTGGATGGACAGTATTCTCGAGGCTTTTATTCAATATCCTGTTGAAGCGGTTTTTGGGCGGGTTCTTCTTCTACCTGAAGAATACAAAAAGATTCCTCCTCATCTTCATGAAGATGAGAAATTGGAACGGGCCTATGGTGCGATTTTGGACCAGATCGAGCTGCTTCTCTCTCCCGAACCACACGACCCGTGGCCCCGGCATCTGGAACATTCAGGCGCCAGTATCGCTGTAACGCATGCGGCCTGGCGCAGGACGGGCGGCATCCCGAACGTGCCTTCCGGAGAAGACCGGGCTTTCGCCAGGATCCTGCGACAGAACGGCATTGCGGCTCGTCATGCCCCACAGGTGCAGGTATACGTCTCCGCGCGCCTTCAGGGCCGCGCACGCGGCGGAATGGCGGAAACTCTGACGCGTCGCCTGATCGCCCAAGACGAATATATTGACGATGCCTTCGAACCTGTTTCCAGACGTCTGCTGAGACTTCGCAGAGAACGAACATACTGGCAGAGCCAATCTTCTTGCCTCGATATTTCCTATCCCGACCTTCCTGTAGTCTGCATCCGCAGAAACGATCTGCAGCAACATCATGAACGGGCCCTAAGGGTACTCAAGCGCCTTCGCCAGATGAAACAGTGTTTACCGAAGAGGTTCCCGATCGAGACAGCCGGTCAATACGATATCCCTTTCCCTGCTCTGACAGCTCCGGAATCCAGTGTTTTTCCCGACAGGCCCTGATGAAGTGCTCGGCCGCCTCATAACCCGTGCATGGCGTATCGGTCTGCCCTGTCCAATTTACGATCAGGATATGCCCTTCAGATTTCAGGCTCTCCATGACCATGTCCGCCAGTCGACGGATGTCTTTTGGAGAAAGGAAGTAAAGAAGCTCGGAAATAAGAACGAGGTCGCAGCCCGCGGCTTCCGCAACTGGATAATCCGCTGGTAGGAACGCTTTCAGAAAGCTGACATGCGCCTGCCCTTCACACCGCCGTCCCGCAATCGCCAGTGCATTTTCCGAAGCATCGAAGGCTAGAACACGCCCGCAGCGCTGCGCCAATGCCAGGGTGCCGACACCAATCGCACATCCGAGTTCCACCGCGAAGAAAATGGGCGCCGCCGGAAGACATTCCAGAACCCGCGACAGTTTCTGACGCTCATACGGACGGCTTTCAAAGCCCCATGGGTCTGGATTATTATGAAACAGACGTTCAAAGACTTCCGGTTTCCATGTCTCGTTACTCATGACGCGATGAAGATTTCATAGGGCTGAAGCATTTTCTCCAGCAGATGATCGGGAAGAACAAAGCCGCCCGGATCATCATCCACAACCAGCCCCCTCTGGCTTCGATGCGCCTCAACGGCATTCCGTTTCCTGTCCAGAAACGGCCGGATATCAAGCCGCCACCCTACCGGGGTGGCCTCATCGATTTCCATTTCAGGCGGCAGTGTCAGCCCCCAGACAGGATAGGACAGGAGCCTCAGTTGCGGCAGCAGGGCCTTCAGCTTCTGCCCCATGATCCAGACAGCTTCGTGATCACAGTGCGGATCGTACCGCCAGGGAACCAGAACCGTCTGGCACTCATAGCGATCGATCATTTCGGTAAGGCTACGGATGACAGCATCGAAACTATCGCCTTGTGTTGGAAGGCTTGCATCCTGCAATTCCAGAAATAGCAGTCGCTCGGAAGGAAGGCCGAGCACTGCCGCCGCGTCCCGGCTTTCTTCCTGACGAAGCCGCGCAATCCGCGCGGGCGGCCATGCCACTGAACCACGATGGGACGCAGAGCCGTCAGAAACGATCACAACCACCGGAGGATACCCCTCCTGCACCGCAGAGGCAATAAATCCCCCACATCCCAGACTCTCATCATCCGGATGTGGAGAAAGAATAAGCGTGGTTCCAGAGGCAATCGTCTCAAGGGGCGCGACCGCAAAGTCTGCGAAATACTGAAGCATATCCCGGACCTTCATAAGCAGTCCTCCGGCCAGTCATGACTGACAAACCAGGCCGCGCCTTCTGTCAGAGCCTCGTCCGGAGCAGGCTGTCGCAGATAAGTCGCCAGATCCCGAATGATCTGTTCGACGGCCCGCCCTTTTACAAAAGCCGAAAGCCCCAGACCACGCTGCACCAGCGTGATCAACTCCAGAGCTGCGCGTTCAACAGCCAGCCGCGCCAGATTGACAGTCGCCGTAACCTCCTCGGAGGGCATCTCCGGACAATCACATGCAGCATGAGCGGCCTGCCTGACCCACAGGGAGGCCGTTTTCTGAAGGATCATCGCGTCTCCGATCCGGCAAAGCTGATGCGGGTTGTGGACCCGCTTCCGGGCCAGAAGTTCTTCCCTCAGCAGATCGACCAGCCGGTCCATAGCGCCAATCGCGACCGCCGATCCGCGCCATGCTCCTGCGGAAAACTCAGGCTGCCGCAGATAATCTCCCGCCGTCCCCAGAATATCCTGAGCAGAGACCGTCAACCCGGTAAAATCATAAGCACCCGTTCCGCTTGCCTGCATCCCGGTCAGCTTGCCCGGACCTGGCTGTCTGCGAGCGGCATCCGTGGTCGGCACGAGGAGCATGACCGACTCTTCCTGCTCGGTCGTTGCCGTAATTAGCGCAAGACCAACCTCATTGACGCCGCTGGCAAATCCCTTGATCCCGGAGAGCCTGCAGAGGCCCCCTTCCTTCCGTATGGTCACAGGAGGGTCCCCGTCTGTGACCCATATCCCGGTCAAAATTCCTTTTTTCGATGTTGTGGCCAACGTGTGACGCTGCTCTTGCGTGCCATACAGCGCCACAAGACGGATAACATTCACATGCCCTTCAAGACACCGTCCCAGCGACAGGCTTAAATAACCCGTTCGCCGCAGCAGCAACGAAAGAAACTGTCCCCTGTCAGACGGAGAGGCCAATCCAAGCCCTCCTTCCTCAACGAAAAGAAGGGCATCCAGTATCCCGCTCTGTCGCAGGGATTTCAGGAGGTCTGACGGGAACAGATTTTCTGTTGGCGTGAAGGGTCTGGCTTTCCAGTCCGCAAACAGATGATTCAGTCGGCCCCGAAAGACAGATCGTTCCTCCTCGATCATCTCATGACCAGAATTCGACATGCCCTGTGACCCTTCCGCGCAGCCCGATCAGGGCAACGCCTGGAAGCCGATCATGGATCCCGATTAAAATAGCACCGCCGGTCACTATTCTGCGGGAATGATGAAGGCGCACCATCCCATGGTGAGCACCATGCGTCCCGTCATGCCGCTTCAGAGACCGGTGAATGTGTCTCAGGCATGCCCCATGCAAACAGACAGGCCACCCCTGCCCCCGTCAGGCCCAGGATAATGAAGGTCGTATTGAACCCGTAGGCTGATGTCAGGGCGCCCCCCGCAAGATTGGACAGGAGCGCACCGATGGTCCCCAGAGCCAACCCCAGCCCGATAAGCAGATTGCGCCGCCCACTTCCAGACGCGATATCCGAAAGAATGGCATAGAACAGCACCAGAATGATGCCTGAAGACAATCCGTCGAGGATCTGGACCAGGACCAGCGTCGGCCAGTCCGCGCTCAGGATCACCAGACCGTCCCGCACGGGTTGCATGGCGAGTGCGAACACGAACAGCGGCTTGCGAGGCCATTGCGGCGCCTTTTTACCCACGAGAAGGGCTACGGGCGCCATGGTGATCTGGGCGACCACGATACAGATGGCCGTCACGCTCGCCGGATCGCCCAAGTGGAAAAAGGCATAACGCTCGATCATGAGCGGGACCACGGCGCCATTGGCGATATTGAACAGCAGATAGGTCACCAGAAAAACGGCCAGCCGTGTCTCGGAAAGGAACGTAAAAATGGCACGCAGGGTCTGCCGCAGCGAAGCGGTATCCCGAGACCGTTCCGAAGGGGTGTCCGCGCGTTTCGAAAGGCCCCCGACCAGCAGCAGACTGACTGCCGCAAATCCTCCCACCCCCCACAGGGGAGCAACAGGCCCCATCACCCTGCCAAGAAGGCTCATCACGAAGCCGGATGACGCATTGCCCAGATGATTGAAGGATTCATTGCGGCCCATACGCGCGATATAGCCTCTAGCTCCTGCCGTATGATGGCTGACGGCCGCAAGAATGGGCGTAAAAAGAGCCCCTGCGCCGCCTGCGATGAAATGGGCCAGAACAATGGGATAAAACAGCGGCGTCCAAGCCATCACCGCGACGGACAGAAACGTCACGGTACAGCAGGCAGCGAGCATCAGGCGCCTGCGCGGGAAGATATCCAGAGCCCATCCGCCGATAAAGCGGGCCAGAACCGCCCCAAGTCCGCCCGCTGCAATCGCCGCACCAATCCGGCTTGAAGGCCAGCCCTGTATCGTCAGGAAGGCTGTCAGAAAGTTCCCCAGATTGTCCTGAACATCAGCAAGAAGGAAGCTCAGACCGTCCAGGGAAACGTCGTCCCTCCCGGGCCGGATCTGTGCTCTGTTTTTCGTCATCATAATTCCCGTCAAAGTCTTTTTGCAGTCGTCCCTCGTACTGAACGGTCGGCTCACGGGTCCGTTACAAAAAAACAGTAGGGGTTCTCCTTTTTTGAAAAGGCAGATCCTGTGTGGTCAGGTCCATACCTGCGGGATATTTATTATCAGCGCGCATTCTATGACTGGGATCACAGAGAATTCCTTGAAACCTAAACGCTCCCGGACGCTTACAACCTGACACGCTGAAAAAACCTGACACCGAACGGAGCGCCCTCCCATGACCGATGTGTCTGTCGCCAGCCCCTGTCACCTCCAGATCAATGGAAAATCCTACTCTGCCGACCTGCCACCCAGCGTAACCCTGCTGGACCTGCTGCGGGAGCGTCTGGACCTCACAGGAACGAAGAAGGGATGCGATCACGGGCAGTGCGGTGCCTGCACCGTTCTCGTCGATGGCAAGCGGGTCAAAAGCTGCCTCATCCTGGCCGTATCGATCCCGGACGCCGAGGTCACAACGATTGAAGGTCTGGCACCGGATGGACATCTGCACCCTATGCAACAGGCCTTTATCGACCGGGACGCTTTCCAGTGCGGATACTGCACGCCGGGTCAGATCATGTCGGCGGTGGCGCTTCTAGAAGAAGGACATGTCCACACCCGCGAGGAAATCCGCGAATTCATGAGCGGCAATCTCTGCCGGTGCGGCGCCTATAACGGTATTATCGATGCCATTGAGCAGGTCCTTGCCCAGCATCAGCAAGACAGGGCTGGAGAGGCCGCATGAGACAGTTCTCCTATTCCCGTCCCGACACACTTGACGCAGCACAGCGCATCCCTGAGCATACGCGTTACCTCGCAGGAGGCACCAACCTCATCGACCTCATGAAATCGGACGTCGAACGCCCCAAACATGTCGTCGATCTCAATGCCCTGTCCATGAGCCAGATCGAGGAACGCCCTGATGGAGGTCTGCGCATTGGTGCCCTCGCCACCAATGCCGATACCGCAGCCCACCCGCTCGTTACCGAGCGCTATCCCCTTCTAGCCTCCGCCATCCTTGCCGGTGCAAGCCCCCAGATCCGTAACAGGGCCACGAATGGCGGAAACCTGAACCAGCGCACCCGCTGCCACTATTTCTATGACCCGGACATGGCCTGCAACAAGCGCTCCCCCGGTACGGGATGCTCCGCCAAAGGCGGTCGCAACCGGATCATGGCCATCCTCGGCACCAGCGAGGCCTGTATCGCCACATTCCCGTCCGATATGTGCGTGGCCCTCGCGGCCATGAACGCGACAGTCAACCTCACAGGTCCCGAGGGCGAGCGCAGTGTTCCTCTGCGCGACTATCACCGCCTGCCGGAAAACACACCCTGGCAGGACAACATCCTGCGCGCTGGCGAAATCGTCACGTCCATCGATCTTCCGCCGCTCAGCTTCGGGCCTCATCATACCTATCTCAAGATCCGCGACCGCCTGTCTTTCGCCTTCGCCATCGTGTCCGTCGCAGCGGGACTGCAGATGGAAAACAACACGATCCGCAAGGCCTGCATCGCCATGGGCGGCGTCGGTACAAAACCCTGGTGTGTCCCGGAAGCCGAAGCCCTCCTTGAAGGGAAAACACCGTCCCCTTCCCTGTTCCGCGACGCTGCCGACTGCCTGCTGCAAGGGGCCGTCACCGACCGCGACAACGCCGCAAAGCTGAAGCTGGCCCCCCGCGTTATCATCCGCGCCCTCTCGCAGGCCGCTGCAGGCACGCCCCAGTCCCAGACGCAAAAGACCATTTTCTGAAAGAACCCGGGTATGACCCTCCATTCAGCAAAAATCGGACAGCCCGTCTCCCGGATCGATGGCATCGCCAAGGTGACGGGACAGGCCCGCTACGCCGCCGAACCGCATCCTGCCGGCATGCTGTACGGCTTCATCGTCAACAGCCCCATCGCCCGTGGCCGGATCGAGGCGATCCGCGACGAAGCCGCCCGCGCGGTGCCAGGCGTAGTGGAGGTCATGACGCATCTCAACCGCCCCCACAGCGCGCTTTTTGAAAAATCCTACATGGATGGTCTGGGCGTCCCCGGCTCTCCCTACAGACCACTCCATGACGCGGAAATCAGCTTCAATGGCCAGCCCGTTGCCGTTGTCCTCGCAGAGACATTCGAAGCCGCCCGTGAAGCCGCCATGCGTCTCGAAGTGGATTACGAACGCTGGCCGCATAATGCGGATTTCGAAGCATCCCTGCACCAGAAATACATGCCCGGCAAAACCCGCAGCAATTACGTGCCGCCGAAATCACGCGGGAACGCTGCCGAGGCCTATGCCCTCAGCCCGATCAAGATCGAAGGACGCTATCACCTCGCTCCCGAGCATCACAATCCCATGGAAATGCACGCCACGACCGTTATCGTCGAGGAGGACGGCACCTTCACGGTCTGGGACAAGACACAGGGTCCGCAGGCCGTACAGGCCTATCTGACGAGCGCCCTGTCCCTTTCCAAAGATCAGGTCCGCGTGCGCAATCCCTATGTCGGCGGGGCATTCGGCTCCGGCCTGCGCGCCCAGCACAACGTTTTTCTCGCAGTTCTCGCCGCGAAAATGCTGAATCGTTCGGTCCGTGTCACCCTGACGCGCCAACAGATGTTCACCCATGTCTTCCGCCCTGAAGCCGTTATGGATATCGCCCTTGGTGCCCAGCCGGACGGTACGTTGCAGTCCATGATCGTCAATGGCGTGACAGACACATCGCGCTTTGAGCACAATATGGAAAATCTCGTGATCTGGGGGCTGATCAATTACAAATGCCCCAATGCCACGGCCGATTACAAAGTCGCCCCGCGTGACACCTACACTTCCAGCGACATGCGTGCTCCCGGAGCCGCCACAGGCGTCAACCTCTTTGAAATGGCCATCGATGAAATGGCCTATGCCTGCAACATGGACCCGTTGGATTTTCGCCTGCACAACTATTCCGACATCGACGCCATGCATGACATGCCGCTGACCAGCAAAGCGCTGAAGGAGGCCATGCATGAAGGCGCCGAGCGCTTTGGTTGGCAGAACCGGCCCATGGCACCGCAAAGCATGCGCGACGGAAAAGATCTGATCGGCTGGGGCATGGCGACAGGCATCTGGGACGCGATGTTCTCCCCAACATCAGCCCGCGCCACTCTGACCGCCGATGGACGCCTGCATATCGCAACCGCCGCCTCCGATATCGGAACCGGAACCTACACGATTTTGGCCCAGACTGCCTCGGAAGCCTTCGGCATCCCCATGGAGATGATCGATATCGAACTGGGCGATTCAACCCTTCCCGAATGCCCGACGGAGGGCGGCTCATGGACAGCCGCCTCCGCAGGGGCCGCTGTCTGGCTCGCCTGCCAAAGCCTGCGCGAGAAGCTGTTTAAGGCTGTAGGCAAAAGCGGAAACATTTCCGCCTGGCTGACGGAAGGACTGTCGAATAATACCACAGTGCTAAAGGACGGATTTCTTCAGGATAAAGGCGCAGATGAAAACCTCAGACTGTCCCTCTCCGAAGCCCTGTCCCTGACAGGTCAGGACAGGCTTGAAGTCGAGGAAACCGCAAAACCTGGCCTACGCGGCACCATCAGCCAGATGAGAAAAGCCCGCTTCACCCACAGCGCCGTTTTCTGCGAAGTCCGCGTGGATGAGGAACTTGGCATCGTCCGTGTGACACGGTTGGTCAATGCCGTCGCCGCCGGTCGCATCATGAACCCCAAGACCGCAGCCAGTCAGGTCCGGGGCGCCATGGTCATGGCAACAGGCATGGCGCTTCACGAAGAGTCCCTGATGGACGAACGGGTCGGCCGCTTCATGAACCATAATTTTTCCGAGTATCACATCCCGGCCCACGCCGACATTCCGGACATGGACGTCCTCTTCATCGCGGAAGAAGACCCCGAAGTCAGTCCGCTTGGAATCAAGGGTGTGGGCGAAATCGGTATGTGTGGAACGGCGGCCGCCATCGCCAACGCCGTCTTCCATGCCACAGGCCAGCGCCACCGCAACCTGCCCATCACACCCGGCGACTGATCCCTGAGCTTCTTCCGGGAAACCGCCCGGAAGAAGCGCATAACGCTGTCATCAGCCGTTGATGATCATGCCGCCATTCACATGCAGCGTCTGTCCCGTCACGAAGGACGCATCCTCGCTCGCCAGATAGACATAAGCCGGACCAAGCTCCGTCGGATCCCCACAACGCCCCATCGGCGTGTCCTTGCCCAGATCGGCAACCGCCTGCGGATCAACAACACCCCAGCTTGCCGGCTGAAGCGGCGTCCAGACCGGCCCCGGCGCCACGGCGTTTACCCGGATTCCCTTTGACACCAGCTGAAGCGCAAGAGACCGCGTCATCCCCATCTCCGCCGCCTTGGTCGTGGAATAGGCCAGAAGCGCCTTGTTCCCTGCAAATGCATTGATGGAGGACGTATTGACGATAGCGCTCCCTTTCTTCAGATGCGCAAGCGCCGCTCGGACGAGATAGAAATACCCGTTGATATTAGTGTCCATATGGCGTTGCCATTCCTCATCGGAGACGGCTTCGATGTCTTCTTCGACAATCTGGACACCAGCGTTGTTGACGAGAATATCGAGACCGCCCAGCTCATTCACCGTGCGTGCCACGGCATCATTGCAGACCTGGCTGGAAGAGACATCACCGGCAATGGCCAGCCCCTTGCGCCCTTCCTTTTCAATAAGACGGACGGTCTCCTGTGCATCCTCATGCTCCTCCAAATACAGAATCGCCACATCAGCACCCTCACGGGCGAAATGGATAGCCGCAGCACGCCCGATTCCGCTATCGCCCCCACTGATCAGGGCCTTCTTTCCCTCAAGCTTACCGCTGCCACGATAATCAGGCCGGATGTGAATGGCCTTGGGCTGCATCAGGCCTTCCAAGCCGGGTTGATGATCCTGAGATTGGGGAAGAATATGATCAGGCATGAAACACCACTCCAAAAGGGGTCTGGTGTTTTCCGAAGAAAACACGTCTGCCATGTTCAACTGCCAGGGCAGCCAAGTGTTGCCTCACGTATCTGACGGATGATCTGCTGTCGTGCACAATTCGCAGAAGACGAACGCATCTTCTGCCGACACGAGACGGCAAAGCGCGACATCGACCTGATAATATGGACATTGCAAAATGGTGCAGCGGGCTTCAACGCCGATCTTCCGCTTTCGGATTGTCTGAAAAACCCTAGCTGTCAGGTTGTGAGACGTGGAGGGTTCTAAAAACTCCATGGTTTTGAGTGCGTATCTGTGATTCTATACCTCCTGTGGTGATTGGGTGGATGAATGAATAATGAAACAGCCTGGTTTCTTTGATGTTGAAGAGCGGCTTGCTCGTTTGAGCGGTCTTGGCGATCAGCTTGAAGCGTTTTCCCGGACTGTGGATTTTGAGGTGTTCCGCCCTGATCTGGAGAAGGCTCTGGCCTATTCAGATGGAAGCAAGGGCGGGCGACCGCCATTTGATCCTGTGCTGATGTTCAAGATCCTGGTGATCCAGACGCTCAACAATCTGTCCGACGAGCGGACGGAAGAGGTGGACCCCATTTTTCGGACAGGGCAACAAGCT
>NZ_BEWO01000026.1 GCF_002723975.1 Gluconobacter japonicus
AGCTTGTTGTGTTGGAGTTCTGCATGGCGTTGCCCAGCCCTTCGACGAAGGCCGCGGCAGCGGGCAGGATCATCCGGCTTGCGATGTGTTCGTGCACCTCTGAGGCCACGCCTGTTTCGGCGGTATCCGGCGAGACCGCGAACGCTGAAATGGTGACGGGGTCGGCGTCGCCGATCATGAGTTTATCGAACTTGATGACGAGCCGTTCGTCCTTGCGCTGGAACGTGCCGGACACCCGGGCATGGATGAGGGGTCCGCTGTCGATCTCCACCAGCGCCTCGCCGCCGATATCGCTGTTTGCTGTCAGAACTGCATGCCCGTAGACGCCCCGTCCGGCGGGCAGGAGGAGACGACGGGATGATTTCGCAGTCGGCGCGGCTGCTGGCACGGCCTGCGCTGCGGCGGTGGCCGGAGATCCTGTGACCACAGGCGCGCGGGCGAACTGGCCATTGCCTGGGCCTGTTCCATCTGCTGCCGTATCGCCCTGGGATGTGGGGAGATCAAGGCTGGGGCCACCGCCCGTCCAGGCGGCGATGAGCGTGGCTTCGGCCTGCTCGGACAGGCTGCCGCGCGCGGGTGGTCTGTCTGCAGGGGGCTGGTGTGTGTTTCCTGCGGGAAGCGGATTGCGGGTGAAAGGATTGGGGACGGTGCCAGCAGGGGCCGCGGGCTTTTCCTGATGGGAGGTTTCCTGACCACCGGACGTTCCGGTCGGCTTTGTCGCGCCCGGTGCCTTTCCGAAGTCTGGCGCCGTATCATCGCCGATCTTTGACCGGGTCGTGAGAGCCCCGGCATAAGAGGTGTGTTGTGCCAGCGCCTTTTTGGCGTCTTCTTCCTCTTTCTGGCGGGCGGTGCTGTCGAGGACTTCGGAATGATTGTCCCCGCCTGCGGGAGCCGCCATCTCGGGGTGGCCGACCGGTGCGGATTTCGGGGCGGGTCCTGCGTGATGGGAGAGAACATACCATCCGAGGGCTGTAGCTCCGAGCAGGCCGAGGACGGCAAAGCTGATCGAGCGTGAGGCGACGAGGCTCTGGCCGAGAGGCGAGCGCTGCTGCTGGGGCGGTGAAGGGGGAGGTGGCGCCTTGCTCATGGCCCCTCCTCCGACAGGGTGACGCTGATCATGCGCGAGCCTGTTGAGAGCAGCACCACGGATGTTTCAGGGATCTGATAGATGGCGACGTTGTATTCGGACTGGTGGGCGGTTGCTGCTGGCGATGCCGGCCAGTAGCCGTTTTCGAGACGCAGATACATGTCGTGCCCCATCTTCCATGCCCGCATCTGGTCGGGACTGATGCCGGAGACTGTCAGGGGCACGGCATCCGCAGGGGGTGCTCCGTCGAGCATGTCTGTGAGGAACGACGCCCCGGTAACGGGCGCATCCGGTTCGAGGACCGGCATGTCCTTTGCATTGGGGCCGCGTCCCTTGACGCGTATGGTCAGGTCGGCGTCATACGTTCCGGTTCCGGCGATGAACATGAAGCTGACCGGCTTGGGTGCGCCTTTGAGACTGACGAGGACACCGCCGTGGGCGTAGCGTGAGATCGGGGTCAGTTGCAGGACGTTGGAGCCTGCCTCTGGCACGCAGGCATAGATGCCGACAGGTCGCACGGCGGGATTTCTCCCTTCGCCCTTGCTGTCGCAGCCGCCTCCCTTGTTGGTGGCGATGTCCCATCCGATCGGCCAGGGCTGTCCGGTCTCGTCGAGGAAGGTGATCGACGAGGGATATTCTCTGGCGATCCGGATGATATTGGTCTGCGCGCCAGGCGCGAAGGAGACGCTGACGGACCGGGAGACGGGCACGGCGAGCCGGTGCGGATCGTCTTCGCCGTCGAGCGAGCGTTGCCCGCGATCGAAGCGATCGTAGAGATCGTTCATGGCGGGTGGAGGCGGCAGGCTCCTGTAGATGGGGTCAACCGGGTCATGGTCGTCCTGACTGGGGCGTGTCTGCGCGTACACGCCACTGGCCGGGGCGGCCAGAGCGAGCAGTCCCATACCCATGAGAAGGATGTGCCGCATTCAGTCCCCACTATCCGATGCGCGGGGCGCGTTGAGTTCGGTGATGACCAGTCCATCGGGATGTTCAGGGCTGTTGATGCGCTGGACGGTGACATCGACGGAGAGGAGATTGGTGGTGGAGCCTGAGGAGTTCTCCCACTTGAGCAGCATCGGGAAATGAACGTGCCATTCATAGATTCCGGACGATGTTTTCCCTTCTGCGCGGATGGTGGCGGCGCTTTTTGGGGAAGCGGAGAGGAAGACGCGTTTGGCCTTGATGAAGTCGATATTGCCCGGTCCCTTGAACGCCTGTCCCCACGAGTTCCATGCGGGAATGTCAAAATCGACGGACGCCTCATCGAGGTGTCTGGCGTAATTGACATAATTCATCGTGTAGAGGTTGGTGACTTTCTTGACGGCCCAGTCATTGATTTCCGCATCGGAGAAATAGGGCTGGTCGGTGACGATGAGTTCGCGCGGCTTGCCCAGAGAGTCATGATAGATGTAGCGGACATGGGGCGTGTGCGAGACCGAAATGGCCAGGGCCAGTCCGAGCAGGACATTGAGTACGAGGCTGATGGCGAAGGCCAGCAGGCCACGCCGGATGACGCGCTGGAGGAACTCGGGATCGAGGAGACGGCGCTGAATGGCGGCCTGTGCGTTACGCATCAGTGGACGCTGCCTGCCGCGCGTCTGGCGAGGATCATCTGTCCGAGCATGCTGTAATGCTGTCGCCGGATGTTTTTTGGGTGGAGGAAGAAGACGTTCTGCGTGATGGCGCAGATGCGTTTGACCATCTGGGCTGCGATCGTGGCGTTTTCCGGAGCGGCGAGGGGATTGTTCCCCGGCGCGGCTTTGAGAAGCGTCAGACCTGCGCGGCTTGGGAGCCCTGCGCGTCGGGCAGCCATGCTGACGGTGCCGGGACGTGTGCCCAGATAATCAGCGATGTATTTTGGGGAGTAGAGCCGTTTCCAGAGTTCGGCGAGATGGAGGATAACAGTGTCGTCCCAGATGATGCGACCGGCGCGGGTGCGTGAGATGGCCGGACGGGGATCGTTTGGATTAGAATAAGGTCTTGATTGTATTACCGAATTGTGC
>NZ_BEWO01000027.1 GCF_002723975.1 Gluconobacter japonicus
GGGGGGGGGGGGGGGGGGGTCAATGCCCTGGCGGCGTCAGCCGCCCGTCCGCGCAGCGGACGACGTACCCCGAGGGCGCGCGCCTTGGCGCGTACCGCGCCGAGGGAACGCCCCAGTTCCTCCGCGATCTGACGGGCCGGCATCGCCGTCGGATAAGACTGCACGAGAAACTCTTCTTCGTGGTAGAGCCAGAAGCGGACACGCCGTTTTGGTTCGGGTCTGTAGTGAGGACTGGCGCGCCATTCACCGATCGTTTCATACAGTGTTGTCGTAAGCGCCGGGATCGCCGGCGCCATGACCGGTGTCTGGGGTGGTCTGTAAAAGACGATTGCGCCGTGCTGCATCGACCTTCTGTCCTTTGCTAGAGGGGGCAGTCCTTCGTGAATCTAGCATGAATAATAACGAAGTGTAACAAGTAATGCCTTGTTTTTGCTGCAAAGTTCAGATTTGCAACAGTACGAAAAAGACTCGGAAAACCGGGCCAAACACCCGCTTATGTGCCCCGAGCTAGTATAGCATGCGTAAATTGCATATCTGAAGCGCTTGCAAACCGCGTCTTTCTGGCGGCTCCGGACACGCCAGAAACGGCATCATCCTGCCCCGCGAATCGGCGGTCAACCTGGTGAGGCTGCCACCTCATTCCACGGGGAGATAACCGGAACGGGTAGTCCCGCGAAATGCTTCAGGTTCCGTGTTACCAGCGTCGCCCTGTATGCTATTGCAACGCCAGCAATTGCCGTGTCTCTGAAATCAACCGGGGTGCCCGCAGCCTGACGCTCTGCAGCAAGAAGAGCCGTTGCCTCTGCGGCCCGATCGTCGAACTCGAGGCCGCCGCCGCCGAGTTCTTCTGCCAGAACGACCGTGAAGGCACTTTCGAGAGCGCGTCGTCTGCGCCCCGCTGGTAGTCGCATTAGTCCAAAGCGGATTTCGAAAACGGTGATTGCTGTCGTTCTCAGCAGTTCATCTGTCTGCCGGTCCAGCCAGGAAATTACCGCCCTGTCCGGTTTGGAGTGCATGAGCGCGGAGATGACGTTCGTGTCGAGTATGAGCATCAGCTAAACTCTGCGGATCGAGCCATACTGCCCCTATGTTCGGGAATTTCCTCGCCCTTGCGCAGCCCGATCCTGGAAAACCGGGCGGCGATGCGATGACCGCGACCGGCCGTGTTTTTTGCCGACGCCTCTTCTGCGGCGGCCCGGGCAAGAATTTCCCGGACCTCAGCTTCAAGGCTACGCCCATGACGAACCGCCCGTTGGCGAATGGCCGCATGAACGTCATCGTTCAGATTTCGTATGACAAACTGCTTCATCTCTGCCTCCGATATCGGGATATCACTATGGTGAGGCCCAGCCTCCTTTAAGGCAAGAGATGGTTGCCCACCTTAAGTGGTCAGTGCGTGCGCGCACTCACATACGACACAGGCAAACTCCTCCTGAAGCAACGAGTTTCGGAGCAGTGCCAGAAATGGATGACAGGGGACCAGACGAGACAGGAAAGACCCTTTTGGCCGAGGGCGAGGGACAGGCGCCCGTCGTGCAGCCGTCGGGAGAGCGTCGAATCATGTCCCTCATCGGGACGCTCAGGGTCGTTACCGAGGAGCGACAGAAAGCGCGTAAGAAAGCCGTCCTGCGGCAGAGGCAGGAGGCGAAGCAGGCCGAAGGCCAGTGGCTGACGGTCGAGCGGGCCCGGGTCGTCCTCACCTGCGTAAGAGACCTTTTTCCTGATATCGCGCTGCAAACGCCTCCAGCCGTCGAGAAGGAGGAGCCGTCATGAGACGCCGGATGACAACGTCCGGTGCGGTTTTCACTCTTCTCATGGTGATGACACCGGCCACAGGGGCATGGTCCGCGGATACACCGGCGGGATGTCAGGAGCTCGTGCAGGCCGCCGCCACAGGACTGGCTGCTGATCTCAAGGCCGATGACGCCACGATCCACCAGCCGCAATCGGTCACCAAATTCACCTGTCTGGGCAATTTCTTTAACGGCATCGGCCTGGATGTCATTACCAGTGGCCTCAATGTCGCGTCCATCGCCCAGTCCGTCATGGGGAAGGTCTGCTCCGAACTGACATCCGAATGGGACAGTCTGCAGGGCACAACCCAGTGTGGCCTCTCCGTGACGGGTCTCGATACGAATTTCAATCTCGGCCTCGGAGCCGGAAGCTTCTGTCCGACCCTCAATCTCGGGGGTGGCGGAGACAGTCTCATCAGCGCCGGAACCAACAATACCGGAAATACATCGTGGGATGTGAGCGGCACAACCCAGCTTCCGGATGGCTATTCCCTTGACCTGGTCGGCACCAGCACCGGCATTTCGACGACATCACAATGAGCCTGTTTCTGAAAAAACGGCTGCGCATTGTCGTGATCGCAGCCTTTGCGTTCGGGCTGGGGGTGCTGGCGGCGCCGAGGCCGGCCTATGCCCTGTTTGACTCTGGAGCGATCGTTGCCGCAATCGGGGCCTTGCAGGGCGCCATGGATAGCGTGATCAAGGCAACCAGTTCCGCTCTGAACTCCAGCCTCGGCCTGATCAACGGGTCCCTTGGCAGCGGCTTCACCCAGCTCAGCAATTACATGAAGGCTCAGGTTGGCGCTCAGGAGCAGATCTCCGATGCGAACAACCTCGTTCAGGCGCGCCTTGCCCGTGATGTGCGCAATGCCGAGCAGCGGGACAATCATGCTGTCAACCGGCAGGACTGCCTGAACCTTGAAGGCGGCCAGGCGGCCGTAGTCGCGGCCCGTAATGGAGGCGATGTTGCCGCCGCGCTCGACAAGGGCAAGGATCTTCGCGCACAGGCCCACAAGGGCACGCCGGCATGGGAAGGCGCAGGACAGGCGGCCCAGGCCGCGAATAACAATCATTTCAGCTTGTATTGCTCCGATGCCGAAGCGGATGCCGGTGTGTGCTCGCTTGCCAACGAGGACCAGCGTGACGCCGACCAGAATGTCGGCAGCCTGCTGTCGACCCCGGTGTATACCGACAAGACAGCGATCACCCGGGCCAATGATTATGCGACAACACTTATCCAGCCATTCGCGCCCGCGGCCCTTCGCGGCAGCAACCTGACATCAATTGAAGGACAGGCCGCACTACCCGGCAGGCGGTCCTATAATGCGGCCATCTCCCTTGCCCAGCATGTCGGCGACGACATTGTCGGCTGGCACGCCAACACCGTCACCCTGAGCACAGCCCAGAAAGCCGAGGCGACGCGCGAAGGGATCCGCAATACGGATGTCGGCAGCGAATACGAGGCCACGGAACTGGAGATCAATCGCAAATACAGTGGGACGGACTGGCAGGCGGATCTGCAGGCCATGCCGAGCCCGAAATCCGTTCTGATCCAGATCGCGATGCTTGATAGCCAGAGGAACTGGCTGCTCTGGCAGCAGTACAAACTGGATCAGCAGCGCGCCCTGATGGAGGCCGACCGCCTTGCGATCGAGGCGGAACATCGGCTGAGGCCCGTGTCGCCCATGCCTGTTCCCACGACAACATTGCAATAGAAGAAGGAGCTGTCTGACATGTCGGAAACGCTGACACCGCCTCCTGGTCCGCTTGGATCAGCACTGGCTGCCCTTGATGCGCAACAGGCCCGTCTTCCGGAGGCCGAACGGGGGTTGGGGAAAGAACTCGCAGACCTGCGTGACAGGCTTCGTGGCGATCCCGCTCTTGAACAGGACGCCCGGTTTACAACCGAGGTCGCATGGCTCGTGCAGGACTGGCAGGCCTTTAGCGGAACGGGCGAGCCGCCCCGGATTTCGCCAGTGGTTCTGGCTGGGCTGCAGAACTTCGCCGGCGCTGTGCCCGGCCTTGAAAATGAGGAAATCCGCTCGCTTCTGGAGCGGACGGGGGAGCTGGACGATCGCGCCCTTGTCCAGGATATCCGGCAGAAGGCGCTCGAGGTCGCCGCCATGTCTCCGGAAGAACAGGCGTCCGTTGTCGCCGCACGGATTGCCGCCGTGCTTGACTACCGGTTCGGTCAGGCCGTTGCGTCACCAGCACCAGCACCAGCACCAGCACCAGCACCAGAAGCCACACCGCCGGTTGAAAACGTGGCCCAGCAGCCGGTCGAACCTGCCATGGCAGCCTCACCCGCGCAGACGGAGCGGGGCGAAGAAGCGGCCGGCCTGACGCCGCCGTCTCCGGCGGAGGCTGCGCCTGCCGCAGACCAGCCCGTAACGCCGGACGCACCGGTTGCTGTTCCCGGTGACATGCCGCAGGACGGATTTAATCCAGGGGATCCGTATAATGGCGGTCAAGGAGACCGCGAAGCCGATGGCCCACCAGACCATTTTGCGGACGATCCCGGTTATCAGGCTTCGTTTGAACGGGAAGCGGAAATGAGTCGGGCAGCGGAAGATGACGCCCGCCAGAGGGACGGACGTCCCCCGGCAGGTCCGGCAGAAGCTGGCCCCCCGGAAAACGGTAACGCTCCCGGTGGAGCCGCACGGGACGACGCCGTACGCGCTGAAGATAATAAGCGAGCGACGGAAGTAGAAAATGTTCTTCCGTCCACAGAAAATAGTGCAGCGCCGCAGGGAGGCTCTGCCCGGCCCCAGCAAAAACCGCATCAGGACGCGTCCGTGCAAAAGCAGCCGAATGCGTCGTCCCCTCAGCAGGAGGGCAATGATACGAAGCCGGTGGTCTCGAGACCGGACACGGCGGCAAGCACTCTAGCAGCCCCGGGTGCTTCCATGCGCAGTCAGTTTGCGAACTGGAGCGGCGAGCAGGCTGCCAGGAGTCGGGCGCGCTTTATCGAGGAGCGGGTCAGGAAAGTGCGCGACGCGACTCACGCGCTCGAAGAGGACATCACGGTCCTGCGGACTGTTGGCAAGGAGTTCTTCGAGGCGTTCGACAGGGCCGTCGAGAAGGAGGCGTCAAAGGATGGCGCCCGGACCGTCATCGCCGGCATGACGACGGATGGCCCCTATAAGGAACTGCGTTCCCAGCTTGACGCCACGTTCAGCGAGACGCCGGCCTTTGCCGCCGCCTGGAACAAGTTGCGCCAGTCCGCGGCCACTCTTGGCGCGGAAACGCAGAATCTCATGACAAGTGCCGTTCAGCGCGATGCCGTTGGTGAGCCAAACGTCAAATCGGCCGAGGAAGATGCCGCGCGCACGGCATACAAGCTGGAAAGCCTCCCGGGGAGAGAGCCGGGAAAGGATCTTCTCAAGGAAATCAATACCGCCCTTGAAAATCTGGTGAAGCAGTTCCGCAATTTTTTTACCAGGGAGCGCCAGCAGGAAAGGGAACGCGCTCCGGACAACAGCCCGAGCCCGGGACTGTAATCTGATGGCATGCTGGATCCGCTCCCTCGGCCGCGATCGGGCCTTTCCGGGCTTTGCCGCGCTGGTGGCATTCTGTCTCATGCCGCACGTGGCGCTGGCCGCAGACGGTGCGAACGCCGTGTCCTGGAGCGATCTCAGCGCCGGTGACGACTGGACCGCCCGGGTTCTGGACTCCCTCTTCCCCATGTCGTCAGGGGTGTCCACCGCGACCGGGACCATGATCCAGTATATTTCCGCGTATGCCATGCTGATTGCCGCGTTCTGGATCTCCTACGCCTCGATCATCCAGATTCACAGGACAGCAGAGAGCGGCAAGATCCTCTCCGCACATTTCTCTGGCTGGGTGCCGGTCCGGATCGTGATGGCGACCGCCTTCATGGTTCCGGTTCCGTCCAGTAATGGCTTTTCGGTCGGGCAGTATATTCTTGTCCAGTCCGGGAAGACGGCGGTCGGTATGGCGCGCAATCTCAATGACGTGGTCGCAAAGGCGGTCGGTCCGGATGCCCTTCCTCTGGCCGAGCCCATTATTCCGGGCACCCGTCAGGTTGTCATGGCGGTGATGGAGAGCGAACTGTGCCGGGCGCTCGTCAACAAGGCCGCGAATAATGACTCTCTCGCCCCTGAACCCTCGGTCGTGAACCCCGGCAACGGCCGGCCGGTAACCGTCGATTACGCTCTGGCTCAGGGCGATGCAGGGGGTGCCGCGACCTGCGGGAGCATCCGCGTCATGCTCCCGACCCAGGCCACACAGGTGCTCATGGGCTCGACAATCGATCTCTCGGGCATGGCCTCCCAGCAGGTCGCGGCTCTGAACAGCCTGATCAGTGGGATCCGTCCCGCCATGACGTCGCTGGCCGACACGTTATGGCAGACTCGCAACGCCACGGCCCTGCGTGCGATGGATGCCGTTCTGTCGGACCAGAGCGCCAGTTATGCCAACGCCCTGAGTTCCGCCGCCAGCGGAATGGTCAGCCGGATCCGGGCGCAGTATTCCGACGGCGCGTCGTCCACGACTGATTCCGGCTATGTCGCGATGAAAAACCTCGGATGGAGCGGTCTGGGGGCCTACTACCTCGAAATCTCCCGGCTGAATGCGGAAGTGCTGTCGATGGCGTCGATCGTCCCGTCGGTCACCTATCCAAGCTGGCAGGGGCTGGGACCTCTCCTGACGCAGGATCTCGCCCCGACCATTGATGCGATCGAGGCCTATCAGGGCGCGCAGGAAAAGGCCATCAGCAGCACCGATACGGCCAGCGCACCTGACGGGGCCACCCGTCTGTTCCATGACGGGCAGATCCCGAATTCAACCGAGACCGCTCTGGATCGGGCGCTGCAGGCGGTCGGGGTCACCAACGGTGTGATGACCTTCATCGTCAACCATATCATCTCACCCACATCCGGTTCGGACTGGACAGATCCGCTCGGGGCCATGATCAGTCTGGGTCATCTCCTGATCCATACAGCCCTCGCCATCATCGGCGCGGCGGCTCTGGCGAGCAGCAAGACCGCGAGCGGCCTTGCCACAGCCGCCAATCTCGTGACCGGCGACCTGCCGGCCGCAGCGGCCTCGGCCGCCACCTTTACACTAAGCGGCCTGATCAAGGCGTTGCTGACGCCTATCTTCGCAGGTGCGTTCCTGTTGCTGGCCCCCGGGATCACGCTGGCTTACGTCCTGCCGATGACGCCCTTTGCCTACTGGATGGCGGGCGTGGCCGGGTGGTATCTGGTGATGATCGAAGGGGTGGTCGGCTTTCCCCTGTGGATGCTCGCGCATATGGTGTTTCAGGGCGAAGGGCTGCATGGCAGGGGCCTGCGGGGCTACGAAATTCTCTTCACCATTATTTTCCGGCCGGTGATGATGATTGCCGGGCTTATGTTCAGCTACACATTGTTCGCAGCGATCTCATGGCTGATCATGAAAGGCTTTACTGTCGCCACCGGTTTCGTGTTTGATCATGGCCGGCCGATGGACAATCTGATTGGCCTGATCGTGCTGCTGTGCATGTTCGTGACGATGGAGATGAGCCTTGCGGTCATGGCGTTCCGCCTGATCTCGACGCTGCCTCACCATATTCCGGCCATGGCGGGCATGACCAGCATCGGACGTGTGGACAGCGATGATTTCTCGGAGCGCAATACAGGACGTGGGGTTGCTGCACCCACAGACAAGGCGGCCAAGATGGCGCGGGCCACAGTCACATCTGTCGGGAGTATAGGATCTGCAGAGGGGAATGCCGAGGGCGCGGCCACGCAACCGGTCGATCCGGTAACGCGTTCCATCATGCTGATTGCCGGTCCCACCGAAGAATAGGAGAGCCACATCATGGCAGGGATGCTTGAATTCGATCAGCTTTGCCGGATCAGGGAAGCCACAGAGCGCGCGGCGCGGCAGGTCGGGAATATGGTTCCTCTGGCGGCCTATAATAATCTTGTCGCCTTGTATAATACGCTGTCGGCGCAGCATCACGCCCTTGCAACCGAGCGCGATACGCTCAGGGAGGAGCGAGACCAGGCGCTGGAAAGCCTTGCTGTGGTCAGACGCAATCGTGACGAGTTTGAGGCTTGGGGCCATAAAGCACTGGAAAATCTCAAGCTCACGGAGAAAGAACTGAGCGAAGAAAGGCGCAGTCTCGATCTCGTCCGCGGAGAGCGTGATCGGGCGAAGGCTGATCTGAAAACGCTGCAGGCCAAATATGACGACCTCTACGTCAAAGGGCGCGCCAACCGGGATTGGTGGAAGGCACGGGCGGAAAAAGCCGAGGCGGAGCTCGCGGCGCTGAGAGCGTCCATGCGCCCAACAGCGGCGAGCGTCGCATGACAGGGAGGACTCTTTCTGTTGCGCTGCTCGGTTTCGCGTTACTGGGGCTCACAGGCTGCGGACATGGCAACATCCGGTCCGTCGCGTCCTACAATGCCCCGCCACCCCCGAAAGTCAGGCATCCCCTGTTTGATCCTTACGCGCCTTACGGGTCAGCCCCGGCAGTCTGGCAACCTGCCCTTGCGTCAAGACAGGGCACGATCGTCAAGCCGAACGACCCTGTCGATCAGGGCGACCGCCCGGATTACGAAGGTGCAAAATGGGGGATTGATCACCAGACGGCCAGGGCGGGAACGTTCTGAGGCGAGATCGCGGGCTCAGGTGAGCCCCAGGAACAGTGCCAGAGAGCGGTTAACGGAAAGCATGAGGGCATCACTGGCGGTCCCGAAAGCAGGGCTCACCTTCTCCCGGGAGATCGTGCTGAGTTTGTCAATCATGATCTGAGAGGCCTTACGGAGTCCGTTTCGCTCGTCCGGTATAATTGTCACGCGTAACAGGGGAGCGTCCACAAGGGCGCTGGTGACGGGTAAAATCGTCAGGGCGGCTGTCGCGTCGAAGCGATCGGCCTGAACGACCAGAGCAGGCCGTGGCTTACCAAGATCTCCTTGCAGGGCGACCGTTACGAAGTCGCCTCGCTTCATGCCTCCCACCCGTCCAGATCACCAGACGCTGCGTCGAGGAAGGATGCAAGGGATGGATCATGCGCGTCTGCCTTAGCGACCAGTCCCGCCTGGCGCTGGCATTCGGCATCGAACCCAGGTGCGCGGGTATCGGGAACCCAGATTTGAACGGGCCGGAGACCCGCCTTTCGAAGTGTGTCGCGGCGCTTCCGCACGCGCATGGCAACAGGCGTCATGGTGTTTTCTCCTTCAGTTACATGTAACATCTCGATGCGGAGATTACTACCCGAAAACCCGGGATTAAACAGCCAACGACAAGCGGTCGTTTCATCGGGGCCAGAGATTCCTTCCGTCTGAGAGGAACGCCAGCAACCCGCCCGCCTGACCGGTTCGGGCCTGCCAGTTTGTCAGCGCCAGAATAAGGAACTGACTTCCCAGAACCACGGCCATTGCGAGTTTGACGATGCTGGGCGGGCTGAAGATATCGGCTCCGCTCACGAACACCGTGCGGCTCCAGAAAATCAGGTCCACACTCATCAGTACGCCGAACAGACGACCCAGTGTGCGGCTTCGGGCGCGGGTCTGCTCAAGAGCCTGCAGCGTCGCCACATCTTCTGAACGGATGGCATCCTGATCCGGAAGAACGAGTGTTTTCTGGACGGTGTCCGCAGGAATCCGGCTCAGGGCCTGCATCCCGGCACGGCCCGCCCGGTAACCTGGCCGGAACGCAAAGACAAACGGGCGCGCCAGCCAACCGATCAGCAAGAGCGCGCGCCGTGTCCATCCCCGCCTGGCCCTCATGACGGCAGGCTCGCAAGGAACTGGTTCAGATCGTCAGGCGTTCCGGCCTCCTGCCGTATCGTGCCCGTCCGGTCCTTCCAGACCAGCGTTGGCGTCCCGCGCATGCCAATGGCGTGAGCGGCCGAGAGATTGAGAGTCAGGGCGGCCTGGGCAACGGGGGACGGCGCCTTTTGCATATCCGCATGTCCAAGGCCACTGAGATGACGCCAGACATCGCCCATGGCGTGCGGATCGGCCGACAGCAGTTCCAGGGCGGCAGGCGTGCTGGCCCCGTTGTTCTCGTGGTCGTTGATCGAGACCGGCACCAGTGCAAGCTGAAGCCTGCCCGAGGCGGTATAGGGCGCAAGCGCGCTGAACGCCCGGGTTGAGAACGGGCAGAGCGGGTCAATGAGCATGTAGACCCTTGGCGCACCATCGCGTCCTTCCAGCCCGAAATGCGCGGCAGCCAGCCGGGCCACCGGATCAGTCGTGGCCTGGCCGGGGGGCTGCGTCGCGGGAACGCCGGCTGACGGCGCGGTCGCAGGGGCCCAGTGCACGGTCGGTACGGTTCCCGGGATCGCCGCCACCTGTGAGCGGGTGATGTTGTGACCTGCCGCGTCCCACATGACGCCGCCGATCTCCGCCTGGTCGTCAGGCGTGAGGTAGAACACCCGGAACTGACTGCCACTTCGGGCAAACACGGCATGGAGCCCGTGTTCGGTCGGGAGGCGGTAAAGTACCGCCCCATGGCTGACAATGCGCCGCAGCGCCGGAGACGCGGCAATCTCGGCGGCCGGGATGGTCGGGGGCATGACCGGGCCAGCCCCGGGGAGGGGCGTTGGCGCAATCGGTTCAGGCGCGGGACAGGCAGGCGCGGCGAGCGCGAGGGCAGGCGTGGAAAGCGCCACGAGGGCGGTCAGTAAGGGACGCATCGGATCAATCCTCCTGACGCCCATCCTGCGGCCATCGTTTGTGAGTGCCGCGCGAAAAAAATGCTCCTCCTGTTCGCACTCACAAATGGCCCGCGCATCATGAGAGCAGGTTTCACAGTCCGGAGCTTGCTTCATGTTTCGATTCGCCTGGCCGCCGCTCGCCGCCGCCCTGATTGCTCTTGTGCCCCCCTGCGCGCATGCACAGCATCTTTCGGCTGAGCAGCTCGATCGCCTCTCGCAGGAGCGCCAGAAAGAGATTGGTCCCCGTGACTGGGGACCGCCCCCGTCCGGTCAGGGGGGTGGCGTACAGGAGACCCGTCCGGTTCCCACGCCTGTCCGCTGCATGAGCCCCCGAGAGGATTTCGAGCCTCTTTACGCCGAACCGCGGGCGTCGTCGCGCCAGATCGGCACGGCAGCGCCCCAGATTGCCGTGACCGACGAGGTGCGCGACGGCTGGCGCAAGGTGCTGCGCCGAGGGACGGTGTATGCGTGGATCCCTCAGAGCGATGTTGTGCCCTATCGTCCCCTGGTCGCCGGCGCCAGGACCCGTTGTGAGGTGGCGGGCGAAGCGGCGGACGGCATGGTGCTCTTTACCCATCCGGCGCCATGAGGCGTGTTTTCGGGGAGCCGCGTCGCATCCTCGCCGGGAGCGTGGCGCTGCTCATACCGGCTGCTGCCCTGGCCTCCGTGCCACAGCAGGTCGTGCCGGTCGCGTCCGAGCTGGGCACGCCCACCTTCACGGCGCCGGTCAGCAGCAGTGGCGAGACGACCGGGAGCACGGCCAGCACGTCGTATGAGGGCGCATGGGGCACGTCTGACGCCTATCAGTCGATGCTCAACCAGAGCTATGGCGCTGACGCCGTGGCGGCCGCGCAGGCGGCCGGGATCAATCCGGATACGCTGGCGGCCTTCGGGCAGATCGAAAGCCATTTCCAGAATGTCGGCAACAGCACCTCGAGCGCCAACGGCGTATGGCAGATCACCAACGGCACCTGGGACCAGTATGCGTCGAAACTGGGCCTGAGCAGCGCGGACCGGTCTGACCCGGCAGCCCAGGCGAAGGTCGCGAGCGCCATCATCAGTGACTACTCGGCGGCCGTGAGCCGGGCCACGGGCACGGCCGCGACCGGAACGCAGGTTTACGGCGCCTACATGTTCGGAACGAAAGCCGGCGCGGAAATCGCCACCGAAAAGAATGCCAGCACGCCGCTGAGCGCATTCGTCTCCAGCAGCACCCTGGCGGCCAACCATATGAGTGGCTGGACGGTCGGGCAGTATCAGCAGACGGTGGCCCAACGCATGGGCAGCGGCGCATCGGAGGCGGTGACGGGATGAGGGCGCTGCGCCAATTTGGACACATCAAGCCACGGATAAATAAGAGAAAACTGTCTTCAGTCCGGTTTTTCGGGTTGTTGCCTTCGCGAAAGGGCGGCAGGATGTCTGATCGTCCCCGCACCGTCATTCCGGCGGTCGCGGCGAGTCGTGCACGAGGACCCCCATGACGTAGCCCGCTCATACCAAAAACCCTGCCTCCCCCGATTCGGCGATCGGAAGAGCCAGGGCCCTGGCAGTTTGTAGAGATGTTAGATGAAGCCACCACAGAAATCGGCTTCATCTAACGTCCGCCCCGTCGGAAACGCAAGTAAAAAATTGCGAACGGGAGCATTTTGTCTGTGGCCTGGCCGGGAGGTGGTTCCCTGACCTTCTCAGACAGGACCGACCTGATGACCCTATCTTCCGGGATGGAGGCGGTTGCGCCCTCCCTGCCCCTGTCGCGCCGGGGACGGCGACGGCTCAGTCTTTCCATGCTCGCCGCACGTGACGAACTCACGACCCCGCCCCCGGCCTGTCCGGGAAAATGGGACGTGGCCAATGTGCTGAAATCCCTGCGCGGGTGCCTGCCCGTCAGCCGGGCGGCCGCGGCCACCCTGATTGTCATGGTCGAGAAGACGCGTCCGGAAGACTGGGAGCCTCTGGGCACACCGTTCATCTATGCCCACAACGCGACGCTGATGGGCTGGACCGGCCTGTCACGCTCCGCCCTTCAGCGTCATATCCGTGAGCTGGCCGAGGCAAGGTTTCTGGTGCCCCAGGACGGCCGCAACGGCCAGCGGGGCCGACGGTGGCAGGGGCAGGATGGAGAGATGCGCGTCGGATTCAATCTGGCCGCCCTGCGCTATCGCTGGCCCGAGCTTCTCGCGCTGGCGGACCAGGCGCGCCAGAACCGGGAGCGGATCCAGTTTTTGCGGACCGCGATTGCTGATCTCAACGAGATTGTGCGGGCGAGGGCGGAATGCCTCGGGCAGGATGATGCCGCCACTGAAGCCGCTCGGATCATGCTGGCCCGTCTGCGGGTGCGCCGCATCGAGACGCTCGAGGGCCTGTATGAGGCCATGGTGACGCTTCACGAGACCCTTGATCGGGCCGGGAAAGAGGGCACACAGCCCCATCCTGTGGAAAACCCTGATAAATCAGAGCGATATACACCAAAAGTGAGGCCCATGGGCCCCGAAAATGGGGCCCACTATACAAATACAAAAAACATTCAATCTTCTTACGAAGTAGTTCCTGTAGCGGCCACAGGCCGCAAACGCATTGAAGCAATGCGGCGTGCGGAGCCGGAGTTTCCCGACCGACCGTCAGCGGAAACGGGACGCTCGGCCTTGCGGGGATTCAAGGGAACCGCCCTGTTCTATCTCGAGATCTGTGCGGGTCTGCGCGAGTTCTGTACGAGTGCCCGTCCGTCCAGTGAGGACCTGATTGTCGGAGCGGAGTATCTTTCCGGCCGGATCGGCGTGTCCCATCATGCGTGGGGGCAGGCCTGTGTCGTACTGGGCCGCCTTCAGGCGGCGATCTGCGTGATCATGATGGCAGCCCGTCTCGAACGGGGCGCCATCATCCACCGGCGCGATGCCTATTTCCGGGCGCTGGTGGAACGCGGTGCAACCAGTCGTCTCTATCTTGACCGCAGTCTTTACGCGCTGCGAGACTCCCGCAGCCGCGAGACCGGCATGCTGGTGGAGGCCGGGATCATGAGGTCCAGATCGCAGACATATCAGAACAGAGGGAAACCGGCGTGAACGAAAACAGGGCAGGGGCGTCAGGGTTCCTTCGGGGCCTCGACCGGGTCGGCGGCTGGGCGACGCTTCTGCTTCCCGTCTTCCTGGTCCATTTCCGCGGGATCGCCGAGGGCATTCTGGATGGACTGGCAATCGGATTTCTGATGAGGAGCGCGATGTGCCGCGACTGGCGCTGGATCCGGTCATATTTTGTCTGGCCGGTCTTCCTGTGGTGGGGCTGGATCGTGCTCTGCTCGGTCCCGCGTGCCTGGCCCGCCATGCCGGATGATGTCGACGTCATGATCCAGGCGCTGGTCGCTCTCCGCTTCCCGGTAGCCGCTTTTGCTCTGGCGTTCTGGACCTTGCAGGATCCACGGACGCAGGCCCGGGTGCGGTGGATTGTCACGGCCTGTGTGGTCTATATCGGCGTGCAGCTTCTCTGGCAGGCGGTGACAGGATCCAATTTCTTTGGCAACCCCCGCTTTGGGGACGGGACGTTGACCGGTCCATATGACAAGCCGCGTGCCGCAGCACCCTTCTCCCGGCTGGCTCTTCCGGTGGCCCTATGGGCCGGGGCCGCTCTGGCATTGCGCGCCCGGCAGAGGTGGGTACGGGCAACGGCCTTTGCGATGACCCTGCTGCTGGTTCTGGCCCTTCTGGTTCTGGCCGGACAGCGCATGGCGTTGGCCACGTTTCTGCTCGGGGTGGGCGTGGCGGCGGTGTTGCTGCCGAAATTGCGCTACCAGGCTCTGGCTGTTCTGGCCCTTACGCCTCTGTTTGTTGCAACGATCATGGTCGCCGCCCCGGGGGCTTTCGGGCATCTTGTGCTCAAGACAGAGGGGCAGCTGCGACATTTTGCAGGCTCCGATTACGGTCTGATCTACAACCGGGCGCTCATGATGGCGCAGGATCATCCGCTGACCGGACTGGGCTACGATGCCTACCGGCATCATTGTCGGGATACGGTTTTTCAGAAGGCGGGGACATTTGCTCCCGTGCCCGATGGTGGTGGCGAACGGATTTGTGTGCAACATGCCCATAATCACTGGCTCGAGGCCCTGAGCAATGGTGGTGTCCCCGGTCTGGTCGGGTTCGGGCTGATGATTATCGCCTGGGGATGGGCGTTACTGGCGCCGTTAAGGGGGTGCGCGCCTCTCGTGACGGATCCGGCCGAACGGGCCTGGCAGGCGGGCCTGCTTGCGGCATTCGTCATGCAGGAATGGCCCCTTGCCTCCAGCAGCGCTTTTCTGAATATGCCGTTGGGAGGTGTGGCGTTCCTCCTTCTGGGGCTTGGCCTCTGTCCGGTTGCTCGAAATGTGTTGTCCAGTCGAGCAACCCGCGAGTGATCGTACTCACAAACGGGATTGGTAGGATTTCTTCATGGCGCCAGCGATTGTCGCGGCGCAGGATTTATGGAGAAACAGTCCGATGCCATCAGCTTTCCGCAGACCCGTCACATTCCTGCTGGCAGGTGCCTTGGTGGCCCTGTCGGGATGCGGCAGTTCGACGCCTACCCCCGAGCCGGTGCGCCTGAGTCAGTTCCACAAGGGCGCAGATCGTTTCAGTGTCATTACCGCGGTTGGAAAACCCGATGGGACCGTCCAGCGTGAGGGCCGCGACTGTGACATTTACCGGCTTTACACAACCGGCCTCAGCGCGGCCGGACGGGCGGGGATGACGGCCGGTGAGGTTGTAACCGGGATCGCAACACTTGGCCTGTCCGAAGCTGTCTGGGCGCCGGTGAAGGCAGGAACACGCCCGCAGCAGCATACGGTCCTGTTCTGCTTTCGTGACGACAGGCTGGTGGATCTCTACGACAAGGATCCGACCACAAGCCGGGCAGCCGATCATATGATTCTGGATCGTGACGCCTATTCGCGTCCGGTGGTGGCCAAAGCGCTGCCACCAGAACCCGTTCCGGCCGCCGGAACGGTGACGTTACCACAGATCACCCACGCCACGGTGGTCCCGCCGGCTCCTGTCTCTGCTGAGGCCTCCCCGGTTGCTGTTGAGGGGGAAGACCCGGCGACCGATGCGCTTAACGGGGTCAGTGCAACCCAGGCGACGCAGCGCAATGCGCCCGTGTGGGCCTATGCCGCCGCGCATGGGAAACAGACGGGTAAGGCGATCGCGCCAGAGCAGCCGAGCGCCAGCAGCCATTCCGTGGAGCAGTAAGGGAGATGTCCATGGGTTCAAGAACCGGCCTGCTGCTGGCAGGCTCCGCCGTTCTTGGCGGGCGACTGACCCGGTATCGCCCTGATCAGGACATTGCGTGGGTCAGTGCGCTGCTGAAACTCCTTGCCGGGAGCGTCCTGATGATCGCTGCGGTGCGGATTCTGCAAAAAGCAGTCCACAAGTGCTAAAACAGAGAGGTTATCATTCCGGATTTGACATCTGTGAGCCCGACACCGGCGATGCGGGCGAATTTCCGTGTCCAAGCATCTGCTTCCGGGGTGTTCACATTCAGAGGTATGATGATCTCCTTCGATCTCCAGTGGCGATGCAGATAACGGGAGGAGTGTCAGCAAGAGAACATCTTGCGTGACCTATGCCCGACGTCAGCGAAAATCCCGCGCCGTGATTTTCAGGCAGGTGTGTGTATGGGCATTATCGTCCCGTCCCACCGTGCGGAGCATGGGATCAAGGTCCTCCACCTCCCGGACGATGACATGCTCGACCTCTCCTTCGCGCTGCAGGGTTCCCCGGATTCCAAGACAGCTTGCACCAATCAGGATGCGGCGGTTCCGTTCGAGCATGTCCTTCCAGACGATCAGGTTTGCCACACCACTTTCATCTTCAATCGTTACGAACATGACGCCTTTGGCGGTCCCGGGCCGCTGCCGCATGAGCACAAGGCCGGCCAGCCAGACCCGCCGGCCATCACGGACCCCTTCAAGATCGCCGCAGCGCATGATGCCACGGGAGGCCAGGGCGGGGCGCAGGAAGTCCAGCGGATGCCGGCGAAGCGTCAGCCCGGCTGTCCGGTAGTCTTCCACGACCTCTCCGCCTTCGGTCAGCGGGGGCAGGGTGACATGCGGTTCGATAATTTCCGGGCGTGGCTGGTTCAGCCCCCGGTCGGCTGCCGCAAAGAGTGGGAGAGGCGCGTCCGCAAGCCCTTTGATAGCCCACAACGCGCTTCGCCGATCAAGTCCGAGGCTCCGGAAGGCATCCGCTTCGGCCAGTCGTTCGATCGCCTGCACCGGAATGTCACCCCGGCGCCACAGGTCGTCGATGTTCTCGTAAAGCGGCATTCGGTTGGCGATCAGCCGGGCGGCATGATCGTTCGATAGCCCTTTCACCAGACGGAACCCCAGACGCACGGTAAACCGTCCCCGTTCCGGGCGCCCTTCGAGAGAACAGTCCCATCGTGAGCGGTTGATGTCGATCGCCCGCACGTCGACCCCATGGGCGCGGGCATCACGCACGATCTGCGCCGGTGCATAAAAACCCATCGGCTGAGCGTTCAGAAGCGCCGCACAGAACACGTCCGGATGATGACACTTCAGATAGCTGGAGGCGTAGGCCACCAGGGCGAAGCTCGCTGCATGACTTTCGGGGAAGCCATAACTGCCAAAACCTTCAAGCTGCTCGAAGGTGCGTTCCGCGAAGGACGGATCATACCCGTTGGCCACCATGCCGTTGATGAGCTTGTCGCGAAAATGGCTCACCCCGCCTGTGAACTTGAAGGTCGCCATGGAGCGCCGCAACTGGTCCGCCTCGCCTGGCGTGAAGCCCGCGCAATGGATCGCAACCTGCATGGCCTGTTCCTGAAACAGCGGCACACCCAGCGTCTTGCCGAGGATTTTTTCCAGGGCCGGGGAAGGACAGTCAGGCTTTTCCAGCCCTTCACGTCGCCGGAGATATGGATGCACCATGTTGCCCTGGATGGGGCCGGGCCGCACGATCGCGACCTGCACGACCAGATCGTAGAACGTGTCCGGTCGCAGACGGGGCAGCATGGACATCTGGGCGCGGGATTCGATCTGGAAGGTGCCAAGCGTATCGGCCTTGCGGATCATGGCGTAGGTGGCCGGGTCCTCTGGCGGAATGCTCGCCATGTCGAGACGTCTGTGGTGATGCTGGTCCAGAAGCTCGAAGCAGCGTCGCAGGCATCCCAGCATGCCCAGACCGAGGACATCGACCTTCATGAACCGCAGTGCGTCAATATCATCCTTGTCCCAGACGATGATCTGACGGTCTTCCATGGCTGCCGGCTGGATCGGAACCAGATCATCCAGCCGGTCACGGGTGAGGACGAAGCCTCCTGGATGGGTGCCCAGCTGTCGGGGAAAGCCAAGCAGCCGTCTGGCGAGGCGCAGTGTCAACGCCAGTTTGGGTTCGCGCAGGTCAAGTCCGATATCCCTGGCGCGTGTGTCCAGAACATCCGTGTCCGTCAGGGCGGAGGCAAGGTGTTTTGATATCTGGCCAATCAGGTCTTCGGGCAGCCCCATGACCTTGCCGACATCCCGGAGCGCCCCTTTGGGCTGATAACGCATGACGGTGGCGCAGAGGGCGGCATGACCCCGTCCATAGCGCCGATAGATCCACTGGATGATCTCTTCGCGGCGGTCGCTCTCGAAATCGACATCGATATCGGGCGGTTCCTGACGTTCGGCGGAAACAAACCGTTCGAACAGCAGGCCGGAGCGTACCGGATCAATTGCCGTGATGCCCAGAACATAACACACCGCCGAATTGGCGGCCGACCCGCGTCCCTGGCAGACAATGCCCAGGGAACGTGCCTGCCGGACGATCGTATGGACCGTCAGAAAATACGGAGCGTATTCGAGTTGCGCGATGAGAGAGAGCTCGTGCGTCAGCTGATCCAGAACATCGCGCGGTGGGCCACCCGGATAACGCCCGGGCAGGGCCTCGCGCACGAGGCGGGCAAGGGTTTTCTGGGGCGTTTCCCCGGTCTCGGTCTCTTCCGGATACTGGTAGCTCAGATCCGACAGAGAGAAGTGACAGCGAAGGGCAATGTCCCGGCTGCGGGCCAGAGCGTCCTCGAAACCGGCATACTGGTGCGCCATGGTCTGCGGGGACTTGAGATGGCGGTCCCGGTAAAGTTCCCGGTGTGCGCCGAGATGCTCAAGCGTTACGCCATGACGTAATGACGTAACGACATCCTGCAGGATGTGGCGTTCGGGGGCGTGATAGAGCACATCGCCCGTCACAACGGTCGGAATACCTGCGGATCGGGCATGATGTTCGAGGCGTACCAGACGCAGCAGGTCACCAGGACGGGCACGACGGGTCAGGGCTAGATAGCCACTATTTCCATGGCGGGCCGTGAGAGCCCGGAGCTGCTCAAGCTGATACAGCAGGGCGGTCTCCTGATCAGGCGGCAGCAGGATAAAAATCAGGCCCTCCCCCTCTCGCTCCAGATCGTCCCAGTCCAGCGTGAAGACCTGCCGGTTCCCGCGCCGGTGTCCGAGTGTGAGCAGGCGGCACAACCCTCCCCAGGCCGCCCGGTCAACCGGATAGGCCAGCACGGCAGCGCCGTCCGTGAGAGCAAGGCGCGCTCCTGGTATCAGACGCACCCCCTGCTCGCGGGCCGCGACATGGGCACGGACAATTCCGGCCACCGTGTTGAAATCGGTAATCCCCAGCGCGTCGTAACCCATGTGTCGGGCCGTCGCGATCAGTTCGTCCGGGTGGCTGGCCCCGCGCAGGAAGGAGAAATTGGAAGCGACCTGCAGTTCGACATAGCCCGTCATGAAGAAGACGCCCCGCTCCGGTCGGCATTGGGATGACGGTGCTGGCTGGTATCGGGTAAAGCGGCGCTCTGCGTACGCATCAGCCGGAAGCCGCAGCGCTGGAGATGGGTAACAAGGCGCTGTGCCACGAGGGCGGCCATCAGTTCGTCGGCATCATGTGTGCGGCGTCGGCCGTCAAAGCGCAGCGCGTGCATCAGGGCGTCAGCAATTTCTTCCGCTGTGGCCGGTTTGAGACTGTCCGTCATGGTCTCCGGCTTTCAGAAGAGGCCATGAAGGAACCAGTCCGGCGGGGCGGGTGGTACTTCGGCAAGCGGTGCGCGGCAGAAAATCCAGTAGCGTTCGCCCGCGTTATCCTCGACGATCCAGTAATCCCGGACGACCCCGTAAGGATCAGCACTGCGCCACCATTCCTCATGCAGGCGCTCCGGGCCGTCAGCGGCGCGGATGACACTATGGACGCCACGCCAGCGGAAGGAGGTCGGGGGTTCCTCCGGGCCCGCAATCGTGACGTCAACCGGCTCTGGCGGGTTCAGAAGCCGCACGGGCCGAGGCCAGGAGCAGGCCCGGTCCGCAGAAATGGTTCCTTTCTCGCCGCTGGCAGGACACCTGGTCTGACTGAATTCGGGTAGATGGGATGCAGCAGGCTCCATTATGCTGACACGTCCAGGACCCAGGCGGTTTTGCAGCCGGTCCAGAAGACAGCTGATATTCGAGCGCCCCTGAGGCACATCGTCCTGCCCCACCAGTTCCCCGGTTGGCACGGCGGCCCCACGGATTTCGGCACGCGTCACCACAAGTGTCATCGCCTCAATCCCGAACCCGGGTTCGATGATCGGGATGCGTTCGTCAAGCAGGCGTGAGAGATGGACAGGATCGGCGACAGGTGAGGCTGTGCCGATCCGGATCGCCTGCACGGTTCCATCTACCCGCTCGCACAGCAGGTCAACGAGCCGAGCCCCTTCGCCCCGTCCCTCCAGCGTTTCACAGATGGCCCGGACCAGAACGGCAATGACCGTGGCCAGCGCGCCTGCTGTGGCGATCGGTTCCACGAAGCTGCGCCGTTCCCGTATGGCTTCGATGGGCCGGATGGGCTGCACAGGCTCCGGGAGCAAACCCAGCACCTGATCCAGCCTGGCGAGAACGGTCCCGCCCAGCCGACGGGCCAGCGGGGCGCGCGGCGTGTCATACAGAGCCCCCACTGTCCGGAAACCCAGCCGCAGGAGCGCGTCTGTTTCCGGGGGAGCCAGACGCAATGCCTGAACAGGGAGTGCCGCCAGAGCCTGACGTTGCGTGCCAGGCGAGATGATGGTGCAGGGGACGCGAGCGAAGCGCGCCAGAGCACTGGCCGCACCCGGTGTGTCGGCAAACGCCAGCCGGCACGTATAGCCCAGGCTTTGGATCCGACGGCGGATTTCGGCCATCATGGGCGCTTCTCCGCCATGAAGATGCGCGCAGCCCGCGGTATCGACCCACACGCCGTCCTCTCCGTCCGGTGCAACGATCGGGGAGAGCCACAGAAACCATTCCGTCAGCCGCGTCAGGGCGAGCCGGTCAGCATCAGGCGTTCCATCTGTGGCATGGAGATCCGGAGCCAGGGCGCGGGCATGGGCAAGGCTCATGCCGGGCCTGACACCCCGAGCCTGCGCCGTGGCATCTGCGGCCAGAACCGTAAGTCTGCGGCCATCATGGTAGTGCAGCACCAGCCCCGACGACGTGCAGGTGTCGGGATGACGGCGATGCCACAGATCGGTTCGCCACAGGGGAAGCCAGAGAGACAGAATACGGCGTGTCATGTTCGGGGACTTCGAAAAGCCAGGAGGCGGGACGGCCTGCGCGCTGCCGGAGCAGTTCGACCCGCCTGCGGGGCGGGCCTGGCGGGGGTATAAGAGCTGTCGGCGAGAAGGGAAGGATGCTGGGCTCGCTGCTAATGCGCCAGCGTGTATGACAGGCACTGGGAGGCAAAGGACGGTCCCTCTGCCGATGCGCAGGCCGGTGAAGCAGGAAACCGGTGACCCGGCCTGTCTCGGCGGCAAGCTGCAATCGGCGTGAAGTCGTCAGGGTCAGAGGCGTATCCAGTTCGGCGACGAGCGCCAGAAGGCCTTTTTCGCGCAGGATGTCTTCGCACAGGGCCGGAACCTCGCCGCTGGAAGCGGCCTCCACGCAGATGACCCGTCCGGGCGACAGGCCAGCGGCATGCAGACCGTCCGCGTGAAGATCGAGCGGCGTGCCGGACAGCCAGACGATCTGACCGGGATGCCGTGCAAGAATGGAGGCGGCAAAGTGCGCCGGACGGGCGCACAGGGCCCGGTCCTGCCGTACGCCACAGAATTCGTGGAGGGCCCCTCGCAGCAGGCCGCCTTTGAGATGATCGTCGAGGTCATCGAGACCGGTGGCCAGTCTCCGTCCGGCCCCGGACGCTCCATGATGTCGTTCGATCCGTGCGATCTGCTCGCGGAGCAGAAGGATCGTATCCGGATCGTGCCTTTTCATGATGTGATGCCTCCCGGCCTGGAGGATAAACACGAACAAAACAGGAACGCAAGTTAAAAGGCGTTCGCGAAGTGAACGCGCACCGTGTGAAGGCCAGGTCAGTCGATAACTGAACGAAATCGCGTCATGGCGGCATCTGCAGCTGCCAGAGCCTCCTCTAAAGCCGTATAGTCAATCGGCTCCGGCCTGTGTTTCGAAAGATCAGGCACTTGGGACGTGTCCGCCGGATCAGAGGTAGGCTGGGGCATGATGTCCTCCCCACGACGGGGACGACCACGTCTGCGACCGGGAACAGCGCGGCGCGGCGGGCGCACCGCCTCCCGGAGAGGCGCCATTCCCTTCAGTGCGAAGAGCCTGCGTGCGGATCGATGGGTCACTTCCACGATCAGGCCTTCTGCCAGAAACCGTTCGAGATGCAGATAGGCGGCCTTGAGTGAGATGCCCAGCATCCCGGCCAGTCGCGAGGCGGAGAGCACCGGAAAGGCGGCAATGAGATCCAGCGCGGCCGTAGCCCGTGAGGTGCTGCGCTGACCAGAGGCTTTCGCCCGCGCCATGCGCCACCCGTGCTCCAGGGCAATGACGCGCTGCTCCATGGCATGGGCGTCTTCGGCCAGGCGTGAGAGGAACAGCGGGATCCACTCTGAGGGAGACCATGGGGCGTCACTGGCGAATGCTTTGGCCGCAACAAGCGGTAACGGTGTGCGCAGCAGATGGCTTCCCTGCCAGAATCTCACCAGAGCGCCCCGCATGGCGCTGCGATCGTGACCGGTCTCGATCCAGTGATGAAACGCGCGCGCGGCTCCCAGGAGCGGCCCGGCCTGCCTGGCTTCAGCTTGCAGCAGGGCTTCGGCCGGGACCATGGCGTCTTTCTGCCGGCCGTCTGGATGGACCAGCCACAGATACCGTTCAAAGGCTGCGCGGGCCGCATCAATCACATCGCCGCGCTCATAGGCGCTTTCCCCGACAACCCGTGGTTTCAGGCCTTCCAGTTCGGCGGCAAGATGCCACGGATCGATGAGGAAACCATCCACGGCAGCACAGGCGCGCGCCGCCTCCAGGCGCTCCCGGAACAGGATTGCGGGAAGCAGAGGATGGGTGTGCAGGCGCTGGTCCAGCCGACCAAAAATCAGCGCAGCGCGGGTCAAAGCCGGCAGACTGCCGTGACCAGGCCGGTTATCGCGTCTGATGATGCCCGGGGACACTATTGACATACTAGAGGTCCATCTTCCGATGTACAGACAGGCGGAAATTTCGAAGGGTCATCCCCCGAACATGTTCTGGGACACACTCCTCAGGCCTTGAGGCGATAAGATTACCTTAATTACCGTTTAACTTCAAACTCCGTCTTTTTCTGAAAATCGCCCCTTCCCCGCCACCTACTTCCGATAATGTTCCTTGTCGGAAGTAGGTTGACAGCGCCACCCGGGTGGGGAATTATTCTCTCTGAACGATGATTGTTGCCGAAACCGCAGCCCTATGATCACGCAGCCCTCTTCATCCACTCCCCGTACCGCCCGCCACTGGACCACGCCGTGGCGCAATATGCTTTCGCCTTCAAGTGGTCTGACGCTCTATGAGCGCTTCGAGCAGGCTATCATGCTCGTCTTGATCGGTCTGATCATGGCCGTTACGGTCTCGGCCACCGCTCACCTCGTGGTGGTGGTCTGGCACCTGCTCTCCAGGTCTGCTGTCGATCCCACGGACCAGAAGGTGTTCCAGACCGTTTTCGGAGCCGTCTTCACAGTTCTGATCGCCCTCGAATTCAAGCGCTCCCTGCTGGCCGTGCTCGCCCATGGCGAGAATATCGTACGGGTGCGCACGATCGTCCTGATCGCCCTGCTCGCGATCGCACGCAAATTCATCCTCCTGGACCTGCAGACCATCGCCCCCATGGACGTGCTCTCCCTCGCCGCCGCGGTCCTCGCACTCGGGATCGTCTACTGGCTTGTACGCGACCAGGACGCCCGTGCCGACGCACGCATCCGCCAACAGGGCGCGTCCCTCAGGAAGGATGTGCCGGATGCTCAGTGAGGTCCGCGTTCTCGGGTCACGGGCCAGAGCGCGTCGCGCGATCCTTGAGCGGGTCGATCGCCTCACCCGCAGCCAGCTGGAGCACACAGACCTGACGGCCGCCAGCCAGATCCTGTCGACGGCGCGATTTTCCCCTCCCCTCCCCCTGGTGATCGCTGGAACCGAACTGCCCGACGGGGCGTATGCGCCCGACCGCACGATCGGACGCGCCCTGCCCTATCTCGCCGCCGCCGAGCATATGGCACGCGATCATCTCGGCGATGCGCCGACCGGATCCGAACTGGCGGTCGGGCTGGAAATCGACGACGGAATTCCACGGTTCGTGGCCTGGATCCGTAACATCGAGGACGAAGCCACTCCCATTTCCGCTCCCCCTGCCCGACCACCACCGCCCGTCGGGCAGGCACCAGTAACTGTCGCCCGCTGGTTCGCCCTCGTCTCTTCCCAGCCGGTCCCTGCGCACGATGGAAAGTTGCGCACCGCCCGCCAGGCGGTGGACGCCTACGTGCAACGAAGCAAGGCCGCCAACACGTTACGGGGGTACCGCGCCGCTGTGCGGGCCTGGTGCCAGTGGGCCAATACCCACGACCTCCCTGCCCTTCCCGCACGCAGTGAGGACGTCGCCGCTTATCTTGCCGACATGGCGCTGCGCAAGCGCAGAACCAGCACCATCGATCTTCACCGGGCCGCCTTGCGCTATCTGCATCATCTTGCACAGGTTGCCGTGCCGACATCCCATCCCCTTGTTTCCGCCACACTGGCCGGGATCCGGCGGGAGGACGACGATCCTGCACCGCATCAGAAGACTGCCCTCACCTGGGACCGGCTGACCGAAGCGGTCGATGCGATCCAGGGGCAGGATCCGGTTGCCGTCCGTGATCGTACGATCCTCCTGCTCGGTTTTGCAGGAGCATTCCGGCGCTCCGAGCTGGCCGGTCTGGAGGTCAGCGACATCGTCACCGACGATGATGGCATGCGGATCCGGCTGAGGCGATCGAAAGGCGACCCGGCCGCAAAGGGGGTACTGATCGGCATTCCGCGTGGGATTACCCGGAACTGCCCGGTGCGGGCCTACGAAGCCTGGATCAAAATCGCCGGCATAGAAGCTGGGCCGGTGTTTCGACGGATCTGGCTTGCGCCAGTATCCAGGCCCGGTGAGCCCCCTGCACCGCCGAAGATCGGTGCTGTCGCGCTCTCCGACCGTTCTGTCGCGGACATTATCCGCAAGCGATGTGGTGCGGCAGGTCTGGAAGGAGAGTTCTCCGGTCATAGTCTTCGACGCGGCGCCATCAGCACCGGCGCAAAGGACGGGTATGACCTGCTGGAACTGAAACGCTTCTCCCGACACAGAAGCCTGCAGATCGTCGAAACCTACATCGACGAAGCGAGTATCAAGGAGAGACATCCCGGGCGCAGTAGATTCTGAGAAAGCGTGAAGCACTTCCGTCCTTTGGACTTTCTCCATACCTAGGTAAAGACCAGTTGAAAAATCACACCTTCAGAGAAAAGCGTCCACCGGATAACCTTGGACTTTCTCCATACCTAAGTTTGGACTATTTCCAGATTCCACTGGGTTATCCCTTGGACTATTTCCATACATACAAATAATTATACTAATAATATATCAAATAGCTCTTGGAAAGAGTCCAAGGCGACTATGTGGATGGGTGATTTTGTTTCCCGATACCTATGGAAAAAGTCCAATCCGCACCCCTATGGAGAAAGTCCAAGATTGACCATATTCCGATCTTAATCGAATGATTTCACCATGGCAGACATTCATGACGATCTTCTTACGTACGGTCTTCGCGATGCTGAACGCAGTTGCCCTGATAAGGCACAAAGAATAAGATTGCGGGCTGCACACGAAGTAATGAGTGATGAAGATCAAATAATTTCTATCGCTCATGCAGGGTTCGCAATGACGTCGTTACCCCACAGACGGATTAAAGAAACCGTTTGGACAAGAGAAAGCGGACCAATCAAGCTACGAATTGAAGCTGGCCTAGACGAGCAAGAGCGTCAAAGTGGCGTGCCTTATGGCCCTATTGCAAGACTAATTCTTTTATATTTGCAAACACAAGCGGTCAAAACGGGATCGCGTCAAGTCGAGCTCGGTGCTTCAATGAATGCTTGGCTAAAGAATATGGGAATTTCAGTCGGAGGCAAAACATACGCAATTGTAAGAGAGCAAGCCAACCGCATCAGTCAGTGCCGTTTAACGTTTTTTCACACATCCTCCGAAGGTTCTATACGCAGCAATGGCTCATTTATTAGGTCTGCCTGGCTTCCATCTAACAATGAAAGTCGTTTGCCTTTCTGGCAAGAAGTAGTCACGCTTGACGAAGATTTTTATAATAGCCTCATTCTCCACCCGCTCCCTCTCCGCGAAGTCGCCATAAAGCAAATGGTAAACGCTTCGAAGGCAATGGATCTTTATATTTGGCTCGCGTACCGTCTACACGTTCTCGCGAAGCCTGTTACAATTAGCTGGGCTGGCATGCGCTCACAGTTCGGAAACACGGCAAGTGCCCCATCTCTTTTTAGAAAAGACATTATGCCAGCGTTAAAATTGGCCATGTCCGTATATCCGGAGGCTCGCGTGGAAATTGAGGACAACGCCGGACTGACGATCTATCCATCGCCGCCTCCTGTAACAAAGCAAAATGGGCAGACATAAAAATCGTTTTAGAAAAAACAATTATTCAACGCTAAATTGTCGGATTATTTCTACGTTGGTGCACTAACGATCCTTCCAGGGAGTGATCGAACCATTAACTAAATCTGCTGGAGCTACATTTACGCCTTTTTCCGCGACCGCAGACATAATAAATTGCTTAACGCTCATTCCACTTTCTGCTGCAGCTTTACCGAGAGCGCGTAAGGTACTCTTTCTTACTCTCATATTATGATTAACAGACTGATCTTTGGGTTCAATCTCTGCCGGGGGCAACTGTGGGGCAACGCGTCGTGCAGCCTCCAGAGCCTCCATACCTCTCGAGCTTCCGATGGTCGGTGACTTCTCTTCGATTGACTTTTGACCAAGTGCTGCTTCTGTTATTGCGTTGGCGTCTGGGCGGCGTCGAGCTTTGAGTGTCATAGGCCTTGTTCCCTACTCGCATGCAAGCTTTTATGAGGCACCCAGCCGATCTGTTTGAGCTCGGCGATAAATGCCTCTACTTCCTCGGCTGCAGCCCCCTTGGCCGGGAGCATTCCCGAGTAAGACAACTCGCCGAAAGCTGTCCTATGCGAAATTGAGGACTGGAGTGTCGGAATGCCGGCCTCTTGTAGTTCACGGATCGCGTGGCGAGTAAGCTTAGTGTTTAACGAGAGACGATTCATTACGGCCCGGACCTCAATCTTGCGACGTGCCGCCGCAGCCAAACCTTTTGCTTGTTTAATGGTTTCCTCCGCTTGGTTTAAGTCCGCAGCCCCTGCGGTAAGCGGCACTAAAATATTATCGGCGACAGTCATAGCTACGGCACCTGCCAAATTGCCAAAGCCTGCTGTATCGATAACCACGAGGTCGCATCTTTCGTCGAGTGAAATTGCAAGATCAGCAATAGCTCGCTCCGAGGTTTCAGCAAAACATTCAAAGGGCCTTCCTTCATATGTTTCTGCATGCCACGTCGACATGGCCTTCGTCGGGTCAGCGTCAATTACCGCGATTTTGAGTTCGTCTTTCGCGCAGCAAGCTGCAATGACCTGGCACAAGGTTGTTTTCCCCGGCCCACCTTTGAAAGACGCTACCGTTAAAATTGCCATCTAAACCCCTACTCTATTCTGTTTTCAGTAGAATACAAAGAAACGTGTCATTACGCAACGACAAAGTTACGTAACGCCGTCATTACGTGAAGCCGTAAACCAGTAACGACGATTGGGTGCGAGAGGGGAGGCTTTCGCGAGTTATCAAGGGCGCGGGACGTTTCTGCTGTTTT
>NZ_BEWO01000028.1 GCF_002723975.1 Gluconobacter japonicus
TTGGATTGACGATGAATCTTTCCGGCTCTGAAGTCTAGATTTTGCAGATGTATTCGTAAGGTGTGAGGCCACTAAGGGTCTTGAGCCTTTGCCCGAAATTATAAGCCGCCATGAAGTCGTTGAGGTGTGTCCTCAATTGCTCATGCCTGTCGTAATGGAAGCGCTTGACGGTTGCTTTCTTGATTGTCCGGTTTATCCGCTCAACCTGATCGTTCGTCCAGGAATGATTGGGTTTCGTCGGACGATGTTCGAGGAATTCTCAGGCTGTCTTCCGATCGGCTTTCCCCACCAGTTGTGTGACAGCGAATTTGCTTGTCCGGTCGATAGCAACGAAGAGATGCAGCTTACCCTAAGCAGTCTCGACTTCGGCAATATCGATGTGAAAAAAAGTCGATGGGATAGCGTTTGAAGCGCTGTCGTTTTGGCTTGTCTCCCTTCATGTCCGGAAGCAGTGAGATCTTGTGACGCTGAAAGCAGCGATGCAGGGCCAAACGTATCAGATGGGGAATGCTGGCCTGCAGGGCATAAAGGCAGTCATCCAGCGGCAGTAAAGTGTGCTGGCGAAAAGTGGACGTGTCACGGTTTAGTTCCGGACCATGGGTTATCTGTTAAGGGGCGTTGCGCTCATAATCCAGAAAGCTTTTCCATTGAAGTGCAGAGTGCAGCCTCTGCGGATTATAGAAATCATTAATGTAGGATGTGATGGCCTGCTCGACGTCCTGACGCGTCATCCAGGCTTGCCGCCACAGGAGTTCCGCTTTTAAGGTCTTGAAGAAACTCTCCGTCACCGCATTATCCCAGCAGTTTTCCTTTCTGCTCATGGACACGAGAAAACCATGAGCAGAAAGGAGCTTCCGGTAAGCCTCTGAACAATACTGACTGCCACGATCCGCATGATGGATGCAGCCTGGTGGTGGCTGACGCAAGGCAATAGCGCGCTGTAACGCAGTCGTGGCAAGACCTGCGGTCATACGGACCTCAAGGTTCCAGCCGATGACTCTTCGTGAGAAGAGGTCCAGCACCACAGCCAGGTAAACCCAGCCTTCACATGTCCAGATATATGTGATGTCCGCTGTCCATTTCTGGTTCAGCGCTGGTGCTGAAAAATCCTGCCCCAAAAGGTTGGGTTCAATACTGTGCTTGTGCGAACTGTTCGTAGTCACCTTGAAGCGTCGTGTCCTGACAACACGAATGGCATTCTCGCGCATCAGACGTCCAACGCGACGATGCCCGACAGACAGACCCGCAGCCCTGAGTTCTTCTGTCATACGGGGGCGTCCGTAGCTTCGCCTGCTCTGAGCGTGAATGGCGCGGATATGGACCATCAGGATGTCATCCTGTCTTTTGCGGGCACAGACCGGGCTTCGTCGCCAGGCCCTGAAACCCCGGTCGCTGACGCCAAACAGGCGACAGACCCGTTTGCGTGAAAGCGGCCCATTATATCGAGAAATAAAGGCAAACCTCACGACCTTTGGCTCGCGAAGAACTGTGTCGCCTTTTTTAACAGCTCCCTCTCCTCCTGCAGCAGGAGGTTCTCACGGCGTAATCTCTCATTCTCATAGCGGATCCATTTCTTCAACGTCGAGGAGCCGATACCCAGATCCCGTGCAATACGCTCACGCGACAGAACGCTGCTCAGAGCCAAACGCACCGCCTCGTGCCTGAACTCAGCTTTATAAACTCGTCCCATTCCACGTCTCCTTCATGACCATCTTCGGTCTTAAAGGTCCGGAACTAAACCGTGACACGTCCAACGGCATGCTGCATGTTCTGCGTACAGGCCGTCTCTGTCGGGACATGCATGAACGCTACGGGAAATGGACTCGGTTTATGTCCGGTTTCGCCGTTGGACTGAACAGGACGTGTGGGACGCCTTGCTGCAAACTTTGGATAGCTGACAGCATATGGTCGACAGCACCGTGGTTCGTGCCCATTCACAGGCAACTGGCGCAAAAGAGGGGCTCATGCGGAAGCTTTTGGTCGGTCACGCGGCGGCTTTACGAGCAAAATCCACGCCCGATGCGACAATCAGGGACGTCCTCTTGGTTTTGTCCTCACCGACGAGCAGGTCTCGGACTATAAAGCCGTAAATGCCCTACTGGAACTTCCGGCTCCAAACCCCAGGGCCATGCTGGCCGGATCGGGGTTATGACAGCGCCAGTTTCCGCCAGGACCTGCTGATCCAAGGGATTTTGCCGGTTATTCCCTCACGAAAAGGCTGCAGTGTTCTACAAAAAACAGACTGGCAACGTTACAGGGACCGCAACCGCGTCGAGCGGATCTTCAACCACCTCAAGCAGATGCGCCGCATTGCGATCCGCTACAACAAGACCGCCCTGTCCTTCATGAGTTTCCTCAATATCGCCGCAGCAAGGCTCTGGATTGGATCTTTTGCCAACGTGACCTAGGCTTTTGTCGCAACTTCCGTACCGACCTGGGCTGCGAGACCAAGTCCATCTAAGAACTGGCTGCCGTGCTCTTTCCACCAGTCCGCAGCCTTGGTGTGACCACTCGTGATGACATCACCATTGTTTCCCAGCGCATCCTGCAACTTATGACGCTCTTTTTTGTTGATTTTGCCACCGCCATTGACGTTGGCCACCTGCTGCACATCCAGCGCCAGAGAGTTGGCCTGGTCTTTCGTGAGGTCACCGTTTTTGTAGTCAGCAATGATATCATTGACCATTGCGTTACCGTTACCGTCGTTGGCATCTTTCTGGAACTGGTCGAATGCCTCTTGATCCTTGCCGTGCAGATCCGTAACTGCATTGGCGAAGTCAGTTTGGCCGGCGGCATTGGTTGCGGTTGATCCCTGCGCGCCCTGACTGCCTTCAAAACCTAGGGGATTGTCTGAGGGGGCTGTGCTGGTCGGAGATTGCGTACCGTCTCCGCCACCAAAAGCACTTCCAATCTGCCCAAGATTAGGATTTGCAGACCCGGACCCCGATACAGAACCTTCAACCTGCTGGAGGAGTTGGAGAAACTGTTCGATCGCAGTCGTGTCGCTGCCTGCGCTGTTACCGGACGAATGCGTGGCGTCGGGCTTGGCTGTCCCTCCAGTTTCCGTCGGAACAGTTTCCGGGAGGTGCGAAGACGTTGGGTGGCTTACAGCTTCCATGGTTTATTTCCTTACATTTGCAATTCGGGTGATTATTATGTCCTGAGAGTTCAGTGATCGCCGCCTGGCGAGTACCGTACAATTTCCTCAGGCATTTTTTTCATTCTTATCAAGTGTCGGAAATTCATCAGTTGAGGAAAATTTCAGCTGCTGGCTGCCAAACATGGCGGCGAAGAAAGCGCCTGCTTCCTCACCTTGCTCCACACCGCCCCGCAGGTTGACGGAAAGCGGCGTTGTCGTGGCCGCGCCAGAGCTTGATCCCGTCGTCACATCTGGTAGACCATGCTGTTGCCCCAATTGGTTGAGCAGAGACACTGCACTGGTAGTGGTTGCCGTGCCATTGGAAACCTGAGCAGCGATTGCCTTCAGCTTGGCCCCGTCATCTCCGCCAATCTCGGTACCAAGTGCGTCTAGATCGTGGGCGATTGAAGATGACGAATCACCGGACACGATGCGATTGCGTGTGTTTTCGATCCCGAGACCAGCCGAATCAACAGACTGGCCCTGCAGACTGGCGTAGAGGGCATCATTGCTCGCACCCTGACTATACGTCCCGTCGTTGAGGCTGCCCGCGATATTCGAAGCGGCCTGAGCTTCCTGGCCATTCCCTTTCTGCTGCGCCTCGCGCATGACAGCAAGTGCGAAATCCTGAATACTCTGATTGCCGGCCGCGCCCCCTTGATCAACCATCGACTGAAGGGTCTGCACGTCCATCGTCATGTTACCGCTCAACGACACATCAGACATTTTTTTATTCCATAAAATAATGTTTATACTGCCGTAAAGCGGCAAAAAATCTAAAGTTAGTGGGCAGAGGGTTCCGAACGGTACTCGTCAGAACCCCCTGAAGCCAAAAGCGCAGATCAGTCCTTGGAGAAGGCCTGCTTGGCATTGCTGGCCATGGTCTGCTCGAAGTTGTTTGCGAGAGACTGGGAGTTGGAAAGCTTCGACATCTCGAACTGTTCCTGCAGGTTCTGTTCTTCCATCGCCTGAGACTGCTGCATGATCGAAGACAGTGTGCTGCTCATATCGGAAGTGGTGCCGCTCATAAGAAAAACCTTTCGATACAAAATCGATAACGCTGAACCCGACATTTATCGTCGGAGTGTCTGCACAATGAGAGAAGTCCCGACCTGGGAACCAGATATCGCCCTCTCCTGCCCATCATTGTTATTTTACGAAGCTGATCAGAACCTGACGTGTCGCACGGGGCCGCAACAACACGAAAAACCCGAGATGCAGTCAGTCCGGCCCTACGCAATCCTCTGGAAACAGCCACATATTGCCGTTTTTTCGTAAATTTTTTACGAATGAAATCGAAATGAAGATACGACATACGTCGTTACAGAATTGAGAAATATATGAAAAATTTATGAAGCCACCGTGACAAAGAAAATTTGTCACTCACACAATAAATCTTGTGTTGTCCAAAAAAACGGGGGACTCTCCGTCCCCCGTTTTTTTGAACCGTACTAGGGCTTCTTCAGGCATCGCCGAAACTGGCTGTATAATTCTGGCTACTGTCCTGCGCCATCGTCATCGGATTTGCCGATTGCGTTCTCTTCTGGTCGTCATCGGGATGAATATATGCGTTCCCGGTTCCCAGTTTCTGCTCCATGAAGTTCCCCCCAGCCTGCATCGCGGCGCTCGAACCATCATACCAGCCAGTAACCGTCGCATTGCCGCCGCTGTCATGACTGACGATATCCGACGGGGCCTGCGACGCGATATTCTGCGTGTCGCCTGCGCTCTTTCCCTTGCCGTCAGAAACCTGAATCGCCGCGTTCCGCCCGTCGATATAACTCACATCCGTATTATTGATTCCCTTGGCATCGGCATAAAACTCGAGGCGCGATGCACTGGGCTTATACGCGCCGGAGGAATCTGCTTCCGCCATAAAGCCGCCCTGCCCGTTCGCGTAACTCAGTTTTCCAGTTTCGCCAGGCTTGAGCGTGATTTCCGCCACAGGTGCTGTCGTTGAGCCACCGTTCAGGAACTCACCGATTTTTTCGTCGTGATTGCTGGTATTGGAGATACTGACCGAATTTTCTCCCGTTCCCGCAGCCTTGTCCGCAGCCGCGACAGGAGTAGCCGATGGCGCTGCAGCTGCCGATACGGATGCGGCCGGCGAAGCCGAGCCCTGTGCGGGAGCAGATGCGGCTGGAGAGGCATTTCTTTTCTCTCCTTCCTGCGCCATCACGGCATCGAATATTCGGATAAGCTCTGACGGGTCGATGCCGGCTTTTTCCAGCCCTTGTGAAAATTTACTGATGTCGTCTAACGACGACACGTTAGAGATCGTCATATCGATATCCTCAAAGTAAAGCAGTCTAGAGTCTATTCAAAATACTTGCATGACTGCTCAGCCGATAAAAGAGTATCTCATGTGACATTATGCTCTCATCGCACGCTGCGAGGGTCCAAGAACATACTCTTCCATATCACACGGACGTATTCTGGATCGCATGCGCAACGGAATTGAAAAAAGCCTGCGTTATGGTCATGCCTGGCCTGAAATTCTTTTTCAGATCACCCGCCAGTTCGCGGTTCCAGCACATGGGCACGCCCTGCTCGCGCGCTATCGTCCGATATTTCTCGGCAGCGCCCCCCTGCCCGATGCACACCACGCGCGGCACAGGCGTATCTCCCGGCTTGTAGCGTATTCCGACCGTTACGCCCTCCTGACAGATCATCAGCGTTGCCTGCTTGGGACCAAGTTTCGCGGGGGCACGGCGGTTTTCGTTGGCAATTCTCATCCGCTGCATCTTGATTTGCGGATTACCCTGCGTTTCCTTCCGCTCGTTTTTCAACTCTGTCTGGGTCATGCGCATTTCACGCATAAAAAAACGCTTCTGGATCATCAGATCGGCGATACCAGTCGCCAGATAAAAAGCACACGCACCCAGCATCATCGGCACCACCAACGCCGAGAGAATTTTCGGCCACTCTGTTGGAGCCATTTCCGGTACACGGATTAGATCGTTCACTTCGTGCAGGGCGATCGCTGCAAGCGCCCCCCCGAATACAAGGACCTTCAAAATCGAAAGCGCCAGATCAACGAAATTCTTTGGCTTGAATATGCTCTTCAAACCACCGATCGGATTGAGCTTCTCCAGTTTCGGCATCAGCGGATCGATAGAGAAAATGAATCCGCGATTGATCAACAGACCCGCGAACAATGCTGCCCCGATAGCCAGAAGTAGCGGCACAAGCGCGCAATGAAGCAATGCGCCTTTTATCGCGCCCGACATATCGCGCACTGCTTCATCAAAAGGAAGGGTCGTAGCCGCGCCCGCCACCGCAAAGAGTCTCCCGAGCCGTGCAGAAATAGACGAGGCGCCCGTCAGCACCCAGCCGATCAGAACGATCGAGACCATGGCGGATTGCATGTCGGGGGCCTTGGCAAGGCGACCTTTTCTGCGCTCATCCGTCAGTTTTTTGGCGGATGCCGGAAGGTTCCGCTCTTCGCTGCTGCCACTCATGGTGCCAGCAACCCTCCGAGATCATGCATAATGGACATATCCAGAATGTCCCTGCGCGCATAAACAACGAGCCAGGATGCGTATCCACACATCATCAACGTGAAGGCCAGATTCCTGAGGGTGGGCGCGAGATCGTAAAGATGAAGTTTAGGGATCGCGCGCATCAACAGAATAATGCACCCGTCACACAGCAGCATGGCCAGAATGACCGGCACCGCGATTTTCATGGACAGGATTTCAAAACGGTCGAGCAGACCCAGTGCGGTCGTCGCAAAACCGGGCTGTGGGGTGAGACCGAGAACCAGAGGAGGCCATGCAATCTCTGAATCCACGATAGCCTGATCGAGAAACCCGAGCCCGTTACCAATGACGTACAGCGCGACAGTCGTCATCGCCAGCAGCGAGGCCGACAGCGACTCCTGCTCCCCATCGGGTTCGGAAGCCTGTCCCTGTGTCGCGCTTCTCTGGGTATCAAGCCACTCCCCCGCGCTCTGCACGGCCCATATCGGCAATCCTGCAAGGAAACCGATGATGACGCCAATCATCATCTCGCGCGCGCCAATCAAAGCCAGTGAAGGCAGGTTGAGGGACGTCTGCTGCAGGTCTCTGTAGAGTCCGGGAATTACCGGCAGCCCTACGACGAACGCGAAAGCCCCCCGCACGACGCCTCCCAGTTGCGCCCGCGTGAAAACTGGAAGAACCAGAGCCGCACCCGCAGGCCGCCCCATCGCAATCGCAACCGCGGACAGCAACGGCATCAGACTGGTCGTGAAATGTGCCGCCGGCATCGTCAGCTGCGCGTCATCACGGGGAAATCGTCGAAAATATGCTCCGTAAACGTCAGCAGGGGCGGCAGGAGTGTCCCGCCCATGAGCAGAAGTGTGGCGCAGACCGCTACGACCTTGAACGTCAGTGGCATTGTCTGATCCTGAAGCTGCGTCACTGCCTGCAGTATTCCAATTGCGATACCGATCACCGTAGCGATCAACAGCGGTGGTCCTGCAATCGAGGCGAACAGGAAAAGCGCGGCTGAAAGCTGCTGTGTCAGTCCTCCGTCATCCATCGGCAAACCTCCCTTCCATCATGCATAACTCAGCACCAGACCATGCAGCAGCCGTGTCCACCCGCCAGCCAGAACGAACAGGAGCAGTTTGAGCGGAACAGAAATCGTGTTTGGCTGCACCTGTGACAATCCCATGGCAATGAGGATCGTCGTGACGACGAGATCGATCACAATGAAAGGCAGATAGATAAGAAATCCGATCTCGAAAGCTCTTTTGAGCTCCCCGGTCAGATAGGCCGGCAACAGGACCGGAAGAGAGTCGGGCGCGAGAGTGGCCCGCATGTCTTCCGGCCAGAGCCGTTGCGCCGAATTGACGAAGAATGCCCGCTCACGTGGCTGGGTAAAGCGCATGAGATGCTGGGCCACCGGGGCTTCGGCAACTTCGTAAGCCTGCACGTAATCACTGATGTTCTCGTATTTCAGGCCCGCATCCGTGACACTTTGATAAACTTCCTTCCCCATCGGGGCGGAAATGAAGAGCGTCAGGATCAGGGCAATCGAATAAAGCACCACGTTCGGGGGGGACTGCTGAATCCCGAGCGCAGTGCGCAGCAGGAACAGGACGACTGAAATCTTGACGAAAGAAGTTGTCGAAATCACCGCCAGCGTCAGAAGTGCGAATGCCAGCGTCAAAATCAGCGCGGTGACGAGATTCGTGGACGCGAACCCGCTTCCCATCATTGCTCCTGCCCCCTGCATCAGGCGTTGATCCGTGTCAGCCGGACAGCCAGTGCGGCTCCGACTTCCACCAGTTCGCCCTCTCCGATGCGCCGCCCATGCGCCAGCACCGATACTTTCTGGTCACTCAGGGAGCCGATTTCGATAACATGCCCCTCACCGATTTCCTGCAACTCGCCAAGAGTAAAAACCCTGCGTCCGATCTCGAAACTCAGCGGCACCTGAACGGTATCGAACTGCACTTCAGGAACTTCGGTTTCCGGAAACTGCTCTGCTTCGGGCGAGGAAAAGAGAGGTGGGGCGGCCGATCCGTCTGTCATGTGTCCGATCCATTCCGGTAAAGAAAATTGTGCAATATCCTGCCAACCACCCTGTATAACGATCCTGTATCCATCGTGAACCGCTAGGGTCGCCAGCGCCTCTCCGGCCACGAGCGCCACGCTCCGCCGGGCAGTTGGGCCGATGACAATCCCGCAGCCCGGCCTGAGCGCACGCACCTCTGCCACGGAAAGAGACATGCCCCCAACACGAAGGCTGACCGCCACCGGCGGCGCCTCGAACGTGCGGATCAGAGCCGGAAAATGCGGCCTGAGCGCCGAAAACGTTTCCTGCGCAAGATAAAGCAGCCCGTCGAACACCTCTTGCGCACCAAATGAGACCCTGAACCCCACACGCAGTGGCGATTGCCCAGAAACGGCCTCCTCGAATTCGACCGGTTTGGCACAACTATCGAAGCGCAGGATGGACAGTGTGCAGCCCAGTCGGGTCTCGAGATCCATCAGAGCTTCGTTAAACACCATCTCGACAAGAAGAATAGCGATATCGCTGTTTAGGGGCGCGCGCGGCTGAGGCTCGGCCAGGCGCAGGATCATTCGCAACAGACCGCGTGGCAACAGGCATTGCCCTTCCTGCGCGCCGATCTTCAATTGCAGACAGAGCCAGTCTTCCCCCGGCGAAAACGGGGGCAGGAACGCGACACTCCAGATATCCGGTTCAACCGGAATTTTGAGCGGGTACCGACCGAAAAGCTCCGAAACGGCAGGAGAATACGCAAGCGTGGGCGCCCTGTACGGGCGTACGGTATCTTTCCGGCTCATGACCCCTCGAAATCCCGGGCGGCATGCCGCATCAGAGCCAGATCCTCCAGTTCCTGTTCGTCCAACGCTTCCTGTTCGCGCCTCTCTGCGTTCCGGGCTTTGTCGAGCAGGCGTGCAGCATGACCGCAACGCTGGTCGAACTCCCGGTGCGCCCGCCATGCGAGCGCGGCAGCCTCGTCCTGCTTTCTGGCCATGTCAGCCCGCAAACCCACATCCTTCTGGAGCGCAATGGCTCGATCTGCCAGCGCCCCCAGATGATCGTGCCTGTCCCGCAGGGCCTGCGGACTGACCGTACCATGCTCCAACGGACGGTTCATGCGTGCCGTACCTTCCGCCTCCACCGCACGCCAGTGCTCACGGTGGCTGTCAAGAACGGTCTGGCTGCGTTTTACGTCCTCCCACCCGGCATGAGCCTCCTGGGTGCGTAACAGAGCGGTCTTTCTGGCCTGTGCCGCGCGCAACTCGCGCAGGCGCAAGAGTTTCTGCGCCATCGGAACGGGAATGACCGTCATCAGCCCAACAGTCGGGTCATCCATTCCGTCATCTCCGCGAATGTTGTCTGCTCCTCATTGCCCTGCCGCAGCAACCCCCTCATCTCATCGATTTTTTCAATGGCTTCATCGGCCAGCGGATCACCACCGGGCTTGTATTCTCCAACCTGCAACAGGAACGCGACATCCTGATAGCGCGCCCAGAGCGCCCTGAGCCGATCGGCTCGAACCTGATGCTCCGCAGACGTTACGAGGCTCATCACACGCGACCGGCTGCTCAGAATGTCGATTGCCGGATAATGCCCCGACGCCGCAAGCGCGCGGGAAAGGATGATATGCCCATCTAGAATCCCGCGTGTTTCTTCCGCGATTGGATCGCTCTGCCCGTCTTCCACAAGAACGGCGTAAAAGGCAGTGATGGAACCTCGTTCTCCCATTCCCGCCCGCTCCATGAGCTTGGGAAGAGCGGTAAAAACGGACGGCGGAAAGCCCCGCCGGGTCGGCGGCTCGCCGGCGGCAAGACCAATCTCACGCAGGGCACGTGCAAAGCGCGTAACGTTATCGACGAACAGAAGGACCTTGAGCCCCAGATCGCGAAAATGCTCCGCAATCGCGGTCGCAGCCTGTGCACAGGCCACACGTTCCGCCGCCGGCCTGTCCGACGTTGCCACCACGACGACCGAACGGGCCAGCCCATCAGGCCCGAGGTTATGCTCTATGAATTCCCGAACCTCACGGCCACGTTCCCCGACCAGCGCGACAACCGTGACATCCGCATCGCTTCCCTTGACGATGGAGGCCATCAACGTGGACTTTCCGCCCCCTGCCTCACCATAGATCCCCAGACGCTGCCCCTCCCCACAGGTCAGGACGCTGTCGATCGCGCGAAGGCCGATCGGCAGAGGACGGTCGATCATTCTGCGTCGCATTACATCGGGCGGGCTGGCTGTAATCGGGGCGCTGGGGCCGGACGGGAGTGGTCCTTTACCGTCCATGGGCGCTCCGAGCGCATCCAGAACGCGACCCAGAACACGCTGCCCGACCGGGAACTGACGCCGCCCACCCGTCGGAAGAACCTCCGTCTCAGCGGAAATGCCCTCCAGATTGCCCATCGGTGCCAGAAGGACCTCACGCCCGACCAGCCCCACAACTTCAGCGTTCATACTCCAGTCCCGCTTGCGATCCCGCAGGAGGCAGAGATCACCAACCGCGACATTGGGCAAAATCGCGCGGATGATCGTTCCGGTTGCAGCAACGACCCGCCCCTGAACCGGATGGGATTCCAGCGATGCCGCCTTGGAGCGCAACAGTGGAAGCAGGTGCCGCATCCGCTCGACGACATGCCCCGGGTCTTTGCCGTCACCCCTCCCTTCCGCAAGATCGGGCATGCCGGAATCGCCGTTCGAAAACCCACGGCTGCTCCCCCGCGGAGGCGGCTCCCCGATCCGTCGTTGCGCGCTTTCGTCAGTCCGCACTATCTCAGGAGAAGCAGACTCGCCAAAATCGGGGCCTTCCGGCGCCGCTCGCAGCCGCTTCAGGCTCCGCGTCCCGACGAGACCATCACGCGAGGGCGGGGCCGATATGTCACGCTCACCGCACGGGCTTGTTACGGACGCACCACCCGCCATATTCGGCCCTGCCTCCCCGGAATCGTCGCCCTGGCTACCGCCCGACTGCCCGTCACGCCTGATCGAAATACCCGCAACGGCGCCTTCAGACGGATGTTCATCCGGTCCGACCGGCCTGACTGGCTCTTCCGGTATAAAAGGTCGTGGGTTCTCCGCTATAATGCCTCGCCCTGAATCCTCTGCGGTGACCAAGGTGGAATCGGCGGACGACAAGGCTGCTAGCAGCGAGATATCCTGCTGTACCGATGTGACCTCAGTGTCCGACAGCGCTGCCCGTGATGTCATGATCCGTGCCCCGGCGTGTCCGCCAGATCGGCCAACTGATCCCACTGCGCCGCAAGACGCTCGCGCAGAAGACGCGTCTGGTCGGCGATGCCGAGCTCAGACACGCCGAACTCGCTCTCCAGAACACACCGGCCGGACGCCAGACCTGCGTCCACCTCGATATGCACGCCACTGTCGCTGTCCTGAAGAAGGGGCATGAACTCCGCCAGAGGCGCGACACAATCCGGGGCAATCCGAAGCTGTGCTACCGTCCCGCGCCGGATGCGTGACAAGCCATGTTCGATTGCCAGTGGCAGGACGTCGCTGATATCCACGCGCCCGAGCATGTCAGCCACGATATCCGCGACGATCTCTGGCAGGCTGCACTCAAGATTTTGCAGCACCTGCGACGCGGCTTGGGCAGATGACATGATCTGCTGCGCCATTTCCACACGCGCCTGCGCACGGCCCTCCTCCAGACCACGCTGCTTTTCTGCGTCGTAAGCAGCTCTGGCGGTGGCCCTCAGCCGACTGGCGTCCGCCAGAGCGCTCCGATAAGCTGCCTGCGCCTCACACCACAGGGTCATCTCTTCAGGGTTCAGGATACGCTGTTCGGGGGAGAGCGTGGCGAATTCGGTCATATACCACTCTCCTCTGGTGCTTCATCTTCCTTGACGTTTGCGGGAGCGAAGAAAGTCGCGATAACGTGCCGGATGATGGCATCGCTTGTCTCAGGCGCAGCATCCGGCAGCCCCACAGCGGGCAGACGTAGTGTAGCTGCTTTCTGACAGGTCGGTGACACCTGATCGCGCCATCGCACCAAGCAACGCCAACCCCAGTCATTGATCGCAGAAGCCAGCTCTTCCGCGCCTCCCTCAATAGTCGGCAGCACAATGGGCGAAACAATCTGGACGGAATGTCGGATCCCGAACATACGCGCCGAAGTGCCTACTTCCCGGTTCAGGACGGCTATTGACGCCGTATCGACATATCGGGCCAGAGCCCGACCGAAGATCAGAGCCCCCATATGCCGTCCTGCCACTTCCACCTCAAAGCGCGGACGGTACGCCAGAACGTCGAAATCCGACGCGGCCTGTTCCGGGCGGTCAATGCGATAGTCTATGAGTTTTGCCAGACGATGCGCCAGACGGTCACACCGCTGGATCCGTTCCACCGTCTCGCGCCGCAGCATCGGCATCGCGCGCTGGAAATGGGACGGATGAAGGTCGACAAGTGTTTCGGTCGCGTTCGCCCTGCTCATGCGGCCCTGTCGGAAACCACGGCAACCTGCGTCGTTCTGGAGGTAAACCTCTTTCCACGAAAGCGCCTCCAGAGATACCACCCTCCCGCAAGCGACGGCCAGAATACAGCCAGAACCCATCCTGTTACTGCAAGAGGACTGGGACCTGCGGGCGTGAGCGGGATATTCTGTGATTGAACAGGAATCAAAATGACCGACACGCGGTCATAGCTCAGATCCTGCACGGCGTTGGCGACGAGCTGCTTGATCTTCGGGATCAGCGTCCTGGCGCTGCTTCCTTCGTCGTAACGTAGGACAACGGCGGCCGTGGCCGGTTTTTCCACACCTGTCACAGGGTCACTGGCTGACGCCGCAATATGAACCCGCGCATCCACGACGCCATCAATATCATTCAGAGTGCGGTCAAGCTCCTGACTGATCCCAAAATAAAGCTTGGCACGTTCCGCCGCAGGAGAACTGATAAGCCCCTGCTGCTGGAAAACCTTGTCCATGCTCGCATATGCATTCCGCGGATAGTGCGCAGCCTTCAGGACATTGACCGCATCGGCAATCCGGCTGCTGGACACCTCAATCGCACTGCTTCCATCCTTGCTGATCACGCGGTCAGCAGAGATCCCGTGCTGAAGCAGAATGGCAACCATCTGCATCGCATCCCGTTCGGATAGCCCGGTATAAAGTTCGGACTGGCACGCCGTCAGCCCAAGGCACAGGATCAGCAGAGAAGCAGAGACCCACCTCACTCCCATCATCCCCCCTGGCTCAGCAGACTTTTAAGCGTGCTGGCCATATCCTGTGACGCCACGGTGATCACATGCGTTTCGAACTCGGCATTCGTCAGTGCGATCTGACGTGAAATCGACTCATTATAAAGCTGTTCGCCCTGCTGCTGGATCCGCCCGAGCAGGCTTTCGGGATCTGTTGCCGAACGGGCACCCGCATGATGAGCCGCCAGGACATCATGTTTTGCGGAAGGATGCGAAATCCCACCGCCCGTATCCATACCCGTCGTCACGCCATTTTTGTCAGACAGCGTCTGAGCCGATATCGCTGGTCCCGCACGGTCCGGCGCTAGCCCCTGCGGAGCGAGAGCATCGAGCCGACCGAAGCTGCTGCCAATACGACTCAGGCTATCGAGAATACGGTCGCCCAGTGTCGGCTCCGACTGTACGGGAACGATCTGACTTATGGGAGATGCAGGAATGGCTTCGGAAAAAGCAAGCTGCGTCCGTGCCGTATCGTGAAACGCGGCGACATCAGCCTGATGAAACGCCCCAGCCGGCGCAGGGGCTGTAAGCGAGGGCGTGGCAGACGCAGCCTGACTGGCAGCGACGGCGGCAATTCCGGCCAATCCAGACATCGTCCTTCTCCCTTTTTTGTGTCGACCTTCGCCAGTCTCGTGCTGCCCCAGACCTCGCATCATATCCTGACTTCAACCTGACCAGCTCTGCACCCTACCTCGTCCCGGCGACAATTGTATCGGTTGACCAAACCGTCCCCCTCATGCATCCGAACACGAAAGCATCACGTCTGCCCGGCGTCGCCGATTAAGGATTTGCATTTGCCATGACGCCGACAGGTGACGGTCTTCAGGTCAGTTCCCCGAACAACAGGGCGACTAGGTCCTCTGTGTGGGCACTTGCAAAAACCACCGTCCATGTGGGGCTGACAGTGATCGCTCTGTCACAGCCACTCCGGGCAGCCCCGCTCTACCTTCCCGAAACGGGGCAGTTCACGATGCTTCAGGGCAGCGTCATTCAGGCTCTGGACCAGTTTGGCGCGGATATCGATCTGCACGTCTCATCTGACCCGTCCCTGACCCAGCCGGTACGGAAAGGGCTGACGGCCTCTACCCCACGTGGATTTCTCAACCGTATCTGCACGGACTACCATCTCGACTGGTATTTCGATGGCCAGACCCTGTTCGTAACGCCTGCGTCGGAAACCGTCTCCGAGGATGTCGCACTCGATGGCGTGCCGTTCCCGACCCTGACGGAATCCCTGAAAGCCCGCCAGATTTCCGATGCACGCTTTCCCGTGCGTCGCACGCCTGACGGGCAACATATTACCGTCTTCGGGCCACCCCGCTTCCGCGCCTTGGTCAATCAGACGATTGCCGCACTGGGCGAAGTTCAAAGCGATGGCGTGACGATCTATCGTGGCTCTACGATGCAGAAAATATCCCCCCGATAAAGGTCAACACGTCTTGTCAGTGGGGTTCCCATCGCGACCCAATCAGAATTATGAAAATTTAGTGAATCTTCCTTGCAGGTTCCTCACAAGTCGATAGTTTCTTGATAGCAAGATTAAGTTACAGACAGAAACCTATCTTAGCAGCGCCTGCTGGTTCCGGTCTCTCCACTGTTTCCAACCATCCATTGCTCTGGGACAAACGGCAATTCACCTGCTTTCCGCTCCTTCATTCGCCCTCCACGTTCTTTCCGGCCTACACGCGGATGCGACATGTGAAATCGGCGATCGCCCCGTAACGATCGGCTCCGGGTCAGATGCGGACATTACCCTGCTCGACGAGGGTATCCAGCCATCCCATCTCGCCGTCGCCCCACTTCCGGGCGGACAGTTCAGATGCACGGCCCTGGCTGAAGGTGTCATCATCAATGACCACGTTCTGGACAGCGGAAAAAGCCATAGTTTTGCACTCCCGATCGATATCAGGATTGCGTCCGTTCCACTGAGTATCACGGACACCGCAACCGCAGAGACTGGCCATACCAGCGCTTTCCCCATCTCCCGGCTCCCAGCCCTTTTCAGTGCTCAAAGCCTGACACGAAACATCGTCATATGTGTCGCAGGCATACTCGGACTTCTCCTGTTGGAAGGGATTTTCTGGCATCCAGCCTCAAGCCCTGCTCAGCCCGCGTCTTCGCCTTCGACAGGATCAGAGGCGGTCTCGGATCTTCCAGCGCGAAAACAGAACATGGCGCTGAGCGATCACGATCTTGGAGAGTCCGTGATCCACGAACTTCGCAACCATGATCTTTTCGGGCTGGCCGTCCGTGTTTCCGGTGGTGTCGTAACAGTGAGCGGCGCAGTCCCCCATGAGCGGCTGACAGCGTTCAGGGATGCGGAGCAATGGTTTGACGCATCTTATGGCCAGCAGTATACGTGGATTTCCGACGTCAAAGAATCGCCAAATAAAGTACTGTCCTTGCCGATACAAAGTATATGGTTGGGACAAAGGGCAAATGTGACCATAAAAGGGCAGAGATATTATATTGGATCCATTCTGGAATCGGGTCAGAAAATTACTGGTATTTCCGCTCATAAAGTCTCAGTTCTTGATGGACATGATGAATTTCTCGTGACTTACTGATCAGATTGTCATTTGAGGAGCGTTATTCTCATGAGCCGCATCCCATCCCAACCCATGATCCGCCTTGACCATGCAATCGAGGAGGTCGTGGCCAATACGCCGGATGCCGCTATCGCACCTGACCTCGTCGCATTCCACAAGACCCTGTCGGTGCGCCAACATGCACCGGAGGGGATCGAGCCTCCGACGCTGACGGACGCACTTTTCCTCCATCTCATGCCACACCTGAAAAGCGCTGGCATTCTCAGATCCGACCAGCGGAAAACACTTCTGACGCGCCTGGAAGCGCGAGCGCAGAGCAGTTTCGGCCCCGTCGTGCCCGGTGGCCTGGAGGCACTGTCTTTCGAGCTGCACAATCTTGAACTGCTCATGCGCTACCGCGACAGTCTCATCGGAGGGTGATGTCTTGGATCAGGCCCAGCGCGACCTTCTTCTATCGCTCGCCTATATGTATGCGTCATGCGATCGCGAGCCACGTGCCCTGCCGTTATTGTTGCTTGTCGCGGCTGAAAACCCCGATGACTGCGACTGCCTGCGTCTTCTGGCTCATGTCTACACCGCGATGAAACGCGGTGAGCTGGCGCTTGTCGTACTCGACAGGATCAGGCGCCTTCGCCCTACCGAGGAGCCCGGCGATGCTCTCCTGCGCGCACGGGCCCTTCACAGAACCGGCCGGTTCAAGGAAGCACAGACCGCTTTCTCAGTCTTCGCCCAGTCGAATGTTCGGGCTCTTGCCTTATGAAGAACTTCCAGAACGCATTTCGCCTCGTCTCTCAACGCCAGGATCTTGCACTAGTTGCCGTGCTGGTGCTGACGGTTGCCATGCTGATCATGCCGATGCCCGCCGCGCTGGCTGACATACTGATCGGGTGCAATCTCGCGTTCTCCGCGCTACTGCTGATGGTTGCGGTCTATCTCCGCTCTCCGCTGGATCTGACCGCGCTTCCGGGCATGATCCTCGTCTCGACGGTTTTCCGCCTGGCTCTGGAAGTCACGGTGACACGCCTCATCCTTACGTCCGGAGACGCAGGCACGATCGTCGCCACGTTCGGAGAATTCGTGATCGGGGGCAATATTGTCGTCGGCCTCGTCGTCTTCGCCATCGTCACGACGGTTCAGTTCATCGTAGTCACGAAAGGTACGGAGCGCGTTGCAGAAGTCGGGGCCCGGTTTACGCTCGATGCCATGCCCGGCAAACAGATGAGCATCGACAGCGATCTGCGCTCAGGCGACATCGATCAGGCTGAGGCGCGGAAGCGGCGTCAGGAACTCGCCAGCGAGAGCGCCCTGCACGGCGCCATGGACGGCGCGCTCAAATTCGTAAAGGGCGACGCAATCGCGGGCCTTGTGATCATCGGCGTCAATCTGGCGGGTGGAATCGGCATTGGGGTTGCACAGCGCGGACTGAGCCTGAGCGACGCAATGCACACCTACACACTCTTGACGGTTGGTGACGCACTGATCTCGCAGATCCCCGCACTGCTCCTGTCCATCGCAGCGGCGGTTGTCGTCACGAGAGTAGGCAGCCACGGGCAGGATCTTGGGAAGGAAATGGTCGGGCAGTTGACGGCAGACCGGCGCGCGCTTCTGGTCGCCGCGATCATGCTGCTGATCATGGCGATGATTCCAGGCTTCCCCAAGTCCGTGTTTCTGGGGCTGTCGATTTTATTTCTTCTGGGCAGCCGCCCTGACTGGAAGAAACTTTGGGGTCGTTTTTCCCGAACCTCCCTCGAAAGCGCGGAAGCGGAAGAATTCGCCCGGTCGGTCACGACGGAATCTACGGCTGCCACGGCCATCGCCGACAGTTTCTCCCCCCTTCTGGCCATATCCCTGTCACCCGCCGTCATGCGTGTCATGGACAGACCGCGCCTCGACCGGCTGCTGGCCATTGCCTGCGAGGATGTAGAAAGCGATCTTGGCGTCGTCTGCCCGAAACCCGCGATCCGATCGACCGCGGAGACCGACACCTTCCATTTCTCGATCGATCTGGAAGATGTTCCGGTCGAAGAGCACGATGCTCTGCCCAATCATCTCCTCCTCCACGACGATCCGGTTCATCTGGATCTCGCCGGGATAGCCAGTCAGAGCGGCGAACCATTGACCGACAGCGGGGCCTCGCTCTGGATTGCACGGACCGATGAAACACGCCTCAAGGCAGCCGGTATCGGCTATCTCGACCTGCCCGCCATCATCGCGAACCGCTTTCGAACGATCGCGCGCAAACATGTTGGTCGGTTCATAGGCCTTCAGGAAGCCCGCCGTCTCGTCCTACGTCTCGAGCCCGGTTACGGCGACCTAGTGCGCGAGGCCATGCGGATCGTCCCGACCCAGCGTCTGGCCGATATTCTGAGACGTCTGGTTGAGGAGGGCGTGCCACTGAAAAACATGCGGCTCATTCTTGAAACCCTCGTGGAGTGGGGGGAGAAGGAAACCCGCTCCCTCATGCTCGTGGAATATGTCCGGCAGGCTCTTTCCCGGCAGATCTGCCACCGCCACGCGGGCTCTCACAAGGCGATGGCGGGCCTCGTTCTCGGCCAGGATGTCGAACAGGCTGTGCGTCAGGCCGTCAGGGACACGTCCGGTGGCTCGTTTCTCGCGCTTGATCCGGATGTTTCCCAGCGTCTGCTCTCAGCGTTCCGCACGCGGCTGTCAGTCGAGGGTCGTCCGAAAAACGCGGCCCAGATGACACCGATCGTCATTACCTCTGTTGATATACGCCGTTTTGTACGCGGCTTTCTCGTACGTAACGATCTCGATCATCCTGTGCTCTCCTATCAGGATCTCGCCACCGAATTTCCCGTCCATCCCATCGGGTCGATCAGCTTGGGGCTTGCCGGAGAAATCTCCACTGCGGCGCAGGCCTGATGACCATGCACCATTATTTCTGGCAGCGCGTGCGCGCACGACGCCATGCAATCCCCGCCATGACACAGATAAGGGAAGGCTGACACGATGCGACTGATGACCTTGCTCAAACAGGAAACCGGCTTCCGGAACCTCGTGCAGACCATCCATGCCGCAGGATATGGCGTGGACAGTTTTCATTCCTCAGCAGAGGCCAGAGAGGCCCTGTTCGCCAACAGTTACGATCTGATCGTGGTGGATCAGTATTTCTGCAACAAGGAACAGGGATGCTATCTTCTCGAAAGGGACTGGCGCGATGTCGTAAAAACGCCCTACGTCATCATGATCGCGACGGAAGAGCAGAACCGTATCTTCGCGCTTGAGAACGGCGCAGACGACTGTGTGAGCCATAGCGTCAATCCCCGCGAGCTGGTGGCGCGCATCCGGGCCATTCTCCGGCGTCCACAGGAGTCCGTGCAGGAGCATTACCGGTTTGAGGAACTCTCCCTCTGCCTACAAAGCCGGGAAGTGCGCGTCAATGACGTCCTCCTGCCGCTCCAGAGGCGCGAGACGGCCATTCTGGAATCACTGATCCGCCGCAAGGGAAAGGTCGTGCCACGTTCGGGGCTGGAGCACGACGCCTATGGCGCGCTGGCCGATTGCTGCCCGAACGCGCTTGAGGTGCGCATCAGCCGCATCAGGCGTCAGCTCGGCAGCGTTAGATCGTCGCTCACCATTGAGGCTGTGCGCGGCGTCGGCTACAGGCTGGCCCCCAGAAGCAAAACCACGCGCACCCGAACGCAGGCCGCCGACCCCGGTGGATATACGGCTCACGCGCACAGATCGGCAATTCCGTCCCTTTCCCATGCGACAACCTAGCTTGCCGTTCCGCAAATCAATATCCCGGCAGAACGCGGTCCGGTCCACCGGGTCCTTCCCGCCCCGAAACCTGCGGCCGGGAAACCCAGAAACACGGGAGTTCCTCTTGTCATCATCCACCGGAACACTTCGTTCCCTTTTTCTCCTGTCCGGCCTTGTCTTCGGTCCGGGGGTGGGCGTTGCATTGGCCCAGGAGCCCGACCCTCAGAAAAGCACATGGCATGCTTCCCGGTCGATGGAGATCAGCGTGGGTGGCGGCCAGATCATCCATTTGCCACGCGCGACGTCGAATATCATGATCGCCGACCCTGCAATTATGGACGTTCAATACACGGCACATAACACCCTGTTTCTGTTCGGGAAGAAACAGGGCCATACAACCATCATCATTCTGGACCGTAACGGCCAGACGATGATGTCTTCCGACGTGACGGTTCATGACGATATGAGCGCCATGAAAAGCGCCATTCTCGCTGAAGGCGGACATAATATCACGGTTCAGGAATCTCCCCAGGGCATAGTGCTGAGCGGATCCGTTCCCGACGCACGCGCCGCCGCTCATCTGGGCGAACTGGCGCGGCAATATGCGGGAGACGGCAAGGCCGTGCTCAATCGCCTGACGATTGGCGCCCCCGTTCAGGTGAGCCTCCGCGTGCGCGTGGCGGAAGTGCAGCGCAGCGTTTCGCAAGAGCTTGGCTTCGACTGGAGTACGGTTTTCAATAATGTCGGGTCATTCGCCATCGGTGCTGCAACGGGCGGCCTCGGAGGGAATGCTGCAAATTTCATTACCGATGCTGCTCGCAGCATGAACGGCGTTTCCGGCAGCTATACCAACGGCCACGGATCCGTTACCGGAACACTGGATGCCATGGCGTCAGAAGGGCTGGCTACGATGCTCGCCGAACCCAACCTCACGACGATGTCTGGCGAGCCTGCGACCTTTCTCTCAGGGGGCCAGTTTCCCGTTCCCATCCCCCAAGGCTTCGGCACGGTTGGCATCAGCTATCAGAGTTTCGGCGTCAGCATTGCCTTTACACCCACCGTTCTGGCGGACGGAACGATTTCCATGCATGTCGCCCCGGAAGTCAGCACGATCTCGACCGCGGCCAATGACGGTGCCTACTCGTTCCCGGGAACCAACGGCTCATCCGTTCCCGCAATCCGGACAAACCGTGCTGATACGACCATACAGCTTGCATCAGGTCAGAGTTTTGCCATTGGCGGTCTGATTTCCAATAATGCGCAGAACGCAATCTCCAAGGTTCCGGGCCTTGGAGACATCCCGGTTCTGGGTGCGCTTTTCCGCTCCACATCCTTTCAGCGCAATGAGAGCGAACTGATCATCGTGGTCACGGCCTATGTCGTGCATCCGGGAGATAGCGTTCCCGAACTTCCAACCGATTACGTGCGCCCGACGACGGCGCTGGAATCCTTACTGCTCAACCGAACCGCCGTCAGCACACAGACATCACCCGACCCAGAGCGCATGCCTCATCTTCACGGCGCGGGAGGCTTTCTCTACCAATGACACGCGCAGCTTTCATTGTCCTGTGCCTCAGCCTCACCGCTCTCGCGGGGTGCAACGAGAATACCGCCATCCAGAAAGCGGTTTCCCCCCCTCTGCTGCTTAGGCAACTGGTCCATAGGGGTTCGCTCTCGGCTTATAGCCCTGATTCCGATATCCGGCAGGCCATCGCCTCTCTGGGGCCGGGCCGCGATATCCATGCGGTCATCAATACCGCAAACCCGCGGCTTTCGGCCCTGACGGAGGCGGCGCTGATTCGATCCGGTGTGAACGCAGCCCGGATCAGACACACATCCGATCCGTCCATGACGTTCGTTCTGTACGCCTATACGCTCGTCCTCCCTGAATGCGGAGGGGCGCTCCGACGCTCGTGGTTTGGCGATGTTTCAGGCAGCATGACGGCTCTTGGCACCTGCACACAGGCCCGCGCCCTCGGGCAGGAACTCGATAACGCTGGAGATCTGGTCGATCCTGCACAGCTTCAGCCCGCAAACGGCGCCCGCTTCGGGCAGGTTGTCGAACTGTGGGAGAAGCATCAGGAGAAAGGTAGCCAGCAATCTTCAGGCAGTTCTTCCGTCATCGGACCGGGGGGAGGCAGCGGAGGATCGACAGGGACGCCAGGGAGTACAGCGCTTCTGGGAAATACCGGTCAGTCGGCAGGGGTGGACGGCATGACGTCCCTGCCCCCGCCCCCTGCCGCGAGCAATGAATAGAAGAGGGCATTCTCGCGGCGGTCGCTGTCCGTGACGGCTGCCCCCGTTCCAGAGCGGCGGGCATTCTGAACGTCCCCCTCCAACGCGTAGATGATGGCGATATTGCCATCGATGGTCGCAATCTGCGCGTCCGACGCGCCCTGCTCCACAGCCAGTGTCCGCAATCGACGGAGGTCGGAGAGAGCCTCGGCTTTATGCCCGGCCAGAACCTGGGACAATGCAAGATCATTCTGGGCCGAGAGGCTTGACGGGTCGATCGCAAGAGCTCTGCGATAAGCGGTCTGGGCACCAGCATGATCCTGTGCCGTATCGAGCGCCACACCCATTGCGATCTGTAGGGCCGCATCATCGGGCCGGGACGCGATCGCCGGCCGCAAAAGCGCGATCGCGTCCTGATTATGACGCGAGGCCGTCAAAAGGCGAGCCAGAACGACCGTCAGCCGCATCTTCCCATTCTCAGCCATGTGCGGGAGTGCGCCCCGCACAGCGGAAATCGCCTCATCTGCTCTGCCGGAAGACGCGAGCGCCTCCGCATAGGACAGGGCAAAACGGAGATTGTCGGGCTTCAGCGCCACGGCCTTTCCGTAAAAAGCAGCCGCTGTCTTCATATCGTTCTGGCGTGCGGCGGCATCGCCAATCCGGGCAAGCGCCTCAGGATCCTGCGCCGCCCTGCGCTCGCGCGAGGCGTTCTGGGACTGGACGTCTGACGTGGACACACACCCCCCTACGAGTCCGCACGCCAGAAACAGGCCTGCGGTTCCCATCCGGGCCAGTATACGCGCGGACGATCGTGTCCGGAGGCTCATATCGGGCATGGTCATCGTGAATTCATCATCCTCTGCGAAGCCATCTGACCGGAGGATTACCCAGGCCGCAGCCGATAGAAACATTCGGAGTCAAACGAGGTCAAGCGCCCCCACCCCGGATAATGATCCAGACTAATGATAGGGTGACGCTACCGCATTCTTTGTCCATCATGCAGCACCCGCTTCCGTCAAAACTGGTCTGTCGCGTTATGCTGATGTCTCGCATTCTGTCCTCCCTGTCGCCTTCCGCCCCGATGCGGAGGGCCCTGCGCGTGCGTTTCGGCCTTGTGGGCGCACCGGGTGTTCTCGCGCTGCTGACCCATCCACTCTGGGGCACCGGGTCTTGGGGAGAAGATATCGGCTTGTCGGTGCTATGGTGCTTGACACTGGCCGCGCTCTGCCTGCTGGTGGAACTGACGGTCCTTCGCCGTCTGGAAATCGTCACCTCAAGTCTGGTCTCGATCAGTCTGGGCCATTTCGACGACGTGCCGGTACTGAACGACCCCGATCCAGATGCGGTGCACATGTCACGCGCAATGACACGCCTGCGCCGGGGCTATTCCGGGGCTATCCGCCTGCTGGATGCGGACGAAAGCACACCCGCAACCTGATTGCATCCTGTTCGCGCTCGCACATCTGCCCAGAGACTGTTATCACACAGGCTCTGCCCTCGGGGAATTGCGTCAATATCCGGCATGAGCATGACAGCGGAATCGCCCTCTTCGTCCGACACCCCACACCGCTTTCAGGTTACGACGTTCATCCGGCGCGATCAGCGTGGTGTGCTTCTGAACGCCATCGACTGTCAGAGCCTGGCCGATGTCAGCCTCCGCCAGATCGATCTGCGCCAGTTCGACATCAGGGAGAGGGACGCATATCGCGCGCGCATCAGCCGTCAGATCCAGCAGGTCTCGGGTTTTGGCCATCCTGCCGTCCTCAATTCGCACGGACTTGTCGTAGAGGGTGATGATGCCTTCATCATCATGGACCCTCTGGCTACGGCCCGGCCTCTTGAGGAGCGCCGGAGCATGCCCGTGGACATCGCCGTCTCCCTGATCCTGCAGGCGCTCGATGCCTTCGAGGCCGCCCACCGACAACAGCTTGACCTGACCGATCTCCGGCTCAGAAATTTCTTCGTAACGCCATCCCATGACCTGAAAATTCTGGAGTTCGGCATCACACCGGGCGACGTGGGAGACCTTTTGAACCCCGCTCTCGCCCGCCCGGAGGACGCAGCACTCATGTCGCCAGAACAGGCAGTCGGGGAACCTTGGGCACAGTCTTCCAATATTTTCTCGGCAGGATGTCTGTTCTACTTCCTCCTGTCCGGGAACCTTCCCTTTCAGGGCAGCGACTATACCCGCACGGTCATACAAATCGTCGGCCATCCCCATGCGCCGCTTCTGACCCTTAGCCCCGATCTACCGCCCGCACTGGCAGAGGTAATCGACCGCGCGCTTGCCAAAAACCCGACGGACCGTTTTGCGGATATCGCGGCATTTCGCAATGCGGTCCATGCTGCCATACGCAACCCCGCTTTCCAGATCGTGAGCCCGGATGACGTCGCGCGCCTCGCGACCGTGTTGCAGGACATCATGGGACCGACAGGCGCGGTCATCCTACGCAGGGCCCTTCGCACCACACGCAACACGGCCCACCTCGTCGCCAACTGCGCGTCACATTGCGGAGATGCGGCGGACAGTGTCCTGACACGCATGACTGATGTTCCGGCAGACCCAATATCACACTCTGCCGCCGACACGCAGGCCTACCAGCCGTGACGCTGCCGCCCTGCGCCATAGAGGCGGCCGCAGCCTATCATGTTCCGGCGAGCGCGGTGGAACACCAACTCTTCACCCGAACGCGGCGGGGCGTCGGCGCGATGGCCATCAGCCCGGCCAGCCTGCCGCTCCTCGCCAGCTCCGGCTTTTCCGAAGATGCCGTCCGACGCAATATGTGCGTGAATATCGCTGCCGGAACATGGCTGATGGCGCGCGCCCGGCTCGTGCCTCGGCCGACCGGGTCTCGACCGCTTCTTGCGCCTGTCGCGTCCAGCGATAATCGCTGTGTGACCGCAGCGGCCTCCCGATATCATCTTCCCGTCATTCTGCTTCAGGCGGTCCTGAAAACCGAGAATGGCAAACGGGGCACTATTTCCAAAAACAGCAACGGCAGCTACGATATCGGTCCCGCTCAGATCAACTCCATCCATCTGCCCGAACTGGCGCGCCTTGGTATCAGCCGTGAGGCTCTTCTTGCGGATGACTGCCTGAACGTCCATGTCGGCGCGTGGATACTGTCGCGCGATATCGGGGCCTCGACGCCCGCGGATAGTCGGAAGTTCTGGGAGCGCGTCGGGAACTATAATTCCGCAACCCCTATTTTCAACCACGCCTACCAACTCCGGATCTGGCATAACCTACCCCATATCGGGCCGGGCCTCCGGCGATAAACTGGACGTGTCGCGGTCTCGGCTCAAGACCTGTTAATTCATTGAACTGAACGGTGTTCCGTGATTCACAGGCTTACCGGTGGAGGTGATGCTGTGAGTGACGTGTTTTTGCTGTCTGAAAGGCAGATGGAGCGGATTGAGCCGTTTTTTCCTCTGGCTCATGGTGTGCCACGAGTAGATGACCGGCGTGTTCTGAGCGGGATCGTTTATGTGATCCGCAATGGTCTTCAGTGGAAAGACGCTCCGAAAGCGTATGGTCCGCACAAGACCTTGTATAATCGCTTCATCCGGTAGAGCCGCCTGGGTGTCTTTGACAGGATCTTTATCGCCCTGACAGAACAGGCCGGTCGTTCGAAGCGCCTGATGATCGATGCAACACATCAAGGATCCGAGCACCGGGAAACGCGTCTCCCGCCTCAACCCTGAATCGGAATGGACTTTTCACAATGCTCCTGACCTCCGGATTATCGAGCAGGATCTCTGGGATGCGGTCAAAGCCCGCCAGAGCAAATGCTCGACAGCCCGCAACAAAGGCACCTGCGAGAACCGCCTGACGATCCGCCGGGATGCTCTGGAAAAATCCGTACTCAACGGCCTGCGGACCCAGATGATGAAGCCCGCACTCTTCAAAGAATTCTGTGAGGAGTTCACGCGTGAGGTCAATCGTCTGCGCATGGAGAAAGGGGCCGATCTGGTCGCTCTGAAATCCGAACTCCCCAAAATCGAGCGCGAACTCGACAAGGCCGTGCAGGCGATCCTCGACGGCTTTGCCAGCCCTGCTCTCAAGACACGCATGGAAGAACTCGAAGCCCGCAAGGCAGAGATTGAAACACGGTTGGTCGACGCACCTGCTGCACCCCAACATGGCGGAATTGTATCGCCAGAAGATCGCGACGCTTCACGAGAGTCTTCAAAATGAAGTCAGCAGAACACAGACGGTAGAAGCGATCCGTTCTCTGATCACGCGGATCCGCCTTATTCCCGAGAGTGGAGAACTAGCGATTTTTCTTGAGGGTGATCTGGCTGCGATGCTGGGATTTGCATCAAACAGGAAAAACGCCATGCGTCACCCGGATGCTGGCGTTCTAGGCTCAGGACCTATTAATTTATGACACCGAACGAACGGTTGTGCTTCACGGGCTTACCGATGGAGGGTGGGCCTGTAAGTGATGTGTTTTTACTATCTGAGCGCCAGATGAAGCGGATTGAGCCGTTTTTTCCTCTGGCGCACGGAGTGCCACGCGTGGATGACCGGCACATTCTGAGCAGGATCGTTTATGTGATCCGCAACGGCCTTCAGTGGAAAGACGCTCCGAAAGCGTATGATCCGCACAAGACCTTGTATAATCGCTTCATCCGGTAGAGCCGCCTAGGCTCAGGACCCACTGATATGGACGGAAGGATGTGATTCAGGCTCTGCAAGGAGACTGAAGATGAGCGACCTGTTTTGGCTGACGGACGAACAGATGGAGCGTCTGCGGCCGTTCTTTCCCAAGAGCCATGGTAAACCTCGCGTTGATGACCGCCGCGTGCTGAGCGGCATCATTTTTGTGAACCGCAATGGTATGCGCTGGCGTGATGCGCCCCGGGAATACGGTCCGCACAAGACGCTCTACAACCGTTGGAAGCGTTGGGGCGACATGGGCATTTTCATGCGGATGATGGATGGCCTGTCTGCCGCGAAGGCTGAGCCTCAGACTATTATGATTGATGCGACCTATCTCAAGGCACACCGCACGGCTTCAAGCCTGCGGTTAAAAAAGGGGATCCAGGCCGCCTGATCGGACGCACTAAAGGGGGCATGAACACCAAGCTGCATGCGGCCACCGATCAGAACGGACGACCGCTGAGCTTCTTTATGACAGCCGGACAGATCAGTGATTACACCGGTGCCTCTGCTCTGCTGGACAGCCTTCCCATGGCACAGTGGTTGCTGGCGGATCGGGGTTATGATGCTGACTGGTTCCGGGATGCCCTGGAGGAAAAAGGGATCAGGCCCTGCATTCCGGGAAGAAGATCCCGCGGAAAACCAGTCAAATACGACAAGCGAAAATACAAAAGACGCAACCGCATCGAAATCATGTTCGGCCGCCTCAAGGACTGGCGGCGGGTCGCAACACACTATGACAGATGCCCGTCCGTCTTCTTCTCCGCCATCTGCCTCACAGCAACCGTCATCTTCTGGCTATGAGTCCTGAGCCTAGGAAACCACCAATCACACGAACGTGAATCTCGACGAAAACCCGCCCCAGTACCTTTGTGCGCGCGCAGGCTTAACGTCACAGCGAATTTTGGACACTCAGCGGCTGATACCGGGAACCTGCCTGAGTCCCTCTGCAAGAAAATCAACGCAGAGACGGACCCGGGTCAGGTTCGTCCGTTCCGGCGCGATCAGCATACTCAGCGGCACGGGCGACAGCGTATAATTCGGTAACACATGCTCAAGACGACCATCCCGCAGGCAGTCCTCTATCAGCCAGCGATGGGCCGGCCCGTAGCCTCGACCTGCAAGAAACGCATCCCGTGCTGCCAGACCGTGATCGACGATCAAACGACCATGGAATGGCACAGCGTGATTTCTGCCCCTCGCGCTCCGCAAAACCAGCCGGTCCGATCCATGCACACGGGACATCCGTACGCCCTCAAGCTGACGCAGGTCCTCGGGGCCCCGCACCGGACCGTTGCGACGCAGCCATTCGGGAGATGCGACCAGCATGCGCTGGCTTTCACCAAGGGAGCGCAGTTTCATCGCGCAATCGCTCAGGGGACCAAGACGGATGGCGATATCAACGCCGTCACGCACCAAATCAATACGCTCGTCCGTCAGACCGAATTCCACCCTGATGTCTGGGTTCTCATCCTGAAAAGCATAAATGAGACGACTGACGTGCAGAACACCCAACGCACCGGTACAGGAAATACGCACCGTTCCGGCCGTAGCCTGCCGTGTGTCGCGCATTTCCTGACTTGCCTGCTCCACAAGGGAAAGAATCTGCACGCACTGCGCATAATATCTCGTGCCTTCGTCTGTTAACGCGGTCCGGCGCGTGGTGCGCGTCAGTAACGAGACACCCAAAGCCTCTTCGAGTTCACGCAGATGCCGCGTTACTGTCGATTGTCCGGCACCCGTTTCCCGGGCGACGGCGGCCAGATTGCCGCGTTCAGCGATGCGTACAAAGGTTCGCATCCGTTCCAGCGAGATCAGAGATTGTTCCATTTTTCGGCACTGTGCCTTCCCCTATCTCCATATGGGAGAAGAATATCCTATCGCCTAGTCTTACCGGGAAACGAATTTTTTTTGCAAAGACAAGGCCCCGCGCATGAATATCCTGATCGTGTTCGCCCATCCCGAACGACACTCCCTCAATGGCGCTCTTCTCGATATCGCAGTCGCCGAACTGCAATCGCAGGGGCACGAGGTGCAAGTCTCGGACCTTTATACGATGCACTGGAAAGCGGCCGTCGACCGCAGCGACTTCCCGGATCTGCCTACCGGCGAGCGCCTGAAAGTGGCATCTGCATCTTCACATGAATTCGCAGCGGACGGCCTGACAGATGATGTGAAAGCAGAGCAGGAGAAACTTCTCTGGGCCGATACCGTGATTCTTCAGTTTCCGCTCTGGTGGTTCGCCATGCCCGCGATCCTCAAAGGCTGGGTTGACCGCGTTTATGCCTGTGGCTTTGCGTATGGCGTTGGTGAACACAGCGATCGCCGCTGGGGGGATCGCTATGGCGAGGGCGTGATGGCAGGCAAGCGCGCCATGCTGCTCGTAACGACGGGAGGCTGGCCGGAGCATTATTCCGAACGCGGGATCAATGGTCAGATCGACGATCTGCTGTTTCCGATCAACCATGGCATTCTGTTCTATCCCGGATTCACAGTGCTACCGCCCTTCGTCGCTTACAGGGTGGACCGACTGGATGACGCACGCTTCGAAATTGTGTCCGAACAACTTCGCAAGCGTATGCGCACGCTCGCAACGACAACGCCCATCCCATATCGAAAGCAAAACGGCGGCGACTACCAGATCCCGACGATGGAACTGAAACCCGGCATGGAGACACCAGGCGCCGTTCGTTTTGCCCTGCATGTTGCAGAACAAAAGCCCTGTCTCCGCGACTGCGAGGACTAGCGCCCCAACC
>NZ_BEWO01000029.1 GCF_002723975.1 Gluconobacter japonicus
CTGCCAATAAATGGCATTTTTATTTTGCATTACGGCGTCTTTTTTACTTGAAGAGAAGAAGTAAAGCATCTGCTTTACTAGACCATATCCTGCCGGGGTGCGGGGCGGCGAGCGCCCGCGACGGCGACGAGAGCGCAGGGGGTGGAGACGCTTTTCTGAGCCACATCCTGCCTCTGGCCGGACAGCCTCCCGGACGGGGTGTCCATACCGGAGCGTCCTGAGCAAGCCGGTCGGGTTGCGCCTGGTGCGGGCCTGAAGGCCTGCGCCAGACGCGGCCTGACCCAGGTGCGGCGAGGGGCGCGCAGCCGCGCCAGCGGGGGCCGTAAGGCCCGTGTGGACGCGCCGTCCGGGAGGGTGTCACGCTTTGCGCTGGATGCGGTGTCGGAAGCCCCGGAGCGTGCCTCCCTGACGCGCCGCAGGCGTGACAGGGAGGTCGAGGAGCCGTCCCACTCCCCTCACCCGCCCCCTCCTGCCTCTCCCCCGGATTGCACGGCCGGAGATCAGAACAGTATTTCACCTGCCTCCCCCTCTTCGGCTGCACGCTCTTCTGCCCCACCTGACGTTGCGACCTGCTTCCGTTCCGCCCTCTCCCATTCCGTGATCACCCAATGCGGAAGCACGGGAACACACTGCCTGACGATATCGAGCGAAACCGCCGTGGTGGATCCAAAACCCCCGTAGGTATCCACCGCACCAAAAAACCATGCGCGTGCATGAGGAGGGTAAAGGGCCAGCACACAGGCCTCCCCCTCCTCTCCCGTCTCGGGCAACCAGATCAGCGTGATCTCATAAGGGGCATGCTCGGAGACAATCCGCCAGCCACGGGCGAGAACAGCCTTGCGGCGAAGTCGCCCGAAATGCGCGTCCAGTCCCACATCCCTGATCGCCGTCAGGCTCTGCGGAAGCCTGCGGAACAGAACCAGAAGATGTCGTCGCGCCAGTTCGGCGGGGTCAGTATAGTCCGCTTCATGACACGGCAGAAACGACACCACATACTGCTGCTCTCCTCCCGCCCATGCGGCAACACCGCCAAGCAGGAAGTTGCAGCTTTCAGGATGGTAGGCGCACAGGATGCGCGCATCCGGAAAACGGCGCGCCAGTTCGTCGCCGGCTTCATAGGCTGCTGCGTCATGCCTGCCAGTCAGATCGAAACGCAGCGCTCCGTCCGCATCGCGTTGGCTTTTACACCCCATATACCGGGCCACCGCCTCAAGCGTCGCCAGCGGGGCTCTCACCGTGAAGATGTTGACCGCATAATTCGTCATGCCGCATTCCCCGCCGACGCTCTCGCAGCCCTTCTCGAGGGAACGTCCCTGAAGGCTGTCCGCACATCCGAAGGCTTCCGGCTTGTGTCCGTCACGCCAACAGGCACGTCATCCGATCAGGACGCGCGCAAGCCCACCCAGACAGACGGCTCCAAAGCGCAGCCAGCGTATACGCCGCACCGCTGAGCGGGCGCGACCGCGCATCAACCGCTCAAGCCATCGCCCTGCGGCGAATGACCCGATGAACAGACTCCCCCACGCCCAGTCGGAGAGGGTCAGCAGGCTCGGACCAAGCGCTCCGATCGTCCAGCGACCCGGCGTCCCGAACATGTCAAGGCAGGCGAAGCCATCCAGCATGTCGGACAGCACAGCGAACAGGACCGCCAGCCAGAACGCACGGCCAGAAGGCGCGGGAACCGGTTGAGAGAGAGACTGTCCGACCCGCTCCGGAATGGAGCACGTGCTCACGGGCGTTTCTCTCCAGCCATGGCCGACATATTGGCGCATCATCGACCGCCATGCAGAATGCGCCAGCAGGACAGCACGGTCATGACCAGAGCAACAAACAGGAACACGGCCCGTATCGTTGCCACGAGTGCCGGATCCCGCCCTTCACCCGGTTTGCGGTTCCGCTCGGCCCATGCGGCCCACAATCCCGCCAGCAGGAAGAGGGAACCTGCCAGCAGCCCGAAACCTGGCAGAAGAAAGCCCAGCATGATCAGCCCTGTGCTGGCTGTGGTCGGAATCAGACGTCCGATGGTGCAGCCCTGCTGACGTAACCAGCTTCCGGACGTGCCCCGGTCCATCCTCACAGACCCAGCGCACGGCGGTAGATCGCCAGAAGCGTTTCCTCCGCCTCCACCTCGGCCGGCTCCCGCCGCCGCAGGCGCAGCAGCTGGCGGATCACTTTCACATCGAACCCGGCGCTTTTCGCTTCGGCGAAAATGTCGCCAATGTCCCCCGTCAGAGCCTTGCGCTCGGCCTCGAGCCGCTCAACCCGTTCGATGATCGAACGCAGCCGATCGGCCGCGATACCGCCGACGGCCGTGTCCACAGGTCGCTCCAGTGTCTCACTCATGAGCAATCTCCTTTCTAAATGTCCGCACGGACCCCAGCCGGACGCGGCAGGTCACGGTGGCCATCCGCAAGCGCCTCCAGCCAGCGTGACTCCCGCGATGCCAGAAGACCCTGTCCCTCAAGGATCCGCCGCAGGGTTGTCCGGTGCGTCCCCATCCTGTCCGCCAGCTGGCGTTCCGACCAGCCGATCACGATCAGCGCGCAGGTCACACCTGCCGCGTCCAGATCCGGTCGGTTGCCGGCACGCGGCACAGCACGGGCCAGGGGACTGGACAAGCGACGATGCAGTCTCGCCAGTTCCGTGAGCCAGGCGACAAACGCCGGGTCAGCTGGCGCAGCACCGTCCCGCCAGCGTGTGATCCTGTCGCGTGACACGCCTGAGCGTCGCGCCGCCTGACGCACTCCCCAGCCAATCTCTCTGAGCATCCGGCGCACCTCTCCCAGCCTGGTCCGGTGACGAAACGGAAAAACGGATGGCAAGATCAGCGCAGAACGCTCTTCGTCCCCGCGTTTTCCACATGGGTGTCCACCGTTTTTGTGGACAATCTGGCAGGGCCCGAGGACAGCGGTGATCATGACGGCTCCCCTTTCTGGGCGACGGCGGGCGGAAAGGGCGGCCATATCGCATCGCGTGTGGCATCCCAGAACCACCAGCCCTCCACGCCGTAGACACTGGTGTAATGGCGCGCCTTTTCCTCACGTCGCGCGGCGTAAGCTTCGTCGTCACGACCGAAGACTTCCATGGGGGTCCCGCGCGGCGCGCCCGTGTCCAGCAATTCGAAATCGGGATGCACCACATCGCGTCCCGCATCGTAGCGCAACGGCTTGCGGAAATACCGCTCCTCTTCCTGCAGAGCCCTGAGAACGGCGAGTTCATGACTGCTGGCAACTGGAATGAGGGACGGGCCAACCTCCATCAGGGCAATTCCGTCCGCCCAGGCCAGGCGCACTGTCTGTCCGTCACGCTCCACCTGACGCACCCGGGCCAGCACAAGCGCCACCACCCGGACAGCCCGCTCCCTGCGCGGCTGCTGCAGAACCCGCCATGCCCAGGGAAAACTCCGCTCAAGGCGGGCGGCGAGCGCCTCTGTCCCGCACACAAACAGCCCGTATGCGCGCACCCCATCAAAAACTAGCCGCAGTCGTTCCGGCGGGGGCGGCGCACCATCCTCCCCGGCCGGCGCGGGCCGGTATCGCTCCAGACGGTCCACCACGCCAAGCAGCAACACCCGTTGCGCTTCCCCGCAGGCCTGGACGGTTTCCGCCAGGAGCGCAGGCCCATCCGGATCGCGATATCCGATCGTCGCCAGATGATCCGCCAGCGTCGCCCGACCGGCCACCAGCCCTGTGGCTGCCTGCTCCAGTGCCGCACGAACGGCAGGCCACCACGCCCGACGCCGTACATCCGACCGGGACCAGGTCGTCAGGCCACCTTCTTCCCACAACAGATGCAAAAGCCCGAGTAGACGCATGCTCGCCTGGCGGGGCTGCCCACCGCCCTGCCGCCCCGGCTCCCCGTCCCGGGGGACAGACGGTGTGGTCGCACGCTCGCGCACGGCCAGCCCCTGCTCCAGCGTGATCCGCAGGCGGCCATCCGGCAGTTCCCGAATGACACCATCCTCATACCCGGACCGGCCTGACCGACGCGGGTCGTTCTCATGAAACGGGCAGGAGGCGTCATGGAGTGCCCCCTCCCCGGGCATCCGCGCAAGACAAAAGCGCAGCGGGCCGCGCCCCTGCCGACCCAGCGCCCGGACCGAGAGCGCGAGCGGTCGTCCCCCAACCCGGCAATCACACTGTGGCCGCGCCTGCGGGTCGCCATGGACTGCGGCCAGCAGGGTCTGCCAATACGCGGCACGTTCCGTGTCCTGCGCCCAGGACAGACGGCCGCGCCGCCCGTCCGGAAAGGTGATCCAGTCACCCATGGCGCGCCACGTCAGCAAAAATGCGTTCGACCGCGCCACGCCGGATATGGCCGGCCATACGGGATGAGACGAGCCGGTAACATCCCCGACGCGTCTTCGCCCGGCACTCCTCCACGAGGCCGGCCTGCTCGAGCGCGTTGATCGTCGCCTCGACAGCGGCAAAGGACACGCCGAGCCATTCCGCGAGCTGCCGGGGCGTGTCATGCCGGGTCAGGCCCGCCAGTACCAGATCCTCCAACGGAGCGGGGGTGACCGGGCGGGTGGCGGGCATCCAGGGAACCCGGGCGTAGACACAATGCCCCAGAGCCGCGATCTCGCCCGCCTGAACCATATCGGTAAGAACCACAGGCAACGCGCCGGCCTCCCGTGCCTCAAGACCGGCCCGCAGTTCCAGCACGCCATGGGGGCCACGCATCAGTGCGGCGCGGACATGCTGCATGACGGCGTAATGGACCTCTTCCCGCTCGCGCTCTTCAAGCGCGTCATAAGGATGCGCGCGGGCCTGCCGGTCATCGATCATCTGCATTCTTCGGGCTCCTGTCTGAATTGCGACACTCCTCATCCTACACTCTGCGTTTGTGAGTGCGCGCAAGAGCCGGATGTCACCACTGCCCCGATGCCTTCATGCAGACGATCGCCTGCCGCAGATCAAAAGCGCCGAGTATCAGCCAGAGCAGAGTCAGCAGAACAGGCATCAGGCCGGGCCAGAACAGCCCCTTCCGGACCTGAACTCCAAACACAACCAGCGCGGCCAGACCAAGGGAGAGCAGCAGGCTTTCTGCTGCCATAGTCCAGACCATGCGGACGTCGAACGGAAAAGGGAGCCAGCCCAGCCCGAAGATCAGGGATACGATCAGAAGGGCCGGCATCCGCCACGCAAAGCGCGGGACCTGTCCACCGGACGAGGTCGGCGCGGCGCGTAAAGAGGGATCATGTTTCATGGGCATCAGGATGCGCGCGTCATTTGTGAGTGCGCGCACCGCGATGAAAAAGAGCGCCAACAGGCCATTGGAGAGGGGAATTCGCCATAATGTCGCCACATAGGCTCCAGACATCAGCACCGTGCCGTATCCGTATCATCCTGACCCTCTGACCCCTCCCCAGCGTCTGCTGGGCCACGTCGCCCAGCTGCTTGCCAGGCTGGCTGCGGTCTCCATCATCCTCTCCTGGGGTGGCGTCACGGCCTTCAACATGACGCACGGTCGGGCCGCCTGGGGCGTCAGTCTGGGTGTCCTCGCCCTCTATCCGGCTCTCGCCTGCCTGACGGGCAGTTTCGGGGTGATGCTGATCAGGCGGCCGTCTGTCATACGTGTAAGTCTTGCTCTTGTAACCGGGGCTCTTGCCTGGGTCGCCGCACTGGCCAGCTGTACGACCTATGATGCAGTGCGGGCCACGACCGCACGTTTTGAGGCGAGCCTCCATGAAATGGCGGACGAAGGTCGCAACGGGCGATTACCGCCGGTCGAAGCAGAAATGACAGTGGAGGCTCTCAGGCGTCTGGGCCCTTACGCCATCAGGCCGCCGCTCTCGTGGGTTACGCTGGCCTGCGCAGCCCTTGATCCGCGTACACCGGACGGCCTGTTCCGGGGAATCAGTCATCCCGGCACGCAGCCATTGCCCCATGATGTCGAGGCAGAGGAGAACGGTCCGGTCTGATTATCATCCACCAAAGGAAATTATTGGGTTTGCAAACTCAGTTCCGGTTTGCAATCCGAAGACTGCGCTCCGCATGTATTGTCCTGATAAGACGCGCAAGATGCTCAACAAACACCGGACTGAAAGACCCGCGCGGGGTACGATCCTCCAATGTATAGGATTGCTCAAGAATATCGTAATTCACTTCGTCGACGATAACCCATAAACGCAGATCCGGATCGAGCTTCGCCCGTCGGGCCTCGGTCTCCGGAACTGGAACAGCCTGACGATCACTGTTCGGCTCCTTTGTCGTAATCGGGGCAATAAAGAGATGGTGCAACCCCTTCCTGTCGACAGCGACCACGACAACGCAACTTGGACGCCTTTTCCGGCCTTCTGTCTCGCCCCGCTGATCCTGCCATTTCCAAAGGTAATGATAATCGATGACCTGTCCCGGCTGCGGAAAGTCAGCGGCCATGAATGAGGTCCTCAAGCCCCTGTTCAAACAGAGCCGCGACGTCCTGCGGCATCTGGCCGACGGCGTAAGCTTTCTGACTGCCCTTGTCCTGATTGGTCAGCGTTTCATACCGCTCCATCGACATGACAACAAAACGAGGCTTACGGTGCTTTGTGATGGCGACCGGAGCCACGGCCGCTGCCTCGAAAAGGTCACCTGTGTTGCGTGTCAGATCTGCCGCAGCAAACTGCTTCATTTATCCTGTTCCTTTCTGATCCAGCTTCCGGAATATACAGAAAATACGGATATCGTGCAATTTCAATTACGCCCAGTCGGTCGATAACGAAGCTTTTCTCCCTCAGAAGCCCATTGCCGCGATCTGATCGGCCAGACTGCCCGCCTGACGCTTCACAAAACGGGGGTTGCGCCTTACTTCGCGCGCCCATCCGTCGCGCTTGGCCTGCGCGGGGATCTCATCGATGAAGCTGTTCGCTCCCGCTGGCCGACCATTACGCCACGCACACCACGAAATCGCCACACGGCGTCGCCCACGGGTCAGGGCCACATAGGCAAGCCGGCGTTCCTCGTCCTGATCAGGATTGGCGCGTGAGGGAAACAGCGTGTCTTCCCACCCCAGGAGAAACACGTGCCCGAACTCCAGCCCCTTCGACCCATGGATCGTCATCAGCTTCACCCGGCCGAGAGCATCCTCACCATGTTTCGCGGATCCAAGTGCGGCATGATCGAAGAGATCCTCCACCACCGTGAAGTCGCGCGCGAGTTCGAGCAGCTCATGAAGGTTTTCTAGAGCCGCACGCCCCTCTTCACCCGCGGCGCGGTGCATGTCAGCATACCCACTCTCCTCGACAAGACGCCCGATCCGTTCGCTCAGGGAAGGGTCCTCACTCTGTCCCACCGATCGGACAAGCGCCAGAAAGGCCTGAAGCCTGCGTGCGGCTTTTCCATTGGCGCGCGCGACAGACATCTCGGCCGCCCGAAACAGGGACACAGCCTCCTCATCCGCAAGCTGTTCAAGTCTCGCAAGCGTTTTAGCCCCGATCCCCCGGGCCGGCTGGTTCACCACACGACGGAACGCGTCATCGGACTGGCGTTCATCCGGGCAGCAGGACAGTCGCAGCAGAGCCAGTGCATCCCGAATGACCGCGCGTTGCCAGAAAGCTGTGTCATTGACGAGCTCATACGGAATTTTTGAACGCAGCAGCTGCTCTTCCACAATCCGGGAAAGGAAGTTGTAGCGATAAAGAATGGCCATCTCTTCATAGGGAACACCCTCGGCAGCCCGACGGCCGATCTCGGCAGCAATCCCCTGCGCTTCCTCCAGACTGCCCGTCCAGGACACGATTTCGAGTGGCGCACCCTCTCCGGATGCTGTATAAAGGGTCTTCTCCAGTCGGCTGGAATCGCCTGCGATCACGGCGTTGGCGGCGGCAAGAATATGGCCTGTCGAGCGGAAGTTCTCTTCAAGAGCAATCATCCGCCCGTCCGGAAATTCCCTTAGAAAATTACGGATAATCGCAACATTGGCGCCGCGCCAGCCGTAGATGCTCTGCGCGTCGTCGCCGACGACGAAGAGCTCGCCGTGATCCCGCGCCAGGGCCCGGAGCCAGAGAAACTGCAACCGGTTGACGTCCTGGAATTCGTCAGCCAGCACCGCATCGAAGCGGGCCGCCCAGTCCTGTCGATAGGTCTCATCGCGGAGCATGGTGACGGTCGGCCAGAGCAGCAGATCGGTAAAGTCCGCCATATTGGCTTCACGCAACATCGCCTGATAGGCCGGATAAAGCGCAGCCGCGTCCCGCCAGGCCATGATATCATCCGGATCGGCGAGCTTGCGGCTGGCGATCAGCCCCTCGGTGGAAATGATCGCCTGTTCGGGCAGGATCATGTCTTCCTTGAGCATGGCAATCCGTGTGGCGATGGACTTCACACGGCGCCGGAACGTTTCACCATCATCGTCTTCCATGATCCCGGCATCACGCGCTTTTTCCAGAAGACGACGCACAATACGCCTGCTGTCCTCGGCATCGCAGATATCGAAGCCCGGCCGGAGACCGGCAATATCGGGGTCGGTCCGGAGCTGACGGCGGCCATGAGCATGAAATGTCCCGACCCAGTAGGGTGCGCGCTCGGCTCCCAGAGCCGTGGCGATCCGGGATTTCATCTCTGCGGCGGCCTTGTTGGTGAAGGTCACCGCCAGAATACGATGTGGCGCCATACCGCGCCGGACGATACGGTCGACAATACCGGCTACAAGCGTGCGGGTCTTGCCTGTGCCCGCGCCGGCCAGCACAACCACGGCGCCTGCCTGTCCCGCGGCTTCCCGCTGTGCGGGCGTCAGTCCGGCAAGGCCGTCATCAGCCACGGCGGGACTGGGGAACCTCGTCTCCATGCAGCACCTCCTTCCACTCTGCCTGGGTGGGATCAAGAGTGATTTCCCTGGCAGGCCAGATCATCAGATGCACCGGACGCGTGAAATCCCAGCCACCAGCCGCATCCAGCGCACCGGCGATCACCAGCCCTCTGGTGACCTCGTCGCCCCGATGGAACTCGACAAAGCACTCCGGGAATACTGGCTGCCCGTGCACCCGGGACCAGACACCCCAGGCGTCGGTCTTTCTGCGATCGGACGCCCACCGAGCCGTGATCTCGGCAAGTTGCCCCAGCAGGGTGACTGCATCCGGTCGTCCGGGATTGCGATTGGTTCCGGGGACGGTGCCGATGACCGAAACCGTCGCCGTGCCATGCATAACCGGCACGAAGGCACCCGAGGCCGCGATATCCGTGGTGAACATCACGAACGCCTCCTCCAGGTTCCAGCCGTGGCGGGCGGACGTTCCGCTCACGACCAGCCCCGTGATGGTCTTTCCCCCGATCTCGCACCGCACGAGCACCCAGGGAATGGAGCGACCGAGCTCCGGCTCGTCCTCCAGATAGCGTTCCGCACCCGGGTGAGCCCGGAAAGCTGTCTGCAGGGCTTCATTGGTTTCAAGGCCGGGAAACAGCGCCTCCATTTCCCGCCGTGCCTGTTCAGGATTCATCCCGTTCTCCTTTCTTACGCCGCCCTGGTGGCGCGATCGGCTACCACGCGTCGCAGCATGTCGTTGAAATCGTTCAGGCCCCATGCGGGAACCAGTCGGGAGCAGGGCACACCGGCTTCTCTGGCCAACCCTTCGAGCCGGGCGGCATACCGGTCGCCCGCCTTGTCATTATTGGTTGCGATGACAAGAGACGCGCCTGTTTCCCGGACCATGGCACGCAGATGAGCGCGGATGGCGTCTTCCGTATCCGGTCCCATGCCCCCTGCCGTCGAGGTATAAAGGGTGTCCGTCGTACGTGCGCCGTCCAGCGCGGCGAAGGAGAGAGCATCGATGGCGGCCTCGCAGACCACCAGACGGCGCACCACAGGACCACCCCCGGGCAGGTAGCGGAACAGTGTCTTGACGGACCCCTTGAGGCACAGATGGGTTTCAGGTCCCCGCAGTTCGGCGCCACACACCTGCCCCTGTGCGTCACGATGGCAGAACCATGCGGCATGCACACCATCCCGCAGGCAACCACCAGCCACGGCGCGCCGGACGACCCAGTCGGGAAGAGCCCGCTCGAGCGTGAGGTAAGTCCAGATCCGGCTTTCCGGGGTCAGGGGCCCGCGTCTGTCCCATCGGGCGGCAGGCGGCACGATGTCCCCTTCCTTCGCCCCACGCTGCCGGACGAAGACCGCCCCTTCAGGTTCGACGCCAACCATCCGGCCCAGAGCGACACAGGTATCACGCCAGCCAAGATCAGGCTCCAGACGACGCATCAGATCGAACACGTCCCCCTTCTCCTCGGATCCGGTATCCCACCAGCCGCGGCCATGATGGTTGACGATGATCGGATACCCATCATCCTGGCGATATTTGAGGCAGTTGCGCGTACTTTCCTTTTTGTCGAGGCCATAGCCGTGACGTTCCAGAAGCAGCGCGCAGGAGACCCCGCTCACAATCTGGCTGCGATCTGTATCGGACAGTTCGAAACGGGCCATTTCAGAACTCCTTTTGGTGCCGGGCGGAGCGCTGGTTCCAGCACCTCAACACCCTCTTGATTACTCGATCAGAATAAGCAAAACCCTCGGGAAAATCAAGTAAAAACAGAGATTTACATAAATAAAACCGTCACCCGGGCAAGGGAAGTCACAGTAATGGCCCGGTAAAAAAAATCACGCGTGAAGTAAAGAAAAATAACAGCCTTTCGTTCGACCCGTGCCGGAGGCAAAGGGACGAAAGCAGCGCAGCGACGCCTTTCGTCCCGACACTGTCAGGACTGCCGCAAACGGAACGCAGGTCCTGGGTCATCTCAGGGGACCCGTCTGCACAAGCGACCGCAGGGAGCGCGGAAGATGGGGTGGATGATCCCATGGACCGGAGTGAGGCTTGTGGCCCTGCTCCGCGCGCCCGTTATGAGCCTGTCTGGCGTGCGATGCGCCACAACCGCCTGACCCCCTTCCCGGCCAGTAGTGCGCTGGCAATAAGACAGCAGAGACCAACTGCCAGCACGATCACCATGCCCGCGCCTTCCAGGCCGGCACTTGCTGTGTCACGGAGCTGCCCACCGACCCCCTGACAGACCAGGACTGGATCACCGTTGCAGAGGTCCTGTTCATCGTGCCAGACCGCAAAGGCGCTCAGGCCGCCTGCTGTCAACGCGCCCGCCGCAATGCCCCACAGCACGTCGTTCTGCATCACGTTTCCTCCTTTTATACCTGATTCCTTTTCCATGATCGTCGCGGCATATGTGAGTGCCCACATCCTGCTTAACCTAGCCTGCCACTGAAGAGAGGATGGTCGAAATTCCGCAAACCTGTTATACTGGCGACAAGCTGTCTCACCGCACCGACAGATGGTTGGTGCGGGCACCTTAGCAGACCTGTCCGGACCATTTTCCGAGGCCCCGCCATGCGAATGCACCGCGCCGTTGCGCCAGCCGAACCACAGACCGACCTGTTCCCGCTCCGCGCCCATCTGCGCCGGATCCGGCCTGAGAAAAATGAATGGCGTTTTTATACGCTCACAATCCAGCCAGACCTGTTCGGAGGCGCAACACTTGTCCGGCACTGGGGACGGATTGGCACCGCAGGGTCCCAACGCCTTGACCTTCATCCCGATCAGGGGGCCGCCGCCAACGCGCTTGCCGCCATGATCAGATATCGCCGCAAGCGCGGCTATGCGATGGTGTGACTATGCGAACGGGTTTTTTACTGGATGGGACGTCTCTCCGGACGGAGTCCGTTCCGGCAGATCAGGCTCCGATTGCAACCGTGTGATAACCGCATCCAGAACTGACTTCAGCGCCCGTGCGTTTTCAAGACTGTTGCGATCACGACCCAGTGTCAGGCGACCATAGATCTCGATACGGTCCGCACCGTTCTCAACCGTCATCCCCGCGATCCCGACACTTTCACCGTGATCGTCAAACGGCATGAAACTCATGGTTTTTCCTCCCATTTGCGTGACAGGGCCCGCAAAGCCTCCCGGCCGGCACGTCTGACCGCCTGCCAGTCGGGACCCTGGCCATAAGACTGACGCTCCCGGCTCACGTCACGCACGTGCGGCCGATAAGGGCTCGCTTCGGGTCGTGGCAGGTCAGGGGGCTGCGCCTTCACTGTGTTGGACAGCGCCGGAAACGGGTCAATACCGACATCGGACACCAGTTGGGCGATACTGAGCGTGGTACAGGTGGGCGTCTCGGTATTCCGGCAGACATATGCCCCGCTCCGACCACTTACCGGATCATAGATCGCCTTCCATGTCGCAGCCGGTACAAACACGTTATCACTCCCAATTGCCCGGACATCGTCATCAAAAGCCGGCCCCGTGACAACATACACACTCCCGTCCTGATGAACGAGATCACGCACGGCCATTTCCACCCCTGCCCAGATGCCTTCATTCAGCGCGGGTGTCTGGGGTACGACATTGGCGAGCGAGAAGGTCTGCTCCTGAGCCTGCCTGTCCGCCGCGTCGCCACTGGGCGTGAGATGCCCCCGGTCATATCCGGATCCCCGATAGTCAGACAGCCGGGCCCCGTCCCCGTCCGGCAGGCGGCTGTCCCCATGAAAATACCGCGTAACCCGCCCGACCCTCACAGCGCCTTCCAGATCTTCTTCCGTAAGACGCTCTGCCGACCAGAGCGGCTCATGCGCGAGCCCGGAATGCAGGGCGGCATAGCTCCGATTGCACAGTAATGTGGTTCGGGCAGCAAGTTTCGGATTCACCAGAACCGGCAACCTGTTCTCTACCCCAAACATGGAACACCCGGCCGCCTGCGCGCCGCTCCCGACCACCAGGCCGCAAAGCAGCATGCCCAGCCTCCAGAGCCTCGCGCGCGCTGCATGGCCTTTTCCGGACGCTTCTGTCATGCTTTTCTCCTGTCTCATCATAATCAGCCGGGTTAAAGCATGGCCCCTCCCTTTGTGAGTGCTGTTCTGCATCGTTTTCCGGTGGAGCGACGACGGACGCCCGACCTTGCGCTCCTGATCGAACTGATCCCGCCTTTTGATGCCATGTGTGCCCGCCTCGCAGCAGTCGGGCTCCCTCGCCCGCCCTCGCATCTCCGCCTGTGGTATGAAGGCCAGAAAATCGGGCAGGACATGCTCGCTGACCTCACCGTGCCGGACAATCCGGCTACCGCCAGCCGCCTACTGACGCGCCACTTCCAGCCGATGATTGATCTGGCGATCCTTCATCTGTCACAGGCGCGCGATGCCCTGTGGCAGGCAGAGCGGGACGATGCCATCGCACCGTCTTCTCCGGCGATGCAGGGGCGGCCCGCGCTCCTCGAACGCGAAAGCTGGGAGCGGGCAGAATACACGCTCGCCGCCTGGGAAGTCTTTGCGGCAGCCATTCGCGCGCGGAGCGATCCCTCAGTCCGCGGCATCGAGCAGAAGACGGTGCGCTGAACGATGAACCCCGGCCGCTTCGCGCCGCCAGGCTGCGCGGACCGATGCCGCAACACCTGGATACCGCGCTTCGACCTCCAGTCGTGACGCTTCGCGCAGGAAGCGTTTCGCAATACCGATCCGTGCGCCTGTGGTCGTCGCCCGATGGAAGACAGGGCCTGTGCCCCCGCGTTCGATATCATGCCGGTTGCACGCCATGGTGGTTCTCTCCTGTTTTTTTTCCGGATGCGACCGCGTCAGCGGTCCGGCCGGCATGCGTCGCATGCCGGGTCTTTCCCTCTCATGACGGCTCAGTCAAAGCACGCCGCAAAGGGAATATCATCGCTCATCCCCGCTCCTGGACTTCCACCTGCGGCAGACGTATCACTCCGGGATTGCGGGGGCGTACGGGACGGACGGTCATCCAGACCATACCGGCTCTCGTCACTCTGGCTAACGCCACTGTCCAGGGGCTCAAGTTCACCGCGATACCGATCCAGAACAACTTCGGTCGTATAACGATCCTCGCCTGACTGATCGGTCCATTTCCGGGTCTGCAGCATCCCCTCGAGATAGATCTTGCGTCCCTTGCGCAGAAAGCGATCAGCAAAATCCGCAATCCGTTCGTTGAAAATAACGATGCGATGCCATTCGGTGCGTTCGCGTCGCTCTCCTGACTGGCGGTCATTCCAGGTTTCGCTTGTCGCCAGTGTGAAACTGACAATCTTCATGCCGCTCTGCGTATGACGGACTTCCGGGTCACGTCCCAGATTGCCCACGAGAATGACTTTGTTGACGGTTCCGGCCATGGCCTGCCCTCCTGATTGTTGTCGTTCTTCTCTCCCTCAGACGCGGCCCCTGCCGCGTCGTCCTCGGGTGCGGTCACTTGGGACCGGGCGGAAAAGCGCCTGACATTCCTGGAGGCGGCAGGGGTGCGGAAGTCGCGTGCGACTTCACGGTGACGCCGGAACCGAAGGCGGCCACAGGCCGGGGCTTGTCTGGCGCGCCGCCCGGTCCAGACCGCGCAGACCCGAGGGCGATGCGGCAGGCCACGCTTTCTCCCGCCTCTCTCCTCATTTTTTCGCTTTCGTGCGCCTTTTTCTGTACACACCGACAAACGGGACCTAGACTCCCGCCATCGTGTTGAAAACAACGGGGTATCTGCTTGGCGATCCTGTCCGTCATCACAGCAGTCCCATCTGTTCGGGGGATCGGGACTGCATTGGCCCAGAGACCTCAGGCCCGTATTTCTCCAGCAGGTGCGCCAGCATCTCCCGTTCCTGCTGCGTGCGCTCACGGCGTGCCGCCTGCTGGTAGGATGCAACCAGTCCCTGGGCGCGGATCCGCGTGGCGATCTCGCGCTCAACGTCACACCAGGTTGCGTCTGGCGCACCCCAGCAGGGCCAGCGGACAATCTGTTCCAGAAAAGCCGCCCGCGCGTCTGTTGTCTCAAAATGCGTGCCCCAGAACCCCTGCTGATTATAACAGGCAATAAAACCGAACATCATCGACAGGCGGCGGTAAAGGGCCTTCGTAAACCCGGAGCGAGGCATCCCGCGGGCAATAAAGGACAGGATGGCGTCCCCCATCCGTGCCTTGGCGTGAGGATCATCCCACGGTGTCGCTGTCAGGGCAGACGGGTCCAGTGGCGGTCGACGAAGACGGGGACACTGAAGGCCAATGGCTGTGCCGGCTTCGGGTGCAATGGAAATTTTATCACGGGTCATGCTTCCGGTTCCTCAATGCGCGCGGAAAAGAACGGATCGGGTGCGCCGGAAACAGCGGCCTGCACGCTCAGACGCCACCGGGCGAACCAGTCCACGAGGTCGGCGCCACTGATCGGACTGTCGCTCTCGAAAGCATCCCGCTCCCAGGCCAGAGCCGCGTTCACCAGTGCCATGAGCCGGGCCGCCCTGCTCATCGGTTGGCTATCATCATGGGGGCACGGTGGACAGGAACGGACCCGCCCAGAAAACTGGGCGCGCACAGGATGAAGAAAACCATTACCACGAAGGCCAGCGCACCGAAGCACAGGGAAAGGAAATCACGCAGGGCGCGCACAAAAGCGCTGTGGGACGTCGTCATGAGCCATGTCCTTGTCGGATGGAGGAATGGGAAGGAAGGACGCTCCCGGGGGAGCGTCGGGTTCATGCGGGGATGGCGCTGCCAGTTTCTGACACCGTCAGCCGCACGACGGCCTGACCGGGCTGGGCGTAACAGACCCGTCCGGCGAGGCTGTATCGGCGTCGACGGATTTTCACGCACACCGAAGCGCACGGACTGCTCGCGAAATGAAACCGCTCTCCGATTTCGAGATCAGCAAAAATCAGGGTTCCGGGGCCGTATGTTCGCATCGCCGCCGCGCGCGCGTCCCCATGGTCGGGTTCTGTCGTCCTACGCCTCATCTCTGCCTCTTCCAGGTCTGTTTCTGACCCTTTCGGCAGCCTCATGGGGCGGGTGACGCGGCAAGGGCGGCGCCTTTAGCGCCGGGAGCGGAGCGACGCACCCTTGACGGGGCGCACGTCCCATGAGAGCCCCTTCTCCGCCTCTCCTTCCGTTTTTCTTTTGTTCAGGACCGTCTGGCCTGGATGCTCGTCCGCGTGGGCTGGTCAGTCCTCATCGAACCAGGGCAGGGCGTCATCCACGGGACCATCCGCATCGATCAGAACATGATCGCAGCCAAGGGCACGGGCGTGGGCAAGAATGGCCGCCAGCGCAGGCGTTCCGTCCCACGCCCCTACGGCAGTATCGTCGGGCACGTGCACGAACCAGCCGTACGGGCCGGCCATACAGGCGCTCGGCGCACCCAGTCCGCCAAAACGGACCGCTTCATCCAGTCTCTCCCGATCCACACGCGGAAGATGGCCCGATCCAAGATCGAGAAACCGCCTGACCGCACTCACGCACCCTGCTCCCTCAGCCAAAGGAGCAGACGCTGGCTGACGGCGTGGCCTTCAGGATAGGTTGTGTCCAAAATGGCGCGCTCGAGAACCCGACGGAGAGCACGCGCCTCCACGATGCCAGGATCATAAAAGCTCGAAGGACCGAATTCACCGCAGCATTCATCAACGCCGGCAAAACTCACGCGGGCCGTGATCTCGCCATGCGTGACCTCTTCCGGTTCCAGACCGCCTTCCTGACCATCGGGCAACCTCACCCGGCGCACGCCATTCGGTTCCGTGTCATCGGGAACCGCCGCAAGGACGAGACGCGCAGCCGCTTCCGCCGATGCAGCCGCGACCCTGAAGGTCACTTCGTCTGCGGTCACGACACGTTCGATAAGGGTAACGTCAAAAAACGGCATGACACCCTCCTCGGTGCGAGCCGTTTCAAGACGGTGTCCCGCGCCGTAATGGCTCTCTGTGTCCATGGTGATCTCGGACATGATTCATTTCCTGTTCGGTATTCAGATCAGATGCAGCGAGGCCTGGTCCACAGCGCTGCATTGACGCCAGGACCAGACAGTCGTCCTGGAAACCGCCTCTGAGGGCGCGGCGTCAGCCTCGTGAGAGAAAGATGTGATCGGCGTGCCCGAACACGCGCATCCACGGCGTAAGGCAACTGCCGTGGCAATCGGTGTGTGCATCATAAGTGCCCGAGGCAAACCGTGAGGTCACCGCACATACGGCGTCGCGCGTCGGCCCCGCCTCCCAGGTCACTTTCAGGGTGCCGTAATGCAGTTTGCGCACCGAGAATTTCGTTTCCGGAAAAGAGGTCTTCAGAAGGGCGCGGATATTTTTCGCGGCGATCGTACCGTCGCCCGTATCACTCTGAATCAGAGACGCCCAGGCGGGATCGCTCCGCAGGCTGGCGATTGCCTCCATCTCCGCTTCCTGCGCCATCCGGGCCGCGGCTTCAGCCTGTGCCCGTGCCGCCTGAGCATCCGCGAGCAGACGCGACAATGTGGCAGCATCCGCAAACCCCTCCTCACGTGGATAGACGCGCCACTGGACACCTCTCAGGACCGCTTCAGGCAGTCGGTACGATACGCTCGCATCCTCAAAAACAACGTCGAACGCCGGTGTAACTGAGTGACGCCGGGAAGGGTCGGTTCGCTGCGGGTCATGAACCGCAGCCACATACCCCCGCCCCCGGTTATAAAGGATGGTTGAAACCATGGTGCCCACGACGAGGGGCGGCAGGGAAACGGACATCGTATTTTCTCCTTCTGTCTTGTCCTGACACTCTCCTGCAGGCGGGTCTGGCTGGCCGGGGCCAGGGCGGCGCTCCAGCGCCGCTTGCGAAGCCCTGGCGGCGGCCAGCCAGACCCGCCAGACGCCTCTTTTCGCCTCGCCCTGCCCCGTTTCGTCTCCTCTGATCTGTCCGGCGCCGACCTGTCAGCCTTTACGGGACTGTTCACGCTCAATGCTGTCTGCATCGAAATAATCAGGCCTGCGCTGCAGTTCCTGTTCTTCAAACTGATCCGCAAAGAGCGGGACGGCCTTCTCTAGCTGTTTGCGTAGGTTTCTGCGCCTTGCTGCCGCTTTGCGTGTGCCGCTCCAGCGTTTGGGTGGGTCGAGCAAAGGGGACCAACCGTGAGACCACCCTGAACCAGGGCGGACACGCGGTGCGTATTGAGAGATGATCTCACGCTCTACACCCCGATCCAGTATGGTGCAGAGCCATAAACTCCTGCCGTCCGGCAATGTGTCGCTTTGTGAAGGGGGCATCGTATTCGGGTTAGCCCAGAATACGGACACAAGTGCCCGCATCCCCTGCCCCATTCAGGCCGCCATCCGTGAAACTTCTGCGGGTAACCGGCTGTCATTACTCTGAAACGCCAGTATGTATTCCGCTGCCTGTGACGCGAGACGGGCTGCCGTAAAAACGGCCCGCTTGTCTTCCTTCAGAAGTGAAATCCAACTTCCAATGTAATCAGCGTGTCGCACTGTCGGCGTAATGTTCAACTCAGCAAGAACGAATGCCGCTGTGAGCTCGGCCACAATCTCCTCAGCCATATATTTGTGTGAGCCGAACCGCCCTGAGAGGTCACGGTCGAGACGGCTCTTATGGCCACTCCAGTGTGCAGTCTCGTGAAAAGCTGTGCGATACCAGTTAATCTGCTCATAATAGGCATTCTGTGGGGGAAGCCGGATATAGTCTGGATCCGGGGCATAAAAGGCCTTGTCTCCACCAATTCGGATATCCGCACCAGTGGCCTGCAGAAGAGCTTCTGCATGAGGGACGATCTCGCGCTCCGATAGCGGCGCGACTGATCCTGTCATGTCCTCGGGCAGGTGTTCGCACTGGTCAATGTTGAAAACCGTATAGCGCTTCAAAAACTGAACGGCACGCGCTTCCTCTTCAGCCTCCTTGCCACCGGGCACAAAGCTGTCAGCATAGAAAATGGTCGTGCCCTTTTCACCTTTTCTGACACTGCCACCAACTTTTCGTGCCTGGTTAAACGTCAGCCATCTCTGAGAGGTAAAACCGCACATTTGCACGGTTCCCCACAACAGGAGCACGTTGATACCGCTGTAGCGGCGACCTGTGGTAACATTGACTGGGAGTGACGGGCCTGAAGCGGTATTTGACCAGGGCTGCACCCATGGGGCCACTCCGTTTTCTAACTGTTCCACGATGCGGTTGGTGACATCCTGATAGAGATCAATACGTTCATGTTTGATCATGATCCATTCCTCTTCTCAGGAGTTAACCCAGACCGGCAAAGGTCATGCTGTGAGGGAGCACAAAGGCTGGGCCGCTGATCAGGATGATAAGTGTCAGCCCCAGAAGAATTGTCCCAGCAAGGAAACCTGCGAGTTCCAGATAATCACGTGCTGTTGTGGGAAGAGGCAGTTCCGTATCGCGCATCGTCGGTGTCCTTTTTTCTTTTGGATACCTTCGCGCAACCGGAACGGCGTGGCGGGGGCAAGAGCGGTGCGCCAGCACCGGGATCGGAGGAACGCACAGCCCGCTTGCGGGCGAGCATTGCGAGAACCCACCTCTTGCCCCCGACGCGGCGCTCTGGTGCTTATTCTTAGTTTTCCCGTTTTTCTCTTTATTTTTTTGATCAAATTTTCTGTCTGATCTGGGAGTGATCAGGCTAACGCCTGCTCATTATTTTCGACTGCACGTATTAAACAGAGCATGACTTGCCAGATCATTCATGTTAGAAAAGACCTCTTCCTGATCACGAGAAAGCTGAAAGTGTGGCCATATTGGACACACTTACGCAGAAAACCGGCTTACGGGTGCGCCACTCAGAATTGGAATGGCGTGAGGGTGAGGACGTGACGTCATCATCAGGCGCTTATCGTGCCGTCCATCCCACGATAATCCTTCGCATGGCATCAGCAGACCATTGCGAATAGCCTGACGGTCACGCTGGAAACAGACGCGTTCATTTCCCCCCTGTGGCCGCTGACAAGGGTAGCCAGCTTCCGCACCACAGCCACTACACTCAATGGATAATGCCGGGTCGCCGTCCAGCCACTCGATGTGGCAACGCCGACATGTGACCGGTTCATCTGTACAAATCCAGCGGGTTGGCTTTGCAGGACAGGGCCAGTGGTTTCCAGAAACGATCCTGTGTTTCAACATGAGATCATTCTCCTGACTGATTTTTTGAGAGATATGAATGAAAGGGAATCAGGTCTGGACGCTCTCCTCGACCAATTCGAAATCACTGAGTGTTGTGGCTCCGGTCCAGCGATCAAGATGGAGGATCATCTCCTTTCCACCAACATCCCCGGCATAGCCGTGATCGCGCAGAGAGGAGAGTTTCTTACGTGTGATCTTCGGTATTGCCGTCCGGTCCAAAAAATCAGTTATGGCAGCGTCCATAGTGTCATACGGACCATGCCAGTTGCGGGCATTGACCGGGAATATGTCCGGGGTGCGTAAAAAAACGGCTCCATCAGGCCGAAGGCAAGTTTCGACAACATATCGACCACATGTCTGTCGCGTGACATCGAGTGTCTTGCTCATTTCAAAACGTCCCTATCACCACTGTATTTTATGGTGCTGTTGGATGTCAGATATAAAAAAGCCGCCCTTTAGGGCGGCCTTCCAGTAGAGAGCGTCAGCGTTTTCAGTATTCGCTGGGAAGCAGGACAATGCGCCCTATGCCGGGCTCACTGAAAGCGAATAATTTGGCTTCCTTTAGGGGGAAATCAGTATAGGGGATGTCCTGACGATAGAGTTCGACCTCCCCCTCCCCTGTCTTATCTCCATCGGTGCAAATAATAACGGCTGTGTGTTTTTCGAGATCAACCTTCAAGGTCCAGAACTGTCGATCTTCCTCACGCATAGTTGGCAAATGCTGAACGCTTGCCAGTATATCAATCAGCCACGCGGCACCATTGGCTGCAAGATAATGGGCGCCATCTGTCAGCAGAAGACCGATATGCCAGCGATAGTAGCGAACAGTCCCGGTAAATCCAGCAAGAGCAGAAGACGTAATGGCGTGTGTCGGTTCCAGAGTTGCAGACATGAAAACTCTCCTTGAAAACGATGATTTTCTGGAAATGCAAATTTCTGGATATCGGGTTGCATTTCCTGACATCTCCACGCGGGGCATAGTCTGGAGGCTGGAGCAAACGCGGCGCCGGGATCGGACCCACGCGCAGACCGCACTGCGGTCGAGCATGGGGAGAACCAACCGTTTGCTCCAGACAGCAGACTATGGCTCTCTCCTGCTCTCATATTGCCTTTTATCTTTTCCTATTTTTTTGATGCCAACGCAGGTTTGCGACGTGGTGGCGCAAGATAGGGACTGGAAATCCGTGTCGGCGACACATCAAGCCAGAAGCGGCCTCCTTTGGTCGCTTCAAGTGCATTCCTGATGGCTTTGGCTGCAAGAAATTCTGCCCCGTCATCACCGCCAAAGGCTGCCTGCTTCACATGCCACCAATCGTCAGGTTGCTTTTGCGGATCGGCTTCAAAAGCATAGGCGATAAGGTTCCCTGTGCGTTCAGGATCCTTGAGCGCTGGCTTGCCATTCGACATGAGATAAATGCCATTATCTCCTACCAGCATCAGCCCGGCAGGAACTTTGGTGAGATCGATGTCATCATAAGACGGCGACTGTGTCTCTTTCCCATCTTTTAGAAAGGTGGGCTCATAGAGTTGGTCAAAGGTGGGCGTATGCTCTTTTGCTGCTTCAGCGTGAGCCAGCAACTGTGTCACGAGCGCATGATCAAAATGAAGTTTCATGACAGTATTTCCTTAAAACATGTCTCTGGATGGACATAAAAAAGGCGGCCCGTTCGATGGGCCGCCTGTATTTGTCAGACCATGATGATTTCAAGATGCTCAGGCATCTTGCGCGCCAGCTCTGCAAGTTGTGTCGGTATGCGTGGATCATCTGGTAATTCGGTGTGTGAGGAAGTCGTCTCAGACACAGACGATGTGTCATCTGCTGACACGTCTTCCTCAGGTGTCAGCGTCTCTTCATCAGCTTCAGCCACATCTTGTTCGTCACAGAGTTCCATGTCTGATGACTGGTCATCGATCTCATCATCTTCTTCAGTCTGTGCGTCCAATTGGGCCCGTGCTGCCGCACGCGCTGCCTGTTTTTCTATTTTGGCTTTCCATGCCGGAATGCCGGCTGCAAACGTCGCAGGTTCGGGCACCCAGCGTTTTTCACCAACATGCGCCATCAAGGCTTCACGCATGGCCTTTCCCGTGGGTTTTTCTTCCAGTCCTTCAGCCTGGACTGCCTTGGTAATCCCAGGTTTGCTGTAAGTCTTGAGGAAATCCTCAAAAGCCATCGTCGGCATATGGGCATCGGCATTGAACAGCACACCAAGAATCTGGGCAGGCAGTCCACTTCCACTATGCATGCTCACCTCGCAGTTCATGAAACTGCAGAGCACTTCAAGAGCAGCGTTCCGGAGCACTGCCGGATCGCGCACGAGCACGCCCTCTGGAAAGACACTTGCAACGGCCCGGCCCCGTTCGGAAGCCGCACCATAGGGATCATAAGTGTTATCTCCATGGATATTCACATTGTCAGCACTCAGGGCCAGCAGGAACGCCCCTATCAGATCCCATGGGTCCGCGCTCTCGCGGGCCGCTGCCAGTGCCTCTCGCAATGCCTGAGTACGGACCTCACCGATAATTTTAAGCCCTGTGCCTGAAATATCAGCGCGCTCTTTAGGTTTTTCGGGGTTTTGGGCTGACGGTAAAGAAAGTGCGTCACTTTCTGTCCTGCGGGTTGACTGTTCTCCCAGTTCGCGTAACCGCCCTTTTTGAATCTGCAGTGTGCGTGGGTTAACCCAGATCGCCGGGATATCTCCGTCCCGTTCCATTTCCCAGGACCCCACCTTCCGGTATCCGTCTGGTGCAATTCCTTCCCCGTATTCGTTGCTCTGGAGGTAAATGGTTCCTTCAGGTCTGGTTTTTTCGGCCCAGATCTGCTGCGCCTTAAACATAGCGGCATATTGGGTGCAGTATCGATTATCTTCTCCACCCTGCCCGAAGAGATCTTCTTCCCAGACGACACCAGCTTCTTTGGCAGTCTCGTCGTCAAACTCGTAGTTGCGAGCATATAACTCGACCTGATCAAGATATCTTACAAAGTCCGACCAGTCGAAATGTGCGGCATCTTCCCTACTCATCTCATAGTCGGCCGGATCTGATCCTTCGTCAGCGCTTTCCGCCCAGATTTCGGCCCATACATCGCGTTGGCGCTCCAGCGGCGTGCGCGCAATTGCGTTCCGTTCCGTATAGGAAGGCCCAATCCCACCATCTATTGCCGCAATAATGGGCGGATGAATCTGGGATAACAGCATCAGGCCACGGAGATAGGCTGGTGTGACCATAAAAGCCCGACAGATTTCTGTATCAGAAGCGCCCTTCTCGCGCATATCCAGCACACCACGCCATTGTTCGGATTCCGCCATGTCGGCACGCACGACGTTCTCGGCAACAGCGGCCATCGTATCGCTTTTTTCATCACCAGAACGGACATGCACGTCAATTTCGTCCAGTTTCGCAGCAATACAGGCCCGCACCCGTCTGTGACCAGCGACAATCATCAACCGACCATCTTCAAGTTCCCGCACGCAGGGCGCATGAATCAGGCCCACTGTCTTGATATTCAGCGCAAGCTGATGTTCCGCACGAGCATCTGGCTGGGTCTTACGTGGATTGTTCGGGTTTGGTACGAGTGTTCTGGGATCGACGCGGCGAAGTTCCGTCATGATACGCTCCTCACTTTCAGGGTCATGAGGTGTAATTTTCTGACCTCATACCTTCGGCACCGCCGCAGACGCGCACACGGGGCAAGGGCGAGCGTCAGCGAGGCCCCGGAACGGGGCGTACCCTTGCGGCGGGTGGGCGGCCTGTGGCGCGCCCTTCCTTTTCGGATTTCTGTTTTCCTTTTTTCTCAGGCCATCTCCTCTATTTTCTCTCCAACGTCAGAAGCAGCATCATCATTGGCTGAGGCCAATTTCAGTGCGGTTCCCTCTTCCTTGCCTTCTGCTTCCAGCTCGGCATCCAGTGCATACAGCTCAGCACATTTGGCTTTGAGGTCCGCGGCTTCCGCAAAAGGCAGTCCTTCGCGTGCGCGATAAGCTGGCAGTCGGCGCTGTGCCTCATCCAGACTGCGACGTGCTTCAGCCAGATCGCTGTCCAGACGTAAGGCTGCGTGCTCAATCCGTGAAATCAGTCCCAGAGGCTTGGTCTCACGATCCGTCTCGACCTCGATTTCTCCTGCAGGTGTATCCAGATAGATGGAGGAGACTACTTCTGGTTTTCTCTTGTCGGACGTTCTGAACTGCTGTTCATGAGCTTCGCACATCACTTCAAATCCGGCGATCCGACCCATGCTCCACTGCCCGGTCCGGCCTTCCCGTTCAGCAAGCCGCGCCTGCGACAGGATCCATGCCCCAGCTTTCTCACGGCTCTCAACCACCGTGGTGTCACGGTGCAGCGCAAACGCCTCCCCTTTCGTGGACACACGCTGGCCTATTGCCGCTTCAATTTTCGGAATGCGTGTCTGCGCTGTCTGGATGTCGCGTTCAGCTCTCTGGATCTGGCGCCGCACATTGAACTGATCATCGAAATGCGCGGCCTGCAAACGCTCAAGACGCGCGATATCGGCTTCCAGGCCAGCCTTCTGTATCAGACGCATGTCACCTGATGCCAGCGCCTTGGCCATTGCAAACTGGTTGCCTTCACCGCCAACATCCTCAATCCGACGGATGGTCCGGTCTCCCGACATCGCAAGTCCGATAAAGCGCATCTTGCGCTCAAGAAGTTGCCAGTTGGTGGCGTCCACAGATCCCTGCTGGGCGTATGCGTAGATTTCCACTTCCTCGTGCTGGTTGCCCTGACGCACGATCCGACCTTCCCGTTGCATGATGTCAGCGACGAGCCAGGGCACATCGAGATGATGCAGGGCTTTCAGGCGCTGTTGCGCATTCACTCCCGTTCCCATTGTGGCTGTTGAACCGATCAGGATACGCTTGCGGCCTGCATTGAGATCACCAAACAGACGCAGCTTGGCTGCTGCCTTGTCGTAGTCCTGCATGAAGGCAATCTGCTCTGCCGGAACACCCATGCGGATCAGCTCTGACCTGATCCAGTTATAAGCCGAGAACCCGCGCTTGCTCTGTGAGGTCTGCGTGCCGAGGTCGGAAAAGATCATCTGCACCGCTCCCGGCAAATCATAGGCCCTGCCCGTCTCGGGATTGGTGTAACGATTGGCAGATGTCTCATGCCAGATTTCAAACACCTTCCGGATCATCACATTCAGCTTGGAATGTGGGTCATTATCCGCCCATGGTGCGATGAACCGGAGATCGATCGCGCCATGCCGGGCATCATTCATCACACTCAGAATGATGTCGTCCCCCTTCTGAGGGCGACCTGAACGGGCTTCAATCGCGCGCATCCGTTCTGCAAGGGTCTGCTGGAATGCCCGAAAGTCTTCTGTGCTTTCGGCCACCACAATCTGTCTGTTGCCGCCCTTAACAGAGGGCAGTTTGACATATCGTGCCAACTCGTCTGACTGAACGACGTCCGCAAAGTCACGATACATGGCCATCAGATCGGCCACATTGACGAATTCGGTAAAGCGCGTGACCGGTTTGTAGAGACCGTTGGGCTGAAGCTCCAGTTCGGTGCGTGTTTCCCCAAAGTTGGCTGCCCAAGCATCAAATTCGTGGAGATTGCGGGCGACAAGAGCATCCAGATCCATATACCGTCCGACATTCCACAATTCGGCAATCGTATTCGTAATCGGCGAACCTGAAGCCATGATCAGTGGACGTGTTGGGTCAGTCTTCGCAAGGAAACGCGTTTTTACGAAAAGATCCCATGCACGCTGAGAGCCATTGGGATCGACACCTCGCAGATCGGACTGATTGGTGGCGTAGGACAGTTTCCGAAACAGTTGGGCTTCATCGACAAGGATCTGATCAATCCCGATTTCACCCATGTGCAGCAAATCATCCTTGCGGGCAGCCAACCCTTCCAGCTTTGCTTCCATCCCTTCTTTCATGCGTTCAATGCGCTTGCGGGAGATGCGGTCATCGCCATCCAGGCCAGACAGAATGGCCTCATATGACGCAATCTGGTCTTCAATCATCTCCCGTTCAAACCCCGCCTCAACTGGAATAAACTTGAAAGCGTCATGGGTTATGATGATCGCATCCCAGTTTTCGGTTGCTGCGCGGGCAATAAAACGCTGGCGTTTGGCTTTGACGAAATTTGTCTCGTCCGCCACGAGAATTCTCGCCGTGGGATAGAGCATGAGAAATTCACGCGCCATCTGTGCAAGGCAGTGGCCGGGAACCACGATAACGGCCTTACTGATCAGTCCAAGGCGTTTCTGCTCCATCACGGCAGCCGCCATGGAAAAGGTTTTTCCTGCCCCTACAGCATGGGCCATGTAGGTGCGCCCTGAGGCAATAATCCGCCACACCACGCGCTTCTGATGAGCACGCAAGGTAATCGTGCTGCTCGCTCCAGGCAGACGCAGATGACTGCCATCAAAGGCACGCGGCACAAGGTTGTTGTAGGTCTCGTTATAAAGCTTTACGAGACGGTCAGAGCGGTCGGGATCCTGCCACACCCACTTTTCGAACGCGCTTTTGATAGCAGCGAGTTTTTCTTTAGCCGCTTCCGTTTCCTGCGTATTGAGTTCGCGTCGTTCGTTGCCATTTTCATCGCGCCAATGATCCCATATTTTGGGAATAGACTGAGAGAGCGCGTCTTCCAGTAGTTCCGCTGCATTGCGTCGTTCCGTGCCCCAGACGGATGTTGCTTCAGCGCGAGACAGAAACGGCGCACGATTGATACTCCAGCATGCCACTTCCGGGGTATGACGAACGGTTGTTGCAATCCCCATGACCTCTTGTACGAAGTCCTGAATGTCCGTGACGGGCAACCACGGTGCTCCCAGACGGGCTGTAATTTCAGAGGGACGCAGATCAGCAGGCTGCACACCTTCAAGGGCGATGACATTGCGTGCATACCGCTGATCATGATGTGCGGCCTCGCGTGCGAGCGCCAGTTTGGTGCGCACCGCACCTGAGAGCATCTCATCAGACGTGACCCAGACGTCCCTGCCCTGCGCGCTGCGTTCCGGATCGAGGTAAATGCTCTCACCCAGTTCAGCCAACGTATCGGCTTCACTCCGTCCCAGCAGTTCGGCAATGAGAGGCAGATCCACACGGCCCGTTTCATGCAGGGACACAGCCAGCGCGTCATGGGCTCCGTGTATTTCAGGCTCTGTCGGTGCATGAATGACACGCTCAGAGAATATCGGCCCCATGCGGCCCGTGTCCGTGCGTTCGTCATACTCCTCAATCGAAGCCACCAGCCAGACGTCAGGATCATCCATAAAAGGCTGCAGATTTGGACGCCGCTGGGTTTCGCGTGTTTTCCCAGTTTCAGGGTTCTCGCGTAGCGTGGTGCGGGTATGATTGATGGGGCCAAACTCTCGCACGAAACTCTGGTACGCCGTCTTCAAAGTGCGCTGCTGCGCTCCATAAGGCAGGTTCTGCATCTGCGCCCGCAACACACTTCGCGCGGCATCACGGATGGGCACCAGCGCACGAATGATCCGCGCATGTTTGGCAAAAATCCCTTCTGTCTGTCCTGCCTTGCGGATCGGCACGATCTGCGCCTGTCCCTCAATGATCTGGTGCAGCACACTCCGATCAACAAAGTAGCTTCCCTCCTTGAGGTCCGCCCCACTTGCTGCAGTTCCAATAGTGACGCCCTCACCGGCTGGTCGGACAATGCGGGCCTCGCGTGGGGGGAGGAAATGCGTGTTGGGTGCTATCCGGTTCAGGGCTTGCGGAAGAAGAAGGTCTAGTTCAGCGCCGGCGGTGGCAGAGCATGTGTAACCGGGACCAAACTGCGTTGTCGTCCAGATATGACTGCCGAGCACCTGTTCGGGATGGTCATGGAAATACCGGTTTATGACGAGCGGACCATTCCCCTCATCTGAGTCTGGGATGTCTGCAGTTTCAACCCAGCTCTCGTTTGACGGCTCCTCCCCCATTTCTCGTTTGCGGAATGCCAGGATATCGACCACCACATCTGTCCCGGCATCGTCACGCATTGCGCCTTCAGGTAAACGTACAGCGCCAAGAAGGTCTGCGCTCTCGCCAATGATCCGTCGGGCATTCGGATCCGTCTTGTCCAATGTGTAACGAGAGGTCACGAACAGGGCGATCCCGCCTGGACGCAGAGCACCGAGCGAACGGGCGATGAAGAAATCATGGAGGCTCAGACCCTGCCTCTCCAGTCCCTCACGACCATGCACTGTGCGGTTGCTGAACGGGGGATTGCCAATCGCCAGATCATAGCCCTGTGGGAGCTGGGCTCGCGTGAAGTCCTCACTGCGGATCCATTGGTTCGGGTAGAGCTTGCGCGCGATACGGGCAGTGATGGGGTCGTTTTCAATGCCTGTGAAGGCGATCTTGCCTTCCAGTTTTTCAGGTCGTGCGGCAATGAAGAGCCCCGTGCCACACCCCGGTTCAAGCACTGAACCGCCCCGAAACCCCATACGCAGGGCCATGTCCCACAGCGAGTGAACAATCAGTTCCGGGGTGTAGTGGGCATACTGCGTCGCACGTTGCAGACCAGCCCTTTCAGTTTCCGTCGTAAGTTGTTCTAGTTCTGAAGCAAGACTTTCCCATCCTTTGCGCACCTCTTTGCCTGTGGGCGGGAAGAGGTTGTTGGCGAGTTCACCCGCACCAAAACCTGTAAAACGGGCGAGCACGTCCTGCTCTGCCTCAGTAGCATTACGGTCTTCGCGCTCAAGTTCACCGAGAAGGGCAATTGCTGCGAGGTTGGCCTCGGCACGCGCTTTCCAGCCTTGAGCCAGACCACGCACGCCCTTCAGACGAAAATCCCGCTGCGGGATGCGGAAGGTCTGAGGGCATGGGACCGAGACTTCCGGTATGGGCTGGTCATCATCCAGAGACCAGAGGGCAGCGAGTTCACCGGACAGGACAGTGGTGTCAAACAGATTGAGTTGCGAGACAGACATGGACATGGTGGCGCACTCCGTCCAAACGGCTACGCCCGACGCCTCTTCTGAGGGTCGGGAGCCAGTTTGCTGGGTTGGTCGGGATCAGGTGCAAGGCGTTGGAAGAAGAGCGTTTACTCTCTCCCTATTCCTTCTCCTTGATACCTTCCCGCCGACCGGGCCGGAGTGGGTGGCGCAAGTGCGGTGCGCAGCGCCGGGAGCGGAGCCACGCACAGGCCGCGTAGCGGGTGAGCATGGCGAGCACCAACCACTTGCGACGCACGCTCTGGGCTGGTGGCTCTTCTGTTCTGTCGATCAGAAGAAGCGGCCTATCTGAACCGCGATACGGGATATTGACCATCTGGGACTTCTTCCACCGTCCCCGGCATCCCCCAAGAGATCTTCCCAATTCATGGATGGGTCACAAACTAAACAGCCGGAAATACGCACTTCTTCAACGCTGCGTTATAGGGGGATCAGTTCGTCGTACGGTATCGCATGGGTGTAACCTTGCTCTCCACTCCCAGCTAACGGGCTGGACTCACTACGTGAGCCCACACGAGCATTCACGTAAGAAAGCCATTATCCGGCGAACGTCGAACGTTCCTGAATGTCAGCGCGGTGTTTTT
>NZ_BEWO01000030.1 GCF_002723975.1 Gluconobacter japonicus
GCGTTATGCGCTGTCTGCATTCATTGATTCCTTTTGATGTAAAGCTCTGACTCAAGACTGTCGAGAGAGGGCAGACCTCGAGCAGGTGGACACTGCAGACAAGCAATGGAGCCAAATCGCCGGATCGGGACACCAAGCCTCAAGCTGTCGTCGATGCGATCGGCCTGTGTCTGCGGATCCATCCGACACCGGGACAATACGGCGTTCGACCCCAGGCTGAGGCTCTTCTATCCGGTTTGCGGAACGTCGGCTGTGTTATCGCCGATGCCGCTTACGATGCGGACCACTACGCGCCTTCACAGCTGATGATCGGATGCAACACATCTCAAGGCGCCCCGGACATCAGCGTCCCTGCTCAAAAAGGGGCTTTTCCCGTCATATCCGACGAACAAAAGGCGGCCTGAACTCAAAACTCCATGGCATGTGCGATGGACAGGGACGCCCTGTCCGCCTTCATCTGACTGCTGGACAGGTCAGTGATTTCAAAGGCGCTGATGTTCTGCTGGCGGACCTGTCGGATGAGACAGAGCAAGTCATCGGAGATCGGGGATACGACAGCAATAAAATCAGACAGTCTCTCGCAGACCGGAACATCACCGCCTGTATTCCGCCGAAGAAGAACAGGACATCAAATCCATTTTACGACTGGCATCTGTATAAAAAGTGCCACCTTATCGAAAACATGTTTGCAAAACTGAAGGACTGGCGACGTGTGGCGACCCGATATGACCGGTGCGCTCATACCTTCGTGTCCGCAATCTATGTCGCAGCGAGCTTCATCTTCTCGTTATGAGGCCTGAAGCTAGAGCGTTTTTGCAATCGCGCCACGCCATGGACTTAACCAGCCCAGACCTTCAGATGTCGTAGAGCGAGGGTTATATTCGCAACCAATCCATCCACGATAACCACCACGGTCCAGCCACTCGAAAAGATAGGGATAATTGACCTCACCCCCGTCTGGCTCATGCCGATCAGGGACGCTGGCCGCCTGAATATGGCCGATCGATTCAAACAGGGTCTCTAATCTCACCACAAGGTCACCCTGCATGATCTGCGCGTGATACAGATCGAACTGGATCTTCACATTATCCGCCCCGATCAGATCACAGACCCCCTTCGTTTCTTCCTGATAGCTCACAAAATATCCGGGCATGTTGCGTGTATTGATGGCTTCGAGAACGATAGTCAGCCCAAGAGACTTCGCCTGTGAGGCCGCGTATTCAATATTCCGCAGATAGGTTTCCATCTGTCGTTCATACGGGATGTCATGATCGCGCAGACCGGCCATGACATGCAGGCGGCTGTTCCCAAGAACCTGAGAGTACTCCAGTGCCAGCCCGATCGTGCGCTGGAACTCCTCTTCACGCCCAGGGAGTGCCGCCAATCCACGCTCCCCCTGATCCCAGTCTCCAGGAGGGGCATTGAACAGCGCAACATGCAGATCGTTTCCCCGGACGCGGGCCTTCAGATCCTGCCTGTCAAAAGCATAGGGGAACAGGAATTCAACGCCTTTGAACCCATCGCGCGCGGCGGCGTCAAAACGCTCGAGAAATTCAAGCTCCGGGTAGTTCATGGTCAGGTTTGCGGCAAAAGCAGGCATGGCACGAGACTTCCTTTGTGATGAATTACGAGACGAACGGCCACAGGAGGCAGGTTACCAGAAACCCCAGAATACCAAGGGTCGTTGTCAGAACGGTCCAGGTCCGCAGACCGTCCGCCACATCAATTCCGGACAGTTTCGTGAAGATCCAGAACCCTGCGTCGTTGACGTGAGACACCGATAGGCCGCCTCCCCCCATGGCAAGCGCCAGCAGAGCAAGCTGGTTGGGGTTGGCGTGCATCTCGGCAATCATGGGACCGAGAATTCCCGCAGTCGTCACAAGGGCCACCGTCGTCGACCCCTGCACCGCGCGCAGGATCATGCTCAGAATAAAAGCCAGGGCGAGAACAGGCAGTCCGGTTGTGCGGAGCATGTCGGAGATGACGTGGCCAATACCACTTTCCACCAGGATATTTCCGAACACGCCGCCACAGCCCGCAATCAGGATAACCATTGCGACGCCAGGCACTGCTGAACCGATAACGGTCGAGACCTGCTCGAAGCTCCATCCCCGGCGCAGTCCCAGGGTATATCCTGCAAGAAGCGTATCAAGCAGAAGGGCTGTTATCGGCGAGCCAATAAGATGGGCAGCTCCTGCGTAGGAAAATCCGGGCGGAAGAAAGATCGACAGCATGGTCCCCAGCATGATGAGGACGATCGGAAGCAGGATCAGGCCGACAATCAGCCAGAATCCGGGAGGCTCCGCCGAAGGCAGCGCGTGAACGGAAGACTCTGGTCCAGCCTTGAACATCTCCCCTTCACATCCGCTGACCGCTGCGCGGATGTCTGGCGCGTAAGTGAACTCGCGTCGCGTCATGCGCTGCGCAATCAGGGCACCCGCTCCACAGACGAGCAGGGTTATGGGGACCCCGAAGGCCAGAACACGCCCCATATTCGCTCCAATCTGCGCTGCGGCTGCGGCAGGACCCGGATGGGGTGGCAGGAACGAATGCACCGTCAGCATGGCCGCGCACATCGGAAGTGCGAAAATCATGAGAGAGCGTCGGGTTACGTTCGACACACCATAAAGCAGCGGCATGACCATGATCACGCCAACCTCGAAAAAGACCGGAATGCCGATCAGAAATCCGGCGAGCGTCAGGGCAAGCGGGACGCGTCTGTCCCCGAAACGGGTGATAAGATCGCGTGCGAGAACCTGGGCGCCCCCTGAAATCTCAACGATTTTCCCGATCATGGCACCGAGGGCGATGATAATGGCGATGTGTCCCAGCGTCTTGCCCATCCCTGCTTCAATTGCAGGGACGATCTTGGCTGCGGGCATCCCGGCAAAAAGGGCAACAAACATGCTGACGATCAGCAGTGTCAGGATCGGATGAAGCTTGAAACGGATGATCAGCACCAGCATCAGCACGATGCCGGCAATGGCGCTGGCCAGAAGAACCATCGGGGTCATATCAGGACTTCTCCTGCTTTCGAAAAGGCCAAGTCAGTCCCATTTCACCCCGAACACAGCCGCAATCTCCGCAAGTGCGGCATCATCCAGCGGTGCGGGCCGGGGCGTGGTCATCAGCCACAGGCGCGCCGTTTCTTCGAGTTCAGCAAGCGCATCACTGGCACTTGTCACGCTGCTGCCCCACACGACGGGCCCAAGCCGCTCCAGCATGACGCCGTTGACGGAAGAAGCCAGTTCAGCCACCCGGGCAGCCGCTTTCGGTGACCCCGGACGCTCATAGGGAACCAGCGGGACACGCCCGATTTTCATGACCTGATACGGCGTGATCGGGGGCAGAATGGCACTTTCGGCGTCCACACCCGCCAGGGTCAGCGCAACAAGATGGGTGGAGTGTGTGTGGATGATCGCGTTGCAGTCCGGTCTCTGCTCATAAATTCTGCGATGCAGGGTCACCGTTTTGGAGGCGCGCGGTCCGGAAACCTGATTGCCTTCAAAATCGGTTTTGGCGATTCCTTCGGGCGTAAGGCGTCCCAGGCACACGTCCGTAGGCGTAATGAGCCAGCCGTCCGAGAGACGCGCGCTGATATTTCCCGCACTTCCGCTTGTATGCCCGCGCGCATACAGATCCCGCCCAATAGCGCATATTTCCTCGCGGCATGCTGTTTCATCAATCATGACTGGTCTCCCGACAATGCCAGCAGCGCTTTTTCAAAGAAGTCGGCCTCTCCGAAATTCCCTGATTTCAGCGCAAGTGCCAGCGGTACGCTGCCCGTTGACACGGTTGCAGGAACGCCTGGTGCAATCGGTGCGCCGATACGCAGACCTTTGACATCAAGGGACTGAACAACGGCTCCTGACGTTTCTCCACCGGCGACGACAAAACGTCTGACACGCCGGTCTCTTAGAGACCGTGCGATAAGGCCCAGCGCATGCTCGACCATTTCTCCCGCCTTCTGAGCGCCGATCGCGGCCTGCACCTGCCTGAGTTCATCGGCCGGGCTGGTCGCATAAATGAGGACGGTCTGATCGGTATGAGCGTCGAAGAAGGCAATCGCCTCCTCCACAACCGGTTCACCGACAGCCAGCTTCATGACATCAATCCGGTACGCTGGCCGTTCCGCTTCAATCCACCGCGCCACCTGAAGGTTTGTCCTCAGCGAACCACTACCGGCAAGCACAACGTCTTTTCCTTCCACGACTGGCAGAACAGCCGCATCCGCACCGGAGAGTTCGTTATGCGTCCTGAAATTGTCGGGCAGCCCCAGCGCAATCCCCGACCCGCCCGTGATCAGGACATGATCATGGCAGGCCTGTCCGATCACTTTCAGATCGGCTTCAGAAATCGCATCGACAATAAGGAGGGTAGCCCCCTCAGCCTGAGCCTTCTCAATCGCTGCCCGGACATGTTCCGCGCCCTTCAGGACAGTCGGAAGATCGATCAGTCCGACGGTTCCTTTTGACTGTGCCTGAAGCACGCGTACGAGATTGGCATCCTTCATCGGTGTCAGAGGATGGTTCTGCATCCCGCTTTCATTGAGAAGCGCATGACCGACAAAGAGATGGCCATTATAGACCGTACGTCCATTAGCGGGAAAAGAGGGCGCGGCAATCGTAACCTGCTGTCCCAGGGCTTTGGCCAGAGCTTCCGCAACCGGGCCGATATTGCCATGCTCCGTGGAATCAAAGGTCGAGCAGTATTTGAAAACAATCTGCCGGCAACCTGCGCCCCGCAGGAAGTCCAGAGCGGCCAGTGACTGCGCCACGGCGTCTAGGGGCGCAACCGTGCGCGACTTGAGGGCGACGACGATGGCTTCGGCATCCGCGATCATCGGATCGTCTACCTCAGGGATTCCGATGCTCTGCACCGTTTTCATGCCTGCTCGGACCAGCGTGCTGGCGATGTCGGTCGCGCCTGTAAAATCATCGGCAATACAGCCAATAAAGGCTCCGCGTCCGGTCATGCTTTTTCTCCCCCATCGGAAGAGGGAAGTATGATTCCGGGAAAAATCTTGATGACTGCGGAATCATCTTCCCGACCATGTCCGGCCGCAGACGCGTTGAGGAACATCTGATGCGCGGTCGCCGCCAGAGGCAGGGGAAATTTCGTCCGACGGGCCGTATCAAGCGCCAGACCAAGATCCTTGACGAAAATATCCACCGCTGACAGCGGTGTATAATCTCCTGCAAGAATATGAGGCACCCGGTTTTCGAACATCCAGGAATTGCCGGCACTATGGGTGATGACTTCATACAGGGTCGCCGGATCGGCGCCTTCGCGCAGGCCCAGTGCCATGGCTTCGGCGGCCGCTGCGATATGAATGCCCGCCAGATGCTGATTGACGATTTTCACACGCGTGCCGACACCGACTTTAGCTCCGAGCCGATAGACCTTGCCTGCCATGGCAGGAAGAACCTTTTCGGCACGGACATAAGCGTCTTCCGGGCCGGAGGTCATCAGCGTCATCTCGCCGGAAGCCGCCTTGGCGGCCCCTCCGGACATGGGCGCATCCAGCAGCCAGAGATCGTGCTTCCTCAGACGTGCCTCGAGCCCTTCAATGAAAGCTGGCGCTACGGTTGCACAGGAAATGACCAGAGAACCCGGTTTCAGCGTCTCGACCGCTCCCTGTTCTCCGAAGAGGACCTGTTCTGTCTGCTCCGCGTTCACAACCTGAATGATCAGGACGTCACAGGTCTCTGCGAGAGTGGCGGGCGAAGTATAGGCATTCCCTCCTTCAGCTTCGAACGCAGTCAGCGCTTCCGCACGCACGTCATATGCACCCACACGAAACCCTGCACGCAGCAACGATTTCGCGACACCATGACCCATCGCTCCAAGGCCGATCACTCCGATCTGACCTGCCTGATCCTTACCGTGCATCGTCATCCCCCATCTGAAGCGCTAAAGTATTTCCTGCGCCCTCCGTACAAAGCAGAGGCGCCTGAAGGACAATAATTCACAGATTTTATGATAGGTCTAATGCACAAACTGTTATGTTTCATGTCCCTCATGTTATGTTGAGTCCATGCAAGAGAAGCACCTTTTATCCCCGTCCTGGTTCGTCGATATCCGGCTGAAATTCCGGCATCTCCAGCTATTGCAGGCTCTTTCACGTCACAACACGCTTCAGAGTGCCGCTGAAAGCCTCGGTCTGGCGCAGCCAGCCGCGTCACGGCTGCTGGGGGATCTCGAAGATGTGATTGGTCTCCCCCTCTTTCAGCGGGAGGGACGGCGTCTTGTGATCAACGCTTATGGCAGCGTCCTGACCCGACACGCCAACAACCTGCTCGATGAGCTTGACCGCACCCGTGACGAATTCAATGCCCTTCTCTCAGGCGGAGCAGGGAACGTCTCCATCGGTGCAATCGACGGGCCCGTTGTCGACCTACTGACGACGGCCGTGATCAATATCCAGCGTGACAACCCAGGCATATCGCTCGAAATCCGCACCGGATCGAGCATTGGTCTTTTCCATGACCTGATGAACGGGGATATCGACATCATGATTGGTCGGCCGCCGGAGGATACGCGGAGCATGGCGTGTCATTATACCCCCATCGGGGAAGAACCCATGGTCATCGCAGCGCGTCAGAACCATCCTCTTTTCAGAAAGGCAACGCCGGTTCGGTTGGAGGACATGGCGCCTTTTCCCTGGGTCCTGCAAAGGAAAGGGGGAAAATCACGCAGCAGGCTGGAGAGCATCTTTCAGGATAGAAACCTGCCGCTCCCGAAAGACATCATTGGCAGCGACTCTCTGGTGATGACACTCGCTTATCTGGAAAAGACAGACGCGCTGACAGTGCTCTCCGCCGCGGTCGCCAATCAGCAGGCCAAATACAGGCAGATCCAGATTGTATCGTCCGATGTGAACATCGCCATCAGTTCATACGGAATTCTGATGCTCAAATCCCGCAATCAGTCCCGTCCCACCATGACGGTTCTCGACGAACTGGAAAAAACGCTGCGCCCGGCGATAGGAGGCTGAGACTGCCGGGCGTCCGGATGGACACCCGGTTTGCAGAATGCGTCACCTCAACTCGTATTCGTTGTAGTCCATGGGCTCCATGCTGCCGTTAATGACTTCGAACGTGCCTTTCGCCAGAACCTGTGCATCTGCCTGGTTCAGGTGCTGTTCGGAGAATGCCACGGCCCCCTTCTCACGCGTCATCAGGCGTCCTCCGGTGAGAAACACACGCACACCCGGCCCCGACTGCGTATAGTCACCCGTGCTCTGTCCTGGCTCCAGATGAACATGCCACCCCCGAATGACCGGCTTGTCGAGGATCATTCTGAAAGCCTGACTGTTCGCTCGGTCAGCCGGGCCGAAATGTCCAACGCCCTTGCGTTTTATTTCGAATGTGACCTGTGAATTCACAGTATCGCCTGTATTGATGACCTGATCGACGTCCGACTTCTGGCTGTAGGGAAGGTAACGCACCTCCCCCGCCTTCATCGTGCCGTCCTTGGACGGCTCGGAAAGAGAGTCCTTATGGATGGTCGTCCCGACGATCGGCGTATTCACATAGTCAAGCGCCTGACGATGCCAACGGGTTTTGCCGTGAGGCGGAATGATGACGCGCATGAGCCGGATATCTTCGTTTTCGAAGATAACATGATGATAGGTGTCCTGTGCCGTCTCGACGATTTCCGATGGGTCGGGTTTGTGTGCAGCCGCCTGAGCGCTGCCGCCATGAAATAGCCCCAGCGTCAGGACACAGAGACCAGCCAATACATGCCTGGCAGACGATACCGGTTTCAGCGCTGGTATGGCGCAATCAGATTTTTGATTCACAAACATTTCGTTCCTTGCTCCTCATGATCTCGACAAAATTCGACACCTGTTTCACTCACCCACAGGCTTCTTTTCGTCTGTGGTTGCTTGTCGGATCTTCGCCACCTGTGACGCCGTCATTGCCGCGCCGTGATTGCCCCAGCTTTGCCCGAGAAAAGTGACAAGGTCGGCAATCTGCTGATTATCCAGAACATCCCGGTATGACCCCATCACCAGAGACGACGGCGCAGCCGCAACTCCGGGAAGCCGTCCGCCGCTCAGAATGATATGAGCGGCCGAAGTTGCATCGGGTCCCTGAAGAACCGGATTTCCGGCAAGCGGAGGAAAGACGCCGGGATATCCGTGTCCGTCCGTCCGGTGGCATGCGGCGCAACGGTCAACATAAATCCTCGCACCTTCCGACGGCATTTTTCCCGCAAAGAGCTGGCGCGATACCGTATCATCATAATGGAACGCCTGAACCGAAACGCCTGGCGGAGGGCCGAGCGTCTTCAGGAAGGCCGCGATTGCCGCCAGGTCATGGTCATCCGTCAGGGAGGTCGAATGCGTGATGACGCCGTTCATCGCACCGAATGTCGCGCCATGCCTGTTACGCCCCGTTTTCAGGAAGGCCACGATATCCTCGGGGGTCCAGCCCACAAGTCCACCGGCGTCATCACTCCGAAGACTTGGCGCGACCCAGTTGTCTACGATGAAGCCGCCGGACAGATATTTCGGCCCATCCGCTGCGGTCTGGACCTTTTCGGCGAGCACGAAATTGCGGGGCGTATGGCAGCTTCCACAATGCCCCGGCCCTTCCACAAGATAACGGCCACGCTCGACCAGCGCATCGGACGTATCATCATGAGGGGCAGACGGTAATGGAGGCGCAGGTGAAGGCGCAAAAAGCAGACGCCAGATCGCCAGAGGCCAGCGTGCTGACAATAACCATGGAATATCCGGCGCCCGGTTTTTCAGGCTGACCGGAGCGACACCCTGCGTGAGGTATGCGTAAAGGGCCTGCAGATCCTCATCCGTCATTTTCGAATAGGACGGATACGGCATCGCCGGATAAACGCTCGACCCGTCTTTCCTGATTCCCCGACGCATGAGACGCGCGAAATCCTCGTAGCTCCAGGTGCCTATCCCGGTGTCACGATCAGGCGTGATATTGGTGGAGTAAATTGCTCCGAGCGGCGACTGAAGGGCCAGTCCGCCAGCCAGAGATTTGCCGTCATGGGCGGTATGACATGCTTCGCAGTCCCCCAGAACGGCGACATATGCCCCCCGTTTGATCAGATCTGCATCGGCGGCATATGCCCCGGAGGACTGCACGACGCAGATCGCGCCCGCCAGTACCGGAAGAAGACGCAGCTTCATTGTTTTACGCCTCTTCATGCCTGCACCATTGGTCCGGGAGACTTCAGATAACGCTCTCTGATTGCCTTTGCAGACCAGTAAGCCAGAGCCGCAACGATACCAGTGGGATTGTATCCGATACCCTGCGGAAACGCCGATGATCCGATGACGAAGAGATTGGACACATCCCAGTGCTGGAGATAGCGATTGACCACACTGTCCTTGGGGGACGTTCCCATGATCGCGCCACCCGCGATATGCGTCGTCTGATAGTGGCGAAGGTCGAATTCCTCTCCGAACTCCTTCGTCTCGACCGACATGGATTCTGGTTTCATGGCCCGACCGATATCCGCCATCCGGTCCGTCACGTAGCGGATCATCTTCACATCATTATCGTGCCAGTTGAACGTGATCCGCAGCAGCGGACGCCCGGCAGTGTCGCTATAGGTCGGATCAAGAGACAGGTAGCAGTCGCGAAATGCCATGTTGGTGCCATGGGCATGGATCGATATCGTGTGCTGGAAGCTGTCCTTGACGGCTTTCTTCCAGTGCGCGCCCCATTGCGGTGTCCCCTTGGGCACCGTGGCGCTGCTGATCGGCTTGCTGCCGGCCTGATTGACCCAGATCGGCGCTCCACCGACAAAGCCCAGCGGTCCATGATCAAAGTTATCCGCATTGAAATCATCGATCGCAACACCGTTGCCACCGGCCCCGATGAACGGATTGGTGAATTTGTCCTGCCCGAAGAACAGCGTTACGCCGGATTCATTCTGGTAGACGAAATTGCGTCCAACAGTCCCCTCGCCTGTCTTCGGGTCGTAAGGCTGGCCGATCCCGGAGAGAAGAAGCAGGTAAGGATTGTTGTAAGCAAAACTGGCCAGAATGACGATATCGGCAGTCTGACGGACTTCCTCACCTTTGGACGTCCGATAGATCACGCCCGTGGCTTTCTTGCCAGATGAATCTGTCTCGACTTTTAGAACATCACATTCGACCCGTAGTTCAAAACGACTTTCACGCTCAAGTGCAGGCAGGATGTTCACATTTGGAGATGCCTTGGAATAGTTGTAGCATGCATAACCGCTGCAAAACCCACAGAACGTACAGGCTCCCATCTGGCATCCATAAGGATTGGTATAGGCCTGTGACGCATTGGCGGACGGGATGCGGAAGGGATGATACCCACACTCCGCTGCGGCCTTGCTGTAGAGTTCGGCGGAATAGGTATTCTTCATGGCGGGCAATGGAAAAGGCGTTGAACGATCCGCATCGAACGGATTTCCATCACCTACGATCTTGCCATTGACCTTATAGGCCTGCCCCGACGTCCCGAACACGCTCTCGGCGAAGGCAAAATGCGGCTCAAGCTCTTCATAGGACACGCCCCAGTCCTGAATGGTCATGTCTTGTGGAATAAAGTCCTTCCCGTATCGTTCCTCGTAATGACTGCGCAGACGGAGTTCGACAGGCGAAATACGCCAGTGGCATCCGGACCAGTGCAGGCCGGCCCCACCGACCCCCGTTCCCGGCAGAAATGCCGCGAGTTGCCGGTAGGGAGCCGCCACATCACTGTCGCGATGGCGCACCGTCACCGTCGACTGCGACGGCTGAAGGAAAAGAGCATGTCGGGTGTTGTGCGTGAGTTCGTCGATTGACGAGGGATAGGCCCCTTCAGGCCAGGTGTCACGGCGTGGGCCACGCTCCAGCGCAACCACGTTCAGCCCCGCCTGCGTCAGTTCCCGCGCCATGATGGCGCCGACCCAGCCAAAGCCGACAATCACCACATCGGTATGTTTTTCGTTACGAGAAACCATCATACGCCTCCCTGCACGCCATGAACGCCAACTGAAACGGGCGAAAGGGGGTAGCGCGCCCCATAACGATCAACCCAGTCCGTAAAATCCGCACGGGCACCGGGGAACCCGATCATTTTCCAGGCTCCCATTTCGTAGTTCCCGCCATGTATCGGATCGGCAAAATAGCCTTCCTTGCAGTTTTTCAGGATCTGCCCGAACAGAAGCTTCGACGGCACGGGCGACAGCGTGAGGCTTCCCTTTTCCATCTGGCCGATAATCCGGTCACGTTCCCCCGCATCAAGCTGATGGAACGGCTTGCCATAGCGTTGCATGATCGCACTGTGCAGCGCTGGAAGGCCCTGTTTGTAGATATCTCTCGGCGTGAAAAGGAATTGATAGCCCAGCGCAGCCGATGTCTTCATCAGAGGGGGCCGGAGATACCATTCGCTTCCATGGCCGTACGGCGTATTCATCTGCCGATCAATGAATTCAGGCACATGCGCCTCAAGCGCGCCCGGCCCCTCGACATCCGCCGGAATCAGCCTGTCTACAAAGCTGTTCAGTGTCTGCCACTCGTCATCGGAAAAAAATACGGGCCGATAAGCATATTCCCTGTCGGCAGCTTCTGACACGCCTTCCGAAGGGAAATGGAATAAAGCTGCTACAACAAGACCCAGCGCGGTCCCCTGAAGCATGGCGCGACGACCACAAACCACAGCACCGCCATTTCGCGATCTAACGCTCATTCTCCAGACACCTTTGAAAATTCGGTAAAATTGTTATGCGCGTCGATGAAATCAGCCGCGCGGACGCAGATCAGCACCGCTCCCGATGCTCAGGCGCGCAGCAGCAGGCGCATCCGCTGGACGGCTGCATCCGGCGCGGCAAGAACCGGAATACTGACCGCAGTCTCCACGGCTTTTAGAGCTTCGGATGTTGAAAAATGGGCAAGCATAATGACGTCACAGTGCTTCAGACGCGGGGCGTATTCCGCAACAAGACGATTATGTGTTTCAACGTCGCCACGACGCAGCGCATCAATGGCATCAGGGACAATGATTGTTTCCAGTGTGGCCTTTGACGATGCCTGCTCCCGGAAAGTCTCAAATTCCTGTTCCATCGTCACAACGGATGGCGCAAATGTCGCCAGCATCCCGATACGCGTGCCCTTCTCCAGTGCCGCGCGGAACATGGCCTCGTTGGGACGGAGCACAGGAATCGACAGCTCGTTTTCCAGTACGTCAATCGCCGGACCAAATGCAGAGCATGTGATCAACAGACCCTGCGTCTGCATGGACGCTCCATATTTCCCCAAAGCGACAAATCGCTGTGACAGCTCCGGAGACAGATCAGCGCTTTTTTTGCGATCAATCGTCAATCCGTCATCAAGCAGGTTGACGATCTCCGCCTCCGGCCAGAGGCGACGAAATGCATTCTGGATGGGAGCCATTGCCACGGGAGTGGCATGAAGAAGAACAATACGCGGGCTCATTTCATCATTCCCTGAAAACACGCCACGGCACTACAGAAGCCGAAATAAATGTAAGCGCTTTCATACTTTGAATACTCTGTGTATTGCAAACTCATATTAAGCGTCTCACGAGAACGTAACTTGCTGGACGACGGGTAAGTCATACCGGGAAAAGTCGGGTCTGCGTTCGTCAGCCGATCTGCGGTACGCCTTGCGTCGCAAGAGTCAGACGATAGATGGATGTATGACACGCCATGAAAAGCTGGTTTCGATGAACGCCCCCGAAACAGACATTCGGACAACGTTCGGGCAGATCAATATGTCCGATCTGTCTGGCCTGCGAATTGAAAATCGCAACCCCGTCCAGACCCTCGCCTGAACCCCATCCACACCACAGGTTGCCATTGATATCCGCGCGCAGGCCGTCCGCCGTCGCTTCTGCACAATCCAGAAAAACTCTCTGGCCGGAGACCGTGCCGTTTGCAGAAACATCATACGCCCATATCTGTCGATGAGGGGTGTGACGGGATGCGACGACATAGAGGGTTTTTTCGTCGGGCGAAAAGCAGAGCCCGTTTGGCCCCGGTACATCCTCCAGCACGGCCTCGGTCTTCCGCGTCCGCGGGTCGATCCGATAGACGCGCGCCACCTGAACGGGCGGCAGATCGCCTTCAGAAAAATTCGGCCCGAAAGCCGGATCCGTAAACCAGATGGCACCATCAGCAGTGCACACGATATCGTTGGGAGAATTGAAGGGTTTGCCGTCAAACCCGCCCGCAAGAACGGTGATCCGGCCATCGGCTTCCGTGCGGGTAATGCGCCGGGTGGCACATTCACACGTCAGCAGCCTGCCCTGACGGTCGACCGTATTGCCATTGGAAAAATTCGATGAAGCCCGGAAGACGGATGTCTCTCCCGTCGCCTCGTCCCATTTCATGATGCGATTGCCACGGATATCACTGAAAAGCAGAAGATTGGCCTCTCCCAGCCACACGGGGCCCTCCGTCCACTCAAAGCCGGTTGCGATCCGCTGCACAACGGACAGAGCGTTGACGCAGGTTTTGAACGCGGGATCGAGGATTCTGACAGCAGGGTCCGGCAGCCGGAGTGATGCCTGCCACATATTCGCATAAGCGGGATGCCAGGACGAAAGAGATGCGGCCGCGCCTGCCAGAGCCACGGATCCAAGAAACGATCGACGCTTCAATATGATGCTCATCTCATACTCGCAGACTACGCGTTCAATAGCAATTGAAAACGTTTACATCCTCGATATAAATGTACCATCATTCAATTTGGGTTTTTTGTATCACTTTATTGTTATTAATGGATAACAAATCACAATGACTGACCAACCCTCCTCAGCCGCCAGGCAGTCCCGGCAGCAGAACAGGCGGCGCCTAAGTCCGGTCACAGGGGCCATCCTGTGCGCATTTTTCGTGCATAACGTTCATGCGGCAGGCCAATGGGCCATTTCGGCAAATGACGGCCACACGACGACCAATACTGCAGGGAAAATGGTCACTGCCGGGATAATCGTCCCGGACAGCCTCTCCCTGATCCGATTCGAGCATGGCTCGCCTGTATTGGGAAAAACCCTTCACCTGCCCAACTCGGTCGAAGGACCTCCGACAACAGTCTGGATCGCTCCGGATTCATGCTGGGCCATCGTCACAGCCGGGTCGCACGCAGGCGCGCATGTGGGAGATCCCGTCATCGAAGATGATGTCGTATCGGTCGTAGCCATCGACCACGCCACCCTGCATCTAGTTCAGACGCTTCACGCGGGCTTGGGCGCAAGTCAGGTCACCGTGTCACCGGACCAGAAATGGGTACTCGTTGGAAACCGGAAAAGCGGAACAGTCTCTGTCTTTGCCGTCGCACACCGGCAACTCCATCCTGTCCAGACCCTGAGCATGGGGGCTGACAGCAACCCGGCCTCCGTCATTTTCCTGCCGGACGGGCAGCATGCCGTGGTCGTACTGCGCGGCCCGCATCAGCTCGCCCTCCTCAACAGGCGCAGAGACGGTTTTGACGTGCAGAAGCAACGTCTTGATCTTGGCTATGCCCCCAACACGATGGATATCACCAGATCAGGTCTCATCGCCATAGGAGATCAGGACCCTGTACACCCCGCCGTGCATCTAGTGCGGCTGAACGACGGGACGTTAAATCTGCTCGGCACAATACCGGTCGCCCCCGGCCCCGAACCCCTCCGATTTTCTCCGGACGGGCGCTACCTCGCCGTGGGCGCTGTCAACAACTCCAACAAAGATCCGTCGAAACACGGAACTCTTACACTCTATCGTGTTGACGGAAGCAGGCTGGCGCTCATAGCGAGTGAAAACGTTGGGCGCTGGCCCCAGGGCATCATGTTTTCTCCAGATGGTCACACCCTTGTCGTGCAGAACACGACCGACAAGACAATGACTGTTTTGAAATGGGACGGTATAAGACTGCATCCGGCCGGCACCCTCTCCATGACAGCCGGGCCGGCAGCGGCCGCAACGTCATGGTAAAGCCCTCCGGACCGGTAACGGGAACGCAAGCATTGAGTACAATCAACCCTGACCACCCCTTGCCCAGAAAAAACAGGAGCTCAAACAGCGACGGTCGCACGCGCCTTCCGGTCGCGCAGGATGTTGCGGAACTCGCGGGCGTCTCCATCGCCACAGTGTCTCGGGCCCTGAACGAACCCGAGAAAGTGAGACCGGCAACACGCGAAGCCGTCATGAAAGCCGCTGCGGAACTTGGCTTTGTGCTGAACAGCGCCGCACGCGCGCTGAGTACGCGTCGCTCTTCAACAGTTGGCGTGATCGTGCCCAGCTATGGAAACGAGGTGTTCGTGCGGGCGCTTTCGAGTTTTCAAAGAACGATGCGGGCTGCAGGATATCAGGTGCTGGCGGCCAGTTCCGAATACGATCTCGCCACCGAAATGCAGGAAGTCACTTTTCTGTTGCAGCGCGGCGTTGATGGACTGATGCTGGTTGGCGGCATCCACGATCCAGCCCTTTATGCGCGCGCGGAACGCAGTCAGGTTCCCATCATCCAGAGCTTCAGCCTTTCCGACCGTGAATACTGTGTCGGCTTCGATAACCGGGAGGCCACATTTCGTGCCGCAAACTACCTCCTAGACCTCGGTCACAAGCGACTTGCCGTCGTCACCGGCACACGTGAAAACAATGACCGAGCAGCCCCACGGGCCGAAGGTTGTGCATCTGGCCATGGCAGAACGCGGCCTGGAACTCAGTCCAGCGCATGATCTGATTGTCTCGTCAGGGATTGTGGCTGGCCGGGATGCCTTTAGCCAACTGATGGGCGGTCCGGAAGAGCAGCGGCCGACAGCCATTATTTGTGGAACGGATGAAATCGCACTGGGTATCATGAGCGAGGCATCCGAGAGAGGCATCGATATCCCCCGGGCGCTTTCCGTAATCGGTTTCAACGATTCAAGCTTCTCTGCCGTTCTCTCACCCCCGCTAACAACCATTCGCGTCGATGCCGACGAAATCGGAAAGTCTTCTGCTCTTGCCCTGCTCAACCTCATGGGCGCCAAAACAATGGTACAGGTCACACGGATTACCCCGGAGCTTGTCCTGCGGGGCACTGTGGCTCCGCCAGACAAACTTTAAGGACCTGCCTTTCTGACAAAGCTTTCGTTCAGCTCTTCGACAGAATTCACGCCCAGCAGCGCCATATCTCGCATGATTTCATCACGCATGATTGTGTATGCATGCTCTACACCCCTCTGACCATCATGGGCTGCTGCAAATAGAAAAGGCCGTCCCATGAGCGTAAAATCTGCCCCCAGAGCCAATGCCTTGAGGATATCAGAGCCACGTCGAATACCGCCATCGATAATGACTTTCATATCCCCTTTGCAGGATGCGACCTCTGGAAGAACACGCAGAGGCGCCATCGCATGATCGAGCTGACGACCACCATGGTTGGAGAGAATAATGCCCTCCGCACCATGATCTCTCGCCATAAGAGCATCATGCGGAGAAATGATGCCCTTAATGACCAGAGGCCCCTTCCAGCGTCTGCGAATGAACGCAATATGCTCCCAGGTCAGTTTGTCCCGCGCAACGGTATTACGAACTTTGCGGGACATCATCGGTGGACCGCGATCGGCTTCCGTATTTTCAAAATGCGGCGCACCATGCTTCAAGAAAGTTCTGGCAACAGTTCCCAGAAGCCAGCGTGGATGGGTTGCACTCTGAACCATCACACGGGGGGTAACCCGGATAGGCATTGCAAACCCTGACCGGATATTATGTTCACGATTACCAAGGATCGGCGTATCGACGGTCACAACGAGATTTCTGTAACCCGCGGCTTCGACCCGGTCGAGCATGCGCGTGATCCGATCAAAATCCCCGGCAAGATACCCCTGGAACCAAGCATCAGGATTGACGGCAATGACGTCTTCCAGCCGGATCAGTGAAGAGGCACTGAGGATCATGGGGATGTTGCATGAGCGGGCCGCACCCGCCAGCGCAAGATCCGCACGATAGGCGACGAACGCTGCCCCTCCTAAAGGCCCGATCGAAAATGGCGCGGAATACGTTTTCCCGAACAGGCTGGTCTGCGTGGAGCGTGCCGAAGTATCGACCAGCGCACGAGGTGTGAAACCATAATCCTGATAGGCTTGGCGGCCGTTGCGCATGGCGCTTTCCGTTTCCACACCGCCTGCGACGTATTGATAGATCATGCGCGGAAGGAAAGGCTTGCAGTGCCGCTCAAAATCATCAAGCGCAAGAATATCCCGCAGACGTGCCGGCAAACTCCCGGGAGTCGCCTTAAGCGCTGTGGAAAGAACAGGAGGGGCAGTCTGCTGAAGGCCGTCAGCCGCTTTTGTGATGTCACCCATTTCCAGACATGCTCCTGTGCTTAAATTTATTATGTAAGCCCTTACATTGCCTTTATGTCCCTTTTTCCTCCTGTTGCAAGGGACACATGATACAGCCCCACACTTCCATCTGTTCACTCATGACGTCGAAGCTTCGAGTAAATCAATTTATGTTATTGTTTTTGTTTTATTTTTCAAATTAGTCCTATCAGGATCCTCTAACCCCGCATTTAAAGATCACGCAAAAATGAGCACCATTTTACGGAGCGTCATTAACGGCACCCTCAAGAACATGTAATCGTTTCCAAAATTGCCATTCCGGATTCCAATTCACGTAAGAAAGGAGAGCTTATGCCTTGCGGATTTTTCGCTTATGTCGGTTGCTACACGACTGTAGAGCGGCAGGCACGCGGCCGGGGGATCAACGTTTATCATGTGAACGACACGCTCACTGATTGGAAACATCTTCAGAATATATTGACACCCGACAATCCCTCATTCCTTTCACTTGATCGAAGCGGAGGCTATCTCTGTGCCGTTCATGGAGACCGCAACCATATCTCGTCTTACGCTATCGATCGCCAGAACGGCCTTCTCCAACACAGGTCCGGTGTTGAATGCGGTGGACGCAATCCGGTTCATCTCGTTTTTGATACGACCAACCGCTTCATCGCGATCCCGAATTATGCAGATGGTACTCTCACATCTGTTTCCTTCGATGAGGCCAACGGCATGCTCGGCGCGGTCACGTCATCGGCAACACTCCCGGGAGAGCGTGGCCCTCACCGGATCGAACAGCATTGCTCCCATCCTCATGGCGTAACATTCGATCCCACAGAACGCTTCCTGTATGTCCCAGACAAAGGTCTGGACCGTATTTTCGTTTTTCGTTTTCACGAGGGGCACTTTCGGTTTGTCGACAGCATACCAACACGTGAAGGCGCAGGCCCCAGACACATCGTCTTTCATCCAACCAAACCTTGGGCCTATGTCATCAACGAACTGGACTGTACGGTAACGTATTATCGCCATGATTCCGAAACCGGTAAGTTGACCCCTCAGCAGATTGTTCAGGTTCTTCCAGAGAATTACACAGGAAACGGGAGAGGAGCAGAAATCGCTCTTTCCCCGGACGCAAAGTCAGTCCTCGTCTCCCTTCGTGGCGCCGATCTTCTGAGCGTCCTCTCCATAGACAACAATACCGGAACGCTTTTTCTCACCCGATCAATCGGGAGCGGGGGCAAAACGCCACGGTTTTTTACAATCGTCGTGCCTACATCAACGCTTCTGATCGCCCACGAAGCGTCGGACACAATAGGGCGCGTCGCCTTTACGACTCAGGGACTGGACGTTACGGGTGTTGAGCACTGTGTGAACGTTGCCAGTCCGAGTAGTATTGTTCTCAGGCCGGCAGCAGCTCAACCGGCCTGAAACGCAGGAAAGCTCTCGGCCGTCAAAAATAGATATATCTTTTTGCTAGAAAATCTGAACGGTCGATTTAAAGCCCAGAACATGCGCCGTCCGCAGATTTTTCTGACCATTCGGGTTGAAAAAAATCTGATAATCGGGCGCGAAAGCGAAACCCCGGGTTACCTGGATCTGATAATTGACTTCAAAAACAGCGGCATTTTTTTGAACACCCGTCGCATGATTGGGCATCAGACTTGCTGCTCCCTCTTCAAGATAATTCGCCTCTGTAGCGCTCACGCCACCGGAAATTTTTTCGTACATTCCTATGAAATTCAGAGCATCCTGAGGACGCGAACGGATAAACCCACGATTAATAAAACCGAAATAGGTCTCCCAGCGCCGGAGCGCAACACGTGGGTCATTGAGAATGAAACCACCAATCAGTGTCGTGCCTGACGAAGCTGGCGCTCCCTGCGGCTGCCATATTTTCTGATCCGTTTCAAACCATGCAGTCCAGCTCCTGTTATGCTGCATCGCCTTTTTGCGCGTCATACTGAATGGCAGACCATGAATATCGTAATAGTTATCCGAGAGCGGAACAGTCAGAAGACGCGCGCCAATCTTATAATGCCCAGCAAGCTTGTGCTTCGCACCAAACTCGGGTTCCCACCCCATTTCAACCGGTATCGACTGACCAAGAACGGCCGACCCACCACTGAATTTGAAGCCGCTCCGGTTATAGAGATTGGAGAACATACTTTTCTCAGGAAAATAGACGGCTGCCTGAATATAAGTATAGCGAGACGGACGGCCGCGCACCCGGGTCCCCCAGACACCCGCGGGATAACGGCCAATATAGTCATTATCACTCACGGCTCTGGGACGACCACACAGACTGTTGTTGATGAAATTGCAGAACAGGGGCGAGTTGGAGAAATCCGATAGTTCAGTCATACGCCCGCCAGCAATCGCCAGTCGGCCACCGAAAAGGTTTTCCTCACCATAAGCCATAACCAGATGAACGACGACATTCCCCCCGCCGCCATAAATTTCCGACGCATGCCCCAACCAGTCACCAAACATCCGGTTGGCAGTCGTGCCATAACGACTTGTAAAAACGGCATGCGTCGCAAAACCCCGTAGGCCGATCAGTTTGTCCCAGTTCATATGCAGAACCGTACTGAGTTGCCCGGCATTGCTTGCTCCCTGCCGGTAGTTTCTGAAACCCGGCGTGGGCTTGGTGAGCGCCCCCGTAAATTCGTTGGTATTGGACATCAGCAATGCAATGCCATGCGCCCTCAACCAAGCCCGCACACCAAAAAAATCCGGAAGAAACGCAGGAGGATTTTCAAACGGCGGCACCACCGGTCCACTCAACGGGGTTGCAGGGAGGGGCTTTGCGACCCGAACACTGGCATCGTAAGTTGGCTCAGCCTCCTGAATCGTTTGAGCATGTGCGGAACCACAGAACAGGGCAGCACTACCGATCAGCAATGCAGCCGAATACCTTAAAGAACCAGAAATCATGATCGTTGTTTCTCGCGATTTACCTAGGCTCAAGACCGGACTTTCTGAAACGCTCCGCTGATTTCGACTCGCGCAGGAAGGCGAGAAAGGCCTCGACCTTCTCTTTCTGGAGGCTGTCAGCCAGAGGCGCGCCCGAGAAAGGCGTGACTTTCTGAATTTCTTCAGGAAGGGGCCCTACGATTTCTGTTCCTTCGATTGCCAGAAGCTCGCTGATCTGTTGGACAGCGATATCAGCCTCTCCCGTTTTCAGCTTTTCTGCGGAAAATCCGGCAGGAATGCGGGTCGCCCGGGCATTGACTGCTTCAGCAATACCAAGCCGCTCGAGGAGAGGTGCAAAATACAGACCACTCTGACCACCAAGCGAATAGGCAACCGAGCGGGCCTTCAGCAACGTCGCCTTGAAAGCATCGACCGTTTCTATATCGGGATGCTCCGCCCCACTGGCGACACCGATACCGATTTTCGAGGTCACCAGTGGCACCAAGGCGTTTGGCACGACAATTTTCTTCTCAACAAGTCCCGCTAGTGCGTCATCGGTCACAATGATACCGTCAGGTCTTTTCCCTTTTTCAAGCGATGCAAGAATGACCGTCGTAGGGGCCCATTCAATAACAGGCTCCAGACCGGTTTTCCGGACGAAATCTCGCAGAATTCCGTTATCGAATGCATCTTTTACGACTAGAGCCACGCTCAGTGAAAACTGCTCTCGCGTCATATCCGCCTCTCTCCTTTGCGTAGATGAAACAAAGAAAGCCACGCCAATTTCTCGGAAACCGGAATCTGCACGGCGTCAATGAAAACGCTTACACCAGACACCTTCTTTCACGATAAACACGTATATGTTATATATCTCATAAATATATAGAAATTATCCCTATATATCTGAGTTTATGTGATATTTTTATTTTTTATCGCTGCTGGAATTAGCTTCAATCTGCATATCTCAGCCAAAATCACGCTTTTTAGATTGTTTGGGCAGCATTCATGTGATGTAAGCGCCTTTCATTAGAGCGTTATACGTTTTGATTTTCGACACGAAACCGGCTGCGCAGATCAATGCCAGCCATTGAGGTGTATAGTGACAAAAGGCCGCTACAGACTTGTAATCGCCGTGCTGCTGTTTGCGCTTGGAATGATCAATTATACTGATCGTGCCGCTGTCGGCATTCTGGCACCTCAAATACAGCGTGATCTTCACATCACACCTTCACAGCTGGGTTGGGTGTTCAGCGCCTTCTTTTTTAGCTACGCAATATTCGCCTTTCTGGGCGGCTACCTGTCTGACAAATTCGGGCCAAAGCGCACTTTTGGCGTTGCCGTCGTGAGTTGGTCGGTTTTCTGCTCACTGACCGGAGCGGTCGCAACGCTATTCCCGCTTATTATCGTGCGTCTGTTCTTTGGTGCTTCTGAAGGGCCGATGAACTCCACCACCAACCGAATGGTCACAAACTGGTTTCCCAGAAAAGAAACGGCCCGCGCTCTGGGCTTCACGCTTTCGGGACAGAACCTCGGAAGTGCGGTCGCGGCGCCACTGGTGATTTCTCTGGGTTATTTCTTTGGGTGGCGGCTGGCATTCGTTGTGCTTGGCGCAATCGGTATTCTCTGGTGCGTCCTGTGGCTCAGTTTTGCATCCGATCGTCCCGCGGAAAGCCTCCACGTCACCCCCGAAGAACTGGCGCATATCACGTCTGACCGCTCGGAAGCCATCCTGCCAAAAGGAAGCGCGCCTCTGAGGCATTACATTCTTCGGAAATCCACCTGGGGTCTGGCTCTCGGGCTGTTTGCCCTTCTTTACCCCCTCTATATTTTTGTTTCCTGGATGCCCAGCTACTTCACGAATGTCATGCATGTCACGCCAGCAGGGCTTTCCGTTGCAGCAGGCGTTCCGTGGATTGGCGGATTTCTTGGATATTTCCTCGGCGGGTTTATTTCAGACCTGTTTTTTAAGCGGAGCGAAAACGGACTGAAGGCCCGCAAAACAACCACTATCGTGCCCCTTCTTCTGGCCACGGTCACCCTTTCCGCTATCCCCAGTGTTCAATCCGTAACCGCAGCTGTGGCACTTTTCACGTTATCGCTGTTCGCCCTGTCGATGGCGACCCAGTCGCTCTGGGCCATGATCCATGAAGTCACACCCGTCATCTATATGGGTACCGTCGGCGGTTTCATCCATTTCCTTGCCAACATGTCAGGCGTCATTGCCCCTGCCCTGACAGGCTACGTTATCGAGCACGCCGCCAGCGGATATGCGTCCGCCTTCTGGATCGCAGCAGCCGTAGGCCTTTTTGGGGTCCTGAGCATCCTCTTGCTGGTGCATAACAGGCGAATTCCTTCGCACGCCCACAGTTCGTCGGTGGCACCTCTGACAACAGGGCGTTCATGATGCGCAAGATCTCAAATTCCTGCGCCACCACAGTGGCTGTATGCCTTGTGGCGTGTTCAGCTCTCACCGCACTGGTGTCCCTGCTGCCCAAGGCCCACGCTGCGGACGGGACACTCGTCGAAAAAGGCCGATATATTGCGACAGCCGCCGATTGTCTGGCCTGTCATACCGCACCTGGTGGCAAACCCTTTGCGGGTGGCTACCCGATCATAACGCCTGTCGGAACAATCTATTCGACCAATATCACACCCGCCCCGAAGACCGGCATAGGCGACTACACAAAGGCAGAGTTCTTCAATGCCGTACGCCTCGGGATCGGACACAACGGCAAACGGCTCTACCCGGCCATGCCATATACCTCCTACGCTGCCGTCACGGATGACGATATGGAGGCGCTATACGCCTTCTTCAGATCGGGGGTTGCGCCTGTCGAACAGGAAAACAGGTCCGGTAATGTCCGTTTTCCATTCAGCATCCGCTCGGGCATGATGCTGTGGAACTGGCTTTATCTTGATACACGCACCTTCCAGCCACGGCCCGGAGAAACACCACAAATCGCGCGTGGCCGCTATCTAGTCGATCATCTTGAACATTGCGGCACATGCCACACACCGCGCACTCTCTTCATGGGTCCGGCGAGTGGACGTTCTCTGTCGGGCTCGGTCGTCGGTGCGTGGTATGCTCCCAATATCACGACCGACAAGATCGCCGGCATCGCCGAGTGGACAGACAGCGATCTCAGGAATTACCTGAAATCCGGCCACGCTCTGAATAAAGGCCAAGCGGCAGGTCCAATGGCGGAAGTCGTCACGAACAGCACCCAGCTCCTCACCTCAGACGACATTGATGCAATAATCGCATATCTGCGAGACGTTCCCGCGATTGCAAGCTCCGAAAAACGGTCCCGGACGTCTTATGAAGGCGCCGGTCGCCCCGAAGAAGTGGCCCGAGGACAGATAAACCCTGAAGACAGGGGTTGGAAAATTTTCAGTGGTTCCTGCGCCTCATGCCATCAGGCGCAGGGACAGGGCGTCAACGCCTACCCCTCCCTGACGCACAACTCTGCCACCGGCAGCTCCAACGCCCGTAACCTTGTGGCGACCATCCTGACCGGCGTCGAGAGGCAAACCGGTGAGACTGCGGTCTTCATGCCGGCGTTCGGCTCCGGGGCGCTCTGGGTCAACCGTCTCTCGGACCAGGACATCGCAGATGTCAGCAATTTCATTCTGAAGACGTTCGGCAACCCATCGGTGCAGATCGACGCACGCTATGTCGCGAAACGCCGGACAGAGCTTACACCATGATCTTATATTTTGTCTGCTTGTGGAGCGCTAAACTATGAAACCGCAATCTCGCGTCCCAACTGCTTTATGTGAGGTGCCCAGACGCAGACTTCTGCTTGGCGGTCTGGCGTTTGGCAGTATGAGTCTTCTTGCATCCCACGCGCTGACCAACACGCCCAAAGCCTCGGATATTACGGATTTTCTTATACTTTCCGAGTTTCTGACAGGCAGGAAGAACCTGAGCGTCATCTTGGCACGGCGATATTATCTTGGCTTGCAGGAGCAGTTCCCGGACCTGACAGTCAGGATCGCGAATTTGTCCCGGGATATTCATGCCTCGGGAGCCCAGACCATGGACGATTACCTGAGTCAGGGCCCTAGCCCCGAAGCTCGAGGTACCGCAACAACCGTCGTCTCCGCATGGTATCTCGGCGTAATAGGTCAGGATGCGAAAAAGCAAATGATCGCCTATTCCGATGCCCTGATGTTTCAGGCTGTCGCAGGAGCCCTTGTCGTTCCCTCTTACGGCGCCGGCCCCCTTGCATGGGGCAACCGTCCCAAACCTTACATGACATTCAAGGGAGAGTCAGATGAGCAGTGAAACCCTGCATGCGGACGTTGTCATTGTCGGCTCCGGCGTCTGTGGCGCCCTGATCGGCGCTCAACTAGCAAAAGCTGGGAAATCCGTTCTCATTCTTGAAGCCGGACCGCGAGTCAAGCGTCGCGACATTGTCGAAACCTACCGCGACGCTCCCGTCAAACTGTCTCTGGCAAACATGAAGCTTCAGGGAGCAGGATCGCCGTTTCCAAGCCTTCCTCACGCGCCATCCACTTATGGCGACTATCTGGAACAGAACGGGCCGGTCAAATACAATACGAGTTACCTCCGGGTCGTCGGTGGCACGACATGGCATTTTGGCTCTGCATTCTGGAGACTACTGCCCAGCGAATTCAAGCTCAATTCGCTATATGGTCGCGGTCGGGACTGGCCGATTGGCTATGACGACCTCGAAAAATACTATGGTCTGGCTGAACTGGAACTGGGCGTCAGCGGAACGGATGATCAGGACGAAAGCGGGGCTGGCGGAAATCCTTCCCCTACACGCGCATCGCCCTATCCCATGAAGCAGCTCCCTCTGACTTACATGTTCAAAACCCTAGCCGAAAAACTGTCCGCCGGAGGATATCACCCGGTCTGGGAGCCCCATGGCCGGGCGACGCGTCCCTATAATCAAAGACCGGTCTGCGCAGGAAACAACAACTGCAACCCGGTCTGTCCCATCGGCGCGAAATATGATGGTTCGATGCATTGCGACATCGCCGAAAGCCGGGGGGCGACCATCATGCCGAACGCTGTTGTCTACAGACTTGAAGACGATGATACGGGACGGATTCAGGCGCTGTGGTTCAAACGTCCTGACGGTTCAGAACACAAGGTCACTGCCAAGGTTTTCGTCGTTGCCGCCCATACGATTGAAACACCCAAGCTCCTTCTGATGTCCAAAACACGACATTCTCCAAACGGAATTGCAAACAGTTCGGACATGGTCGGTCGTAACCTCATGGATACCACCGGCATCAGCGTCACCATGAAAACCCGTGACCCGATGTGGCCCGGACAGGGACCGACAGAACTGCTGGTCTTCAATAAGCGCGAAGGCGATTTTCGCCGTAACGCTGCCCAGTACAAGATCAAAGTCCGGAATACGACTCCGGTATCCCAATATGCTGCTACCCTCCTAGAACAGGGCGTTCTGGGCACGGAACTCGATCGAAGAATTCAGGAACTTTCTGCTCACACACTCGCTTGGGCCGTAGACTTTGAAGTTCTCCCCAATCCCGCCAATCGTGTAACACTAAGCACGAAGAAATTCGATGCTTTGGGACTGCCCGTCCCCTCACTCTACTACAATCTCGACGATTACTGGCATGCGGGCACTGAACTCGCCATGAAGGATCTCAACAGATTCACGCAACTTCTTGATGCGGAAATCATCAAGACAAACATGAAATTCGAAAATCGTCAGCACCCATCCGGGACGACAATTATGGGAGATAATCCCAAGGATTCTGTGGTGAATCGCGACTGTCGCGCTCACGATCATCCCAACCTATACATTGCAGGAACGAGCGTAATGTCCGCTAGTACATGTATGAACCCTACCCTCACGGCTGCAGCTTTATCTATGCGAATAGCGGAAAGAATACAGAGAGAAGTTTGAACATTTGAAAGTAGCGAAATTGAAGAATGGTTGATTGATGAGCTGCGGCGTTAGTCTCAGAACCCATTGATACGTGTGTGGAAACCTGTTTTAAATTTTGCGAGGAGACTGGAAATTTGGTGTTTGCGACGTGCGGGAGGTCTGGCGTCAACTATGCCGGGAAAACGTCTCGGTTGCACGTTGCACAGTCGCGTGGCTAATGCGCGACCGCGGCCTGCAGGGTCTGATCCGCGGCAAGCCGAGGCGCAAGACGAGCAGTGACACGAACGCCCCTGTCCGCTCGGCCGTGTGAACCAACAGTTCAAAGTGCTGGCGCCGAACCGGCTATGGGTGTCAGGCTTTACTTATGTCGCCACTTGAGCCGGGCGTGCTGGTTTCGTGCTCAATGCCTTGGAGTAGGCGATCCATACCCGTTGCCCGTTAGGCAGTTCCATACTGGTGCGGCATTCGGATCGTGGTTCTCAATAGGTCGCCATTTGCTACACGGAGCGTCTGGCGGAGACCATCAATGGCCCGTTCAAGACTGAGGTAATCCCTAAGTTTTTGGTCCCGTGTTTTGATGGTGTGATATTTTCACGAGAGTGAAAGGAAGGCTTATGGAATAGATACGTCATGGCAGCGCCACAACCACCCAGGCCGTGCGACCAGCAATACGGCGACCTCAGGCTTCGCTCGCGGCGTTGAGCAAGAAGTTCGGGATCAACCCGAAAAACAATTGCAAAATCGCGGAAGCGACAGACTGTTGAAGATCAGAAATCTGGCCCTGAAGAGCCACAGTCGATAAGTTTGACAGAAACTCAGGAAGCCTTGGCAGTCGCTTTTCGCCGGTATACTTTACCGCCGCTGCTGGCTGCCGTTATGCCTTGCAGGCCAGCATTCCCAATCTGACCGTTCGGCCGTGCATCGCTCCTTTCAGCGTCAGGATAGCTCACGGTTGCCGTCTATCGAGGGAGACAAGCCCAAACGCTGTTCCATCGGTTTTTTTACATCTATATTACCAAAATCCAGACCACGTAGAGTAGGCTGCACCTCTTCATTGCCTTCGACAGGACAATCAAGGAAGCAACCGTCAAACGATTCGATTACGACAGTCTTGAGTGTTGATTTTCACTAAGAACGGACCCTGGGAGAGTGGAAATTTTCATTAAGAATTGACCCATGCCTGACACTGCTCCCGACGCATGAGCGCGGGAGGCGAAGGAGTGATCAGCATGGACTTGTTGAGTGTAATCCGCCGTTGGCACTATCGGGATCGTCTGCCGATCCGTGAGATTGAGCGCCGGACGCACCTGTCGCGAAATACGATCCGCAAATATCTTCGATCCGAAACGCTTGAGCCGGTTTTTGCGTGCGCTGTCCGGATGAGCAAGCAGGACCCGTTTGCACAAAAGCTGACGAACTGGCTGATGCTTGAGGCTTCAAAGTCGCGCAAACATAAACGCACAGGGCGCCGCTTTCATGCGGATTTTGTAGCGCTTGGCTACACGGGGTCGTATGGCCGGGTTGCCGCCTTCATAAGAGATTGGAAAGCCGAGCAGCAGAAGGTGAAACAGACGACGGGGCGTGGCGTGTTCGTGCCCCTGAGCTTTCAGCCAGGCGAAGCCTTCCAGTTCGACTGGGGTGAAGACTGGGCGGTTATTGGGGGACGGCGGATCAAACTGCAGGTTGCCCACACCAAGCTTTGCTATAGCCGTGCCTTCATTTTGCGGGCCTATCCACTCCAGACGCATGAAATACTGTTCGATGCCCTGACAGAGGCTTTCCGCGTTCTGGGAGGCGTTCCCCGCAGAGGTATTTTCGACAACATGAAAACAGCGGTGGATCGTATCGGGCAGGGCAAAGCCCGTCAGGTCAATCTGCGTTTTTCTGCCCTGGTCTGCCATTATCTCTTCGAGGCGGAATTCTGTAATCCGGCCGCGGGCTGGGAGAAAAGACAGATCGAGAAGACCGTTCAGGACGCGCGGCGGCAGATCTGGCAGGAAATGCCGAATTTTCCAGACCTGACAGCTTTGAATGCCTGGCTTGAGACGCGTTGCCTGGAGCAGTGGATCAGCCTGCGTCATGTCGAACTGCCTGGCAATGTCGCCGCGGCGCATGCGGCGGAGATGCCTCACCTGATGGTGCCGGAACGGGCATTTGACGGGTTTGTCGGGCACACCAAGCGTGTATCGCCGACCTGCCTCATTCAGTTCGAGAGCAATCGTTACAGCGTGCCGGCGTCCTTTGCTAATCGGCCTGTCAGTCTGCGCGTCTATCCCGAGCGGCTGGTCGTTGCAGCCGAAGGCAAAGTGCTTTGCGAGCACTCCCGGATCGTGACGCGCTTCCATGGACTGCCTGGACGAACTGGTCGCTGAAACCCATCTGGCCTCGTTAGGTGCCGAGAGCAAGCTGAAGGCATATTTCCAGAGAGAGAACGTGACCAAGGGTGTTGTGACAGGGCCTATCAGCGGTCAGATCCGTCGCATCCGCCGGGGAGTGTATCGCACCTTAACAACTGAAGACGTTATAGCCCGATATGAGGCCGCTCGGGCGGCAGATATCAACCTGGAGGAAATCGCGCAGTCAGCACCGCACAAGCGACCCCCTCGTCCTTGAAGAACGGCGACTTTGAGACCACCACCCAGATGCTTCTTAAGCCGAACGGCATTCCAGGGGGCAGGGTCAGTCCGCGCAGCGATCGAATGGCGCTGTCGGATGCTGCCGGCAAGCCGCTGCTCATTCTGGGGCGGATGTAGGCCGGCCGGTGGGGCACCGAGATGGCGCAACTCAG
>NZ_BEWO01000031.1 GCF_002723975.1 Gluconobacter japonicus
CAGATTTTATGAAATTCCCTGTACCAGGCTGCGAATTTCATAACGCCTTCTTCTAAGGAAACCTTAGGAGTCCACCCGCAAAGCGCCCGCACACCCTCCAAACTGGCCCAAGTCTTTTCCATATCCGCTACCGGCCGCTTTCGAAGCTCAATCCGTGCAGAACGCCCAAGATATTTTTCCAGAAGCCCAATAAGAGCAGTCACATGCTCAGGCCTATCCCCGCCTAGATTAAGAAGCCTGGCCTGCCCCTTCTCCGGCGGCAGATCCATGATATCCAGAATACCCGCGGTAATATCATCTATATATGTGAAATCCCGCGACAGGTTGGCACCCTCATAAAGGGTGACAGGCTTCCCCGTACAAATCGCATCGGCAAAACCATAATACGCCATGTCGGGACGCCCCCAAGGCCCATAGACAGTGAAGAACCTCAATCCAGTTTGGGGGATTCCATAAAGATACGCATAGGTAGACGCTGTAAGTTCACCCGCTCTCTTGGTGACAGCATACAAAGAGCTTGGTTCATCTACCCGATCATCTTCCCGAAAAGGCAATGACCGATTTCTACCGTAAACAGAGGATGAAGACGCATAAACGAAATGCTTCAGCTCTTTGAGCGCTCGACACGCTTCCAGCAGAACGACCTGCCCCATGACATTGGTCTGTACATAGGAATAAGGATCCACCAGCGAATATCGAACACCCGCCTGCGCGGCCAGATGGATGACAATCTCAATATCTGGATGTGCTGCCACAAGAGACGTCATCCCATCTCTGTCAGACACATCCATCTGCAAGAACAAGAAATTCGCCTGCCCATCCAACTGCTTCAGTCGGGCCTCTTTCAGAGAGCGGTCATAATAGCTGTTGAGCGTATCAACACCGACAACATCCATTCCGCGAGCAAGCAATGCGTTTGCAACATGAAACCCAATAAAGCCAGCCGCTCCAGTAACAAGAACCTTCACAATCGTTTCAGTGCTTCAAAGCCGGACTGCTGACCGCATCACCCACCCGGATACCCAGCTCTTCCGTAACACCACCGGCAAGCTCAAGCGTATTGGCAACAGAACCATTACTGCTGAGAATGGCCTCACTCAAGGGCACAGCCTTTTCAGCAATCGCATGAATATGGTTGGTGGAATCAATAAACACGATGTCCAGAGACACCAGAGTATTCCTCATCCACATATCGGAAACCTGCGGGCGAGGCCAAAGAAAGAGCATTCCCTTGTCTTTCGGCAATTCCTTGCGAAACATCTCGCCAACTTCCTGTTGACGATATGTTTTTGCAAGCTCCACCGTGAACTGATGCTTGACCCCATCCTGTGTGGTGATCGTCAGAGGTGCTGTCGGCAAAACGGGCTGCGCCTGACGGATCGGCTCCTCCGCTGCGTAAGCGGAACCAGACAGCCCACCAACAGCAAAACATGCAGCAGCCAACACGGAACACACAGAAAATCGCATGAAAAACCCCTTTGAAAATTTATAGACCAGCAACAAGAAACGGATTGGAGCGACGCTCTTCACCAATCGTGGTTGGCATTCCATGCCCACACAACACGACGGTTTCATCGGGCAAACTCAGAAGCTGGCGTCGAATACCAGCAATCAAGGCTTCAAAATCGCCATACGCAAAATCAGTGCGCCCTACCGTCCGACGAAACAGCGTATCCCCGACGATTGCTCTGCCACTGGCATGATCAATAAAAACCACATGGCCAGGCGTATGACCCGGAAGATGCCGCACCTCAATATCATGCCCTAGAAGCCGCAGCGTCTCTCCATCTTCCAGAAACCGGTCCGGCACGACACTGACCATGCCGCTCAAACCAAAATGAGCTGCCTGCTTTTCAATAGTACTCAGAAGAAACGCATCCCGACGATCAGGCCCCAGAACCGGAACAGGCTGCCCCTGTGCTTCAGTCAGACGCGTCCGAAGGTCATCAGCCCCACCGGCATGATCAAGATGCCCATGGGTCAACAGGATCGCATCAACTGTCAAACCAGTGAGCTCCTGAAGCAGATCATCTACATCGCCGCCCGGGTCCACGACGATGGCATGGTTCCGTTCATCCCAGAGGATCGTGCAGTTCTGCCGGATCGGCGTCACAGCTACTCTTTTGACATTCAAAGGGACCACGCTTCTGTCTCCCGACCGGCCGGTTCATCCATCGCTCCCGGCGATACCGCGTCCTTCCCCCTACCACAAGGGACCAACGGGGTGATTGACCCGCCCTCAAAGGCGCATCACTCTGCACCTTTCTTCCCTCAGGATCAGGAATATTCCATGAGCCGTATCATCCGCACAGAACCCAACGCCATCCTGTCCAAGGCTGTCGAATACCACGGTTTTATCTTCACACAGGGTGTTGTCGCCAAAGACCTGTCCCAAGACATCAACGGACAGACAAAGGACGTTCTGGCCCAGCTGGACGCCATCCTCGAAGAACACGGCACAGACAACACCCGCATTCTTCAGGCACAGATCTGGCTGAAAGACATTGCTGATCGCGATGCCCTCAACACTCACTGGTCCGCATGGCTTCAGGAAGGCCTGGCTCCTGCACGTGCCTGCGTTCAGGCCGTCATGGCTGACCCACGCATCCTCGTGGAAATCATGCTAACGACGACCAAATAAACCACTTCGGGACAATAAGGCATAATTAAGGCAGAATGCGACGCAAGAAAGATTTTCAACTGAAATGAAAATTTAACCCTCAGCAATGCATTCTGCCCTTGTCAGGGTTGCATGAAGATTGTTAGCTCCCTGTCACCCGAACGACACAAGCCAATTCAGGATCAAAAAGATCGTGACGCATAAAAGTTGCCGGAAAACTTTTTTCTCTGCCCTGGCGCTCTCAGCGGTCATGTTCTTTTCAAGTCATGCACAGGCCAAACACCTCCGTGGTTCACACGGCGGTCACAGTGTCTTCCGCTCTCACCGAGCATCCCATTCCTACCACCACCACACATTTTCCACGGCACACGTCATTCAGTGCGTAGCCTACGCAAAAGAAGCTTCTGACGTTGTCCTTCACGGCAATGCCCGTGACTGGTGGTACAATGCTGCTGGCCGCTATGCCCGCGGGAACGCTCCGGAAGCAGGATCAGTCCTGAACTTCCGCGCCATCCGCCGTATGCCACTGGGTCATGTGGCCGTCGTTCGCGCGGTAGAAAACAGCCGCACCATCTACATTGACCAGTCTCACTGGGCCTCCAACGGCATCGCACACAATGTGCGCGTTGTAGACGTATCGCCCAACAATGACTGGAGCGCAGTCCGCGTTGCACTGAATGACCGTAGCGGACGATTCGGTAGCATCTATCCCACTTATGGCTTCATTTATGGCCGCCCGGATGACGGACGCCCAGCACGACAGGTTATGGTGGCCCGTGAAAGCCACCCTACGACCTTCCGGCATCGCGCTGTTTTCCATGGTTCGAACGCTCTAGGCCACCCAATGAGCAACACAGAAGTTGCTGAAGCCCCAGACGACGCGTTCACTTCAGACGCTCCCAACCGCTCAATTCGCTAAGATTGAGCCTACAAAAAAAGCGGGGATCTACCCCGCTTTTTTTGTGCCCGACCCAGTGATCGAACCTCAGTCAGGTCGCGTATCCTTATGATACGGATGATTGGAGTTAATCGCTTGGGCTCTGAAAATCTGCTCAGCAATCATGACCCGTACAAGCATGTGAGGCCAGGTCATGGCGCCCAGAGAAATGACCGCATCTGCTCTCTGAATAACAGAACCATCCAGCCCTTCTGCTCCCCCTATGAGGAAATGAAGAGGCCGGCCCGTTTCCTGCCATCGGGAAAGAAGGGTGGCAAACTGCAAGCTGCCATGCGTTTTGCCCCCCTCATCCAAAGCAACGACAAAGGCGTTCTCAGGACACGCCGCCAGAAGCGCACCAGCATCTCGCCGTTTCTGCTCCTGAACCGACCCCTTGGAAGGCAACAGCTCTGTAACAGTCAGAGCAGGACGAATCCGGCCCGCATAACGGTCAAACAGCTCCCGTTCCGGCCCGGATTTCAGACGTCCAATAGCAACGAGCTTCATTCAGCCCTGCTCTTCGCCCTTACCGACAGCTACTTCGGATTCGTTCGAATCCAGATCGGCACTCCACATCTTTTCCAGACCGTAGAGCTCACGACTTTCCGGCTTGAAGAGATGAACAACTATATCGCCTGCATCAAGCAGCACCCAGTCGCTGCCATTAGCCCCTTCAACGAGAACCCGGTTGAAGCCTTCTTCACCCAGCTTCTTTTCGATGTGATGAGCCATAGCCGCAATCTGACGGTCTGCCAGACCGGTTGCGACAACCATGCGATCGGCAAAATTGGCGCGCCCCACCAGATCCACCACCACAATGTCTTCTGCCTTGTCTTCCTCAAGGCTCGCCGTGATAATGGAAAGCATTTTCGTCAGAACATCCCGCTGCACAGGCTCGCGCTTGACGGCTGTCTTCTTGGGACCGGCAGCAGCAGCTTTCTTGCGAGGCGTTCCCGGCACCTTGGCAGCCTCGGCCAGTGCCGCATCAGGGGTGCTGGTTTTCCGACGCATGGTCTTGGCCTTCGGGTCGGTTGAGGTCGTCTTGGTGATGGTTTTTACTCCTGATCCGCGTCCAGACAGATTTGCCCAGACTTACGCAACGCTGTAGCCGATATATCGTTCTGCGGCGCAGAAAGGAACGTCCAAGCGCTTCCTTTTCTCCGCCCCAGTATGGGTGCCTCTCTCGATGGCCGCCGATTTCGACGCAAAACCGAGGCTGCCGCTCCATGTAATGCAGGGGTCACACTCCCTGGCCGGGGCAGAATCGCGATCGGAATCATCCGCGCCAAAACACGCCAGTTCTTCCATCGGGAAAACTGTGCCAACCCATCAGCACCCATGAGCCAGACAAACTGCACATTCGGAAAACGCTGCTTCAACAACGCCACAGTCTTGACCGTATAACGCTGCTTCAGGCGAGCCTCGATATCCGTCGCACAAATCCGGCGCCCATCCGCAAGCCTCTGCGCTGACGCAAGCCGCGCCCTGAACGCTCCCATCCCCTTCCGGGGCTTCAGCGGATTCCCCGGAGACACCATCAGCCAGACCTGATCCAACTTAAGAGCCCGCAACGCCCGCTGCGCCACCTGAAGATGCCCGATATGCGCCGGATTGAAAGACCCCCCCAGGAGGCCAACCCGCATCCGGCGCCCATCCCCAAAAGTCGGGATCACGGTCAGCCGCGCACCTGCCCATTGCCACGAACTTCGTAGCGATAGCAGGTCAGTTGTTCGAGTCCGACCGGCCCACGAGCGTGCATGCGCCCCGTGGCAATACCGATCTCGGCCCCGAATCCGAACTCACCACCGTCACAGAACTGCGTAGACGCATTCCACAACACCACCGCACTGTCCGTCCCATTCAGGAACACAGCAGCGGCTTCGGGATCTTCGGCAATGATCGCTTCCGTATGAGCACTGCCATGACGGGCAATGTGCTCAAGAGCCTCTTCAACGCCATCCACAACAGCAATGGACAGAATCGAATCCAGCCATTCGGTATCAAAATCAGCCGCACTCGCCGTCGGCAAGGACGGAACAATCGCTCGAGCATCTTCATCTGCCCGGAACGTACACCCTTTTGCAGCCAAATCGTCCACAATCAGCGGCAGCAGTGACGGGGCAATCGCCCGATCAATCAGCAGCGTCTCGGTCGCCCCACAGATCCCGGTCCGGCGCATCTTGGCATCCAGCAGCACCCGACGCGCCATATCCGGATCAGCACTGGCATGAACATAGGTGTGATTCAGCCCATCCGCATGCGCCAGAACAGGCACACGCGCCTCACGCTGAACACGCTCGACCAAAGACTTTCCACCGCGCGGAATAATGAGATCAACCCCATCAGCCGCCTGAAGCAAAGCTCCGACCAACGCACGATCAGCAGAAGGCAGAATCTGCACGCAAGCCGGATCAAGACCCGCCTGCTCCAACCCAGCAACCATCGCCGCATGAATAGCACGTGCCGAATTCAGGCTTTCACCACCACCACGCAGAATGACGGCATTGCCCGACTTGATGCAAAGTGCCGCAGCATCAGCACCAACATTCGGCCGACTTTCGTAAATCATACCAATGACGCCAAGCGGCACCGCAACCCGGCGAAACAGCAACCCGTTCGGTCGCTCCCATTCCGCCAGAATACGTCCAAGCGGATCTGGTAGTTGGGCAACGTCTTCCAGACCCTTCGCCATTGCCTCAACCCTCTCAGGCGTCAGCGTCAGACGATCCCGGAACGCTGCCGTCCGGTCAGCAGACAATGTGGCCAGATCCTGCTGGTTGGCCGCAACAATCGCTGTAGAATTTTCACGAAGTGCCGCAGCCGCAGCCACAAGCGCCCGGTTCCGCGTAGCCTCATCAGCCCGCGCCAGCCCCCGACTCGCCTGACGGGCTTTATCCGTCAGGCTTTTCAGAATAGCCGAAGCGTCAGACATTGAATCGGAAGAGGAGAATATCTCCGTCCTGCACAACATATTCCTTGCCTTCGATCCGCAACTTCCCCGCCTCCTTGGCGCCTGCTTCACCATTGCAAGCCACATAGTCGTCAAAAGCAACCGTTTCGCAGGCAATAAAGCCGCGTTCAAAGTCATTGTGAATAACCGCAGCAGCCTGAGGCGCTTTCGTTCCCGCAGTAATCGTCCAGGCACGCGCTTCTTTCGGGCCAACCGTGAAGTATGTCCGCAGACCCAGCAGACGATAGCCAGCCGCAATCACACGATCCAGACCACTGTCACTCAGGCCAAGCCCTTCCAAGAACTCCGTACGATCTTCGTGCGGCAACTGGCTGACCTCAGCCTCGATCGCCGCAGACACAATCACAACACCAGCGCCTTCTTCCTCAGCACGCTTGCGAACCGCCTCCGAGTGCGCGTTTCCGGTGGCCGCAGAAGCCTCCTCAACGTTGCAAACATACAGAACCGGCTTCGTCGTCAGCAGCTGAAGACGCGCTGCTTCCTCTTCCTGGCCCTTCGGCACCGCCGTACGGGCAGGCTTACCATCACGCAGCGCCGCAATCAGCGGCTCCATCAGCTCAAGCTGGGCCTGTGCTTCGCGGTCATTGCCCCGCGCACGCTTCTGAAGATTGATCTGGCGCTTCTCAAGGCTTTCCAGATCCGCAAGCATCAGTTCGGTCTCGATGATGTCCGCATCCCGAACCGGATCGACCCCACCTTCAACGTGGGTGATGTCATCATCTTCAAAGCAACGCAAAACATGAATGATGGCATCCGTCTCGCGGATATTCGCCAGAAACTGGTTCCCCAGCCCCTCCCCCTTGGACGCACCACGAACCAGCCCCGCAATATCAACAAACTCAAGGCTGGTCGGGATTTCTTTCTGGGACTTGCCGATCTTCACCAGAATATCCAGTCGCGGGTCCGGCACGGCAACACGGCCCGTATTCGGTTCAATGGTGCAGAATGGGTAGTTCGCTGCCTGCGCTGCGGCTGTTTCCGTCAGGGCATTGAACAACGTGGACTTGCCAACATTGGGCAGACCAACGATGCCGCAATTGAAACCCATTGTGCTCTCCATTTTTCAGGCCGCCAACTCGGTCAGCCCAGTCTCAGAATTCAGTTGCTCTGTGTTCGCAGAATCCACGCCCACGGACAACACCTGCGCCCTGCAAAACAGGCAGCAGAGTACGATTCCCGCCTGAGATCTCTCTCCGGCAGCGCCCCGCACGTTATACCAGTGAAAAAAGCTGACCATAAGAGACCCGAGGTCTCCCGGCATTCAGGCCGTAAGCAGCGCCACTTTCGTCATGAACGCTTCATTCTCGCCCTTGGCCAAAATAGGCGCAGCATCCGCAACCGCCTCAAGCCACCGCTCCAACTCCGGTTCTTCCGCCTTGGCGAAATTCCCCAGAACATGCCCGTGTACCCGGTCCTTATGCCCCGGATGGCCAATGCCCATCCGTACACGCCAGTAATCCGGCCCGGAAAGACAGCGATCCATTGAGCGCAGGCCATTATGCCCCGCCGCTCCGCCACCACGCTTGATGCGCAGTTTGCCGAAAGCAAGATCGAGTTCGTCATGGAAAACGGTGATGTCGGCCTGCGCGATCTTGAAGAACTGCGCGGCCTGCTGAACACTGTCACCCGACAGGTTCATGTAGGTCATCGGCTTGAGGAGCAGAATTTTCTGCCCCCCAAGCGTTCCTTCAGAGGTTTCCCCCCGAAAGCGCTTGCGCCACGGGGAAAACCCGTGACGCCTGGCGATTTCATCAACCGCCATGAAGCCGATGTTATGTCGATGACGGCTCATCCCCGGCTCGGGATTGCCGAGACCGGTCCAGAGCCTCATGACTTACTTCTTCTTTGCGCCCGGCTTTGCCGTAGCAGCGGCAGCAGCCGCAGCAGCCTTGGCAGCAGCTTCAGCTTCCATTTCTGCATCGATGGTCGGCGGAGCAACGGAAGCGATCACGATATCGGTAGCCTGACCACCCGTCAGAGAAACGCCTTCGGTGCCCTTCAGGTCAGCCCAACGAACGCTGTCATGGATGTCCAGCGCGCTCAGGTCAGCCGTGAAGTGCTCAGGAATGTTGGCCGGGTCAGCAGCAACGTCAACATAGTGACGGACAACGTTCAGAACGCCACCGCGCTTGATGCCCGGAGCCTTTTCTTCGCCCGTGAAGACGATGGAGACTTCAACGTGAACCTTCGTGCCAGCGGAAACGCGCTGGAAGTCCACATGGATCGGAGCATCGGAAACCGGGTGCAGTTGCACGTCACGGATCAGAGCTGCAACCGGCTCTGCACCTTCTGCTGCCAGGTTGTACACGCGGGAGGACCAGCCACCACGGTGCAGTTCCTTCATGATCACGCGCGGATCAAGAGCAATGATGGAAGGCTCCTGCTTGCCACCATAGATTACTGCCGGAACCAGCCCGGCACGTCTCGTTGCGCGCGCTGCCCCCTTACCAGCCTTCGCGCGCGTCGAGACAGCAAGTGTCGTCAAATTAGCCACTGTTACGCTCCTGCGTATTGAATTTCGTTACCACACAGACCTCCAGGGGTGCCTGTGCGAGCGGCGAAATAGCGGAAAACTGCGACACACACAACCTTTTTCCCGGATTCCGCATACCTCACGCCCCTCATCCGCCATGACTGGACCCGCTCCCAGCCCCCCAGATAGTCTGTCACACGCCCCATAGCTGCCCGCACCCCAGAGAACCCATGAGCATCGCCCAACGCCTCGAGCACCTCCCTTTCACTCCCTTCCATCGCCGCCTCCTGATTCTTGGTGGCTGCGGATACATGTTCGACGGCCTGGACTCCGCCATCGTTGCTTTCACCCTCCCAGTTCTGAAGACGGAATGGCACCTGTCCGGTCCATTCCTCGGACTATTGGGAAGCGCAACATATCTGGGATACGGCATCGGCTCTCTGCTGGCAGGCTTATGGGCAGACAAATCCGGTAGACGCACCGTCATGATGAGCGCCCTCGCGCTTTACGCCATCGGATCCCTGCTATCCGCCGTTTCCCACACATTCAGCAGTTTCTTCAGCGCCCGTCTTCTCGCTGGACTGGGTGCGGGCGCGGAAGCCACGATCATCGCCCCCTATCTGAGTGAATTCGTATCCTCACGCTATCGCGGAGCCTTCACGGCCAGCCTCACCGGCTTCTATTCCTTCGGTTACGTGACAGCTGCCATCCTCGGCTTCATGATCGTCCCCTCCTCCCCCGACGGCTGGCGATGGGCACTGGCCGCCACAGCCCTACCCGTCCTGATGCTTCTTTGGTGGAGACGGACTCTTCCCGAATCTCCAAGATGGCTCGATCAGCAGGGACGCACACACGAAGCCTGTCGCATTGTCGGAATGATTGAACAAAGCGCAGGACTGGCCGTCGGTCTTTCAACAACACCCGATACTGCCGGAAGAGCCAACCGCTCCCTGAGCGATCTTTTCGCTCCCAACCTCAGACGCTCTACGCTCATGAGCTGGGTCATGTGGCTCAGCATCACCTTCTGCTTCTACGCGTTCTTTACCTGGATCCCCACGCTCATGATCGAACGTGGCATGACCGTGACCCGTAGCTTCGCATACGCCATTTCGATCTATGCCGCACAACTTCCCGGATATCTCGCCTCAGCTTTCTGCACGGAACGTCTCGGCCGACGCGCCACAGTGGCAACCTTCATGATCTGCGGCGGAATCAGCGCTATTGGCCTGGCCGCAAGCCAGACACCCACACAGGTCCTGATCTTCGGCATCCTGCTCTCCATGTTCATGAACGGAACCTACGGTGGTATCTACGCCTACACCCCGGAACTCTTCCCAACATCCCTGCGCGGAAGAGGCATGGGACTGGCTTCCGCCATCGCACGCCTGGGCGCTATCTCATCCCCTGTCCTGATCGGCTGGATTTACCCAAAAGCCGGTTTCCCCGGCGTCTTCGGCCTCACAACCTGCGTCCTGCTTATAGGCGCGGGCACCACTCTGATCTTCGGCCCCAGAACAGAAAAACGCCCGCTCGATCAGGGGCAGGCGTTCCACTGAAATCCAGAATATCCAACCCGGTCAGAGCATCGGCATCCCGCCATTAACAGCCAGCAAAGCGCCCGTCGTGTAACTGTTCAACGGATCAGCAAAATACACATAAGCCCCAGCCAGTTCTGCTGGCTGACCCGGTCGGCCCAGCGGAACATCGGACCCAATGCTCTTCTGGGCTTCTTCCGGCATTCCCGTCACAATGAACGGCGTCCAGATCGGCCCCGGCATCACGCCATTCACCCGAATGCCTCGGGACGCAAGCTGCTGCGCCATACTCACTGTAAAGTTCGCAATCGCCGCTTTCGTCATCGAATAGGGCACAAGAATTTTCGGAGGCGTTTTCAGATTGACTGAAGAGGTGTTGATAATGGACGCCCCCGGCTTCAGATGCGGCAACGCAGCCTTCGTCAGATAAAACATGGCATGCGTGTTTGTATCAAAATGACGTTGCCAATCTTCGTCGGTGATGTCTTCAAGATGCTCTGCCCAACTCTGGAACGCCGCATTGTTTACCAGAACATCAAGCCGTCCGAATGCGTCCAGTGTCTTGTTCACAAGCGCCTGACACTGAGCTGCCTCCCGAATATCCCCCGGCAGAAGAAGGCAACGCCGTCCTTCAGCTTCGATCTGCCCTGCAATCTCCTTCGCATCCTGACTCTCAGAATCAAGGTAAGACACCGCAACATCGGCGCCTTCACGAGCAAAAGCCAAAGCCACAGCGCGCCCGATCCCGGAATCCCCTCCCGTAATCAGAGCCACCTGCCCCGTCAGTTTTCCTGACCCCCGATAGGTTTTCTCCCCATAATCAGGTTCCGGCGTCATCTTCGCCGAAAGACCAGGAAAAGGTTGCGTTTGCCCCTCAAAAGGAGGCTGCGGATAACAATGACGCGGATCAACAGGCATCCAAGCCTCCTTCAGTACGGCAGTCTGATCGCTAACGAGCCGCTCTTTCGTTCAGTTCAGAACATTTCTCCAAATTATTTTCCGGAACATTTACCAACGTCTCAGACTTCTAAAGTGAAGGATTTCCCGAAACGGAAGTCGACTTACTGAAATCAGGCCGAAGCGCCCGGCATTACTTTCCCGGACACTCGCGACGACAGCAGATCGGATCGACCCATGAGCGACACGGCAGATAAACGCACCACCGTGACCATCGGTGACCAGACCTTCGAACGCGGCCCCCAGGGGGCAACCCATCAGACCGCAAGCGGCGACACCCCCCCCCTGACCACCCAGCAGGGCGTACCCGTCGCAGATGACCAGAACTCCCTGAAGGCAGGCCCGCGCGGCGGAACGCTTCTGGAAGACTTCCATTTCCGGGAAAAGATCTTCCACTTCGACCACGAACGCATCCCCGAACGCGTCGTCCATGCCCGAGGCTACGGCGCACACGGCTTCTTCGAGCTCACCGACTCCCTCTCCGACTACACAACCGCCAAAGTTCTCGGAAAAACCGGAACCCGTGTCCCGGCTTTCGTCCGCTTCTCAACCGTCGCTGGCGCAAAGGGGTCTTCCGATCTGGTCAGAGACGTTCGCGGTTTTGCCGTGAAGCTCTACACGGAGGAAGGCAACTGGGATCTCGTAGGCAACAACATGCCCGTGTTCTTCATTCAGGACGCCATGAAATTCCCGGATATGGTCCACGCCGTGAAGGAAGAACCTGATCGCGGTTTCCCGCAAGCCCAGTCCGCCCATGACAATTTCTGGGACTTCGCATCACTCTCGCCCGAAACCGTCCACATGCTCCTCTGGGTCATGTCAGACCGGGCTATCCCCCGGTCCTTCCGCTTCATGGAAGGCTTTGGCGTCCATACTTTCAGACTCATCAACGCCGAAGGAAACTCCACCTACGTCAAGTTCCACTGGAAGCCGAAGCAGGGCCTTCAGTCCATCGTGTGGAACGAGGCCGTCAAAATCAACGGCGCTGACCCCGACTTCCACCGCCGCGACCTCTGGCAGGCCATCGAATCCGGCGATTATCCGGAATGGGAACTGGGCGTACAGCTCTTTGATGACGCCTTCGCTGACACATTCGACTTCGATATTCTGGATGCGACCAAACTCATCCCGGAAGAACTCGTCCCCGTTCGCCGGATTGGTCGCCTTGTGCTGGATCGCATGGTAGACAACTTCTTCGCTGAAACCGAACAGGTCGCCTTCTGCACCCAGAACGTCGTCCCCGGTATCGGCTTCACCAACGATCCGCTCCTGCAAGGCCGAAACTTCTCCTATCTGGACACACAGACAAAGCGTCTCGGCGGCCCGAACTTCACGCACATCCCCATTAACGCGCCGAAATGCCCGTTCCACAACTTCCAGCAGGACGGCCACGCCGCCATGCACAACCCAAAGGGTCGCGTAAATTACGAACCCAACTCCTGGGGTGCAGGTCCGCGTGAAAACCCCAAGACTGGCTACAAACACTTCCCCGATAACAACGGTCGCACGACCCGCGAACGCGGTGAACTCTTCGCCGATCACTACAGTCAGGCACGCCAGTTCTACATCAGCCAGACAAAGCCCGAACAAACGCACATCAAGAATGCGTTCGTGTTCGAACTCAGCAAGGTCGAGACGCCAAACATCCGGTCCCGCGTCATCGCCCATCTTCTGAATGTGGATGAAACGCTGGCCAAGGGCGTGGCCGAAGGTCTGGGCCTGAAAGACCTTCCGGCCCCAGCTCCCGCTGCCCGCACACCGATCACGGATCTGGCCGCCTCGACAGCGCTCAGCATCCTCAAGAACGGACCAGACTCTTTTGCAGGTCGAAAGCTGGGCGTCATTGTCACAGACGGAACAGACGCCGCCCTCCTCAACGCTCTTCAGACGCAGGTCGAGGCGGAAGGAGCAATTATGGAACTGGTCGCTCCCGTTGTTGGAGGCATCACTCTAACAGACGGCCAGATCATCCCTGCCCAACAGAAAATCGTCGGTGCACCATCCGTCCTTTACGATGCCGTCGTGCTCCTTTCGTCCGCCGAGGGAACAAAACTCCTTGGCAAAGACGCAACAACTCGCGATTTTGTGGCCGATGCTTTCGCCCACGCCAAATTCATCGCCTACGGCCCGGACGCCACCGCCCTTTTGGCAAAAGGCGGTATCACTTCTGACGATATGGATGATGGCGTGATCGCTCTCAAAAATGAAGCAGACATCAAACCCTTCATCACAACCTGCCGGAAGCTCCGCTTTTGGGATCGTGAAGCTAAAACCCACAGCGTCTGACACACAAAAAAAGCCGGGGATCACACCCCGGCTTTTTTTAATGCTGAACAGAGGCCGCAACCCGGCGATCAGCTTCCTGCCGAACATGTGCAAAATCCTGCTTCAACGGCTTGCCATGCTCCACCATCAAATCGCCTCCCACATAAACCTGCTCCAGATTTTCCTGAGCCGCTGCAAAAACCAGCGTGGCATATGGGTCAAATACGTACCCAAGATTGGTCGGGTCAATCACAAGAAAATCCGCAAATTTCCCGACTTCCAGACTCCCAAGCCGATCCCCCACTTCCAGAACATCCGCACTTCCCCGCGTATGCAGGCGCACCACATCATACGGGCTCATGATCGCGGCACTTTGATACTTGTCCCGGATAGCATAAAGCCCAGTCCGCATGTTCTCGAAAGGATCAGCCAGATCCGCACTGGCTTCCCCGTCCTCTCCCATTCCAACCCGCAAACCTGCCTTCAGATAAGCCGGAATATCCGCCGTTCCTGACGCCAGACGACCATTCGACAGCGGATTCCAGACCATGGACGCCCCAGCCTTTACAGATCGGGCAATGATCTCGGGCGTCGTATGAATAAAATGTCCGAAGATCAGATGCGGCCCAAGGATGCCTTCATCCTCAAACCAGTGAAACCGGGCCTGCTGGGCTGAAACATTCTCAGGCGGCTCCAGATAATGGCTCTGGTTGAACAGATGATACTCCCGCATCAACGTCCCTTCGATCTTCGCCACCTCTCCGGTGTCGTGAAATCCCGTCCCACCATTGATCATCACGGAGAGAAACGTAGACCCGACGTGCTGCCCGGCGGACCATGCCAGAAAATCCCCCACATGCTGCCGGGCCTTTCCCAGCGATACATCGCCCTTACTCGGCAATGGCTCCAGACCATGCACGAACCGAATTCCAGAAGCCGCCTCTGCCTGAAACTGCAGCCGGTCAGTCGCCTCGACCACAGCGGAATTCGCCCCACCGTAATTGAAATTGTAAGCCGCCGTCACACCATGCGCGAGATGATCGAGCGCCCCATCCAGCGTGAACCAGTAAATATCTTCAGGTCGCGCAACGCTCGCCTTTCCGGAATACAGAGCCTCAATCCAGCCCATCAGCGTCTGGTCCGCAGCAAGCCCCCGATAGGCAGCCTGCCAGAGATGGCTATGTGCAGAAATAAAGCCCGGCATCACCCAGTGCCCATGCAGATCCACATCCTGATCGGCTTTCAGCCCTTTTGGCGGAAGACCCGCCCCGATGTGATCGATCACGCCATCCGAACGAACAGAGAAATACCCTTTGAAAGGCGCTTTCTGCCCATCGGCCATCGAAAAAATCAGGGCATTACGAACAAGAAGATGCGACGGGGCAGCATAAGCCACACCACTCGCACACACCGCCATAACGGCAGAACACAGAATCTGGACAGGACAAAGCATTTTCATCCCGGAACGATAACACTCACCGCTCCAGGAACAAGCTCACAATGCTCTAGAAATATTATGATGAAAGACGTGGCCGAATAGCCGAAATCTGATGACCAATATGGCCACCACCTGCCAGCGTCCGGCGCCGATGACTGAAGAACCGCTGATCCGTCAATGTATCAACGCCAAGTACTTCAATCTTCTGAACTCCGGCGGCCCGCAGACGCGCAGCGCAGTAACCCGGCAGATCAAATATGAAATGCCCGGCACGCTCTGCCAGACGAAAGAACACTTCAGCCTTCTGATCCTGCGCCAGAACTGCGTCCCGCATATCCGGACCCACTTCGTAGCTTTCCGGCCCGATACACGGCCCGACAGCCGCCCGAATTTCGGAAGCCCCAAGAGCTTTCATCTGCGCCACAACGGATTCCAGAATCCCGCCCGCAGCCCCACGCCACCCCGCATGAGCAGCCCCAACAACACGACCATCGCCCGAAGCCAGCAGAACAGGCCCACAATCCGCCGTAATGATGCTGACACCAACATCCGGTCGATCCGTCACCAACGCATCGCCATTCTGCCCAGTGCCCATGGCCCAGAGCGGCGTTTCGACAGTCACAGGAACCGTAATGTCACTATGAGTCTGCTTCAAACCCAGAAGCATGTCAGGCTCAACCTGAATCTGCCGCGCCACACGCGCCCGGTTCTCCCGCACATTCTCCAGATCATCAGGCGACGACAGAGAACAGTTCAAACTGTCATAAGGCTTGGGAGAAACGCCGCCCAGGCGGGTGAAAAACCCATGCGGCACACTGAGCAAATCACTCCCCAGCACCGCGTCAGACATGCGCCGTCTCCCGCCATGGACGACGCAGCGCATAAGTCATCAGTCCAATTCCAGCAAGCGCCATCGGAATGCACAGAATCTGCCCCATCGTCACGCCCCCCGCCAGAAAGCCTATATTCGCATCCGGCTCCCTGAAGAACTCACAGAAACTCCGCGCACAGGCATACCCGAACAGGAACAACCCGGACAGAAACCCGAAATGCCCCCGCAATCGGGGCCGGGATGCCGCAAACAGCATCACACACAACAGCAGAACGCCTTCCGTCAGCGCCTCATAAAGCTCGGACGGATGCCGAGCGACCGGCCCACCCGTCGGAAACACCATCGCCCACGGCAGATCCGGAGACGCCGGGCGCCCCCACAATTCCCCATTCACGAAGTTCGCACATCGACCCAGCGCCAGCCCGATCGGAACAACCGGCACAATACGATCCGCAAAAGCCAGAAAGCTCAGACGGTTCTTCCAGGAGAAGAACGCCAGAGCCAGAATGACGCCCAGTGCGCCACCATGAAACGACATCCCGCCGTCCCATGTCTTGATGATGTCCACCGGGTGCGCGAGATAATCCAGAGGCCGGTAGAACAGCACGTACCCAAGACGACCACCCAGAAGAACACCCAGAATGGCGTAAAACAGGAAATCATCGACCTGCTCACTCGTCGCCACTTCGGGGGAAAGACGATTCAACCGTCGCGCAATAGGCAGGGCAATGATGAACGACACCATGTAAGCCAGCGCATACCACCGCACAGGCAAAGGCCCGACATGGAAGGCAACAGGGTCAAACCCCGGAAACATCAATGGCTGGCTCAAAGGTTCAGCTCCGATCGGGAAAGGTAATCACGGACATACTGCCGGATACCGTCTTCAAGAGTTGTAAACGGCAGATCATAGCCCGCAGCCCGCAGTCGGCTCATATCCGCACAGGTATAGGATTGATACTGCCCCCGCAGCTTCTCAGGCATCTCAACAAACTCGACATCCCGCGCCCGATGCGCTGCATCACAGACCGCATAAGCAAGATCCAGATAGCTCCGCGCCACGCCGGTTCCGCAGTTGAACAACCCACTGACATCGGGATGGTCGAACAGCCAGAGCATGACGTTCACCACATCCCCAACCCAGATGAAATCGCGCTTCTGCTGACCATCCGGCAAGCCAGGAATATCGGACTTGAACAGCTTGGCTGCTGACCCGCGCTGAAGGTCATCATACTTGACCTTCACGACCGAGATCATGGACCCCTTGTGGTATTCATTCGGCCCATAAACATTGAAAAACTTGAGCCCAGCCCACTGCTTCGGAGCCGGATGCCCCGCCGCCAGCTCCCGCTTCACCCACAGATCAAACGCCTGTTTGGACCAGCCATAAAGGTTCAGCGGCTTCAGAGGATCAATCGCCTCCAGACCATCCCGGAACATCTCAGGCTTGTCCGCCGCGCCATATGTGGCCGCAGAAGAGGCGTAAATCATCCGGACGTCATTCTGCGCACACCAGCGCCAGAGAAACTGCGACAACGCCACATTGGTCGACCACACCAGATCCCCATCACGCGCCGTCGTGGCGCTGATGGCTCCCATATGGAACACCGCCTCAATCTTTGGCGCTTTCTCAAGGAAACTCGGAAGCGCCTCAGGCGTGATGATCTGATCGGGCGCATGCGAGGCAAGGTTCCGCCACTTCACCCCCTCATGCAGCCGGTCCACGATAACCGTCCGCAGCCCGCGTTGACGCAGGGCGGCATGAAGGCACGATCCAATGAATCCGGCTCCGCCGGTGACGATAATCATCCTTCCTGTATAGTCTGCCCCCGAAAACGATCCAAGCGACGCGCCACACACGACACGCCGCCTCTCTGCAGGAGTTTCTCCCATGTCTGACAGACCCCGCTTCTTCGACGACCTCGCAGGCCTCGCCGGCAATGCGTTTTCCGCTGTTACCGGTGCCCGCGAAGAACTGCACTCCATCATCCGCACCCGCGTCGATGAAATCCTGACCTCCCTAGAACTGGTCCGCCGGGACGAGTTCGACGCCGTACAGGAAATGGCCACCCGCGCCCGCATGGCACAGGACGAAGCAGAAGCCCGCCTCGCCGCTATCGAATCGCGCCTGACCGCCCTTGAAGAACTGGCAACGGAAGAAAAAGGCGGCCCACAGGGCTGATCCAGCCCATTCGACTGCGCCAGCACTGCAACACATCTTCGTACGAACTCACTGAAGATGCTCGTAATACTTGCGCAGTCTCAAAAGGACCCATAACGTGATGAATGCTGGAGGCAGGCACCCTGCCCCCAGACGCAGACATCTGGAGCGCCGCACCGGCGCACGGCCGGTGCCAGGCTCCACGGCCTTGGGAGATCCGACATGCCTGCCCTGAGCACCTCACTCACCACCGAAACCGAATCCCACCCGCTCGACATCATGGAACAGGTCATGGGCCTGTATGAATGGGAATTCGAACGCCTTGGCCAGTCCGAAATGGCAGCCCAGGCTCCAGGCCAGTGGTGTGATTATTCTCTCTACTTCACATGGTCGGACGAACTGTCCGCGCTGCACCTGAACTGCACGCTGGACCTGCGCTCCCCCGCCGCACGCCGCGCTGATGTTCACGAACTGGTTTCGCTGGCAAACAACCGCCTCTGGGTCGGCCATTTCACGATCGACACCGAAACCGGAACACCCTCATTCCGCCATACGCTCCTCATGCGCGGCGTCGCCACACTTCCCGGCGAAAGCATGGAAGACCTGATCGACATCGCCATGTCCGAATGTGAAAGATTCTATCCCGCCTTCCAGTTCGCTCTCTGGGGTGGAAAATCCCCTCAGGATGCACTGGATGCCGCAATGCTAGACTGTGTTGGAGACGCCTGACCTTGCCTTCCACCCCCTCAATCCTTCTGGCTGGCTGTGGCAAACTCGGAGGCGCGCTACTCGATGGGTGGCTCGCCTCCCCCACACCTCCAAAAATCGTCGTCCTTGACCGTCACCGAACGGGCTCGGACGACACCCTAACAATCGCCAACACCCCCGCCGAAATCCCAACATCCTTCACCCCCGACATCATTGTTCTCGCCGTCAAACCAGCAGGCGCAGACAAAACCATCGAAGACATCGGCAAAGCCCTCGGAAGCCGGTTCAAGAAATCAGCCCTCCTCTCCGTCATGGCCGGCCGTACCTGCGAAGCCCTAGCTTCGGCAGCGGCAAAAGCCGGAGCGGAAATCCCCGTCCTCCGCGCCATGCCCAACACCCCTTCGGCTATCGGCGCCGGGATCAGCGGCTTCTACGCTCCGCCCAATGCTACATCCGAGCAGGCCACATTCTGCCATGAGCTCCTCTTCGCCGTGGGCGACGTCGTCCGCGTGGAAAAAGAAGAGGACCTCCTCGCCGTAACCGCCGTCTCCGGATCTGGACCAGCCTACGTCTTCCTCCTCGCGGAACTGCTGGAAAAAGCCGGGGAAGCCCACGGCCTCTCCAAGGAAACAGCTCGCCGTCTGGCACGCGGAACCATCTACGGCGCAGGCCGTATGCTCGACGATCTGCCCGATGACGCAGAAGACCTCCGAAAGGCCGTCACCAGCCCCAACGGAACCACCGCCGCAGCCCTGAGCGTCCTCATGGCACCCGACGCCTGGCCCGCAAATATTGCAAAAGCCATTGACGCCGCGACAAAACGAGCCGACGAACTCGCCGGGTAACCGTTTCTTTCTGGTGGGAACTTGCCGCCCCAGGCAAACGCTCCCACCATAAGAAACATGTTTTTGACAGGAGACCGGCAATGGAAGAACGGCAGGACCCATTTGACACCGATGAGCTGACACCAGACAGCACACCGGAACTGGACAGGGAAGCCTTCGACATCGCCCTCCTGCAATCTGCGTTAAGCCTGGCAGGAACAGACGGCTGGCACCGGTTCTCACTCGTGGATGCCGCACGTGACGCAGGCCTCCCGGTCGACGCCGTGCGCTCCCGCTACCCCGTCAAACCCCTGCTCCTCCTCCGCCTCGGCCGACTGGCAGACGAAAGCGCACTCCGGGACGACGGCAACGGTGGGACCCTGCGCGAATACCTCTTCGACCTGATGATGCGACGCTTCGATATTTTCGAAGAATACCGCGAAGGTGTCCGCGCCGTCCTGCACGCCCTCCCTTACGATCCCCCCCTCGCCGCTCTTCTGGCAGGCGCGACCATGGACTCCATGCGCTGGCTCGCAGACGCCGCAGGCATGGATTGCTCTGGATTGGGTGGCCTCTGGCGCGTCAACGCCCTGACCGCCGTCTGGGGCCACGCCCTGCGCGCTTGGGAAAAAGACGAGAGTCAGGATCTCGGCAGCACTATGGCTGCCCTCGACGGCGCCCTGAACCGCGCCGAACGCCTCGGCGTCCTCAAAGCCTCCGCACGCCGTAAAATGGACGACGCCATGCGCAACACCGGTCTGCCCGATCACGAACTGGAACTTGAATCCTGATATTGGGCTTTACGAGACATGCTGGTTCGGATTAAAAGCCGTTCCAGCGCGTTTCTGAAACGCGTCTGCTGGGGCGTAGCCAAGCGGTAAGGCAGCGGATTTTGATTCCGCCATGCGGAGGTTCGAATCCTCCCGCCCCAGCCAAGTACCTACAAGTCAATGAAATCAAACACTTATGCGCCCAGAGAAAAGCAACTTTGGGGACAACGGTGGAGACAGTCTAAGCCATTTTAGGGATTCTGTGAGCCCCTGAAATCAGCCTTCTGCTGCGACTCTCTGAACAGTCCGCAAGCCAATCCCATATTCTTTTGCCAATGCTGCTCCTGTCTCGTTTCCATAACGTCGCCTGATAGCGTCTCTGGCTTGACGAGAGAGTTTAGGCTTCCTGCCCATCCGCACACCATTTGCCATGGCTCTTTTCCTGCCTGACTGGGTACGGTCGATAATCAGAGCACGCTCGAACTCTGCAAAGGAGGCGAGGAGATTCATAGTAAGGCTTCCCATCATGTCATCCCTGATGGTCCCTACTCCTTCAATGGTAATGGCTACGCCCTGACCTCTCAGGTTCTGGATGACTGTCAGGATATCGAGAGTGGACCTTCCAAGTCTGTCGAGCTTCATCACGACCAGCTCATCCCCCGCCTGAATCTTTTTCAGGAGCTTCCCGAACTAAGATCTGTCATTCAACCTGATGACACCTGAAATCTTTTCCTTGAAGGTATTCGCCTTTGGAACTCCAAGAGCCACCAGAGCATCTTCCTGTTCCTTCAAATCCTGTCCAACTGTGGACACTCTGCAATAACCGTATTTCATATAATTCTCCTTATGATTTTGGCGGAGATTTATGGCAGTATTGTAGAGGCTTTAAATTTTATTTTTTTAATTCTATTTTGTGTTTTTATTGCGTTCTATTGCTAAGTGTCAGGAGTTTAGAAAAATGAGTGAAACCCATAGTTCCTTTGCCGATAATGCAATAAAAAAACATTCAGGATTAAAAGAATCTGTAATTTCAATAATTAATTCGGTATTAAGAAAAGAAAATATACAAACATTAAGCATAACAGGTAGAATTAAGGATAAAAAATCTATAATATCTAAAATATCAAGAAAAATTTATAATGACCCAAGTAATCAAATGACGGATATATCTGGAATAAGAATAATAACTTATTTTGATTCAGATATATCGAAAATATCCAATGTTATTAAAAATCTGTTCGAAATTGATTATGCCAACAGCTTGGACCAAATAAGTAAGCTTGGAAATGATAAGATAGGATACAGGTCTGTTCATTTTGTTTGTAGATTAGGGGAAAATAGAAGTCATATACCGGAATATACTGAGATATCTGACCTGGTGTTCGAAATACAAATTCGGACAATTCTACAACATGCTTGGGCTGAACTAGCACATGACAGGTCCTATAAATTTACAGGAAGTCTTCCAGTAGATATATCCAGAAAGATAAACCTTTATGCAGGGCTTCTTGAAATCGCCGATAAAGGATTTAACGAAATAATAGAAAATATAAATGAATATTCATCAAAAATAACAAGTGATGTAGATGTTGATTTCAATAAAGAAGAAATAAATACGCTATCTATTAAAGAATTTATATATAGAATAAATAAAAAATATAATATTGAATTAAACAACAAGACTGCAAAAGAGAGAAATTTTTCAACAACCGTTAATGAACTTAATAAATTTGGATTAAATTTAATTGGTGATTTGTGGGGAATAATAAATGATGAATTTATAGAAAAATTTATTGCATCAGAAGGGAAGGTATTTCATTTACTAGGTTTCTTTAGAGATTCCATGCTCTATAATAATATAGATAGATATTTTGAAAAAATAGGAACCCCTTTTAGCCACCTAACTGAGAAAGATATTTCGTTTTATTCCGAAAAATATGGACGTGAAAAAGTTCTACGTACAATAAAATCTTATGGCGTTGATATCGATCATGACATGTATGAATGGGAGGAAGAAGCGGATATCGAAGACGATGAAAATTTTTGAATTTCACTAATGGGCAATCTAAAGCGTCCCAAAAACACCAAATTTAGGGACACTCTCTGATGGTCTATAAATTATCCCCGTACCCCATCGAAATCTAACACAGAGAAATGAGTACTGACGCTCAAAGCCAGTACTCACCTCTCCGACGAACACCGCTTCCCTACAAATTCTGCTTCAATCCCGGACTGGCCTTGAACCGAACCGTTCTCCCCGACGGGACTGAAACCGGCTCACCAGTTCGGGGGTTCGTCGCCTGTCGGGCCTTCGTCTCACACACAGTGAACGTGCCAAAAGACGGAATGGTGAAGCCACCTTCGCGCTTCAACTCGTCAATAATCGCTTCTACAAGATCATTCGCGGCCCGTTGCGCGGCAACGCCTGTACAGTCAATGGAGTCCTGAAGAACTGCGGCGAGAAATGCTTTACTCATGGATGCATCATTCTCCTCTGCTTCGATTTTCTCTCAGGCTGCATCCCAAAACACCCAGAAACTTCTGCTGCCATCAATACAACATTCCTCAGTATTTCTTACAATGCTACCAAGGAACAATGATATAATCGTCGCAATTGCCCCAGCGTTCCATCCGTAGGACTTCCATGTCACATTCTGTCTGTCTTTTTGCCTACCACGATCCTGCAGGAACCCTGGCTCCCCACACTCGCCACCTTCTCAACCAGATTGCGGACTGTGGGTTCGAGATCCATGTTGCAGTTTCCAGCCTGTCACCGCAGGACCATCAAGGGCTGGAAAACTTGAAGCGCAGCTTCACATCTGGACCCACCCCCGTAAAAGCCAAACTTTATCCACGAGAAAATGCCGGTCTTGATTTCGGCTCCTGGCAAGAGCTTCTCAAGCAACACTGCGACGAAGGCGCTGACGAAATCCTGTTCGCCAATGACAGCGTTTTCGGCCCGATGGCTCCCCTTTCGCCCATCGTAACCCGCATGCGTGCAGAACAGCACCCAATCTGGGGTATGGTCCGCTCAGAGGCTATCAACCGTCATCTTCAGTCATGGTTTCTGGTCATGTCCCGACAGGCGTTCGAGCACCCCGCTATCCAGAGGGTCTTTCGCCAACCGTTTTGCGAGATGAGCAAACCGGAAATCGTTCTTCACGGTGAGCTGGGTCTTGGCTTGGCCATGCAGGCTGCAGAAATGGATATGGCGGCTTCATGGAGCGGCACACGCGGCATAGCACGTCTCCTCGCTATCAACCCCATGCATACGGATTGGCGGGCCGTCCTGCGCTCCGGGAAAGCCCCCTTCATCAAAACCGAATTATTGAGAGACAATCCCAGCGGAATACCGTCCGTGCATCTCTGGCGTCAGGAAATCCCTGATCCCGCTTTTTTCAATCCGGACTGGATCGCCCAGTATCTGGCAAATCATCCACCTCGCGCCCAATACAAAAAAGCAGGTTTCCGCGCGCGATTGGTACAGGCGATTGCAAGCGAGGACCGGCTACACGCATTGCCGGCCCTGCTACTCGGTCGATAATCAGGTCTTTCGCTTGGCTACCCCTTCAAGGAAGCCAAGCAGTTCTTCCGTCTGCGCTTCATATGTCGCCAGACGATCTTTGAACGGATTTACATACCCATCAAATTTACCCGGTTGATCCAGAATAGCCTCAACCGCAGCGGCCAGCGTTTCTGCACGACCATCAATCGGCAGATACGTGCCATTTACACCATCTACGACATCCTCTGACTGCCCACCCGGCGCAGTGGTTACAACCCAGACATCCCGAGACAGCGCCTCACGCACCGTCAGGCCATAGCTCTCTTTCCACTGTGACGGGAACAGCAGAACATCAATCTGGTCATAAAAGTCATCAAGGCCACTTTGAGTGAACGCTGGTATAATTTCCAGATGCCCCTTGACCGACCAGTCCCGCGGATGGATCGACCTGAAACCAAGATTAAGCTTGTTATCAACCAGAACAAGCTCCCAGTCCGAACGATCCAAAGACTCCATACATTTCTTGAGTTGCGGATAGCCCTTTACAGCCTCCGTTCCCCCTACGAACCCGAACCGGACGGGCGAACCCGGAAGACGCGGAGTCCGAGGACGTTCAGGCCACCGGAAACCATTCCGGTTCACCACAATACGCTCCGGATCGACACCATTTGCCAGATAAAGCTGACGATGAGCCTCTGACGGACTAATCAGCAAAGCCGCCTCTGACAAAGCCTGATGCATCAGGAACCACCGGTCCGTCAGATGACGGGCATGCGGCACGCACATCTGACAAACCTGTTGGTCTATGGTCGTCTGAAAACAGTAACGGCCATCCCCACGAACCATGAACTGTCGATCACACAGCCACCAGGCGTCATGAAGCGTCAGAACATAAGGAACACCACGCTCCTGACACACCCGCAACATGGCCGTACCCAACCCCTGCGCAGCATGAACATGCACGACATCCGGCTGATAGGCATCAAGCCAGTCTGCAAACTGCTCTGCCATATGCGGGTTATCCATCGAGCCGATAACATCGTTCCCGTCTGGAATCATTGCAGCAAGAACATCCGACCCATTAGCGACATAGCGGATATTTCCTGACAGCCGCCCGTCAAGATGGGGCCGGGATGTCAATATCCCAACCTCTACACCCTTGTTGCGCAAGCGCAGCGCCAGTTCCTCAACAACGATTGTCGCCCCCCCGAAAGACCGTGGCGCGTAATAAACATTCGTCATAAGGACGCGCAACGACTTGCGCTCAGACACCACCGGCAAACCAAACAGGGCTTTACCCTGTGTCACAGCCATGGATTCAGGCGCATAACGCTCCATGACATCCTGCCAGGCCCGAGCCGCCAACCGATCACGAAGCGCTTTATCCCGCGCAAGCTTTAGGAAGCCACTCTTCCACTCGTCAGAGGTAACCGCCAGAAGCCCGTTTTCCTCATGACGCATGATTGCAAGAAACGCATCACGAGGTGAGCAAAGAGCAGCAACCCGAACCACAGCGGCTTCAAGAAACTTGATATTGCTTTTGCAGTCATTGAAAAGCGTAGGCTCTAACGGAGCAATCGCAATATCCGTTTGCGCCAAAGCCGCAAGATAATCGCGATAGGACAGTTCCGTGAGGCGCTCGATCCGATCCCCAAACCGGTCGAAATCCTTCGAAAGTTTGAGTTGCCCGATAACACGCAGACACAAACGCGGCTCTTCATCCAGAGCAGCAATTAGCCCCGCTTCAGCCTGCCGGAAATCCTCATCATGCGTGTTGGTACCCGACCCGTAAGACACCCACACACGATCATCAACAGCGTCTCCACGAGGCGGTAAAGACGCTGCGATCTTCAGTGTCTCTCGATCAAGAGCGTTTTCAACAATATCAACATGCTTTAACCCGGCATCTCGCATCGCCTGGGCCAGAGCCCGCGTAGATGCAATACCTTGCCCACACGCCAGCATACAACGTCTGAACAAAACCACACCGGACATGAGCAGATCCTGCTCAGACTTGGGAAGACTACTGATATTACCGTTCTGCAAATATTCTTCTGCATCGAAAATCAGATCATCGACTTCCCAACGCGGCTCAAGACGCAAGCGATGCGCTTCCTTCACAAGCTTCATGACATCATCAAAGCCCGGGACCCGGTAGAAGATAACCTGCGTGCAAATCTGTAGAGCAGACATGGCAACATTGACGTCGCGCCAGTCAACAACCTCCACTGTCCATCCAAGACGTTCAAGAAGATCCCGCTTTTGCCAGACACGGTATTTCGCACACTGACGAAGAGACACTTCTGCAATAATAAGAATACGAGGAGCCAAAAGCCCCGCCGTCTTATCAAGAAGATCGCTATAAACAGACAGCGGCGAAACAGGACTCTCAACCCTATCGGCCAGAGAAATCTGGCTTGAGGCAGAAGAAAGCTTCTGTGCTGGCGAAGATATCTTTGCTTTCTGCTTCGGACGAACTCGAACAGGAAATCGCCTTTCAACAGCCTTGCCGATCGCCTTGACGCCACCCTCTTCCCAAAGAGCGGAAAGTCTCTCCGGTAGCTCCTTGAGAGGACGCCCAGATGGCAACCTTCCCAAACTAAGCGAACGCACAGCCCTAAGCGGCTTGGTAACACGCCAGGACAAAGAACGATGAATCAGGGAAATCTGATGCCGCAGATGTGCACTTTCGCCCTGTAGGCCATCAGCACGCATACCGTTTAACCGAGCCGAGCTACGATAGCTTTCCAAAAGAACTTTCTGTGAGTCTTCTTCGGCTTCAGCAGGAAGAAGCGTTACATCTTTAGTCGGCAAGGTCATCAGACAAAAAGCTCAGGTCTAGAAACAGTTGAATACAAATAAAAAAAGCTGGGCTCTTTCGAACCCAGCTCTCTTTATAGATGTTAGCAAGCTAACAAACCAGATCAGCTCAGAGTAAAGTCCGAAGCCTTCAGATCCGTAACACCAACGAAGGTGATCTTGGAGCCGTCGTTCAGAGCAATGGTCGTGTTACCACCAGCCACGGTTGCTGCGCTCAGAACGTTCTGCAGACCATTGTTGTTCTGCAGGCCATACTGATACAGAGCCATGAGGTTACCAGCAGCGCTGCCGAAATCGGTAACCGTATAGTCGCCGCCAGCCGTACCGTTGTTCAGAGCGAACAGGTTGGAGCCGCCCGAGCCACCCGTGAAGGTTGCATTGCCCGTGCCACCAACAAGCGTGTCTGCGCCCGTGCCACCAATGACGGTCGTATTGCCACCGTTGGATGCAAAAGCTTCCAGAACGCCGTGAGAAGAAGCAGCAGAAATCGTTTCGTCACCACCGGTGCCTACAAACAGGCTGTAACCGGACGTGCCGTCGAACTGAGCATTCAGGCCAGACGCACCGAACATGGTTGCATTGCCAGCCGTAATGGTGGTGTTACCCGTACCATTAAGGAAGGACAGCGAACCATCAACGCTGATGGTGTTGCCCGTACCACGGATCTGCTGAAGATCGCCTGCAGCAGAAATGGTGTCGTTAAGGCCACCGGAAACCGTAGCGCTGGCACCAGTCGTGAAGTACGTGCTGGAGCTACCGCCCGTGATGAAGCTGTTGTTGCCAACAGTTACGCTGTTGGAGCCAGTCGTGTCATAAACCGTTGCATTTGCATGCAGGTTAACAACCGAGCTGCCACCAAGCAGGGTAACGGTGTCGGTACCGTTGCTGCCATCAATCGTGTCCTGACCTTCAGAGCGGACGACGTTCGTGCCGCTGCCCAGATAAATCAGGTTGTTGCCCGTGCCACCATCAATGGTGTTATTGCCATTCGTTCCGAGGATTGTATCGTTTCCGGAACCCGTAGCAATGTTCCAGCTGCCAGTCTTGCCCGTTCCCAGGAAAACGTTGTTGCCAACGCCACCAACGAAAGAGCCGTTCTGGTCGCCAGCAACAACAGACGCGCCATCCCATGCGCCCGTCAGCAGACTGACGGAAGAGGCTGTGTTCTTGCTGAGATCAATCGCCACGGAACCAGTAAGTGTATCCTGCGGGGCATAGCTGCCTGCAGCGATGTACTGGACGTCGCCGTTAATGCTGTAGCTGCCGCTCTGGGTAATGACACCCTGAGAAACACCTGCAGAAAATGAACTGTTGCTTCCTGGAACCAGATCATAGCTCGTCAGACCGCTCACACCTGAGACAGCGGACGAATACTGACTGGCCAGAGCTTGGGCCTGTGCACCATCGACCGTGACCGCAAGGATCTGGCCGGAGGCGCCAACCACGGTAGTGATTGCCATTACCATGCACTCCTAAACAAAGATTGCTTCGCACTGGCGGCCCTCAGACCACCCAAATGATCGAGCGACGAGTCTTGCATATATCAAAGCTCAGCCCCAAAAAGCAATCAGGATTCCACC
>NZ_BEWO01000032.1 GCF_002723975.1 Gluconobacter japonicus
CCAGAGCGTTACTGCTCACCCAGCCTGACCAGAACAGGCATCATCATCACAAAAAGCTCCGCCTGCGAGGAGACGGCACAGCGCGTATGGATCTGCTTGCGAAACACTTTCACCGTCTGCACGCTCACTCCCATGAGCCTTGCAATCGAACGTGAAGAATGTCCCCGCAAAATCAGCAAAGCCGTCTGTGACTGCCGCGCCGTCAGCACGATGCCATACGTCTTTTCACACTGCTCGCGAAACTCCGTCATGGTATCCTGCGCATGTGCGGTCGGCGCAGCTTCAAGCCCTGACCAGTGTCTCCCCGCCAGCGCCGCTACAACAGGCTGAATGGCCAGAGCTTTTTCCCACTCCGCCGCAACAAATGTCTCTCCCGAACTCGTATCGCGCCCGAGACAGATATGAATGGAAACATCCGCCGATATCCGGACCAGATACGTCATCTCATCCAGAATATGCGTATCGCGGTAATATTTCAGGTAATAATCCGACGCGGCAAAATGATCGGGAACAATATCCTCAAGACGATACAGCCCCGAAGGCGCCCCGGCCCTGTCCAGAACAAAAAACGGATCAAGCAGATAGATCCCCGTGCAATACGCACTGTCAAAGCGAGCATAGACATTTTTTTCTTTTGAGTGCGTCAACAGGCACTTCGGCCGACCATCCCTCCCATAGGAAAGGATCGTCAGATTATCGATCGGGACACAACTCTCGAGCCACGCCACAAGATACTGCTCGAACGCAGGAGTCATCAGCGCGGAAATCACCGCCCCAAGCTGCTGTTCCTGCTGACAAAACACCCGGCTATACCCCTTCAGGGCAATATACGTCCCATCCACACAGACCCTACCATCACACATCAGCAGTTGCACCCCGCACAGCCCTTATAGATGGAGGACCTGAACATGTCGTCTGCACTACCCTACACCACCGAAGATATTCTCGCGGCAGATACCCATCTCGTCCAGTCCTGGGCGGATCTTGACAGTCTAAAGAAACCCCACGCCCGCACCGCCATCGTTGCGGCAAAGGGCGTCATGGTTCGTGACAGTAACGGTCAGGAACTGATTGATGGCATTGGCGGTTTGTGGTGCGTCAACGTAGGTCACGGACGCCCCGAGATCATTGACGCCATTTCCAACCAGCTCTCAACGCTGGATTTTTATTCCACCTTCTACACCTTCACGCACCCCACAGCCGCCGCACTGGCCAAAAAACTGGCGCAACTGGCGCCTGGAAACCTGAATCACGTCCATTTCTCCACTTCAGGGTCGGATGCCAATGACGGCGCCGTGCGCATCTTGCATCATTATTACGAGCGTCTGGGAAAACCCGAAAAGAAACTCGTCCTGAGCCGCCACGGCGCGTATCACGGCTCGACCTATCTCTCCATCGCAATGACCACCCCCGCCTATTCCAAAGGCTGGTCAAAAGCCGAAGGGATCGTCCATCACCTGAAAAAACCGCATTACTGGCGCGAAGGCGACGGGATGACAGAGGCGGACTTCACGGATCTGCTCATCGCCGACCTGCGCCATGAAATCGAACGCCTCGGCCCCGAAAACATCGCCTGTTTCATTGGTGAACCCATCATGGGGGCTGGCGGCGTCATCGTTCCGCCCAAAGGATACCACCGGCGCGCTCAGGACGTCTGTCGGGAATATGATATCAAGTTTGTGGCGGATGAAGTCGTCACGGCGTTCGGACGTCTCGGGCATTTCTTCGCATCCGAAGCGGTTTTCGATACCCAGCCGGACATGATCACCATCGCAAAAGGCGTCACCTCCGGCTATCAGCCCCTCGCCGCCACAATCATGACCGACGAAATCTACGACGTGGTGTCCGGCCCGGACGGCGTCTTCACCCACGGCATGACCTATGCCGGACATCCGGCCGCCGCCGCCGCCGGTCTGGCGAATATCGCCCTGATGGAAGCCGAACAGATCCCCGAACGGGTCCGCGTCACCGGCAAACTGTTTGAAAACACATTACGCGCGCTGGAAGATCTCGACATCGTCGGCGAAGTCCGCGGCAGCCATTTCATGATGGGCATAGAATTCGTCAGGGACAAAAAAAACAAAGCCCTCTTCGATGCCAAGCTCAACATCGGCATGCTGGTCGCGCGCAAGGCTCAGGAAAAAGGCCTCGTCGCCCGCCCGCTGGGACATATCCTGATCCTGTCCCCCCCACTGATCCTGTCGGAAGAGCAGATCGCCAGAATTGGAGACATCCTCCGCGAAAGCATCACGGAGGTCATGCACGACCTTTCAAAAGCCTGAAGGGAAGCGGTCTCAGTACCCCCAGTCGGGATGATAGGTCAGGGCGGGGGTCTTCCCCGCTTCGATCTCTCCGATAGCCCCGGCGACATAAGCCGCCTGCATTTTACAGGACGCCTCTGCGGCGACATGGGGGGTCACGAAAACCTTCGGGTGCTGCCAGAAAACAGCGTTCTGCGGCAGTGGCTCCTGCGCAAAGACATCCAGCACAGCCCCCAGCATTCGCCCGCTGTCGATCGCCGAAATCAGGTCTTCCGCCACGACCTGCTCGCCGCGCCCCACATTGATCAGACTGCCTCCCGGCTTCAGATGGGACAGAAACTCCGCATCAATCAGACCGCGCGTCTGCGGCGTACTTGGCAAAAGATTGACCAGAATATCTGTCTTTCCCAGAAAATCGACCTTGCCGTCCTCTCCGAAATACAGCGCAACATCCTCAATCGGCCGCACCCGGCGACACCACGCAGAAACCTGAAACCCGGCCTTTGACAGGCGCTGCGCCACAGCCGACCCCAGATTGCCATATCCCAGAATCCCGATCGTGGTCTCCGCACTCGTGCGGTATTCAAGATTGCGACGCCAGATTTTCTTCTCCTGCTGCAAGGCCCAGGTCCGCGCATCACGCAGCAGCGAAACGATCGCCCACAGCACATAATCCGCCATCAGAACCGCCGTCTGGTCTCCCCCCATACGGACCAACATAACATCCTTCGGAAAATCTTTCCGACCAACCAGGTGGTTCACTCCCGCCCCACTACAGAAAATGGCGCGCATATGCTGCATTTTCGCCATTTCTCCAGGAGCTGGGTCCCAGACCAGCGCATAATCGGCTTTGGACGGATCAAACGCCGGATCAAACCACGACACCGTCCGGATACCGGGCGCCACCTCACGGAAAGCATTCCGCCAGTTCTCCCAGGCGCCCGGCCCTTCTGCACTGATTGCAAGCGTTACCATCAGATTTCTCCGCAAAACCCCAACACGCGCTTGAGCGGATCAGTATTTGATCCAGACCGTCTTCAGAGCGGAATATTTATCAAAACTGTGAAGCGAGAGGTCACGTCCGAAACCGGACTGCTTCATGCCTCCAAACGGCGTCATCGGAGACAGCGCATCAACGGTATTGATGGACACCGTTCCCGCATTCAGCCTGTCCGAAACTGTCAAAGCCCGCGTGATGTCCCGGGTCCAGACGGACGCCGCCAGACCGTAAGGCGTATCATTGGCCAGAGCCACCGCCTCATCCTCGTCCCGGAACGTCTGGACAATTAGAACAGGCCCGAAAATCTCCTCGCGCACAATCGTGGCGTCCGACGCAACATCCGCAAAAACCGTCGGCTGGATATAGGCCCGCGATGCCCCATGGGTCAGTTGCCCTCCCCCCGTCACAAGCCTGCCGCTCTGACGTCCGGCTTCAATGAACCCGGCAACACGGTCCGCATGCTCCACCGTCGCCATCGGTCCCAGCCGCGTAGACGGGTCCAGCGGATTACCGGGCACAAGAGCCTCGGCTCTGGCCTTCAGACGCCCGATCATGTCTTGCGCAATCGTTTCATGCACCAGCAGACGCGAATTCGCCGAACAGACCTGCCCCTGATTAAAGAAAATCCCCCAGGCCGCCTTGTCAGCCGCCGCCTCCAGATCGGCATCGGGAAACACCAGACACGGGCTCTTCCCGCCCGTCTCAGGCCAGACCTGCTTCATGTTGCTCTCACCGGCATAGCCTTGAAAGAGCTTTCCGATCTCCGTCGAACCGGTAAAGGCCAGACAGTCCACATCCGGATGCAGCCCCAGAGCGCGCCCCGCCTCATGCCCTAACCCCGTCACGACATTCAGAACGCCCGCTGGCAGACCGGCTTCGTACCCAAGCTCCGCAAGGCGCAATGCGGACAGCGGAGACTGCTCGGCAGGCTTAAGAACAACTGAGTTTCCCACAGCTAGAGCCGGCGCAATTTTCCAGATCGCGAGATCCAGCGGAAAATTCCACGGCACCACCACACCTACAACCCCAAGCGGCACCCGGCGCACCATCGCAAGATCCCGCCCGCCCGTCGGTGCAATCTCGTCATACAGCTTGTCGATGGCCTCAGCATGCCATTGCAGAATGGCCGCAGCCCCCGGCACATCAATCGTGAGCGTATCGGAAATCGGCTTACCAACATCCAGCGTGTCCAGAAGGGCCAGTTCTTCGAGATTGTCCCGCACAAGTTGCGCCCAGCGCAGCAGAACGGTCTTGCGCTCCGCCGGTGTCAGACCGGACCAGACCCCACTTCCAAAGGCGGCCCGCCCGCTGACAACGGCCCGGTCGATATCCCCGGTGTCGCCCCGCGCCACCTGCGCCAAAACGGCGCCTGTCGCCGGATTGATGGTCTCGAACCGCTGACCGGAGAGAGCCGGAACAAACCGTCCGTCAACCCAGCAATCGTTGCGCAACGACAGTTCGGCAGCACGCTTCGTGTAAAACTCGGTATTTTTCGTCATCCGGTATGCTCTCTTCCGTCTTCAAACATCTTGCGGGCCCTCAGGCCCGAACATGTCGGACTATAATTTCCACAGAGCCTGCGGCCCGCGCTTGCGCAGGGCAGCGATATCTTCAAGACCGGCCAGGCCCAGAATATCCACCACTTCCTGCGACAGCGCGCGGATGGCTTTCTCCACGGAGGCCGCACCGCCTGCGGCCAGCGCCCAGGCCCACGGACGTCCGATGGAAACGGCCGTCGCCCCTAGCGCCAGCGCCGTCACAACGTCCCCGCCCCGGCGAATGCCGCTGTCGAGGACGACATCGCCCCTGCCCTTAACGGCGTCCACAATCTGCGGCAGAACATCCAGCGTCGCCGGAGACGGGTCCATCTGCCGTCCACCATGATTGGAGACGATCACCCCATCCGCACCTGCCGCAATGGCGTTCCCTGCATCTTCCGGATGCATGACGCCCTTCACAACAAGCCGTCCCTTCCATTCGCTCCGGAGCCATTCAAGCCCGGCCTTGTCGAGCGTGGGGTCGATCTGCGCAGCCATATCCTTGGCCTGCCCCATGATACCCTGCGCCGTGGTATAGGCGGCCAGATTTCCAATTGCCGGCGTCCCGCGCCCCGCCATGCCCAGACACCAGCGCGGATGGGTCATCATGCCCGCCATCTGCATCAGCGTGGGCCGCGAAAGATGGCGGAATCCATTTCGCACATCCCGCTCCCGCACCGGCGTAATAGCCGTATCAATCGTCACGATAATGCCGTCCATACCGCATTGCGCGGCACGGGCCAGCATGTCCCGCGTCAGGCCGCGGTCCCGGAAAACATAGATCTGCGCCAGCGGCGCACCCCCCACTTTCGCAACCTTTTCCATCGGATCAATGGAAAAGGTGGAAACGGCCATCCCCACCCCGCAGCGCAGCGCAGCACGCGCGGCGCCCACTTCGCGGTCCGGATGCAGCATCCCCGCAAAACCGACCGGCGCGAGCATGAACGGCGTTGCCCACTCCTGCCCGAAACAGCGCACACCCGCATCCACGATCTCGACGTTCTTCAGCCCCCGCGGCACGATCCCCCATTCGCGGAAAGCCTCGCGGTTCCGCGCCATGGTCCATTCCCCATGCGCGCCCCCATCGACATAATCCGCAAACAGCCGGGGAAGACGTCGCCGCGCGGACGTGGCAACACCGGAAAAGACACCGTCATCAACGCGCGTCATAAACGACCCGCCCCCCAAGAACGGTCATCAGAACCGAAATTTCCGAAATCCGCTCGGGCGGCACATCAGCCGGATCCGCATCCAGAACTACCAGATCCGCCAGTTTCCCAACCTCGATGCTGCCTTCCTGCCCCTCACGATGACAGGCAAAAGCCCCCGCCGCCGTATAGGCATACAGGGCCTCGTCAGCGCTGATGGCCTGCTGCGGAACGAACGCCGCGCCTCCCGCGAGGCTCCGGCGGGTCACGGCCTTGCCGATCCCCCGAAGCGGCGAAAGCGACACGATCGGCCAGTCCGTCCCGAACGCCACGACACTGCCCGCATCCAGAAGCGAGCGGTTCGGAAACGCCCGCTCCTGCTCGCTCTCGCGCACCCGCTGCGCCCACACCCCGTCCATCCCCATCCATTCATCGGATGGCGCAACCATCACAGGCTGAAGACAGGCAACCGCCCCCAACTCTTTGAACCTGGGAATATCCCCAGCAAACGGAATTTCCACGTGCTCGACGCGATGCCGCAGGGAGCGCGTCGCTTTGGGAACCTGCGCATAGGCATCCAGCGCAAGCCGGATCGCTCCACTGCCGATCGCATGCGTCCAGATCTGAAACCCCGCCTCGGACACCCGCCGCACAGCGGAGTGATAGGCCTCTGGTTTCCAGACCAGCGTTCCCGTCTCGTGCGGCCGGTCCGCATAACCCTGCGGCATGCTGGCCGTGTGCGATTCCAGAACGCCATCCAGAAAGAACTTCACCCCATCCAGATTCAACATCGGCGAATGATACCGTCGACGTAGTTCCCCGATCTCGGCCAGCCGCTTTTCCGAAAGCTCCGGCGGTGGCATCTCGACCATCACCCCGACCCGACAGGTCAGCGCGCCGGAGGCTTCCATCTCCGCAAGCGCCGGAAACAGCCCTTCGTCATAGGCCGCACTCTCAACCCGCGTGATCCCGCAACGCGCCATTTCCTCCAGAACGCGCTCCAGCCCATCCCTGACCAGCGCCTCATCCATGGGCACCACATGTGCCCCGACCAGCTTGCCCGCCTCTTCCTTGAGCCATCCCGTCGGAGTTCCATCCGGACGACGCACAATTTCCCCGCCCTCCGGGTTCGGCGTGGACGCATCAATGCCCGCAAGTTCGAGCGCCCTGCTGTTGGCCCAGGCTGCATGCGCCATGCCGGATCTCAGAAAAACCGGCCGGTCCAGCACCACCGCATCAAGCATCGCACGGTCAAAACCTTCGGGCGGCAGATCCGGATAGCCGTAGCTCCATTCCAGCCCCACAAGCCATTCCCGCTCCGGATGCGCGGCGGCAAACGCCTCCACCCGCCCCACGACTTCCGCCATCGTTCTGGCGTCCCGCAGGCCGATATTCGACAGATATTCCGCTCCCATCAACAGATGAAGATGGCTGTCCACAAACCCCGGAAGGACACAGGCGCCCCCCAGATCCACCTGCTCGACATCCGCTGCGCAGCCGTCGAGCAACGCTTGACGCTCGCCAATCGCAGCAATCCGCCCATCGCGCAGAAGAACCGCGCCTTCAAACCGCTCATGGCCCGGAAGCGCAATCCGCGCATTGTACAAAAGCGTCATGCCCGCTCTCCCGCAGGCAGGACTTTGCGCCGGAACGTTCGCTCCGCAACGATATAGATCATCGGCGTCAGAATGAGGCTCACCACCCAGGAAACATCCACGCCTCCCAGCATTCTGGCCATGCTTCCCGTATAAAGATTCGTCGCCAGAAACGGAATTTGAACCGCAACCCCGATCCCGTAACAGATCAAGGCTGGCATGTTGTAATACCCGTAAATGCCGCCGTCTTTCTTAAAGAAAGAGGCCACATCATAATCTCCATGATGGAGAATATAGTAATCTGTCAGGTTAATCGCCGTCCACGGGATCATAACCGACATCAGAAGCTCTAGAAACTCGCTATAAGCCGTCATGAACTGGTCGGCCATGAGCGTGGCCATACCAAAAGCCAACGACAAAAGCCCGACCGTCACCACAAGCCGTGCGCCTTTTCCGTAATGCCGGTCCGGCGTGAACGTCTGCGCCACGGTCAGCGTCGAGAGCGCCCCGCAATAGACATTCATGGCATTCGCCACCGCAATACCGATGGACAGCGCTAGAAGAACCGGCACCGCGGTTACGCCTAAGATCGCCGTAAGCGTCTGAATGACATGCGCCCCACCTGCCACGATCCCGATCGCAGCCCCCAGCCCCATGGCCAGCATCGACCCCGAAACGGACCCCGAAAAACATGCCACAAACGCATATTTTTCACTTTTCGGCCCGGCCGGGAGATATCGAGACGAATCCGAAACATACGGCGCATACGCAATCTGCCATAAAGCCGCCAGCGACAGGGTGCGGAGAATACCCGTCCCGCTCCATGACGAAACCACAACATCATGCACCGCCGGGTGCACGCCCATGACCTGCCACAGACAGACCAGCACGGCCGCCCCGCACAACAGCGTCAGAAGACGTGCCGCAACATGGATCACATGATACCCGAGAATGGCAGGAACAATGGACAGGATCTGGATGATCAGAATGGCAGGAAACCGCCCTAGTCCCGGAAAACAGGACTGAAGCCCCTCCGCCCCCAGAACAAGATTTGAGGCCGCAAACCCAACATACATCAGCACGATCACCGCAGTCACTGGAACAGCCCCGAACAGCCCGAACTGCCCTCGCGTCTGAATCATCTGCGGCACACCCAGCCGAGGTCCTTGAGCCGCATGCAGCGCCATGAAAACGCCGCCCACCAGATTGCCCGCCAGAAGCGCCAGTAGCGCAGGAACCAGAGACAGCCCGAAAACCGTCGTCGCCAACGCCCCGGTCACGACCGTCAGCATCATGAGGTTCGGCCCGAACCAGACCGTAAACAGGTCTCGGGCACTCCCATGACGACGATCCGAAGAAATGGGGTAGATCGTCTCTGCTTCCAGTGTACCAATGGTCTCCATCGCGCCACTCTCCGTCCTTCTGCCAGTCAATCCGCCATACGGAAAGATGCTGATATCGCCGCGTTTTATTGCAATATCAGATCATTATAAAACATACATTTTTCCGGATTGGTAATGTGTTTCTGATGCATATTTCCTGAAGCCTTACCCCGGAAAAAGCTACGCGCAGATCCCTCAGATCGGTCTTTTCATTCCGACTTCATTATATCTATACCGAAAAGAGCGGTGAGGACCGACCTCAGTCTGGTGGGAAAGGAAGAATCTCGTGCTTGCTGCCCGTTTTTCCGGCATTGGAGACATTCAGGTTCTCCCCGTCCCGATATCGCAGGACCTGCCGGACGGCTGTGTCCGCATCCGGGTCGAAGCAGCGGGGATCTGCGGGTCCGACCTGCACAATTTCCAGACCGGGCGGTGGCTTTCCCGCTGTCCCGTCACACCGGGCCACGAATTTTCCGGAACCATCACCCAAACCAGCGGCAATTGCGGTTCACTGACAGTCCGCACACCCGTCATCGCGGATTCAAGGGTCGGCTGCGGAACCTGCCAGTCGTGCCGCTCTGGCCGAAAAAACCTGTGCCGGAACCTGAGCTTCATTGGAGAAAGCTGCGACGGCGGCTTCGCGCAGGACGTCATCCTGCCCGCCACTCAGGTCCTGCCTTTCCCCGACACACTCCCCCTGAGATACGGCGCCCTCGTCGAACCGCTCTCCGTCTCCCTCCACGCCGTCAACCGCCTCGCCCCGACACCCGGTTCTCCGGTCATCATCTGCGGCGGCGGCACGATCGGAGGGCTAGCCGCCCTCCTGCTTCGGCAGCATGGCCATGACGTCCATCTGCTTGAACGCAACATCGGGCGCCAGACACTCCTCGCCGAAACCATCGGCACGGCCCCCCTCCCTCCGGACGCAGAAGACTGGAACACCCTGTTCGGCCCGGAAGGCCCCGCGTTTGTTCTCGACGCCACCGGAGCCGCCTCCGTTGTAGAAATGGCCTGCCAGCGCCTCGCTCCGGGCGGCAGGCTCGTGCTGGCCGGCATTTTCCATCAGACACCCCGGCTCGACCTCAACCTGATCGTGGAACGGGAACTCGACATCCGGGGCGTCAGCGCCTTCGCAGACGAAATGCCCGCCGCCATCCAGTGTCTCCCCGGCCTCGTTCCGTTTCTCGACCAGCTAATCACTCCGGCCGCAGCCCTCATCGATCTGCCGGCCCTCTATACCCATCTGCGCTCAGGCGCGGAAAACCGCCTGAAAACCCTAATCGCCCCTAACGGTACGGACGGAACATGGTAGAGGTCGCCCCGCTTTTCTCGCTGGCAGGCAAAACGGCTCTCATCACCGGCGGCGGACGCGGCCTGGGGAAAGCCATGGCCCTCCACCTCGCCCGCTGCGACGCGAACGTCTGGATCTCCGGACGCAACGCCGACACTCTCGATGCAGCCCGCTCCGAGGCCCTCTCCGACGGTCTGACTCTGCATCCGCTCGTCATTGATGTCAGCAAACTTGGCACGATCCGCGAGGCCTTCTTCCGGGTCGCCCGCGAAACCCGAACGCTCGACATCCTCGTCAACAACGCCGGCGACGAAACCCTCCGCGCCTGCGACGACGTGGACGAAGCCCTATGGGACCGCCTTCTGAACACCAACCTGAAAGGGCCGTTCTTCGTGGCCCAGCAGGCCGCCCGCCTGATGCCGGACGGAGGCAGCATCATCAACCTCGCCTCCCTCACCTCGGCAGCGGGCGTCGCAAAGGCCGTCCCCTACAGCGCCTCCAAATCCGGCATCCTCGGCCTGACACGCAGCCTCGCCGTCGAATGGGCGCCTCGAGGCATCCGCGTCAACGCCCTGGCGCCCGGCTACTTCCATACGGACATGACAGACACGTTCTTCCGCAACGACGCATGGCGGGAAAAGATGCTGTCGGGCATCCCCCTCGCACGCTTCGGCCTGCCTGACGACCTCGCAGGCCCCCTGCAATTCCTCTGCTCCACAGCCTCCGCCTACATCACCGGACAGGTCCTGTACGTGGACGGCGGAACACTCGCCGGGCTCTGATCCTTCCAACCCTCCGCCCCGAAAAGAGAGACCCGATGTCTGAAAACATCACCTTCCATGATCTGACCCAGACCGGGACAATCCCCGAAGCCCTGCTGCAACGCACAGAGAGCGACCTGTCGGTCTTCTTCGAGCGCGTCAAACCGATCATTGAGCGCGTCCGCACCGAAGGCGACGCCGCCCTGCGTCATTTCGCACAGGCTTTCGACGGCGTGACCGCCCCCGAAATGAGCATCCGGGCCACGCCGGAAGAGTTTGACGCCGCCTTCGCCAGCATCGAGCCCGACGTTCTCGAATCCATCAAATACGGCATCCGGAACATCCGTCGCTTTCACGAAGCCCAGAAGCCGGAAGAAAGCTGGATGATCGAGGTCCAGCCCGGCATCTGGGCTGGAGACCGCAACATCCCCATAGACTCCGTGGCCTGTTACGTCCCGCGCGGCAAGGGCAGCTTCCCCAGCGTCGTGAACATGACGACCATCCCCGGAAAAGTGGCTGGCGTCCCGCGTCTGATTATCGTCACACCCCCGTCCCCCGACGGCACCGTCGATGCTGGAACCCTCGTAGCCGCCCGCCTCATTGGGGTCGAGGAAGTCTATAAATGCGGCGGCGCACAGGCCGTCGCCGCCGTGGCTTTCGGGACGGAAACCGTGCCCGCCTGCGCCAAGATCGTCGGCCCCGGCAGCCCGTATGTCGTCGCCGCCAAGCGCCTGCTGTCCGACCGGATCGACCCTGGCATCCCCGCAGGCCCCAGCGAAAGCATCATTCTGACCGATGACAGCGTCGATCCGGTTCTGGCCGCGCTGGACCTCATCATCGAGTCCGAACACGGCCCGGATTCCTCCGCCTGGCTCGTCACCAACAGTCGGCGCGTGGCCGAAGGCGTCATTGCCGCCCTGCCCGCGCACTGGGCCGAAATGGACCCCAAACGCGCCGATTTCTCCCGCGCGGTTCTGGGGGGCGCCCATGGCGGCGTGATCCTGACCAAGGATTTCAGCGCCGCCGTCGATTTCACAAACGCCTACGCACCCGAACATCTTGAAATCCTTACGGTCGATCCGATGGCGGATCTCGGCCGCATCCGCAACGCAGGCGAAGTCCTTCTCGGCACGGCCTCTCCCGTCACATTGTGCAACTACGTCCTCGGCCCGAACGCCGTGCTCCCCACGAACCGCGCTGCACGCACCCACTCCCCGCTCTCGGTCCATGACTTCATGAAGCGCATGTCCTTCGCACGCGTCTCGCCCGAAGCGTACCCCGAAGCCGCACGCCATGCGGAACGTTTCGCCCTCTACGAAAACTTCTCAGGCCATGCCCGCGCCGTCTCCTCGGCCCGCCCCATGCCAAAGATCCAGCCCCGATGAGTCCCCAAACAGCCCGCGAGGAAACCGTCAACGCGGCAGGCATCCTCGCCGCAGCCCGGAGCGGAAACCCCGCTCTGGCTGCACACCTCCTGTCGCGCATGATCGCGGAAGAATTCGGCTTCCACATCACGGACGTCACACTCGGCGCAGACGATTACAGCCTGAACTCCGTCAACGGGTTCATGACCCGTGACACCGGAGAACGCTTTTTCTTCAAATTCCACCATGAAGAAAACGAAGACTCCGTCCTTCAGGAATTCTACCGGGGCGAAATCCTGCTCGAAGCCGGATTTCCGGTCGATATGCCCGCCCATGTCTGCCGCCGCGTCGGACGGCAGATCCTGCTCTACCCGCTCAAAACCACCCCAAAACTCGCCGATGCCGCCCGCGCTGTGGACGGCGACACGCCCCTGCCCGGCGCGGGCGCCCCGGCCCTCAGACACGCCCAGCAGGACCTGGACGCCCTGAGCGCCACGCTCTACCTGCGCTCATGGCACCCGATCACCGGCCAACAGAGCGCGGACGAACCCATCCACCAGCTCTTTCACCATCGCCTCACCACCCCGGATCAACCGCCCGGCACGCTCGGCAGCCGCACAACGAAATTTTTCGCCCCCGAAAGGACTTTCATATTTCCGGACGCAACCCTGACCGGCCACGAGCTTCTCGAACTGCACTGGGTGATCGACGGCGTCCGTTACGACCGCACGCTGAGAGACTGCTTTTACAACGCGCTGAAAAACCTGTCGCCTAATGCACTGGCCCAAAGCGGCGGCGTGGTGGCTCACGGAGACGCCCATAACGCAAATGTCTGGTTCAACCCCGACACCACCAGCCTCACCCTGTTCGACCCCGCTTTCGCCGGACGCCACATCCCGGCGCTGCTGGCCGAAATCAAGGCCACGTTTCACAACATTTTCGCCCATGCAGACTGGCTCTATCATTCCGCAGAGCTGAAAACCCGCCCCGAAATCCGGATCAGCAATGGAACGGCGTTCGTCACGACAAACTGGTCGCTCCCCCCCCTGCGACAGGCCTTCCTTCAGGACAAGGCCCGCCTCCTGTGGCGCCCCCTGCTCGCAGGTCTGGCGCAGCGTGATGCACTCCCCAACAACTGGCGCGAAACAATCCGCTCTGGCCTGTTCTGCTGCCCCACCCTCGTCATGGATCTCTGCGCCCGGTCGGACGAAAACCCCAAAAGCCGCCACACACCTGCCTCGTCCCTGACCGGTCTGGCCATCGCCCTGATGTGCGGGGCAGAGCCCGAAAGCGCGGACGTGATCTCGCGCTTTCTAGGGGCTATCGACCCATCCAAGACAATGCCAGAGTGGAACGATCTCTGAACCAGAAAACGGGAAAGATCCTGCCTTCATGAACCCGTCCCACAACAAGACCGTTCAGGAAACTGCAACATCGGCCTTTGCCGTTGAAAACGAAACGATCTTTCCCATTCCCGAAGACCGCCGTCACGGCAACGCCTGGTCTCTGCTGATGGTCTGGATCGGCGCCAACCAGAACATCATGGCCGTCATGACGGGCCTGCTATACCCGACCATCTGCCACCTCTCCCTCGGATGGTCCCTCCTCGCCATTCTCTCGGGCAACCTGCTGGGCGGTGTCTTCATGGCCCTCCACGCCGCACAGGGTCCCCATCTCGGCATCCCACAGATGCAGCAAACCCGCGGTCAATTTGGCTCCACCGGCAGCTTGCTGATCATTGCCATCATCATCCTGATGTATGTCGGCTTCACCTCGACCTTCTTCGCCATCAGTCGCGAACAGATTGTACAGGTCTTCGGCCCCTCCGTCAGCCAGCTCCCCATCTGGATTTCCGTGATCGTCATCGGCGCCCTGTGTGCGATCGGTCATAACGTAATCGAACGGTTTATCTCCGGCTTCATTCCCCTCGCCGCAGTCACGTTCGTTCTGCTAGCCTTCGCCTACATGTCCACATCCGGCGGTCATCTCGCCCTGCCGTTCTGGCAGTCCCCCACCCTCCACGACTTCCTGACGGCTCTGTCGCTCGGCGTCCTGTGGCAAATCGCCTACGCCCCCTATGTTTCCGATTACACCCGCTATCTCCCCTCCGCGACCGGAGAGCGCACGGCGTTTCTCGTCTGCCTGACCGGCAGCGTCATTGGCACCGCCTTCCCGACTTTCATCGGCTCCTATCTAGGTAGCACCGGCTTTTCAGGAAGCATGTACGACGCCGTCAGGCCCTGGTCCCCGCTCCTGCCGATCGTCCTGTTCGCGATCATCATGATCTCGACGCTGGTGAGTTGCACTATGCAGATCTATTGCGCCGCCCTCTCATCCCTGACCTTTCTGCAGACATTCCGCCCCAACTGGATCCCGACCAGCCGTTCCCGCGCCTTCGCCGCGCTTACGTTGTGCCTATGCTGCGCCGTTATCACGATCAATCTGAGCGGAAACGTACTGCAAATCCTTGACAACGTCATCGCGCTGCTTCTGGCAGTCCTGTCTCCGTGGACGGCCATCAACCTCGTCGATTACTATCTGGTCCGGCACGGAACCTACGATATTCCTTCTCTGTTCCGACACGACGGGGGCGTCTATGGCCGCGCCAACCGCCCGGCCCTGCTGTGCTACGCCATCGGCGTCATCGTCCAGATCCCGTTCCTGTCAAACGGCCTCTATACCGGCCTGCTCGCCCACGCCCTTGGCGGTATCGACATTTCCTGGATCATCGGAATTTTCGTCCCCGGCGCCCTTTATCTGGCCCTCTCCCGCAACCGGAACTGACGATCTGGCGGCCTACGGAAGCCTTCTTCAGTTTTTCCGAAGCGCTTCCCCATACATCCGTTCTTTAACTCATCGCACCGAATTGCAACCATTCCTCTATCGCACCAAACTCGCATTAGGCGCGAAGAGTTTGAGGAAACAATTCCATGCCCATTCACACCAGAATCCGCCCCTTCAATACGAAGGACACCTATCCCGAGCAAAACCTCGACAACGACCTCTGTCAGGCCGTCGTCGCAGGAAACACCGTCTATGTCCGCGGACAGGTCCCGCAGGATCTCGACACGCGTGAAAACGTCTGCGTCGGCGATCCGGTCGGACAGGCCCACAAGGTCATGGAAAACATCGCCCTTCTTCTCAAAGAATCTGGCTCCGACCTCTCCCACATCTGCAAGGTCACGGTCTACCTCACCGACATCCGCTACCGCGAAGCCACCTATCGCGTCCTCGGACAGCACCTCAAAGGGGTCTTCCCCGTCTTCACAGGACTGGTCGTCGTCGCCCTTGCCCGCCCCGAGTGGCTGATCGAAGTGGACGTTATCGCCGTCATCCCCGGCTGACAAACACCCCAAGCCCTCCTCCCTTAACGTACGTCCCGCGCCGCACGGGCCATTCATGCCGAGGTACCGCCATGCAGACGAAATCCCTGTTTTCACGCCATTGTTTGCTTCTCTCCTCGACAATTCTTCTGCTGGGAGGAGGCACGAAAACAGCCTTTGCGGCTCCAGGCAAACATCACGCACCCGCCCATAGCACTCAGCCCTACACTGCCCCAGCCCCGGCGCGTCAAAAACGCACCGCCGTAGACAACACCGGCCCCGGAGAGACGATCAGCGTCTCCGTCAGCCGCCACAGGCCCGGCGGCGGCCTGATCAAACGAGAAACCGCGGCCCGCTCCGTCAGCACCGTGTCGCACGAATTCATCGCCAAACAGTCCCCGGCCTCCAACACCCTGGCCCTCGTCACCCTCTCCCCCGGCGCCAACGTCGCCATGGGAGACCCTTTCGGTGTCACCGACCAGTCCTCCGTTAGCGTCCGCGGCCTCAACCAACAGGAAATCGGCTACATCTTCGAAGGCGCGCCGATGAACGACCCAGACAATTACACCCCGAACTCGTCGGAATGGGTAGACAGCGAGAACATGGAGAGTGTCCAACTCCAGCAGGGCGCGCCGGATATTGAAATTCCGACCGTTTATTCTGCGGGTGGTACGATGAACGTGCGGATCCGCAATCCGGAATATACGCGTTCCGGACAGGTGGATGTGAGCTATGGGTCGCATCAGATGAACCGGCAATTTCTGCGGTACGATACCGGGGAGATCGGGCATACAGGGCTGCGGGCTTTTGCGTCGTTTTCGAACCTGACCAGCCGGGCCTGGCGTGGGCCTGGGCGGAACCTGCGGCGACATATGGATTTCAAGGCGATCAAGGACTGGGCGCCGGAGAGCTATACGTCCCTCTCTTTCACGTACAATAACGAGAACACGGCTTGGTACAGCACGCCTTCGCTGGCAGCCTGGAACAAGAGCGGGCTTGGCGGCGGGATCAATCTGGACGGCACCTACAAGTTTGGTAATTCCAATTATTACAAGGGGTTCCAGACGAACTGGACAGATTATTTCCTGAGCAGCCAGTCCCATCTGGCACTGACCCACAAGCTTTCTCTGGATATTACGCCCTATTTCTATCACGGGTCGGGCAATTATCCGCTGGGCGTTTATACGATCCCGACGAGCGGCACCTATTATGACGGCACGCAGCCCATCAATGGCCAGCTTGCGGGCAACACCTATTCCCAGGATGGAAATGTCGCCGCGAAATGGGACTGGTATGGACGCGAGAGCTATACTGGGCTGAATGCGGCCCTGCATTACGATTCCGGCATCAATCATCTGGTAGCAGGTGCGTGGTACGGTTACAGCGACATGAATGTGAGCGAGCCGTTTTCCGGGCTGGACGCAGCGGGAAATGTTTCAAACTCGCTGCTCAAGCTGACGGACGGGACCGTTCTCAATGGCTGGCGATATCATACGATTACGCAGATGGTCGGGCTGTATGTCGGGGACGAAGTGCGGCTACTCAATGACCGGCTGCATATCAATGTCGGGTTCAAGGAAGTCATGACCGCGCGCAACGGGACGCTCCAGCAGCCCGGCCCGCAATATGCCGTCGGCTACAACTCGGCCGAGCCGCTCCCGCGCATGTCAGTCAGCTACAAGGTGAATGACAACATCCAGCTTTTCGCCAATGCGACGACGAGTTTCCGCGTTCCGATGGGGTCTGCGTTCTACAATCAGTATAACAGCCCGTATGATGCAAGCCTTTACCAGACGGCGAACACGCATCTGAAGGACGAATACAGCATCGCCGAGGAACTGGGCGCACGGTATCACAACAACTGGATCACAGGATCGGTGACGCTGTTCAACTATAACTTCGTTCACCACGCCATCAACCAGTACATCAATGCCGTTCCGTACTTCCTTGATGCGGGCGGAATGACGTCGCGGGGCGTGGATGCGGAGCTAGGCTTGACGCCCTGGCATCACTTCTCTCCGTATGTGTCGGCGGAATATCTTTACGCGACCAACGACAACAACATCACGATGGGCGGCGTGACCTACGCTACAAAGGGCAAGATCGCAACGTCCGCACCGCGCTGGATGGCGGCGATTGGCGTTCAATACGATGACGGCACGTTCTTCGGCAGCGTATCCATGAAATATGTCGACAAGGAATACGGCACATTCATGAATGACGAGCGCATTCCGGGCCACAAGCAGGTGGACATGATGCTGGGCGCTCGCACACATGACATCGGATTTTTCAAGAAGCCGAGCATCCGCCTGAACATCGTCAATCTGGGCGACAGCCATTATCTGTCGGGCGTTTACAGCACGGGGCCGGTTGCGGGAACGTCCAGCTATTATGTGGCGCCGTCCTTCGCCTGTCTTGCGACCGTTTCCACGGGGTTCTGAAGATCATGCAGAACAATTTTTCCCAGTCTTTCGATTTCATCGTCGTGGGCGCCGGTTCTGCGGGGTGCGTGCTTGCCAACCGCCTCAGCGCTGATGGGCGTTTCAACGTCTGTCTCGTGGAGGCTGGCGGCGGCGACCATACGCCGAGAATCCGCATTCCAGCTGGGACGATAACGCTCTACAAAAGCCGGCGCTTCGCCTATCAGTTCTACTCCAAGCCGCAGGAAAATCTGGCGGGGCGGCGCATTCATGTGCCGCGCGGCAAGGCGCTGGGCGGGTCCACCACGCTCAACAGCATGATTTATATCCGGGGCGACCGCACGGATTACGATCACTGGCAGGCTCTGGGCTGTACAGGCTGGGGATGGGACGACGTTCTGCCCGAGTTCCGAAACCTCGAACACTGTCACCGGCAGCTTGACCCGGCGTATCACGGCTTCAAAGGCGAACTGGATGTCACGACGCCGCGCGACGTCAATCCGCTGTCGCGCCGTTTCGTTCAGGCCGGTGTCAGCGCGGGGTTGCCGGAGAATACCGATTTCAACGGTCCAAAGCTGGAAGGCGTGGGCCTGTATGATGTGACACAGCGCAACGGCTATCGACTGAGTGCGTATCGGGCATTCGTTCATCCGATCCTGAAGCGGCCGAATTTCAGCCTGATGTCGGGCGTTCAGGTGCGCAATCTGGTGATCGAGGACCGGATGGCGCGGGGCGTCGTGGTCGTTCAGGACGGCACAACCCGGCTGCTGCGAGCGGAGCGGGAAATCGTTCTGTGTGCGGGGGCGATCGGCTCTCCACAGATCCTGATGGCGTCCGGGATCGGCCGCAGCGCGGATCTGATCGCGGCGGGGATTTCACCGGTGCATCACCTGCCGGGCTTGGGCCAGAACCTTCAGGACCATCTGGACGGGCTGGTTACGGTGCGCTCGAGCGATCATCGGACGCTGGGATTTTCCGGCCGGTCGCTCCCGTCTGTGCTGATGTCTCCGTTCAGGTTCCTGTTCGGGCGCAAGGGGTGGCTGACCACGAATTATGTCGAAGCCGGGGGATTTGCGCGCACCTCCCTCGCCCGCGATGGCGTGCCCGATATCCAGTTTCATTTCGTGCCCGGTTATCGCAGTCCGCGTGGGCGGCTGTTTGAATGGGGTCATGGGATTGCAATCCATACCTGCGTTCTGCGCCCCAAAAGCCGGGGCAGCATCCGGCTGACGACGGATGGCTCAAACCAGCCGGTCATTGATTTCAATTTCGCATCGGATCCGCACGATCTGGACGTTTTGTGTGAAGGCATCCGTGCGGCACGGAACATTCTGGCCCAGGGCGCCTTTGACGGAACCCGTGGCACGGAAGTCGCACCCGGCGAGGACGTGGCGGACGACGCCCAGATCCTGGAGTATCTGCGGCGGAGTGCCGCCACGGTCTTTCATCCTGCCGGTACATGTCGCATGGGCGTAGATGACGATGCGGTTGTAACTCCGCGCCTGACGGTGCGCGGTATTTCGGGGCTACGGGTGGCGGATGCGTCGATCATGCCGACGCTCATCAGCGGCAACACCAGCGCCCCGAGCATGATGATCGGGGCGAAGGCGGCGCGGATGATGCTGCAAGATGCCGTTTGAGAAAAACGGGGGGCCTTAACGGTCCCCCGGCACACCGTACGAAGGTGCGGAAAGCGGGTTGAGGCCGCGCGTGACGTAGTCGCGCATCTGAGGCTGCCAGAGTGTCCACAGGCTCCGCAGATCGGTGAGCGGAGCGTTGCTCCAATCCACACGCAGGTCCACTAGCGGCCAGCTCTGTTCTTCCACGACGATCAGCCCGGCGGAATGGACCGGACCGGCCTCCCCGCCTGCTGAGAGACCGGCTTCCATGGCGAGGATCAGCCGTTCGGCCAGGTCCAGCGACGGGCTGGAGGTGTTGAAGGCGTCCTTCATGAGAGCCGGGACGTCCACGCTGGCCAACATGTTGCCTGCGGCAGCGACATTGGTTCCGGCAATCTCGGCGTGACAGCCCAGAACCTGCTCTCCGGCCCAGAGTGCGGTGCTGCCGGTGCGATCGAGGACGACGAGCTGCCGGAATGCCGCAAATACGTTGTCGCGGACCAGAATGTCCCGGCATTCCGCTGCGGTTGCACCTCGCTCCAGCAGATCCAGCCCCGCGGGGCCGAGGCGGGGATCGGTGATGTTCTGGGTGGCGACGACGCCGACGCCTGCTCTAGCGAAGGCGCAGCGACTGGCAACGGCGGGAGAGGACGACGAAACCGCCATCCCGAACTGGCCGGTGCGCTCACAGCGGGCGACAATGGAAAAGGTCATGGGCGGTGTCTTTCATGAAGCGCGCGGCGTCTGTGCCGCTCATCTGGGCCGCTCATCGTCTGAGATGGTCAAGCACCCCGTCAAGGAAGCGTTCTGCTTCGGCCAGTTCGGGCAGGGTAATGTATTCGTCGGCCTTGTGGGCGCGCGCGATGGAACCGGGACCGCAGACGATGCAGTCCAGTCCGAGTTGTTCCCCCAGAAGCCCCGCTTCAGTGCCGAAATCAATGACTCCAACCTGATTCTGTCCAGCTTCGTGCAAGGCAACGGAGCAGATGTCGCTCGAGGCAGTGGCGTTCAGGCCGGAATAGGCATTCGTGATCCGCAGTTCGATCTCGCCGCCGAGTTTTTCCGTGGCCTGACGGGCGGCGTCTTCCAGCCATGCCAGATAGGGGGCGCCTTCATAGCCGGGCAGAAGGCGCAGTTCAGCTGTGATCGTGCAGAGGTCCGGGACAATGTTCAGGGCGGCTCCACCAGAAATTAGGCCTGCCTGCACGGTGGAGAACGGAACGCCAAAGCGTGCGTCATGCTGTTCGGTCTGACGGATATGGTCCTGCAACTGCGAAAGGGCCGCGACCATGTCGCCTGCGAGGGTGATGGCACTTTTGCCGAGGAACGGGTTTGCGGAATGAGCAGCCTGTCCGTGGCAGATGATTTCGAACGCGATTTTCCCTTTATGGGCGACGGCAACCTGCATGCCTGTCGGCTCGCCCACGATGCAGCCGAGTGCACCCAGATCGTCGAATTCGCCGTCTTCGCGAATGCCTTCGATCAGTGAGCGGACCCCGAGGCAACCGAGTTCTTCGTCATGGGAAATAGCGAGGTAAAGCGGGCGTTTGAGCGGCGGCGCATCGTCCGCGCCAGCCTTGCGGGCAAGGTTCAGCATGCAGGCCAGAAAGCCTTTCATGTCGCTGCTACCCCGGCCATACAGCCGGTCTTCGCGCCGTGTGAGGACGAACGGGTCCGACGACCAGTTCTGGCCGGTGACGGGGACCACGTCCGCATGGGCGGACAAGACGATGCCACCTGCCGCCTTCGGGCCAATCGTGGCGAACAGGCTGTAGCGACCCGGGGCCCCCTTAGTGGCGTCTCCGGGAATGCAGCGTACCTGCACCCCGGAGGCCAGAAGATGCGCCTCGATCCAGGCTATGATCTCTCCGTTCGGCAGTCCGCAGACGCTGGGAAAGCCGATGAGCGACGAGAGGATGCTCTCGATTTCGGAAACGGACACCGGGCGCCTCCGCCGTTAGCCTGCCAGAGACAGACGGCGGTCTGCGATATGCTGTCCGAGATAGTCCGCATCGTGCCAGACGCCCCAGATGAAGGGAGAGGCGCGCCGTGACAGCCAGGCTAAACCAAGGAAATAGAGGCCCGGTACGACGGAGACGCCACGGTCGTGACGGGGGGCGCCGCGGGCATCGAGAACGTCGATGTCGATCCAGCTGAAATCGAATTTGTAGCCGGTGGCCCAGATGACGGTTTTAATCCCGGCTGCTTTCAGGTCGAGGCTCAGGGTTGGATCTGTAACGCAGGCCGGGAGGGCCCCTATGTTACGGGCTTCGAGCTCTTCGGGAAGGTCCAGACCGTTTGCCGTGACATAGGCATCTGCAGCGTCGAGCATCGACAGGTAGTTGGCATCGCCGCCTTCGATATTCTTCCGGAGATCCTGAGCGAAATGCAGGCAGCCGTTCTCGAAGCTCTCGGTCCGGCCCAACAGGGTCATGCCGCTGGCGGCGAGATCACGGAAATCGACGGTGTGGCCGCCGTGAGCGCCGCTGACAGCGATGGTGACGTGTTCCGTATCGGGGCTGGGAACTTTCATGTCCCATAATCCCAGCACGCCAAGCCACCAGACGAAATCACGGCCACGGTAACGACGGGGCGGACGATCATGCGGACCGACGGACAGCCAGACGTCCCGACCGGAAGCGCGCAGTTCGTCCGCGATCTGTGCGCCGGACGACCCTGCCCCGATGACCAGAACGCCTCCGTCGGCAATCTGCTGAGGATTTTTATAACTGTTCGAGTGCATCTGGTGCACATCGAACTCTGCAGGGATGATGTCGGGGAAGGACGGCTTCTGGAACGGTCCGGTTGCGACGACGACGTTCTGGGCCCTGATGGTGCCGTCTGCCGTTTGCGCTTCAAATCCGATGCCGTCTGCGGCTTTGCGAAGGTGCCGTATTTCGACGCCGCAGCGAATGGGCATGTTGATCTGGGTGGCGTAGGATTCGAAATAGTCGACAATCTGGGCACGGGGGGCGAAGCCGTCGGGCGCTGTTTTGTCGAATGTCCGGTTCGGAAAACGGTCGTGCCAGGCGGGACCGTTAGCGACAAGGGAATCCCAGCGTTCGGCACGCCATCTCTGAGCAATGTTTCCGCGCTCCACAGCGAGATGCGGCACCCCTCTTTTGCCCAGGTGTTCGCTCATCGCTACGCCGGCCTGGCCCGCGCCAATGATGAGGGTATCGACGTTTTCCGTTGTCATGCTGGACATTTCCTACTGGACTGACAGAAGAATTCTTCCACAACTCAGGAAGACCTCTCCGTTGTTGTATGGAAACGATATGCCTCGAGAAACAATCGAATTAATTATCGTTGCTTAGTCTTTTCCTAAGAGTTTTCCGGTGTGCTGCATCGGAAAAACGGGGGGATGCATTTGATAAATCCGTCTTTGCCGTCCATCGGCGACTCTTTAGAACATCGGGAAGACTGATATTTCAGACCATCTTGCTCAGGGATCGCCTTCATGACCGCACATGACGAGAAAAAAGCACGGATTGATCTTGCCGCCGCCTTCCGTCTTGCGGCCCGGCTTGGAATGCACGAGGCCGTCGCAAACCATTTCAGTATGTCGGTTTCGCCAGATGGATCGCGCTTTCTGATCAATCCGAAATGGCGGCATTTTTCGCGTATCCGGGCGAGCGATCTGGTTTTGGTCGATACGAACAATGCCGACAGTCTGGCTGCCTGCGATCTGGACCCGACTGCGTGGGCGATTCACGGACAGTTGCATCGTCTGAATCCGGCGGCGCAGGTCGCGATGCATCTGCATCCGATCTACAGCACGACAATCTCTACGCTGCGTGATCCTACGATTTTACCAATCGACCAAAACACTGCCCGGTATTTCAGCCGGGTTGCCGTGGACACCCAATATGGAGGCATGGCAGACAGCGAGGCGGAAGGCGCGCGTTTGGCATCTCTTCTGAAAGACAGAACGCGACTGATGATGGGCAATCACGGCGTGCTGATCGTTGCGGAGACGGTTGGAGAAGCGTTCGACGACATGTACACGATCGAACGCGCGTGCCAGATCCTTGTAACTGCCTATTCCACAGGCCGTGAGCTTTCCGTTCTGTCGGACGACGTGGCGGAGAGAACGGCGCGGGACTGGGAAAAGATCCGGGATTTTTCCATCAGGCATTTCGAGGAAATGAAGCTTGTCCTTGAGCGGGAAGAGCCCGATTACGCCGAATAATCAGGGCCGGTCCTAGGCCAGAGGCTTCATACCGGGGATTGCCGTGTCGGAAATCGAGGAGCGGCAGTGGTGGACGAAAAGGTCCAGCAGGCGCGATTTACGGACGCCCTGCCATGTTGCCATGCCAATGACCATTGGGCGGTGATCGCCTGACAGCCGCACGCGGACGACCTTCTTGCCGTCGAGGGCCATATCGGAGCACGGACGGACATTCGCCAGCGTATAGCCATAGCCGTTTGCAACCATGGTCCGTACCACTTCCTGCTCGGCGGAGCGGGCGTAGATATTGGGTTGCAGGCCCTCCTGGTGATAGAGGGCGTTGAAATATTGCCTGCTGAGAGGAAGATCGAGGAAGATCATCGGCTCGGCGGCAAGTTCGGCCAGATCCACGGACGAACGCTGCGCCAGGTGATGGTTTTCACTGACGAGGACATGGGGCGGAAGGCTGGCCAGAGGAATGAACTCGATCCCGGGAGGAAGATGCAGGTCATACGTGATGGCGATATCAATTTCGGCCTGTTTGAGTTTTTCGGCCAGCCATTCGTGATTAGACGCCACCTGACGGATTTCGGCGGCAGGGTAGCGCGTACAGAAACTGTGGACGAGTTCAGGCATGATCATGGGAGCAAGTGTGACCATTGAGCCGACCGACAGCGTCCCCCTCACCTGATCCGTGGTTTCAGCAGCCAAAGAATAGAGGTTTTCAGCCATCCCCAATACGCGCTTGGCCTCTTCCATTAGGATCTGCCCCACGGCTGTAAGGGACAAACCTTGTGCGTGGTGACGAATGAAGAGCTGGACGTTCAGTTCAAGCTCGAGATGGGAAATCGCCGTAGAGATGGAAGGTTGGGAAATCGAAAGGCGTTCGGACGCGTGCCGGATGGAGCCGGCCTCCCCGGCCGCCACAAAGTACTCTAACTGCCGGAGTGTATAACGCATTATGACAGCCTAACTCATTCGACGCGGAACGCATAACCGGAATATCGTTATGATTGAACCGAATACAAAAAATTTCACTCTCAACTATATTTAGGCGTCTTAGCTAAAGCATAACCCGATCAATCTAGCTGTTTAGTCCCGGGATTTGATGGGTTGGATTGATGATGAATCTTTCTGGCTCTGAAGTCCAGATTTTGCAGACGTATTCGTAAGGTGTGAGGCCGTTCAGGGTCTTGAGTCTTCGCCCGAAATTATAGGCTGCCATGAAATCGTTGAGGTGTGTCCTCAACTGCTCATGACTGTCGTAATGGAAGGGTTTGACGGTTGCTTTCTTGATCGTCCGGTTCATCCGCTCAACCTGACCGTTCGTCCAGGGATGATTGGGTTTCGTCAGACGATGTTCGATCCCGTGGGCTTCGCAGACCATGTCGAAGCGTATGGGACGCGACCATGCCGTATTGCGATTACGAGCCTGCTCGACGAACTGGATGCCGTTATCGGTCAGAATGGTATGAACCCGATAAGGGATCATACTCAGGAGATGTTTGAGGAATTCCCAGGCTGTCTTCCGATCGGCTTTCCCGACGAGTTGTGTGACAGCGAATTTGCTTGTCCGGTCGATGGCAACGAAAAGGTGCAGCTTGCCCTCAGCGGTCTGGACCTCTGCGATATCGAGATGAAAGAACCCGATCGGGTAGCGTTTGAAGCGCTGGCGTCTGGGCTTGTCTCCCGCGATATCCGGCAGTCGTGAGATCTCGTGGCGCTGAAGGCAGCGGTGCAGGGCCGAGCGTGTCAGATGGGGAATGCTGGCCTGCAGGGCATAAAGGCAGTCATCCAGCGGCAGTAAAGTATGCCGGCGAAATGCCACGATCATCGCTTCGTCCGTCTCGGACAGGACCGTTGAGCGCGACTCTTTAGGGCCTGTCTTCTGATCTTCGACAGTCTGACGCTTGCGCCATTTCGCAACTGTTTTCGGGTTGATCCCGAATTCCTCGCTCAGCGACGCGAGCGAAGCCTGCGATCGCTGTAGTGCTGCTCGCACGGCGTGCGTGGTCGTGGCGCTCCCATGACGTCTCTGTCCCATAAGGCTTCCTTCCACTCTCGTGAAAATACCA
>NZ_BEWO01000033.1 GCF_002723975.1 Gluconobacter japonicus
TATTTGACTGGTCTTCCGCGGGTTATCTGTCCTGGAATGCAGGGCTTTATCCCTTTCTCTTCCAGGGCGTCCCTGAACCAGTCGGCGTCGTAACCCCGGTCCGCCAGCATCCATTGTGCGGCAGGAAGACTGTCCAGCAGAGCAGCGGCACCGGTATAATCGCTGATCTGCCCCGCCGGCATGAAAAAGCTCAGCGATCGTCCGTTCTGATCCGTGATCGCATGCAGCTTCGTATTCATGCCACCTTTTGTCCGTCCGATCAGACGGCCTGGATCCCCTTTTTTAGCCGCAGGCTTGAAGCCGTGCGGTGTGCTTTGAGATACGTCGCATCAATCATGATCGTCTGAGGCTCGGCTTTCGCAGCAGACAGGCCATCCATCATCCGCATGAAAATGCCCATGTCGCCCCAGCGCTTCCAGCGATTATAGAGCGTCTTGTGTGGACCGTATTCCCGGGGTGCATCACGCCAGCGCAGGCCATTGCGGTTCACAAAGATGATGCCGCTCAGCACACGGCGATCATCAACGCGGGGTCTGCCGTGGCTCCTGAGAAAGAACGGTCGCAGACGCTCCATTTGTTCGTCCGTCAGCCAAAACAGATCGCTCATCTTCAGTCTCCTCACAGAGCCTGAATCAGAGTTCCGTAATCAAATCAATGGGTCCTGAGCCTAGGGCCTGTTAGGCCTTGATATAGTCTGCTGTAGCGGCGATGAGGATGACGGAAAGAAAGGATGCGGCTGTCTTTTCGTATCGGGTCGCGACAGCCCGCCACTCCTTGAGCCTTGCCCACAGGTTTTCGACCAGATGTCGGTGTCTGTAAGCCCATTTTGGACAGGCGACTTCTGCATCATTCCTCCTTGGCGGGATGACAGGACGAGATCCCCGGTTCCAGAGATATTCGCGGAATTTATGCGAGGCATATCCACGGTCACAGACGACATAGGTCGGTGGGTATGGCAGATCGTCGAGCAAGGAATAAGCGGATGGCAGTTCGTGTGCCTGCCCGGGCGACAGTGTGAAGGACAGCGCCCTGCCATGTCCATCTGCGGCTACGCAGACCTTGGTGCCAAAGCCTCCACGTGAGCGGCCAAATGCCTCACGATCCCTGAGGCATCCTCTGCATCCCCCTTTTTGGCGGCCCCAGCCGCCTTGTGATGGGCACGGATCGTCGTGCCATCGAGAAAAACCATGCCGAGGGCCTGATCTTTGCCTTTGACTTTTTCAAAGAGGCGCTGCCACACCCCAAGCTTCGACCAGCGAATGAACAACTGTGCGGCAATCCACCAGGGACCAAATTCAGATGGCAGAGCGCGCCATTTTGCACCGTTCTGATGGCGCCAGAAGATCGCAGATATCGTCCGTCGAAGGTTCTTCGGTGGGGTCTTGCCCTTCGGACGGACTTCCTCGATCAAAGGCTCCCAGACGGACCATGCGGTATCAGAAAAGACAGACTGCATCATGCTCATCATAAACAGCTATGCAGTCCGTTCTGGCATTCAAGGTCTAACAGGCCCTAGAACGGATCAGCGCCGTCGCCTGGCAAGCCAGAACATGAAATCCTCATTCTGCTCAAATCGCAGAGCAAACGCCATCCCAAGAATCGTCAATCAGCACACCAAAAAACAAAAATCAGGCAAAAGCAAAATGAATCAGCAATTCTTCGATCCCTCCAAGTCGTTGCAATCAAATTGATATAAATCATACAGCGCATAGATATTCTCTATGACCGTCAACGTTTCTTGATGTTGTCCGTGATTATATAAATCATCTGCGAGAGCAAGAAGAGCATCTAGTTCTGGAGACATGTTATGAAACTCTCACTGTGTCAAAACGTCTTCTAACGAAACGTTGAGAAATTTTTTGCCACACAATGCGTTAAATTATCGTCAATGCAAGGCTCGTCGAGTTGAAATATGGCTTCTTTTTGTTGTTTGCAAAGGTTTGAAATAAATGAAAAATTTGACTGAAATCATTGCAAGAAAAGTATTTTTTGCTCGCTCCAATGCAGGATTAGAAATTAAAGATTTGTCAAAAATGACAAATATATGCCCTAAGGCTCTTATTTCAATTGAATCTGGACAGTATAGACCAACACCTAAAGAACTGATGCGCTTAATATCCGCACTAGAAATAAACCCTAGTAACCTTCTTTCCTAGGCTCATGACCCATTGATTTGATTACGGAACTCTGATTCAGGCTCTGTGAGGAGACTGAAGATGAGCGATCTGTTTTGGCTGACGGATGAACAGATGGATCGTCTGCGGCCCTTTTTCCCAAAGAGCCACGGCAGACCGCGCGTTGATGATCGCCGTGTGCTGAGCGGCATCATTTTTGTGAACCGCAATGGCCTGCGCTGGCGTGACGCACCCCGGGAATACGGTCCGCACAAGACGCTCTATAATCGCTGGAAGCGCTGGGGCGACATGGGCATTTTCATGCGGATGATGGATGGCCTGTCTGCTGCGAAAGCCGAGCCCCGGACCATCATGATTGATGCGACGTATCTCGAAGCGCACCGCACGGCTTCAAGCCTGCGGCTAAAAAAGGGGATCCAGGCCGTCTGATCGGACGGACAAAAGGTGGCATGAATACGAAGCTGCATGCGATCACGGATCAGAACGGACGATCGCTGAGCTTTTTCATGCCGGCGGGGCAGATCAGCGATTATACCGGTGCCGCTGCTCTGCTGGACAGTCTTCCTGCCGCACAATGGATGCTGGCGGACCGGGGTTACGACGCCGACTGGTTCAGGGACGCCCTGGAAGAGAAAGGGATAAAGCCCTGCATTCCAGGACAGATAACCCGCGGAAGACCAGTCAAATACGATAAGAGAAAATATAAACGCCGTAATCGCATCGAGATTATGTTCGGAAGGCTCAAGGACTGGCGGCGGGTCGCAACCCGCTATGACAGATGCCCTACCGTCTTCTTCTCCGCCATCTGCCTCACTGTAACCGTCATGTTCTGCCTACGAGGCCTGAGCCTAGTCATCCAGAGAATTATAGTTTCCATCTGCTCAAAACGCAGAGATGGAACCACAATTAGCCTGCCAAAGCTCAGAAAGTAGGCGTCAGGCGCATCAACAGGTGGAGAGCTGCGACATTCTGGCCTTTTCCAGAATGAATTTGAGCAACTCTATATTAGTTTTGGTAAGTATCCTCGACCTCACTGCTACAATCCTTTCAAGATCCTCTTCCCGCAACTCTTCCTTGAGGACTGAGCTGAGAATAAACTTGTCCTCCTCTGACGGGTTAGAGAGACCAAGACATGCTGAGAGATCTTTAAACGCTTTGTTGGTTACATCTATTATTTTTACATGCTTAGGCACTCCGTTCCTGGATTTATTTCGCCACTGTCTTTGTATATCTGCAATCTGCTTCAGGAGGTGATTGGGGGAAACATAAACTGGTGTCATGGTCTTTTCAATGAGAAGACTCCACTGGGGAAAAGCGCGTACCAATTCATGGCGTTCAAGAAGTCGTCTGCCATCATCTCCAGAGACGGAAAAGCAGTCAGAGGTGACTGTTGCACGGAAATAGACCGGTCTGCCATCAAGTAGGCCCGTTTCATGCATAACAGGCCTGCTCATTTCTAATGCTCCAGGAATAAACCTTATCTGAACTGGCGAGAGAGGTCGGTTCCTGTAATAGGCTACAAGGTCAAAGATATCGGTAGACGTCACGTATCAGACTCCAACTAGTGCCATAGTCGACTGACCTGTTACGTGAGTAAAATTAACATTTCCAACTGAGGATAGAAAACTGACATGGTTCGTTCCCGTCATAATGATCTCTGAACCAGTTCCACCCTTAATATAGGCATTGTCATCGTGGTATGAAACAGACAAATCAGAAGATGAATTTATACCCTTTAAAAGAATAAGACCATTACTATTCACAAAATCATTTATTGTCATTTTTGATACAGAATTCATATCAATATCAATGGTTGTATAACTATTTTCTGTAAGATTGGCTGTTAAATTCCCAGATTTGAGATGCACGAGATTATCATTAACAGAAGCTGCATTAAATATCTGATCTGATGTAACGGTAATGGCGTTATTCGTTGACGCCGTCCCTATAACGGCAACCGTTTTACTACCATTTGAAACTGAAAAATTTTCATCCCCTACGTTTTGCAAAAGATTAATGGATCCAACCTGCGTATTAAGGAGGGTAAGAGAACCATGATCACCTGAAACTATTGCATTCCCGTCGCTATAATAGACTTGAAGATCACTAAAATCTGACAAGTGCGTTGCGAGAATTTCACCATTGGCTGTCGTAAACCCGTCGACAATGGAAGCTGCATCACCTGAAAAGTCTTGCTTGAGGACTGTGTAGCTGTTGTCATTTAGAATAGCGGAGAGTAAACCTCCACTTATGTCGACAGTCCTGACACCAGATCCTGCTGTGAATGTCTCAGACTTTCCTTCCGACACGGAAATGACAGCAGGTGTCGGCGTGGATAGAACTGCGAGCGCATTGGAGCCAGCCATCTGCGAGAAGTTTGTGTCCCCGACATCCGACACAAAAGATACTTTGTCTGTATTATGGATGACCATATTCCCGGGATTTCCGGCTTCGGTGACGATAGCATTGCCATTTTCATAGGAGACCTGTACGTCCGTGAGGCTTTTCAGACCCGTCAGTAGAACTAGGCCGTTGGCGATGTTGAAGCCATTCAGATCCACATGAGAATTTGCGGACATGTCTTCAAAAAGTTTGGTATATCCTGTTGAAAAATTGGCTGTCAGGCTCGCATTGCCAACCATGATACTGTGTAAGCCCTCATCTGACGCATAAACAGCTCCGTTCTTGCTGTCGGAAGACACTTGGACAGACACATTTCCGGAGTCTGTCGAAGAGTAGCTGATGCCGTAGCCTAGGCTATTTTTTACGGAAATCCGTCCGGACAGGCCGGCAGCGGTGAGGATAGCTTCCCCATTGTCATAAGTCGTCGTTAAATCCGCAGCGGAATCTAGTCCAGTGAGAACCAGTGAGTCGGACAAATCCTGCAGACCCGTCACAGTAGCTTGAGCGGCAGCGAGGTTGATAATGGCGGATGTCTGACCGGCCCCCATGGCGATGGTCGAAAAACCTGCCTTCTGGTTGATGGAAGTATTGCCTCTGCCCGAGCTGGCTGAATAGTCAAGCGTACCCCCTGCCATTTCAATAGACGATATTCCCGTGCTAACCGTGATGGTTGCTCTGGCGCTGTCAGCAATGGACAGCGAGGAGGACGAAGAAAGTATAACACCAGCACTCGATGCGTCGACCATGGACAGGGATGACCCGGCCCCTACCGTAATGGAACTGGCCGTTCCTCTGAGAATTGCCCCCGCAGCTAGGTTATCTACGACCGTATTGTATGCTCCTTCGAGCGTCGCTTGGCCTACTCCGCTAAGTGTTGGATTACCGCCCGAACCAGTCAGAGTAAACTTTCCTGCGGTGACAGAAATGGACAGTGCCGTATCCTGCATATCCAGACTTCCATCTACCTCACTGGTATAGATGCCCGTACTGGCATAGCCCTTGTAAAAAAGTGATGTCGTGCCTTTGATTTCTGATACGGCGTCCTTGAAATCTAGGGAAAGCGTCGCAGTATCGTCTCTTAGTGCCTGCACGTCGACACCCAAGGATTTCAAGATGGCAGAAAGCTGCGCCGCAGTTCCTGTGGCTGTCAATATGCGCCCGTCCTGCGAGAGTGCTCCCCCTGTGGCAAAAAGACTGAGATCTGAACCACCAGAAAGAGACAGAGTCATGGTCGCCAAAGTATCCGTGGAGGCGGTAAAAAATTGCGGATAGTCATATAGGACACTGTGACCGGTATCGACAGAGACAGAGGGTCGGATGCCAGACATCATCATGTCCGCACCTGACTGTGCAATTGTCTGTAAATTGCTTTCGGAGTTTGTCGAGTTTGTGGTAACCGTCGAGAGATAGGACGCTACAGAATTAAGGCTCTCAGTATTAGATGCATTCGCGTCAAATGTATTTAAATTGGCATCAAGATTGTAGTTTTCGACAATGAACTGAGAAGGCATGGCTCCATCTTTTTGAAGGCGGGCGATCATGACCTTGGTTTGCTCAAGGTAATCGGTCTGAACAGTATCGGTCATGCCCGTTCCAAAAGGGGAAATGATGACAGAGCTACGCAAACCTTCAGATGTAGCCCACCGAATCTCTGATTCCACGAAATTAATATAGGTATCGGGATCCTGCCCCATCGCCTTGAACCAATTAGATGTGAACTGGTTAAAGAAACCGGGGGGGCTATCAAAGGATAATCCCCCTCCGTACAAAGCTGCCTCACGCGCTGTTGTCCAGTATGAGGATGTAGCGAAGTCCTGAGAATAGTCTGCCATCAAACCGTTATTGGTGAAAATGGGAGCCATGTTCATCACGCCGTAGCCACGAGCGGCATCAGTATAATCCTTCCACGAAGAAAGATCATTATCCGTCCAGCGATAGCCATCATGGACGTTCACGTTACCTTCGGAAGGAAAATAGCCATATTTTTGGTAAAGGTAATACATAGGAGCCTTCTGGGCGCCCGTGAAATAACTTTCAGAGAAAGAGCCGCCTCCCGTAAATGCCGTAGAGGACGTAATATTCAGGGAGGAGACAGCGGAAGTAGCAAATGAAGTAATACCGTTGGCCGCTAGGTTGGCAGACGTGTCTGCCGTTAACGATTCTAACGTCAGGGTAACACTTGTACCTGCGGAAATCTGGTAGTACTCATCGTCATCCGTCGAAACGTACCCATGGGAATTTGGCCCGGTCATTTGAGATGTGTACCCAGGCTGACCAGGGAAAGCAGTGACAACATATTCTTGCCCATTCTGCCCTCTGAACAGGGTACCCACTGCAATTTTCTGGGTGACGGAACCTGAATTGGTTACACTGACAGTACCAGTGGCATAACCGCTAGACATACCAAACTCGGCAACACCAGGAGCAGTTTTCGATGCCGGAAGACTTGCTGTCAGAGCAGCCATTCTGTTGCTAGCAACCATAGCGTAAATACCGTTGCCATGACCGTAGAGACCAACACCTTCTGAAATCATTTCACTATAAATCGCCGGTGTTAGCATAGCCTGCATGTTAGCAGCCGATCCAAGAAAAACAGTAGATGTTTTTTTAATAATGTCACTCATAAATAATCCTAAAGCAAATTATGAATGACTTTCATATTTATGAAAAATTAAAGTCAGGTTAATAGAATTATTTATTTAAATAATTTGTATTAAAGTAAAAATATTAATATTATTAATAATATAATAAATCATTACTATGAAACTTGTCTTTCTCCAATTCAATATATTGGTATAAATACTAGACTAGAGAAACCGAACGGCCATAATCTTCGTCACTATAAGCGTCAGGTTTAGAAATGTTCACTCTTAATTTTCTGAACCAACTCTACAAACTAAACCGTTTCTGGTAGCGTTGTGCTTACAACAGAAATAGAATTTATCCGACGAATTTCTGTAAAGACTAACACCCAAAAATCGGATCGATGTTGATTTCTAGCATAGGATGCCATTGTTGCACGGTCCGCTGCAATAAATGAGGCTTTCTCTCCATAGTCTTTCATCAACTCCACTGCGGAATCATGGATATTTTTCGGAATTTCCATATTATTATTTTTTCCAAAATTATGGGAATAAGTAACACTATCTTCAATTCTATGATTGGATCCTGTAACGCGCCATAATCCATAGTTGAAATCAATATTTTCTTTTATTGGCAAACCTAAAACTGCTCCAATTTTTTCAGCTTTTTCCCAATCCACCGGATTCATGGCGCACCTTCAATGACGTCTTCCGACTAATATGTGCTAAGATTCTTATCAAATCTTTAACAAGATTTATTTTCCGTTGAAGGGTTCGAAGAACCGTTGATTGAAGACCTTTCTGCCTGATTTTGGGCTCGTAGGCTGGTATTGAAGGCTCTGGATGGTGATTTTCGTTGTGCGTTTTGAGCAGAGAGAGGGCTGCATGCTCTGGGCTCAGGCCTCGTAGGCAGAACATGACGGTTACAGTGAGGCAGATGGCGGAGAAGAAGACGGTAGGGCATCTGTCATAGCGGGTTGCGACCCGCCGCCAGTCCTTGAGCCTTCCGAACATAATCTCGATGCGATTACGGCGTTTATATTTTCTCTTATCGTATTTGACTGGTCTTCCGCGGGTTATCTGTCCTGGAATGCAGGGCTTTATCCCTTTCTCTTCCAGGGCGTCCCTGAACCAGTCGGCGTCGTAACCCCGGTCCGCCAGCATCCATTGTGCGGCAGGAAGACTGTCCAGCAGAGCAGCGGCACCGGTATAATCGCTGATCTGCCCCGCCGGCATGAAAAAGCTCAGCGATCGTCCGTTCTGATCCGTGATCGCATGCAGCTTCGTATTCATGCCACCTTTTGTCCGTCCGATCAGACGGCCTGGATCCCCTTTTTTAGCCGCAGGCTTGAAGCCGTGCGGTGTGCTTTGAGATACGTCGCATCAATCATGATCGTCTGAGGCTCGGCTTTCGCAGCAGACAGGCCATCCATCATCCGCATGAAAATGCCCATGTCGCCCCAGCGCTTCCAGCGATTATAGAGCGTCTTGTGCGGACCGTATTCCCGGGGTGTATCACGCCAGCGCAGGCCGTTCCGATGCACAAAGATGATGCCGCTCAGCACGCGGCGGTCATCAACGCGGGGTCTGCCGTGGCTCTTTGGGAAAAAGGGCCGCAGACGCTCCATCTGTTCATCCGTCAGCCAAAACAAGTCGCTCATCTCCAGTCTCCTCGCAGAGCCTGAATCAGATTTCCACAATCAAATCAATGGGTCATGAGCCTAGATTGCTACGCGGCGGCGTTAATCCGCTCCAGGAGGAGAAAGCGGCGCATATTATAGACGATGTTGGCCCACCCTCCTCATGGTGGCTCGCGTTATGCCCACGGTGCGAATGAACAGCGCAACGCTATTTCAGGTCTGGATGAACCAGGGAATCAAGAGTTCTTCCATCCCTGCAGTACCTTGAACTCTCCACTATCCCCGTAAGAGCCGGCTTCCGGATCAGTCAGCACGCACCATCGCTGCTCCGGTCCACAGCGGGTCAAATCCTGCAGCATCCCGGCCTGTTTCCAGTCCTGTTCCCGCTGCTCCATATGCCGTAGCTCTTCCGACAGCACAGCTTTGCGGTCCTCCAGCTGAACCAGACGCCCCTGCTGCCACAGCAGGATTCCGGACGTGATCAGCCACAGACCGCCTCCCAGCCCCAGCACCCCTGCCACAATCCGCAGAAACAGCCCCCAGGTGGCGTAATGGACCAGACGCTCCAGAGCCTGCACGGCGCGGCTCGTCTGCAGCGGCAGATGATTCAGTTCGGAGCGCAGTCCTGAGAGGGTCAGCCGTACACTTTCCGTCCCGCTTGCCAGCATGTCCTCCAGACCGCGCCGCACTTCCGTCTGCGTGGCCTGACGCATATCCCGCCTCCAGCGTTCATGTGCGGTACGTTGCTCCTGACGCTCCCGCGCCAGAGCCTCCCTCTCCCGCTTCAGGTCCTGCAGCATCTCCCCGGACAGGGCCTGCTGACGCTCAGCCATCTCCAGCAGACCAAAGATCCGCCGTTCCGTTTCACTTACCATGGTGTCCGATCCCTCTCCGACTGATACGGAATGCTACGCAGGCTCTGCAGCTTCCGGCGTTCCTCCAGCATCCGGCGCTGCTGTCGCATCCTGTCCAGAACACTCTGTTCATGGGCAGACAAAGCCGCATACAGCGCCCGGGACGCCTCCACATTCTGCCGCACCACAGTCCTGAACCACGCTTCACCCTTCCTGACCGGATCCAGACGCTCCCAGTCCCGCAGAACCCTCTGCCGGAGCGGGTCATCCTGCTGCAGGGCACGGGCACAGTCAGACAGACCCCGCTTCACCTGTTCAGACACGGCCTGTCCGGGAACCAGACCATGAACGGCCTGAGCGTAGGCCTGCCAGGACTTCCCCCAGTCCTGGCACCAGCGTTCGGCCTGCACGGCCAGCGCCTTCTCGCGCTGCCAGTCCCCATATACTTTCCGGACTTCAGCCCGTCCCTTTTGCAGAAACTCAGGAGACAGAAGATCAGGGTGTTCCGGATCTGGTGCCTGCGCGGGTTGGGATGGGACAGAACCCTCTTTTCCGGCCCCGGAGGCCATTCCATTTTCTGAAACATCCCCTCCACGTCGTCTGGGAGATACGGCGTCTTCATCCCGGACAGGATAATCCAGCGTGGTATCCTTCAGCCGTTCGCGGGAAAGCCTCGCCACCAGCCCCTCCCGGCTGCCCACATCATCCCGGCTCCAGTGGACGGACACACTGTCCCGGTGCCGCGAGAGCGCCACGTAAGCCCCATGCCGGTCCATGCTTCCCGTCGCCAGCACATGCGCCCGGTCCACCGTCACGCCCTGTGCCTTGTGGATGGTCGCCGCATAACCATGATCCAGCGCGTCATATTCCCAAGTCCGTACGGCCACGGTCCGTCCAGTGCCCGTACCGTCCGGTCCGTCAAGCTGTACGGACAGGAGGACCCTGTCCTCCTCCATCCCGAACAGTCCCCGCACCGTCCCCAGCGTTCCGTTCTTCACGCCCAGATGCCGGTCATTGCGCAGAAAATACAGCCGGTCCCCTTGCGCAAACTGCCGCTCTCCCTGAGTGGTCATCACCGCAAGCTCAACATCCGCCTCGAGCTCGCCACGCTCCTGACGAATCCTGCGCGCCGCCTCATTGAGGGCGCGGACATCCACCCGCCGATGCGCCAGCATGATCGCGCTCTCTCCGGGATGCGCCTGACGTTCGGTGTCCCAGTCCGCCACCACACCGGACAGTGCCTCTTCCTGCGTCTGATGGTCCTGTACCAGGCCGGCTGTTTCATAACGCTCCAGTGCTGATCCTGTCCGGCCTGTCGCCAGCTCCTTCGTGGCCTCCTGCTGCCACTTTGCATGCTGCCGACGCACTGTCGTGATCTCCACCGATCCGGCCCGTTCGACCACCGCCCGGAAGGCTCCGCCCGCCTCGATCGCCTGCAACTGCTCGGGATCACCCACCAGCACCACCTTGGCCCCGGCTTCGCGGACGACAGACAGCACCCGCTCCATCTGACGTGACCCCACCATGCCGGCCTCATCAACCACCAGCACGTCCCCACGTTCCAGACGATCCTCTTCCTGAGCCCAGGAATATTCCAAAGACGCCAGCGTCCGGCTCACAATCCCGGATCCACTTTCCAGTCCTTCCGCAGCAATCCCCGACAGCGCCGCCCCCCGTACCCGGTACCCGGCCTGTTCCCAGGCCTTGCGGGCTACACCGAGCATGGTGCTCTTGCCCGTTCCGGCATAGCCCACCACGACAGACAGATCGCGGGACTTCGTCACCTCTCCCACCGCGAGAGCCTGTTCCTCCCCAAGCCCGGGCACGCGCATGGCAGCCTGCCGGATCCGCAGGGACATGGCATGGCCCTGTGTCTGCCCAAGCGTCACAGACATCTCTGCCAGCCGCTGCTCCACTGCAACCATGTCGCGCGTACTGAACCGCTCCTGACCGCGTCCGTCCTTTCCGAGCGCCAGCAGCTCCGGACAGGCTTCCACTTTCGCCATCACCTGAACGAACTGCTCCGGATCCGCCGTGTTCCGGTCCACAAACCGGGCCAGGTCCTGACGGGTAAACGTGCTCTGCTGCCGGGTCAGGGTTTCCAGCACCAGAAAGGGCTCAGCCAGCAGCCGGTCACCATTACGGCGTGCAATCCCGAGATGGTCCGAAACACGCTCACTCTGTTCACCACGTACCCTCCGCCGGAAAGCCGCAGCACCGATTTTGTGCTGCGGTTCAAGAGCGATCCCCCGGGCTGCGTTCGAGCGATGATCAACGCTCAGATCCAGATCATGCTCCGCCAGACAGGTATTGACCTGCTCGGCCCAACGCTGCCGCCAGACGGCCAAGAGGGTCGGCCTGTTCCACTCGCGCCTTTTGAGACCGAACCCGGTCCGTTTCTGTGCGCTGTCCGGCCCGGAAACTTCTTCGACATCCCGCAGAGAAAGCATGACATGGGCGTGGGGCCGAAGCAGTCCGTCTTCCTCTCCGATATCCCAGTGAACATTGAGATCGGCCACCATACCGCGAGCGACAAACTGTTCGCGCACAAAGTCCTGCGCCAGGGCAATGACCGCATGCTTTGGCAGCTCTCTGGGCAGGGCAAATTCCACTTCCCGCGCCAGCTGGGCATCCCTGCGGGTTTCAGCCCGCTCAACCTCGTTCCACAGAACCGAACGGTCTTTCCAGCGATCCGGAGCAGCAGTCGGAAGAAGGATTTCCGAATGCACGACACCGGTCTTGTTCGTGAAATCATGCGTCCTCTGCAGGCGGTCGTCTTCGAGCCGGGACGCAGAGCGGTAAGCCGCCGCAGCAACGGCACTCCGACCGGTCGCACGGCTGATCAGTTTGACCGAGAGGTGATAGATCGCCATGGCGTCAGCGGGTCAGTTCGAAAAAGCGCACGTCATGCAATGACGTATAAGCGCGCACTCGCTAACGAAACGTAAACGGTTGGTCGGTCATAAGAGAGACGTGACGGGCGGCGCACTGCGCCGCAGGCATGCAGGACAACCTTACGGAACGGAACAGGGACATGCGCAGACCGCGGGATATTGATGCCGAACTGAAAGCCCTTCAGGAAAAAGCGAAACAGCTCAGAACACAGCGGACCGTCCAGCTGGGAGAGCTGGTCGAGGCAACGGGAGCGGACACGCTGGCCGTCGAGGCTCTGGCGGGGATTCTGCTGGCAGCCGTCGAGCAGGCCACGGACAAACCGGAAGCTGTCGCGAGGTGGAGCGAACGTGGACACGCCTTCTTTCAGGCAGGCGGAAAGAAGCACAGCCGGAAGGGCACGGAAAACGCTCAGAACGCAGCTTCTGACGCTTGAGAAACGGATTGGCAGGCAGAACGTCCTGATTGCCCGGCATCAGGCACGAAAGGTACGGAGCGACATGCGGGACTGGGTAAGGGAACGGCGGGAACGGACCCGGCATCTTATCGAACTCGGGGGGCTGGTGCAGAAGGCCGGTCTGGTCGATCTGACCGCCGATGACAGGGCCACACTGCTCGGAGCTTTTCTGGAGCTGGCAGAGCAGCTTCAGGGATATGAAAACCAGTCTGCCGCCGATCTGAAAACACGCTGGCGACGACGGGGGCTGAACCGCTTCCGCACGGAGCGTGAAGACGATGAAGGAAACGGGTTATGATCTTTCAGAACGAAAGCCGGAAGTCGCGGGGGAAAAATGCTGTATGATCCAGATTCTGACTGTCTGCATGCTGCCGGTCAGCCTGATCGGACTGGCCATTCTGATCCCATGGCTGCTGAAACGGCTGGAAGGTCTTTACGCAGATCAGAAAGGAAAAACGTCTTCCTCAGCTCCGCTCCCGAACACTGATCTCGTTCTGACGGAACTGATGACCTCATGCCCGTCACAGTCCCATCATCATGACAGTGCCCATCATACTCCGGCGATAATGTCCGATCCGGGCTCATCCGGATCGGACTGGTCGTCGTTCTGAGAGACATCGGGATGATCTTCCGGAGCCGGTGTAATCAGACGGCTGTGATGGGACCGGGATAGGCCTGTACGAGCGGATCATGGGTCAATAGCAGAAGCCCCTCCACCGTCGCCTGGGCCACGAGGATGCGGTCAAAAGGATCCCGGTGCACATCAGGAAGCTGCCCGACCGCAAGGGCATGCTGACCGGTGACGAGCAGTTCCGCGTAGCCGTTTTCGATCAGACCGCGTCGCAGCAGATGGGGGTCAATCTGGAAGTCTGCACGTCCCAGTCCTGCCTTGATGGTGACTTCCCACAGGCTGGCAGCACTGAACACCAGATCATTGTCCTGATCTTCCATCAGGGATCTTGCACGCACTGACAGCCTGTCCGGCTCTCCGGCAGCCCAGAGCAGAAGATGGGTATCCAGAAGCAGCTTCATGCCGGACCGTCGAACAGGGAAATGACATCTTCCTGGCCCATGCGATCAAAGTCTTCCGGAACCCGGATCTGTCCGGCCAGAAAACCCAGACGGCGCTTCTGTGTCTCTTCGGGAGCTGTAATCGGACTGACACGCACCATGGGCCGGCCGGCTTTGGCGATGATGAAGCTCTCACCTTTCATGGCGGCCTCGATCAGCCGGGACAGATGGGTCTTGGCTTCGTGAATGTTGACAGTGCGCATGGCAGAACCCCCTGATCCGGACCATAAAGACTTAGTCATATTGGTCTAGCTTATCAAGTGAGACATTTGTGTATCCGGTATCAGGATACCACATTCTTAAACCGACAGATTAGGCCACACTATTTTGCGGTCCAGTCAAGCGGTAGAGAAATCCTCTATTTTACTAATTCCAGCAGCTTCCGGAGATTGTCTGCAGTCCAAGGCTTGCCTCCATGGGTCCGCAGATCCTGGGCATTCAGCAGATCTGCCTTCTTCGGCCATGACAGATCCTCCTGCCCGGCCAGAGCCTTCAGAATATCCTGTCGATGCTTCGGCCGGGACTGCACATGCGCCTTTTCCTTCTGTCGCCATGCCTTGAAATGCGCCTGCGGATCGAAAAGCTTCCCATCCATGAGTAGCGGATCCGGCGTCAGTGCGAGACATCGCTCTATCGGTATGCCCTGCCGCAGAGCCGGCTGCGGGCGCCAGCCCTGGGCGGCTGTGAAGTCCACGCTCAGGAACGTCGCCTGAGACGAGCACTCACGCACCAGATTCTCCAGAATCTTCAGGCTCTCCGGCGTCGCCCTGTCGGGAGCAAGCTCCAGCAAGGCAACCTCTTTCTCCAGAACACCGTGTACTTCGCGCACATACTGCCGGATCAGATCCCGCTGATAACGTATGGTCCGGCTCTGTTTTGCGGCAGCATTAATATCTGACGAGAGCCGGTCAAATCCGGCCCAGGGCACTGGACGGGTCCAAGTCAGGGCCACATAGGATTTTTTCAGAGGCATGCGGAAAATCCCGACGGTTTGGCATTTCCGGAACAGGTCATGGGAAAACCGTCTCCGGAACAGACAACACAGGGCCATATCATGGCCCGACCGACCGAAAGAAACCAGATCATGCGTACCTCCCTGACCCATCCGCTGATGATCGACAGTTTTCGGCTTGCCGACGGAAAAGTGGGCATGACCCTCTGTCCGGGCCGCAAGGGACCATCCCTTTCTGGCCCGAACTGGGACCGGGATCTTCAGGCCGATATCCTGCGCCTGAAGCTCTGGCGAACGGACATCGTGATTTCCCTGACGCCTCAGGACGAGATGGACCACCTGGACGTCGGCGACATGAAAGCCGCCATGGAAGGGGCCGGTCTGCTCTGGTTCCACCTGCCCATCCCCGACACCGGTATTCCGGATACCCGGTGGACACAGCACTGGCGCCGGATCTCCCCGGCCCTGCACCAACGTCTGGAAGCTGGCGGCCAGATCGTCATCCATTGCCGTGCCGGTCTAGAACGGACGGCCCTGGTGGCAGCCCTGCTTCAGTGTGAGCGCGGCGAAAGTATTAGCTATGCCCTGGAGCAGGTCGCAAAAGCCCGGAAAGGCGCCGGCCCACTTCCCCGTCAGAAAGCCTGGCTGGAAGAACAGCGTCAGGAAAGCGACCGGAACCACAAGCTGTTCCGGGCCTGTCTGTTTGGTGGCGCCATCGGCGACGCGCTGGGAGCGGAAATGGAATTCTGGTCCCTGGACCGTATCCGGCAGACCTTTCCACACGGCGTTGACCGCATCCTGCCCCATGACGGCCGTCCAGTTGCCATAACCGATGATACGCAGATGACCTTGTTTACAGCCGAAGGTCTGATCCGGGCCGATGTGCGCGGGAGCCTGAAAGGCATCTGCCATCCTCCGGGTGTCGTGCACCATGCCCTGCTGCGCTGGCTGACAACACAGGGAGGGAACCCGCAGATCCATGACTGGACCGGTCTGGTCAGTGACCCGCGAATGCACCGCCGCCGCGCTCCGGGAACAACCTGTCTGTCTTCCCTGAGATCCGCAAAACATCTCGGTGACTTTGCCCGAAATGATAGCAAGGGCTGCGGAACCATCATGCGGGTCGCGCCCGTCGCCCTCTACGGAGGCGTTCATTGCGATACCCTGGCCGATGACTGTTCCCATCTGACCCACGCACATCCGACAGGCCGTAACGCCGCCCGGGCTCAGGCGTATATTCTGGCGCAGCTGCTGAACGGAACACCGCTGGAAGAAGCGGTCCGGTCACTACAGACCCTGCGCCTGGACGACGCCACACAGGCTGCCGTGGAGCGGGCCTGGACTACTGCGCCTGATGGACGCCCCGAAACGGTCGAGATGCTGGGTCAGGGATGGGTGGCCGAAGAAGCCCTGTCCATCGCCCTCTACGCCGCTCGCGTCGCCACCGGCTTCGAAGAGGGACTGCGCATCGCCGTAACGCATTCCGGAGACAGCGACAGTACGGCCGCCATCGCCGGCAATCTTCTGGGACTGATGTTTCCTGACGAGGTTCTGGCCCATCCCTGGCGGACGCAGATCGAATGCGCCGATCTTATCAACCGTCTGGCCGGTGACCTCTGCGATACCCGTCATCACAACACGGGCGAGCGTTTTGCCTTGGCCATGTGGGAATTCTATCCGGGTGGTTGAGACTGAAGACTATTGCGCCAGCAAGAGGAAAGAGATTTCCCTCGAAAATGTCTTGCTGTCCTCAGCCTGTGTCCGTTCTGGACACAGGCCAGCACTGAAGGCCTCACTGTAACAAGGCCTGAAACGTAGGGACAGAGCGAGCTGTCTGCCTTCAGATCTACGGCGTCTTCACGGCGCATCTACGGCGTTCGCACGGCGTCACCACGGCGTAAATACGGCATGGAAAAGAGTGCCTTCATAGACCATTGCACCGTTGGTGCGGGAAAGCAGTGCCAATCTGTTAGACCCTCCTCCTTTTTAAACGAAAGGGTGCGGTTACTAACGATACCCTTTGCGGCCCTGCTCCCAGACATGACGTGATCCAGGCGGCCACGGTTTCGAGCTGAGCAGGGAGCGCCGTGACACTCTAAGTGCGGCAACAAGCGCCGAAGGCCGTCCAGTCGACGTGATAGACGCACAACGTGGTGGGATACCATGCGCAAGGGCTAAAATGGTCTGATGCGGCCTGAAGCGAAGCGGGAGGTTCTCGGAAGGCGGGCAGGATAAGGGTCATGCTGAGGGCCACCACGACCAAGGGGAGGGCTTCCGTATAGACCGCGTATCAGATTACCGACATCAGATGTCGGAGGCGGGAATAGTGAGATGCTGAAGCTTAGACGATATCCAGTACGTGCGAATACGCTTTCGTGTTGGGTGTTCAGGACCAGGAAGGCCAACCGAGTTGCCTTTCGTTTGCTGTGGCCCATTAAGGACTTTGGCACGAACTAACCACTTATCTACAACAACTCTCTTTATTAAATGAGCAACGTCTTCCGTATATTCATCCATACTTGGATTATTACCATAGCCTTCAGGTAATAATTCATAGCCGTAAGCGCCGCTTTTTAGATTTCTTTTCTTATACGGCACGTAATGAGAATTATTATGTGCTATAAGATAGAAGCTATCTTCTGATGTATTTTCCATAAATTCTAGCTCACTTGTTCACAAGGAGCCTAACCATCTATGCGATGAAAATTGGCAGAGCAATATCTTTTTGTAGGCTGAATCAAGACAATGCCGTAGCCCTATCGCGCCTACCGGTTTCGGTCGAGGCATTCTCAGACACCAAGAAGCGTATAAGAGGCCTCACGCCACCTTCCTCGGCCATCACAGAATGTCAGCGCTCACGAACGGCGTCAGGCGTGAGTTTTGCCTGTAGGGTCATGGCCGCAATCATACCCGATCGGCTTTCGCGGGAGGCTCTGGCGAGAGCGTCCAGCCGTTCCAGAACCCGCCGTGGAAGGGAGATGTTCGCCCGCTCCACCCGGTCATCGAGGATGGCCGGATCAATGGTAACAATACCGACGGTCCAGCCCTGATAGTCCGGGTTGCTCTGGATGGCATCGAGGGTGCTGGGAGACGGAACCGCTTCTCCCGCGTCCAGAGTGGCGTCGATCCATGCCGCTGCGGCTTCTTCCGCGCTGGACATGGCTTCGTCGAGTGTGTCGCCTGCCGAAAAGCAGCCGGGAAGGTCAGGAAAGACAACGCCGAAAGCCGTTGTCTCGCTGCCCCGTTCGATAACAACCGGATAGCGCATGATGATCCTCCTAGAGACCTGCTTGCTTGCGGATGGCGGCGACTAGTCCGATGCCTAGATCCTTCTTAGGATGAGGCACGACCACGATCCCCGGCCGGGATGGATGTTTGAAGACATTGTGTGAACCGCGCACGCGATCCAGCGTCCAGCCTGCTTTTTCCAGCTCTCGGATCAGAACGGCGCTTTTCATTTACACATTATACACACGCTAGGAGTTCTGTTCAACAAAAACCGGCTTCTGCCATCCCTCGAACACCTTGTGGTCATGGTCGCAGGTGATGCCTGTCTTCCGATGCTTTTCCTACCATGCAATTTCTTGGCGTACGTTTTCGAACAAAAGCTCATCGCTCTCCAAAGGGTAGCGTTAGTAACCGCACCCTTTCGTTCAGAAAGGGGAAAGGTCTAACAGATTGGCACCCCTCTCCCGCACCAACGGTGCAATGGTCTATGAAGAGACCCGTTTGAACGCCTCGGAGTTGCCTCGCTACTGCCTCGTATAGGCCTCACAATGGCCTCGAACCCGCTTCGAAGAGGCCACGAAGCGGTCTCATTCTGAGAACCGCACTCTCGGAATAGTGAAGGCTATCAGGAGGGCAGCAACGTCTTCCCTGTGTCCAAATTGGACACGAGGAAGACACTGAACATCCACAGAAGCCGTCAAACATACAGGATGGTCTCTGTAGCAGAGCAATCATCCTGACAACATTTGCGCGTGTCAGCTGCTCACTTTCCTATTCTGGGCCACGGCTTCTAGAGAGAGTTTGAAGGATCTGTCTGCTGAGTGCCTTTCAAAGACATGACGCGATATTGCGCCAGTCTGGACATGACTGGTCCAGTGACTAGACCCAGACCGATGGTCAGCCCAGCAGCAGGGAGGAGCATGACAAGCAGTCCTTGCATCAGCGGATCCACAACACTCTTCCTTCTTCAAGTCAGGACTCACATCCTGTTCTTCAAGTCAGGACTCACATCCTGTTTTCACCGTCTGAATAAGGGTGCGTTCAAATCTCGACAACGAGTGCGTCGTCAAATCCCGGAACCGAAAACAGGGGTCCGGCCGGGTTGGCGACAACACAGGTCCCGCTGGCATGACGGTGCTCCTGCCGGGTATGGATATGACCATAGATCCACAAAGCAATCCGGAAGCGTTCCATAAGGCCGGACAGATCAGAGGCGAACAGCCCGGCTCCTGACTGACGTCGCAGGCTTTCCGGCAAACACGCTGCCAAAGGCGCATGATGGGTGACCACCACGACCGGCAACCCGGACGACGTCTCTGACAGACACTGCTCCAGCCGGGCACGATGGGCATGATGCAGGGCCGTTTCATCACCATGCGTGATGAAACCCTCACCACAAGGCCGCAGAACCCCCTCACCTGTTGTCTGCTCCGGATCCACTGGGACAGGAGCCAGAGCCCCATCCGCCCAGAGTGTGATGCCTGTGAACCGGATCCCGGCCAGAACGACCTCTGTTCCGTCCAGCAGATGGACGGTTGTTCCGGCTGTCGCCCCTCTCAGACGCTCCTGCGCCTGCTCCGGGGTCATCCCCCAGGCTTCATGGTTACCGGCGACGAACACAGCCGGACGGCCGCCTGCCAGACGGTTAAGCGTTGCCACGGCTTTTTCCGGTTCGCCCCGCCAGAGATCGCCTGCCGCCACCAGCACATCGAACTCCGGACGAGCCGGATCATAGCGGTCCGGAAACGGTACAGTCTCAAGATGGAGATCAGACAGAACCCACAGGCGGGTCATAGCCTTGAACCCTATTGGTCCAGGATTACTGATTCTGCCCGGTTTTGGCCGCGTCGGGCGTCTTGTCCGTTCCCCACTGGCTCACATCATGGGCTGCTTTTCTGGTCCAGGCGGCAGTGTCATGCGCCGCATCTTTCGTTCCGGCTTTTGTGGCCTTCCAGCCTTTCTCACTTTCCCGGCCAGTCCAGTGTGCAGCCTTGGTTGTGGCGTCCTTCGTGGCATCCCATCCTTTGACGCTTTTCTTTTTGGTCCAGCGGGTCGCATCAGAGGCATCCTGACGCACGGTGGTCCAGGACTGCCGGACGCTGCGGCACAGATCGGTTTCACAGGGTTTCTCAGAGATCTCAGCTGCCAGAGCGGCAGAAGACAGAGTCATGCCCGCCAGGAGCATGGCAAACGACGTACGGAACCGGATCGACATCAGGAAACTCCCTGTTTGTGAAAGAGATCAGAGTGACACTCTGCAAAGTTTCGGACAAGGACCGCCTCAGACCCGGTTGGTAAAGCGGTCTCCGGCTTCAACAGGCCGGATGGGAATGTCGACGTCCCGTTGATAGATGTCAGAGCGAAGAAAGCGAACCTCCTCTTCAACCTCTTCAGGCGGTCTGTCGATGAACCAGGCTTTGGGTCGGCCGTCAGAACCATCGTTCCAACGGTAGCCACGGGCCTTGAGCGTATCCTTGAGCTCAAAGGGCGCATATTCGGCCCACAGACGCGTCCAGACCGTCCTGGCCCGTTCCAGCAGGAGAGAGAGGGCGGAGCGGTTCTCCGGGAAGCCTGTGTGACCCAGAAGGGCAATGGCAGCTTGACAGTCATCCACGGCGCGATGCCCGTCAAAGAAAAATCCGGCCTGGAGACCCAGATGCCCCAGTTTGCGTCCTTCAAAGCCTGCCTGATCCCAGGGAATGTCTTCCATGGAACAGGCCCAGGGTTTGTTCACAAAGGCCGGGCAGAAGCGTTCGAGAAAAGGACGGTCAAATGCTGCGTTATGAGCAATCACCAGACTGGCATCCGAGGCGAAGGCCGCGACCTCGTCGGGCGAGATGGTGTGTCCAGCCAGGCGTTCGGGTGTCAGTCCTGTCAGATCCTGAACAAAGGCAGGCACGGGAATGGAAGGTTCCCGCAGTCGGCTGAAAGCTGGCAGGGTTCCAAGAAGAAGACCATCGATGCGGTAAATGAACGGGACCATGCCGATTTCGATGATTTCGTCCTGACGGGGATCAAGGCCGGTGGTTTCCAGATCAACGAACAGGCCGGTACGTAGTCCCCTGCCCTCGGGTTTATGACCCAGAACGGAAGGATGCAGACGCCTGAGCACCCGATAATCTTCTGAAGCCTCCAGGCGATTAGCCAGAGCTTCTAAAGCACGATCAGAAGGGAGAGAGTTATCCACAAGCATTCGGGTTTCAAATAGTTTTAAATGTTTTAAAGAGTTTTAGGAAAAAAAATTCCGATTTTATTGTTTTTTTTCAATTATTTGCAAAGAAAGACGGTTCCTAAAAGACGGAGTTTGGTTCCTAAAAGACGGAAACGGGTCCCTAAAAGACGGAGTTTGGTTCCTAAAAGACGGAATTTTCACAGGAGAGCGGGGCAGATTAAGGTTTCCTGCTTTTAAAGCTGCTGCTTCTCCGTCTATTAGGAACCCAAAGAAGAATGCTGCTTCTCTGAACGGTACCTCATGATTAAAAGCGGTCCCTCTCGCCCACTTTCTTCGTAAAGATCATATTCAGGCAAGTCGTTCCGTTTAACAAACTCTCTAAGTTCGTATGAACATCTTTTAAAAGTTCCTTGGCTACCACTACGTTCATAAATTAACCGGAATGACCATTTAGCTTCATTTTTCCCAGCTGCCACTCTTGCCAATCTATACAAAAATCTTCCGAGACCAGGTTTTAAAAGGAAATAATCTGGATGGACGGTAAGAACTTCAGGATTTTCTGACTCTACTACTGCCGAATATAGCCAGTTAGGAAGCTCTATCTCTACAGCCATTACACGCCCAGTATCTGCATATGATATGGTCTTGTAATCGTTTATTAAACCAGATCCTGTAGTTTCTCGGATTGTACGGCCCCCCCTAGTTTTCTTTTCGCCACGGACTATTTCAAGAGAAGTTTGTTTAAGGCGCCGCAAAGCTGATTCAACTGCTTCATATTGCCTACCGCCATCAGATTGGCGACAAAATTTTAATATATCTGATACCTGAGGAGAAAAAATGCGCCCTGGCTTCTCTCCTAGTCCAGACCGATATTTGTTCATTGCTTCGGTTAAGTATGAAATACCCATCAAAATTATATCATAGTCCCAAATAGACGCCATGCCATCAGGGCCACTAGTTATACGTACATAACCATCAGGGAGATAATGTATCATTACATCATTTGCGCGTTTGTCTTTTTTAGATAGACGAAATACTGCGACATCCATAACACCACGGTTATCTTTTGTCGCAAGATCGTATAATCCGGGAACAAAAAAATCCCCTTGCTCTTGGGCAGAGGGAGCAGAACGAAAAGTTTTGCTAGAAGGATCTTTTTTAATATCCATAAGATATTCTTTCCATCCTAATTAGATATTAATATCATTTAAAAACATCTCCTTCTAAGGCTCTATAAATAGCCATATTTATAATTCCTGCACGGGCCTGCCCGGTTCTCTTAGCAATTTCGTCAACGCGCTTCAGTAGTTCTGGGGCAATCGTCAAACTGATTTGTCGCTTATGTCCTTTAGGTATGCCTTTATTGTATGCTTCTGGAGTTGAGTGTGTGAAAGTCCCACCGTCCGGTGCACCTGCAATGAATGCGTCCTCTACCGAAGGAGGCGTAGGTCTTTGGGGTCTTTTTAAGATAGCCACAATAATATCCTTATGATTCGTTTTTAATATTAAAAACGTATTCAACTAATTTTGAAAGCTCTTTACAAGCCTTTGCGTCTTTTACGGGCATCTCTGAAACAGATAATCCTGCCCCACTAGCGTTACTGAATGCTTTTCGGCGGCGGATAGGCATATCTAAATATCGAAACTGCTTCACTTCTGACACAGCAGATGCTGCTTCTGAATTATCCGATGAATATAATCCCGGATCTGCTTGGTTCATAACAGCAAAGCAGTTTAAGCCGTCTCGGACGCTGCGTGCCTCATCAATTAGCTTAGCCATATCATCGAGAGCCCATACATCGTATGAGCGTGGGGCGAATGGAACTAATAAAACATCCGATAAAATTAATGAGGCGCGTAGAGCTGTAGAATCTCTGCCTCCTGCATCTATAATGATATCATCCCATTTGTTTTTCTGCTGTTGAATTTGTCCTCGTAAAGTAGGACCGTCTGAATATTGTGCGCAGGCAATTCCAGGCTTCTGATTTGCTTCTGTGCGAATGGAAATCGCCGAGGCTGCTGTTCCTTGACGATCTCCATCGATCAACCAGACATCTCGTCCTTGAAGCGCTCTGAAAATAGCGATTTGAACTGCAAGGGTGGTTTTCCCTACGCCGCCTTTCGTATTGCCAACAGTGAGAATCATAAGACCTTCCTTTAATGTTCTTTTAATATTAAAAGAACATTTTATAAACATTTAAAATAGTTTCTAAAAATATGTTTTAGATTGACCACATTTTCCTGGCAATAGTCTGCTCCTCGTCGCCGGAGGCGTTGGCATAGATGGCGGTGGTAGAGAGCTGGGCATGGCCGAGCCATTTCTGCACGAGATTGAGTGGAATGCCGGTGGAGACGGCCGCCACGCCAAAGGCATGCCGCAGGCCCTTGGGGGAGGCGGCGGGGCCAGATAGACCAGCCTCGGCCATAACCCGGTGCACCATGCGCCAGCCGGTCATGCGGGCCACCGGCCACAGACGCAGAAAGCGGCCCCGGTCCCGACGCGCCTGCGCTTCGCGGACACCGTGCACCAGATCAAGGGCTTCGAGCAGGGCAGGGGGGACGGGCACGGCCCGATAGATTCCGTCCTGACGCTTCTTCAGACTTTCAAACACCAGCACGCCGCCGGCCAGATCCACCCGGTCGGCTGTCAGGGCCAGGGCCTCGGACAGACGGCACCCCGACCAGGCCAGGGTCATGGCGAGGGTGCGGACATCGCGCGGCGCATGCTCGGCCGCTTTCAGGAAAGCGGTGCGCTCGGAGACGGTGAGATATTTCCGCGCGCCTGATTGATCAAACAGCTGCATCCCTGCCTGCGGCGCCACGCCGCCGCCAGACGGATTCTTCCTGTTAACCCCCCGAGGTGCAGGAGCCTGCGGCTCCTGCCGGGAGCGCGAGGGCAGAGCCCTCGTTTTCACCGTCACATCGTTTGCTGTCATCCGTCCATTTCCTCTCGATAGCCCCGACGCTGCTTCATCCGCACCCAACGGACCAGCTCTTTCTGAGCGGCAACTGGATCGCCGAAACGTTCCCGCCGTTCCTGACCGGTGGTCCCCAGACGTCCCCAAGAGCGGACGAGAACAGTGCCGCCAAAGAGATCGTCCTGCAGGGTCAGACGGTAAAAGCGCCAGCAGTTGGTCGTTGGGTCAATCCGCTGCAGACGGGCGCTCTCGGGGAAGAGGCTGAACTGGCGGGGCGGAGCCGTTTGTGGAGCTTTGGGCATCAGATCCCGAAAAATGTAACAGGTCCGGATCCGAACCGTCAGGGGCTTTTTCTCCAAGGATGCGGATTTTCGGGGCTTTTTCGCCGATCGTGAGACAGAGGCGGGAAGGAGCAGTGTCCTCAGGCTCGGGACTGGAAGGCACGGGTGTTACATTATAAGTAATAGTATAACAGCCTGCACTTTCTTATCCTTAGGCTCAGGCCTCGTAGGCAGAACATGACGGTTACAGTGAGGCAGATGGCGGAGAAGAAGACGGTAGGGCCTCTGTCATAGCGGGTTGCGACCCGCCGCCAGTCCTTGAGCCTTCCGAACATAATCTCGATGCGATTACGGCGTTTATATTTTCTCTTATCGTATTTGACTGGTCTTCCGCGGGAGAGGTGGACCCC
>NZ_BEWO01000034.1 GCF_002723975.1 Gluconobacter japonicus
GAATTCCGATACTTTACCCCAAGCCGATTTTTTAAAGCGATCAAGCTTATACTGTTCAACTTCGGTAATTGGTTCCCGCCCCAACAATAGATCTGCGATAAGATGTCCAGCACCGGGTCCGATGCCAAAGCCATGCCCCGAAAAACCGGCCGCAATGAAGAGGCCTGGAACACCACTCTCCGAGTCAATAACGGGAACCCCATCCGGTGTACTATCAATGTATCCTGCCCATTTGGCCTGAACAGACACCTCTTTTAGCGCAGGCAGAAGTGCTTGGGCGTTTTCAAGGGTCTTACGAATGGTTCTAGCATCCGGCTTCGGATCCAAGATACGTGTTCTTTCCATTTGTGTCGGCCGATCGAGTTTCCATTTAGCGATGGTATCAAAACCATATCGCCAGCCCTGAAAATCGCCAGGCGCAAGATGGCGCCATCGTCGGGCAAACATTGGGAGAAATTCTGTTGCACTTTTCAGTATCCCAGGCGTGGGATCGACGCGACCATTTCCAGAAATGGCGAGTGTATAGCCGCCATCGCCGCGCCTTGTGACAGATGCATCATGAGTATGCAGAGCGTCTGGAAGGCCGAATGCACCCGGTTTGACAGAAAGAATTGACGATCGGACAGATGCTTGCGGAAGGTTAACCCCAACCTGATTCAGGAAAGACCGAGCCCAAACGCCTCCAGCCATGACAACCTGTGATGTGCGAATGGTTCCACGTTCCGTCACAACACTGCAGATAGCTCCGCCTGACACCTCCACGCCACGAGCTGCGCAGTTCTGAACGACGTGACCACCGTGTTTGAGGACTCCCTTGGCAATCATGGGCGCGGCGAGTGACGGGTCAGCAATGCCATCAGTCGGAGACCATACGCCCCCAAGCCATTTTCGATGTGTAGCGTTCCCTCGCTGTGCGGCTTCAGTTGCGTTCAGCATTCTGGTGTCCACGCCTTCGCCTCTGGCAAATTCGCCCCAGCGTGCCCATCCGTCCAGTTCAGCCTGACTGTTTGTCAGATACAGTAATCCACAGCGACGGAAGCCAAGATTTTCACCGATGTCTGCTGTCATGTCTTCCCAAAGAGAAAGACTTCGGGTGGAGAGGGGTAGCTCGCGTGCATCGCGATTTTGCTGGCGACACCATCCCCAGTTTCTGCTGGATTGCTCAGCTCCAACCGTGCCTTTCTCGAGGAGAAGGACCTTCATTCCCGCCCTGGCCAGCCAGTAAGCTGCTGAAACACCCACAATTCCAGCACCGATAACAACGACATCTGCTTCTGCAGGAATGCTGGAACTGGTCTGAATCAGGTGCAGTGGGGCAGGCATGAAAGTCTCCGTGCTGGGTGCGGACGAGTGTAGGGGTATTCAGACAGGTTTTGACACTGCAAACCCTGCCTGAATGGCAGAGTATTGCGAACTTCAGCTCAGGTTCAGTAGGGACACGGCTTATGATCATTCCACGAAGACATAGATCTTTTTGACTGTTTCTATTGTTTCCCACGTTCCAACAAAGCCGGGTTTCATAATGAAGCTATCTCCAGCTTTGAAGAGATAAGACTCTCCTTCGTTTTCCGTGATTCTGACAAGGCCTTCAAGGATATGACAGAATTCGAAAGCTTCACCCTTAATGGATTTAGTTGTGCCGGGAGTGGCTTCCCATATACCTGTGCGAACATTCCCGTTGCGGGACGTATCTAGCGCCCATGTCTTAAAAGCTGGAGAGCCTGAAATGAGACGTTCTGGAGTCGATACGGATTCACGTGGGGTAAAGTCCGGGCTCGTCTGAACAGGAAGAAGCAGGCTCATGGAAGATCTCACACAGTGGGGATTTGCAGATCTAATGTGCTGCGTTCTGCGCCGGTTCTGATCCTGATTTTTAAACCTGGGCAGCAGAGCGTGCTACATCCTCGTTTGAATATGAAATTTCCTGCGTCAAACAATAAAAACCTGATAACGACTATCGGCCTGAAGGCGGCATCATAACGATTATGCCAGACAGTAATGGCCTCACAAGGAATCGTATATGACCTTCCGTCCCAAGTTCATTACCTTTGACTGCTACGGCACGTTGACATTTTTCGATATGGCCGGTGCGGCCCGTAGGATCTACGGTGAAGTACTGGGTGAGCCAGCGATGCAGCTCTTCATTAAAAATTTTGCCGCTTACCGGCTCGACGAGGTGCTGGGCGCATGGAAACCCTATGCGGAGATTGTGCACAATGCTCTGGAACGGACGTGCAAGAAGAATGGCGTGCCATTCCGTGAGGAAGATGCCTTGCAGATTTATAATGAGGTTCCAACCTGGGGGGCTCATCCCGATGTGCCTGCGGGTCTTGCCAAGGTTGCCAAGGAAATCCCCTTGGTCATTTTATCCAACGCCATGAACAGTCAGATCATGTCGAATGTCGAAAAGCTGGGTGCACCGTTTTACAAGGTCATCACGGCTGAGGAAACGGGCACTTACAAGCCGCAGATGAACGGTTTTGAATATATGCTTGATATTCTTGGTTGTGGGCCAGAAGACATCACGCACGTATCATCGTCTTTCCGCTATGATCTCATGACCGCTTATGATCTGGGGATCCGGTCAAAAGTCTGGGTCAACCGGGGTCATGAACCAGCTAATCCCTTTTATGAATATGAAGAAATCAAGGATATCAGTGGGCTTCCCGGCGTCTTCGGCCTTTAACGAGAGTAAGCCAGCAGGAGGATCACTCTCCCGCTGGCTTATCTGAAAACATTAAAGATATTTGTCCTTAGCACGATAATAGGCACCCACGACGGGCATGAAATGCGTTGCTAGTCCGTAAGCTGGGATAGGCTGCCATGGACGGTTCCACCCAGGAATATCAACCTGTTCCCCGGAAAGCTTTTGTCCTAACAGGTGGCCAAGATGGACGGACATTTGAACGCCATGTCCGCTCAGGCCCATCGCATAGGTAACGCCCTTCCACTCACCAGCATGTGGCAGGCGGTCCACGCTCATGTCGACGTTGCCGCCCCAGCAATAATCGATTTCCGTGCTTTCAAGTTCAGGATAGATTTCAGTCAGCGCGGCATGAAGAATCTGCCCTGACTGAATGTCAGACTTCTCGCTGGATTGCGAAAAATTGGCGCGTCCGCCGAAGATTAGACGTCGGTCTGCGGTCGTCCGAAAATAGTTATGGATGTTTCGGGTCGTGACGACATTGCGACGCCCGGGAAGAATGCGGGAAAACAAATCTTCCGACATGGGCGCCGTGGCAACAATGAAGCTGCCAACCGGCATGATGCGGCGGCGGAACCAGTTTGGTGCTTTTCGGCTTGTTCCGGTTGCCAGCAGCACATTTTGTGCCTGAATAACACCTGTGGAAGAGGAAACTTCAAACACGTTACCCGCACGGCGAAGTGCTGTCATAGGCGTGTTTTCGAAGATTTTCGCACCTGCGGACATGGCGTTCGCTGCAAGCGCACTCCCAAATTTTCCGACATGCATCTGTGCGCTTTTGCGATACAGCATCCCGCCTTCGAATGTTGTCGATCCACCGATTTCTGCTGCAACGGCGTCGCGGTCGAGAAGATCAGTTTCTGGGTCAACATGCTGTTTTACAGCGTCCTGATCCGCCCGCAGACCAGCGAGATGCTTTTCAGTCCAGGCAACTTTCAGCTTTCCGCATCGACGGAAGTCACAGTCGATGTTTTCGGTCGTGACGATCTGCTCGACCGTATCTACAGCATCATCAAAGAACCGGTACAGTGCAACGGCCTGTTCGAGGCCATATTTTCCGACCATGGCCCGAAAATTGCCAGCCGTCCCGTTGTTGACGTGTCCGCCATTTCGGCCAGAGGCATGACATGCAATCTGGTCTGCTTCGAGGACGACAACAGTCTTGCCGGCCTTGGCTAGGGTTCGAGCGGCTGAGAGGCCAGTAAAGCCGCCGCCTACAACCACGACATCTGCACGGGTAGGAAATTCCGACAGAGCAGTACCTGATACAGGTGAAATGCTATCCAGCCAGTAGGGAACAAGTTTCATGAATGATCTCCGTTAGGAGGCGCAGATGGAAGAAGAGGATGATTGGGTCTGGGAAAGAGGTTCTCCCAAGGACGCATTCTTTGTTTCTGGAGCCCAGATCCAACTGATAAGCAGTCCTGCCAGCATGAAGCTGGCTGCTATGAGCATCATGGGTTGCATCCCAAATTGCGTATATCCCAGAGGAAGCAGAAACGTTCCGAGTGCTGCACCCAGTCTGCTGAAGGAGCAGGCCATACCGACCGCACTGGCACGGATTGCTGTTGGAAACAGCTCGTTAGGATAGACAAACTGCAGGCCGCTTCCTGCTGCCTCGGATACCGAATACAGAATAAACCCGGAAAAGATCATCCAGCTGGCAGGGGTGGTTGAAACTCCGAGGAGCAAAAGGCCCAGCATGCTGATTGCAAAAGTGCCGATCAGTAACAGGCGCCGCCCCATCAGATTGATCAGCCCAAGCGTAACGGGAAGAATTCCCAGGATGGTCAGTCCGGTAATGCAGAGAGATCCGAGAAGCGCGTTCTGGACGTGATACTGATGCAGGAGCTGAGCCTGAAGAGTGTGGATGGCAAATCCCGGAGCGCTTTGCAGGATCCAGAACGCGCTGACAAACACGAGTGCCCCACGATAGGGAGATCGAATGATCTGAAGCAGGGAGAGATGCCTCTGATATTCTACGCTGGGGAGAATATCTGCCTTCAGGTGCTCGCGTATAACGTTTCTTGCGTCTTCGGTCCGTCCCTGCTGAACCAGCCAGCGGGGAGACTCAGGTAATCCCATACGCAGGCAGAAGAGCACAATTGACGGAATGGCGCTGGAGACCAGCATGATCCGCCACGAGATATCCGGGAAGAAGGAAAGGCCATAGCCCACGGCGTAGCTTGCGGTATATCCTACCCACCAGGCGAGAATTAACCCGGAAAGAACTGGACCGCGGAGTTTACGTGGCATGAATTCTGCGACGTAAGACGTCGCAATTGGATAATCTGCACCAACTGCTACACCGAGCAGGAAGCGAAGGGTTACCAGTAATACAAGACCGGAGCACGCTCCCTGCAAGAGGGAGAAGACTACGAACGCTGCGATGTTTAAGGTAAAAAGAGGCCGTCGCCCAAGGTGATCCGAAACTGTGCCCCCCAGCATTCCGCCTGCCAGAACGCCAAGAAGGGCAGCCGCTCCGACGAGGCCTGTCTCCGCGCCTGTGAGATGAAGTTCGCGCACGATGGATGGGAGAGCAATGCCGATGATCCCGAGGATGTAGCCGTCACAAAACGGTCCCCCGGCAGAAATCAGGGCCAGTTTTGAATGAAAGCCGTTAGCAGGCAGATCATCCAGGGTGGTCGGTCCAGAGGAGGAAACTTCAGGTGTCATGATGGGGCAACCTTCTGTTTCCTCCTCTGGCGTGGTCAGGCTTTGAGAGCGCTGGCTACGGCTGGATCTTCCATTACGCGGTCCAGTACCGAGACAATACCGTCACAAAGCTGATCCATTTCGGCGATCGTGCTGCACAGTGGGGGGGCAAGTCCGATGACATCGTCGCCAAAGGCCCGGAAAAGAATACCTTGCTCATAGCCATAGCGGCTGAGTTTTCTGGAAACTCCAAGCTGGGCATCCGGTTTGGTTTTATTTGCCTTGTCGGTCACAAGTTCAATGCCGGCAAGCATCCCAACAGATCGGGTTGTGCCGACGAGTGGATGATTGTCTAGACCGCGCAAACGCAAAGCAAGATGCTCGCCAACACGGGTTCCATTTTCAAGCAGGCCGCCTTCATAGAGATCCAGTACTGCGAGGCCGATGGCCGCACTGACGGGATGGGCGCTATAGGTCTGCCCATGTCCGACGGAGACACCTGACGGGGTCTTGTCACGGATCGTCTCGTAGATTGTATCAGACATGAAGACGCCACCCATTGGGGCGTAGCCAGCCGTCAGACCCTTTGCAACGGTCATCATGTCCGGTTCAATGTTCTCATGAGCACAGGCAAAGAGAGGGCCGGTTCGCCCGAAACCTGTGATGACTTCATCAACGACGAACAGAATATCCAACTCGCGGCAGGCTGCCTGCATTGCCGTTGCCCAGCCCTTTGGCGGGATAATGACGCCGCCGGACCCCTGAACAAGTTCGCAATAGAAGGCTGCAACATGCTGTGGACCGCCAATTTTTACGATTTCATTATGGAGCGCCTGTACCGAAGCCTGAATGATGGCTTCAGCGTCCGGTCCTGCAGGATGGCGGTAGGGATCGGGGCTTGGAATATGATGCTGCCACGGGAGTGGGACATCTGCATCACGATGGAAGGCCGGAAGCGCAGTCAGGCCTGCGCCGACGAAAGATGAACCATGATAGCCCTTCTGTAGCCCGATGACATGGCGCTTTTCGGGCGTACCCCGTGCATGCTGGTAGTAACGAATGAAGCGAAGCGTGCTGTCCACCGCATCAGAGCCACCAAGAGCAAAATAGATGTGATTGAGATGCCCTGGAGCATGTTGTGTCAATCGTGCTGCCAGTTCGATAGCGGGCTCATTTGAAAAGCCGAAATATCCAGTGGCATAGGGAAGCTTTTCAAGCTGGCGACGACCTGCCTCGATAACGCTCTCGCAGCCGTAACCGGTATTGACGCACCAAAGCCCAGAAAAACCATCCAGAAGATGGTGGCCTTTGCTGTCCGTCAGCCAGACCCCCTTGCCAGTTTCGAGAATGGTCGCTCCACTGGCTTCGTGCCCCTGCCATGACGAGACGGGATGGATGAGGTGTTCGCGGTCAAGCGAGACGAGACGTGGCGTATCCATGATGATTCCTGTCCTGATCCTGTAGGTGATCATCGCGCAAAGCCTGCGATATGTAATGCAAGAAAAGCCAAGATCCGGAGCATAAAATGCTGTTGGTGCGGTCGTAATAGCAGGGATATTCAAATGTGCTGAGGAAGTATTTTGCCGTTTGCTCCACATGTCCTGCTGCGCACATTGTATCTCTCTCGCAATGGTCTTTCGCAGGCATGAATGATGACAGGCATTACCTTTAACCCTGCCCAGGTGGCGCTACCAAACGCGCATTTTGTGGGTGGAAAGCTTCTGAAAGGTGAGGGCGTTATTCCTGTTCGCGCGCCTTCGAATGGTCGGTTGCTCTGTCATCTGCCGGAAGCCGGTGCGGATCTGGTGGATTATGCGGTCTGCCTGGCGAGAGATGTACAAGTGCGTTCTGGTTGGGCGACCTGTGCCCCGCGGGAGCGGGGGCGTGTGCTGAGGCGCTGGGCCGATCTTGTAGAAGGCAATGCTGTGGAACTGGCGCGTCTGGAGACAGTCTGTTCGACGCGCCCTATTGCAGAGACAACGGGCTGGGACGTGCCTTTTACGGCAGAGGGCATCCGCTTTTTTGCCGAATATTCCGATAAGTTGGGCGGGGAGGTCGCTGCGACCCAGAATGACATGTTAGGCTTTGTTCTAGCTGAACCATATGGCGTCATTGGGGCCATTGCTCCTTGGAATTTCCCTCTGGTCATGGGGAGCTGGAAAGTGATTCCGGCGCTGGTGGCTGGAAATGGTGTCGTTCTTAAGCCGTCAGAAATGACGCCTTTTTCGATTGTTCGTCTGGCGGAACTTGCTGTCGAAGCGGGTGTTCCGGCAGGCTTGTTCAACGTTGTGCAGGGAACGGGTCCCATCACGGGCGATGCTCTGGCACGACATCCGGTCTGTGGAAAGCTGACATTCACTGGTTCTACAAGAACTGGCATTGAAATCATGAAGGCAGCAGCGGAGAGCGGTCCCAAGCCTGTCACGCTTGAGTTAGGCGGGAAAAGTCCGCAGATCGTTTTTGATGATATCCGTAATGTAGATGGTGTTGCTGATCGTATCCTGAGAGCTTTCACGGGAAATGCGGGACAGGTCTGTGTTTCTGGATCGCGTCTTATTGTTCAGAGGGCGGTTCATGATCTCCTTGTGGAGAAGATCGTTGAGCGCGCGCAGGGCCTCGTTGCTGGTGCGCTTGAAAAGGCCGAAACACGGTACTCCCCGATTATCTCAGAGCGACAGGCGACATCCATTGAGCTTGCGGTTCAGGATAGTGTGCAGGCGGGAGCCTCAGCGTTTCTTCCTCTCAGTCGTCTGAGTAGTTCAGGAGGTGCATTTCTCTCACCGTGCATTCTTACCAATGTCACGCCGCAGACGCGGGCCGTAAAAGACGAGCTCTTTGGCCCGGTGCTGACGGTTCAGACATTTGATGACGAGGCTGAGGCACTCTCTCTGGCGTCTCATGCGACTTACGGTCTAGCTGCCGGGGTTCATACGTCGGATCTCGGGCGTACCATGCGGGCTGTGCGGAACCTGAAAGCTGGCACCGTCTGGGTTAATCGGTACGGCCGCTCATCAGACTTTGTGATCCCTACTGGCGGGTATGGTGGTTCAGGGATTGGCAAGGATCTGGGGCGTCAGGCTGTTGAAGCCAATTTACGCTATAAAAGTGTTCTCATGGCGTTTGAGGGCTGACGCCATGGATCTTGCTGACCTCATTGCGCTGCGAAAAGATCTTCATGCTCATCCTGAGCTGAGGTTCGAGGAGTTTAGAACATCCGATATCGTGGCGAACGTTCTCACGTCTCTGGGGTACTGCCCATCTAGAGGACTGGCAAAAACTGGAGTTGTGGCCTCTCTTCAAGGAAAGAAACCTGGTCCATCCATCATTTTGCGGGCAGATATGGATGCCCTGCCGATCAATGAGCAGGGAGATCATTCGCATAGCTCTCGCCACCCGGGTCGCATGCATGCTTGCGGGCATGACGGGCACACGACCATGCTTCTGGGGGCGGCTGCCGAGTTGGCTCTTAACCCGCCGGAATGCGGGACAGTGCATTTCGTTTTTCAGCCCGGGGAAGAAGGGGGAGCAGGAGCCAAAATCATGCTGGAAGAGGGGTTATTGGAGCAATTCCCCGCCGGGCGTGTTTTTGGAATGCATAACTGGCCTGGCCTTCCAACAGGTTCCATGGCGACCCGTACGGGGCCGATTATGGCCGGTGGTTGGCGGTTTCTGGTCGATATAAAAGGGAAGGGATCACATGCGGCCCAGCCCCAATTGGGACGGGATGCACTGACTGTTGGCGCGGCATTCGTTCAGGAGGCCCAATTATTGGTGGCGCGCCGTTCAGACCCTTTGGTGCCAGCGGTTCTTTCCATCTGTACGTTTCATGCGGGAACAACGGACAATATTCTTCCTGAGACCGCAACGCTTCGCGGCACGATCCGCGCTCTGGATGTTCAGGTGCTCAATGACCTGAAAGACGGGATGACACGTCTGGCTGCAGGGCTGGCTCTCGCGCATGACGTGACCATCACAGTACAGTTTCACCAGCCATATCCTGTGACAATGAATACTGCGAACGAGACGACATTGGCGCGTGCAGCTATGGCGCAGGTTGTTGGCGCGCAGGGCACGGTTATTCCTGACATGACACCCAGCATGGCCTCTGAGGATTTTGGCTTCATGCTGGAAAAAAAACCAGGCGCGCTTGTCATGCTGGGAAATGGTGCTTCAGCGCCTTTGCATGCCCCAGACTACGATTTTGACGACACAATCATTCCGCAGGGCATAGCCTATTGGGTAGCACTCGCCCACATGTGTCTGCGCATCAATCAGGACGTTTGATCATGCCAATTTACAAGATTGCTGTTCTGCCGGGAGATGGCATTGGCAAAGAGGTTATGCCGGAAGCCATCAAAGTGCTCGACACTGTCGGGCACCTTTGTGGGATCAGGTTTGATTATACCCACTTTGACTGGAGCTGCGAAACCTGGCTCAAGACTGGGCAAATGATGCCTGAAGATGGCATGTGCCGGTTGGCGCAGAATGACGCGATCCTGCTGGGCGCCGTGGGATATCCCGGTGTTCCGGATCACCTGTCCTTATGGGGCCTTCTTCTCAAGATCCGCAGAGAGTTTGATCAGTATGTAAACCTGCGTCCTGTTCGGCTTTTGCCGGGGATTCCGTGCCCTCTGGCCAACAAGAAGCCGGGAGATGTGGATTTTTGGATCGTTCGGGAAAATGTTGAGGGCGAATACTCCCAGGTCGGAGGCCGGTTTGCAGAAGGAACGGAGGCGGAAGGTGTTGTTCAGAGTGCTGTCTTTACAAAGTTCGGTACAGACCGGATCCTGCGCTATGCCTTTGAACTATCCCGGAAGCTAGGGCGTCCGCATGTAACATCTGCTACCAAGTCGAATGGTCTTTATCATTCCATGCCGTATTGGGATGAACGCTTTGCCGCAATCGGTGCAGAATATCTGGATGTTCGTATGGATCAATATCATATCGATATTCTTGCCGCGCGTTTTGTGATGTCTCCAGAGCGATTTGACGTTGTTGTGGGAAGCAATCTGTTTGGTGACATTCTTTCTGATTTGGGGCCCGGAATGACAGGAACAATTGCTGTTGCTCCGTCTGCCAATATCAACCCTGAGAAAAAATATCCGTCCATGTTCGAGCCCGTACATGGGTCTGCTCCGGACATTTTCGGGCAGAATATTGCCAATCCGATAGGGCAGATCTGGGCAGCTTCCATGATGTTGGATCATCTAGGAGAGGCCGAGGCTGCGGCTCTAATTTTGAAAGCCATGACAGACGTTCTTTCCACCCAGAGCGCTCCTCGTACGCCCGATATGGGAGGACTTGCCGGGACGTCAGATGTAGGGAGTGCCATCGCAAAAGCACTGACTTCGGGCACTTGATAGGCATTGAAGATTAACATGGGGAAACCATTCCAATAACGGAATCATATGCTGCTCAAAGAAGGGAAACGGGAGAATGAACTGAACCGAATATGCAACGAATTGTCTGACAGAAAGAACGCGAATACGGCTCTCTGAGAATTCGAGGAGAGCCCCCTATCGATGGGAACAGACATGTCAGATTCAGCGCAAATGTTCGTTCTTCAATGTTTCGGTTCCAAGGCTCTCTCAAAAGCGGCAAAGAGGCCGGGACGCCTGGTTCTCCTCACGCTCTCAACTTGGCTGTCCATGCAAGGGGCAGTCGCTGCAGGCGTTGCTCATCACCGTCATGCCCGTCCTTCCAGCAAAATCGTACATCATGGTGTAAGCCCCCTTGAGGCAAAGCCTCCCGCGGCGGCTCCTGTGCATCATGATGTTGAATCTCACGCAACAGAAAGCGTTGTAGTACACAGGGGCGTAGCCTCTGCTACAGGTGTGACGAACACAACGCCGGGAGGTGGTCTGATGCCTCCGCAAACCGTGGCGAAGTCGCGTAGCGGTATCACACGGGACTTCATCGCAAAGCAGAGCCCGACCGCAAACCCTGTGTCTATGGTCGCCAGTCTTCCCGGGGTTGTTTACTCTGGGAATGACCCTCTGGGCACGAATGATGATCAGCAAGGGCTGAGTGTTCGGGGTTTGGATCAAACGGAAATCGGATATCTTTACGAAGGTATTCCCACTGCTGCTCCGGTCTATCTCCTGCCATATACGTCTTCCACAGCGGATAACGAAAACATCCAGAGCATTACCCTGACGCAGGGATCGCCTGACATCACGTCGCCTCTATACAACGCGGTGGGGGGAGAGTTGACGGAAAGCCTTCGTGACCCGTCACACAAATTTGGTGGCCTTGCCAACTTCTCTTACGGCTCTTTCAGCCTGAAACGGGAATTCATTCGTATGGATACCGGAGATATCGGCCATACAGGAATTCGTGGATTTCTATCTTTTTCGGCTAGAACGGCTGATGAATGGCGCGGTGTCGGTCAGACGCGGCGTTATCATGTGGATGGGAAATTCGTGAAGGAGTGGGGAGAGGGGAACAAAGCATCCTTCGTCCTTTCCTATAATGATCCTCTTCAGTATTATCTGCGCGCGCCTACAAAGTCGCTGTGGCGTCAGCAGGGCGTGAACTACAATTACGCAGACAAGTATAAAAAAGGAAGTTCAGATTACTATAAGCTTCAGGAAAATGTGCACCGCACGCTTATCCTAGGCGCGCCGGTTAATCTGAATCTCGGTCATGGGCTCAGTTTCAATACAACGCCATATTTCACCTACGCTACCGGATACGATAACGGCGGTACGACACTGTCGAGAAATGGCAGCTATTACGGCAATCAGCCTGCTGGAACTCTGCAGAACACAGGAACCAGTAGCGGGAGTTCTTTTTCGGCGGTTTCGATCGATAAGTATGATCTGTATTACAGTGGAATCAATACAACTCTGTCCTGGACCAAGGGGAATAACACGCTAGCTGTTGGATATTGGTATTCCTACTTTGATCAGTCCGAGCCGTCTCTGTACGAAGCGCTCGGTCCGTATGGGCAGGTGTCCAGTATGTATGGACAATGGGCAGTTAAAACGCAGGATGGATCACTTCTGTCCCAGTATAATATTCATCTGATCCAACAGACAAACTCTCTGTTCATCAACGATACTTACAAGGCCCTGAATGATCGCCTGACTCTGACGGCCGGTTTCAAAGAAACGATGGTGACTCGTAAGGTAACGCAGAATATACCGGGGGCGAATTATCAGAATGGGCAGAGTGATGCTGCGCCGCTGCCTCAGGTCTCCATCAGTTACAAAATTACGCCTCATGACCAAATTTATATTAACGGGACAACATCCTTTCGTCTGCCAGCTTCCATCATGTCATATGTCGATCGTTATAGTGTCTCTACCGGGGTACAGACGCGGTCTCACACTGTTAACCCCAAATCTGAATATGCGATCGGAGAGGAAATCGGGTATCGTCATACTGGTCTCGTCAGTGTTGCACTAGCACTCTTCAACTATAATTTCACGAACCGGCAGATCAATACGACGACGTATGCCAGCGGTACGCCTGTGACAGAGTCTATCAATGGTGGTGGCCAGACAGCTCGTGGTGCACAGATTGAGATGGGACTACGCCCCTGGCATCATTTCAGCCCGTATGTTTCAGCACAGTATTTGCATGCGACGACGGACAACAACCTTCAAGTTGGTAATGATTACGTTCGGTCTGCTGGAAAAATTGCTGTTAAAAGCCCGAAGGTCACGGTTGCGGTTGGTTTGTCTTATGACGATGGAAGCCTCTTCGGGGCCTTCAACATGAACTATGTCAGTAAACAGTACTCAACGTTTATGGATGATGAAAGCATTCCATCCTTTGAGACGTTCAATCTTAATTTCGGATATCGCTTTCATAGTTATATGTATCTCAAGCATCCACAAGTTCAGCTTAACCTTATGAACATTGGTAATAACGGGTTCCTTTCCGGGGTAAGTGGCCTCAGTACGAACGCCAAATCTACAAAGGGTGTTTACGGAACCACCATAGCCGGAAGTTCACCGACCTATTTTGTCGGCGGTGGCTTTGCTGGAGTTCTTTCCTTCACAACCGGGTTCTAATCAGCTTTTCCAGGAAAATTCAGATCATGACACGCAAACCTAAAGTTCTGACATTCGACGTGGTTGGAACGCTGATCGATTTTGAAAATGGGATGAAAAATGCTCTCCTGCAAATTTTGGGAAAGAAGGGTGCAACACTGGATTTTGAAGCATTTCTAACGGAATACCGTGCTTTGCGGAACCGTCCAGACAAACTGCTGTTTCCAGAAGATTTGGCACCTATCTATCTGATCTTGGCGGAAAAATTCTCCCTTCCAACGGGGCAGGGAGAAGAGAAGGCGTTTGTCAAAAGTGCTACGTCATGGCCGGCCTTTAACGACAGTGTGGAAGCTCTGAAAAGATTGCAAAAACATTTCCATCTCGTCGCCATGACGAATGCACGGAGATGGGCATTTGATGGTATGGACAAGACGCTCGAATACCCTTTTTTCAAGGGGTTTACGGTAGACGAAAGTGGCTGTGAAAAGCCTGACCCGCACTATTTCAGCTATGTGCTGGAACAGCTTGCGCCAGATGGCTACACAAAGGAAGATGTGCTGCATGTTGCCCAGAGCCAGTTCCATGACATCGGAATTGCCCGGGAGCTAGGTTATACCGTGTGCTGGATTGAGCGGCGGAAGGCTGTTGGTGGCGGTTTTGGAGGTACTGTGGCGGTGCGGGAACTGACGACACCTGATTATCATTATCATACCCTTGCTGAACTGGCGGATGCCGCGGACTGCGGTGAACTCGTTATGGTTGCCTGAGTGCGCCGTTGAATCTGCTGCATGATCAAAACCATTCAGCAGATTTCTCTGCAATGAGAAGTATTTTGAGTAAAATAATTAGCTAATCCGTGTTTATATCGAAATGAAAGCGGCCTTCTGGGAGGCTTGCATGATGGCAACGGAGACTTGAATGATTTCTTTCAATCAGATGTTTGGCTCTGTTGTTTTGCATGCTTCTTTGCTTACGCACTTCGCTTTTTGAAGAATGAAGATGCAGGTAGGCTCTGTTCTTCATCGGCGATCTGTTCTGAAAGCGACAGGGCTTTTGGTTGCTGGAATGACGTCTCACTCTGTGAAGGCAGCTCCTGTTTCTGGGGGGCATTTGAAAGTAGCTGGGGCAGTCGGATCGTCTTCAGAGACTCTTGATCCGGCACGTCAATCCATGGCAACGGACTATATCCGAGGTCATTTGTTCTACGATGGCCTGATTTCGCTGGATGACAGGCTTAATTCTCGCTTTGCACTCGCCGAGGCGCTGGACAGCAACGATTTTCTAACCTGGAAAATTCGTTTGCGCCGAAATGTTCAGTTTCACGATGGAACTGCCCTGACAGCAGATGATGTTGTTTTTTCTCTACGAAGACATCAGGACCCTGGGGTGGGATCGCAACAATACGCCCTAGCTCGCACCATGCAGTCTGTGCGCGCCGTATCGCCGGGTTTGGTAGAAATCGTTCTAGATGCCCCGAATTCGGATTTTCCAGCTATTCTGGGGATCAGTAATTTTGCTATTTTGAAAGCGGGTACAACAGATTTCAAAGTGCCAAATGGTACAGGTCCTTTTCGGTGCCAGGAATTTACACCAGGTATCAGGACGGTAGCTGTAAGAAATCCGGAATTCTGGGGTGATAGACCCTATCTTGAGAGTGTTGAACTGATTGCTATCCCCGATGAGATGGCACGACATAACGCTCTGATGTCTGGGGATGTGGACCTGATAGCAACTGCCAACCCACGGCTTGTTCAAATGCTGAAACAAGGTGGTTTCGGCGTTGTGGAAAGTCCGGTCGGAACCTACACGGACTTATCTATTCGGCTGGATCAGAAGTATGGACGCTCACCGGAATTTGTCGAGGGCATCAAATTCCTTCTTAATCGGGACCAGATCCGGCAATCTGTCTTTCTCGGCTTTTCGCGGGTTGGGAATGACCAGCCCATTCCACCGGAAAGTCCTTACTTCAATAATCAGTTGCCCCAGCGCACTTACGACCCGGACAAAGCGCGGTTTCTATTCAAGCGAAGTGGGTTTCTGGGCGAAACAATTCCGCTGGTCTGTTCTCCTGCCGCTTTAGCATCCGTCGATATTGCTGTTGTCCTGCAATATGCAGCATCCCAAATCGGGCAGAAAATGGCGGTGCATCGTGTTCCCGCAGATGGCTATTGGACGCAGTACTGGATGAAGGCCCCTTTGGGCTTTGGCAATATCAACCCGAGGCCAGCGCCCAGCCTGACATTTGAGCTTGGTTTTGCAAGTACATCTCCGTGGAATGAATCCCGCTGGCGTAATCCACATTTCGACGGCCTCCTGCGGGATGCCAAATCGACTCGGGATGATAGCAGAAAGCGCCAGCTTTACTGGGACATGCAGGAGCTTGTGTCGTCTGGCTCAGGGGTATGTATCCCGAACTTCACGAATAGTCTTGATGCTTATGCCCCGCATGTCTGTGGGCTTCGCCCCAGTCAGGCTGGTCAGTTGATGGGCTATGATTTTGCGCGTTCGGTCTGGCTCAATGAAAATCGGGGGAGGAAGGTTTGAACAGCCAAACCCTGAAGTCGATTGGTTGGCGTTTTTTTGCCGCAGCAATGTCGCTTGTCTTTGTGATCGTGACTGTTTTTGCCATCACAAATGTCCTTCCTGGCGATGCGACAGATGCGGTTTTGGGTCAGGGTGCGACGCCGCAGGCGGTAGCGGTCATGCGGCATGATCTGGGTCTAGACCGACCTGTATTTTTTCGTTTCTGGTTCTGGCTTTGGGGTGTTCTGCACGGTGATTTTGGACACTCCCTCCTGAATGGTCTGTCCGTTGCGGATGCTATTGGCCCGCGTCTGCACAACTCGCTACTCCTTGCGGGCGCTTCTGCGGCGGTTTCCGTCCCTCTCTCGCTCTTTTTGGGCATCACGTCGGCCATCTGGAAAGACACGGTCTATGATCGTGTCGTATCGATTATGACGCTGGGGATGGTGTCCGTCCCTGAGTTCGTGATCGCTACGATGGCGGTGTATGTTTTTGCTGTGCGGTTACACCTTTTGCCTGCACTGGCAGACGTCGGAAGTGTCCATTCGCTCAGGCAATTTCTCTCTGCCTTTTTTATGCCTGTCGCCAGCCTTGCGCTCGTAACTCTCGCGCAGATGGTTCGTATGACGCGTGCTGCGATGGCTGATGCGTTGTCCGCGCCCTATGTCGAAATGGCTCTTCTCAAAGGTGTCGGCCCGATACGACTGATCCTTGTGCACGCCATTCCCAATGCGATCGGACCGATCGTCAATGCTGTAGCTCTGAGTCTTTCTTCCCTGCTTGGTGGGGTTGTCGTGATTGAAGTTGTGTTCACATACCCTGGAATTTCTGGCCTGATGGTGGATGCTGTCAGTTCACGCGATGTTCCGACGGTACAGGCCTGTGCGCTTGTTTTCTGTGTGACCTATCTCTTTCTCACAACGTTTGCCGACATAGTTACGATCCTGTCTCTGCCGAGAGGGAGAAAAGCATGATCGCCATGATCGAGAAGTTCCGCAGCAGGCATGACAGGGCGCTTCTATTGATTGTGTTCTGGCTTCTTCTAGCGCTTTTCGGGCCGCTGTGCTCGTCTCACGATCCGGGCGCGATTGGTAGCCAGTCTGTCTTTTCGGCTCCTTCAGTCGCTCATCTTTTGGGAACAGACTATCTTGGACGAGACACACTGGCGAGGTTGCTGAACGGTATTCGACACACAGTGCTCCTGTGCTTCGCATCGACGCTAGTGTCATGTTCTGTCGGCACATTCCTAGGGATTGCGGCGGTTACGGCCAGGCCGTGGGTGGAGGCTCTGACAGGAAGGCTGGCAGACGGGTTTTTGTCCATTCCCAGTCTACTCTTCGCTCTGTTGGTCATTGCCGTATTTGGAACATCGACGACGGCTCTGATTGTAACGATGGGAGTTATTTATACGCCCGGAGCATATCGCACGAGCCGTGCGTTGGCTCAAAGGATCGCACGGCTCGATTTCGTGACCGTGGCGCGAGCCAGAGGCGAAAGCACGCCTTATATAATCCTGCAGGAAATTCTTCCCAACATGGCAGGCCCGATGATTACAGACGTAGGGCTGAGATTTATCTACTCGGTGCTGCTGCTCAGTAATCTTAGTTTTCTCGGGATTGGTGTTCAGCCGCCGAAAGTTGATCTGGGTTCCATGGTTCGGGAGAACATGCTGGGTATGGCATATGGTTCGCCTGCAATGATCGTACCGGTCGTCGTGATAGGAATACTGACGGTAGGCATTAATCTTGCGCTAGATTCCAGCAGTGGAAGGCGCTGAACATGGCTGCCACCATTCAGGTCGACAATCTTGAGATCGTGGGACGTCGAGGAAAGGGCACGGAACTTCCGATCGTCTGTAATGTCAGTTTTTCGGTCCAGCGCGGAGAAATGTTGGCGCTGATTGGAGAATCCGGCTCCGGCAAGACCACGGTGGCACTTTCACTGCTAGGCCACATCCGGAAAGGATGCCGAATTGCCGGCGGGACGATCCGGGTTGCGGGATATGACGTGACGGCTTTGACCTCGCATGAATGCCGCTCCATTCGGGGGCGAGTGATCAGCTATGTCGCGCAGAATGCCGGAAGTGCCTTCAATCCGGCATTGTCCATCATGCGGCAGGTCGTAGAGCCAGCTTTGGTTCATCGCACTTTGCCCAGGCGGGATCTGGAAGCCAGGGCAGTTTCCCTGTTCCGGGCGCTAGCGCTTCCTGACCCCGAAACAATCGGTGAAAGGTACCCGGGAGAGCTGTCGGGTGGCCAGTTGCAGCGGTTAATGGCCGCCATGGCTCTGATGACAGACCCAGAAGTCGTCGTTTTCGATGAGCCGACGACAGCTCTGGATGTCACGACCCAGATTGAAGTGCTTTCTGCCTTCAAGGCCGTTTTCGCAGAGCGCGGCATAACGGGCGTGTATGTGACGCATGATCTGTCGGTTGTGGCACAGATTGCCGATCATGCCGTCGTCCTCAAAGATGGAGCCATCCGGGAAGCCGGAACGGTCTCGAAGATCCTGTTTAAGCCCGAGGATCCTTATAGTCAGGCCCTTCTTGCCGCTGCGGAACCCCGTTCACGACAAGCGGACCTTGCCAGACAGCCTGAGCAACGTAGCCTGCTGGACGTGCGTAATCTGGTGGTGGGGTACGGGCAACGCACCGCCGCTGGACTGCCAGAGAAAGTGGTAGTCAATCATGTCAGCTTCAGTGTTCCGAAAGGACGTATGCTGGGCGTGATTGGGGAATCCGGTTGTGGAAAGAGCACCTTGGCGCGCGCGATTTCCGGCCTTCAGCCCTGGGCAGCCGGAGAGCTTTTGCTGAATGGAGAACCGCTGACTGGGAACGTGAGAGAGCGTACGCCTGATCAGCGACGCCATCTGCAGCTTGTGGCTCAGAACGCAGATAGCGTGCTGAACCCTTCGAAACCCATAGGACAAACCCTTGCGCGGGTCGTTCGTTTTTATGGAGGTTTGCGAGGGGCTGCTGCCACACGGCGTGTGAATGAGTTGCTGGATATGGTTCGCCTTTCACCCTCACTCGCATCCCGTCTGCCTTCGGAGCTTTCTGGCGGCCAGAAACAGAGGATCAACTTTGCACGAGCACTGGCAGCCGATCCGCAGATCGTATTGTGCGACGAAATTACAGCGGCCCTGGATACGGTTGTAGCGGCTGCCATCCTAGATCTGATGAAAGAATTACAGCGTGATCTGGGGCTTTCGTTCATCTTTATTACCCATGATCTGCATGCTCTTCAGTCCATCTGTGATCTTATTGCCGTGCTGTATGCGGGACAGGCCGTGGAGGTTGGTCCAGCTATGGCACTGGGGAAGGGCGTGCATCATCCTTACACCCGGCTGCTGCATGATTCCGTTCCTCTCATGGAGCCAGGGTGGCTGGAGAGTACACGAATAAGGCGCGCGGATGAAACAATGCCTGCGACCCTATTAAATTCACTCTCTCTTGATCCAGAGCTATGCTGCTTCCTTGCGCGATGCCCTGATCGTGTGAGCGGCCTCTGTGACAGAGTTCCTCCTCCTGTTCGCTCTGTTCCAGCAGGCCCCAGAGTTCTTTGTCATTTGCCTGCGCCAATCTGTTCGGAGTTTTTGACATGACATTTTTCCTGAACGATCCAGATCTTTTCCGTCAGACTGCCTTTCTCGGAGGAGACTGGAAAGTATCCACGAGCGGCAAGACCCTGACTGTCGATAACCCTTCAACAGGTGAGATCATCGGCAGTATTCCGGCCTGCACGGCTGAAGAAACCCGTGCTGCCATCGAAAGCGCGCGGATTGCGCAGGGTAAATGGCGTCGGAGCTCAGCCGCAGAGCGTGCCGGTCTGCTGATGGCATGGTACCAACTGATGCTGGACCATGCTGATGATCTGGCCAAGATCATGACACTTGAGCAAGGCAAGCCTCTAACAGAAGCCAAAGGAGAGGTTGCTTATGCTGCGTCTTTCCTCAAATGGTTCGCGGCTGAAGCTGAGCACGTACAGGGCAGTGCTCTGGTGCCGACCGCCGAGCGCCGGGTCATCATCCTGAAAGAGCCAGTGGGAGTGACGGCGGCCATTACGCCTTGGAATTTCCCTCTTGCCATGATTACCCGCAAATGTGCCCCGGCTCTTGCCGCAGGGTGCAGCATGGTGATCAAACCGTCCGAACTCACACCGTATTCTGCTCTGGCTCTAGCCGTTTTAGCAGAACGTGCAGGTCTTCCAAAAGGGCTCCTGTCTATTGTGACGGGCTATGCGCAGGAGATTGGTCCGGAACTCACCTCAAGTCCGGTTGTGCGCAAGCTGTCTTTCACGGGCTCTACGAAAGTTGGGGCGCTGCTGATGCGTCAGTCCGCGGACACGATCAAAAAGCTCAGCCTTGAACTGGGCGGGAACGCTCCTCTCATTGTCTTTGATGACGCCGATCTTTCTGTTGCGGCGTCCGGAACAATGCTGAGCAAATTCCGGAACGCCGGACAGACCTGTGTCTGCGCGAACCGTGTTTACGTTCAATTCGGAATTCATGATGCATTTCTGGAGAAACTCGCAGCAGAGGTGATGACTCTGAAGACGGGCGATGGATTTGATCCGCAAACGCAGATTGGGCCGCTGATTAACGAAGCTGCTGTCGCCAAGGTGAAAGAACATGTAGAAGACGCTTTGGCTAAGGGCGCTCGCATTGTGGGTAAACCACTGGACATTAACGGTCGGTTCGCATCTCCCGTGCTACTGGCGGATGTGACGTCCGAGATGCGGATTGCACAGGAAGAAACGTTTGGTCCGGTCCTGCCCATTTTTCGTTTCGATAACGAGCAGGATGCAGTTCAGCAGGCCAATGCTACCCCCTTCGGTTTGGCGAGCTATTTCTTCACGAGTGACATCGCGAGAGGTTGGCGGGTTGGCGAGGCTCTCGATTTTGGCATGGTAGGACTGAACACCGGTTCCATCTCCCTTGTGTCAGCACCCTTCGGGGGCGTGAAGCAGTCCGGGCTCGGCCGGGAAGGGGGCGCACTGGGCCTCGAAGAATTCCTGGAAGTGAAGAGCTTTCACATTGGACTGCCGACTGCACAATGACCTCCGTTGAAGAGGAAATGGCCTGACTTATGGCAATCGCGCCCAAGCTTGATCGTATTGATCTTAAAATCCTTGCTCAGCTGCAGAAGAATGGTCGGCTGACCAATGTAGAACTGGCAAACCGTGTCGGGCTGTCTGCCAGCCCATGTCTCATTCGTGTCAAGCGGCTGGAAGCAGCCGGGTACATTGTGGGATATGGGGCGCAGATTGCCCTGCAAAAAATCTCAAGCGTTATGACTGTCTTTACAGAGGTCACACTGTCAGATCACAGACGGGATGATTTTTTTCGCTTTGAGACTGCAATGCAGAAAGTGGAATCTCTGGTGGAGGCGCATCTTATCAGTGGTGGCTATGATTATTTGTTGAAATTTATGGTAAGAAATATTGATCATTATCAGGGAACAATCGAGTCTCTTCTGGATCAAAATATCGGAATCGAGAAGTACTTTAGTTATATTGTTATAAAGTCCCCCATTTTAAAGCCAGCATTTTTGATTGAAAGTCTTACCAGAAACACGGAGCGTTCGTTATGAGCCTAGAAAACGCGAATGTACGTGAACAAACGGCCATTAACCTCCGGAGTATGACCGAGGAAGATCTGGGGGCTGCATCGGGTCTGTCAAAGGTATTGGGGTGGCCACACCGTCTCGAAGACTGGGATTTCATGCTGCGTCTTGGTCATGGGTTAGTGGCGATGTTGGAAAGTGGAGAAATCATTGGCACCATTATGTGGTGGTCGTTTGGGGAACGTCACGCCACAGTCGGGCTTATTATTGTCAACGGTGCGTGGCAAGGGCACGGGATCGGCACAAACATGCTGACCACCGTGCGCAGGCTTCTGCCGGGCTGCTCAATATCCCTTAATGCGACGCCGGCTGGCCAGCCGCTCTATGAAAAACTGGGTTTTGTTCCGACGGGGATTGTGGAGCAGCATCAGGGTAATGGTGTGTCTTCTCCCATCATTGCTCTGGATGCGGGCCAGCGGCTGCGTCCGGTTGTTCAATATGATCTTCAGGATCTCATAGCGTTCGATAGGGCCGCTACGGGGATGGATCGATCTGCGCTTGTTGAGGAGCTGGTGCAGAACGCCAAAGGCGTGGTGATCGATACGGAAGAGGGGATCAGGGGATACTCGTTCTGCCGTCGGTTCGGATGGGGATGGCTGATTGGTCCTGTCGCAGCGGAAACGACAGAGCAGGCAAAGGCGCTCATTTCTCATTGGATCGGAACGTATGGTGGAGAATTTATCAGAATTGATATGCCGACTTCATCTGGTCTCTCAGGCTGGCTGGATGAAATGGGGCTGATCCGCGTGGATGTCGTCAACACAATGTCGACCGAGCCTGTGGTGATCTCTGAAAATGCTCCGCAATATTTTGCTCTGACCAGTCAGGCTCTCGGTTAAGGATTATTGAAATGTCTTTTGTGCTAAAATCTACTGAAGAGCGTGCACGTCTGTGGAAGCCAATGTTCGCCAGCGAACTGCCTGAGCTTGCGTTTCATGTCTGGCCTGAGACCGGCAATCCGCAGAAGGTTCGCTATCTCGCTGCGTGGCAGCCACCGGAAAATCTGGCAGAAAACTTTCCTAATCTTGAAGTGCTTTTTTCTGTTGGTGCAGGTGTGGATCAACTGAACCTTGCCTCAATCCCCGAAAATGTCCGGGTCGTCCGTATGATGGAGCCAGGCTTGACGGAGGGAATGATAGAATACGTCCTCTGGGCTGTTCTTTCTTATCATCGGAATATGTTCCAATACGCGCGTCAGCAAGGGGCGCATGTCTGGAAAGGTGCGCCAAATGTATCTTCAAGCCTGTTTCGGGTTGGGGTGATGGGCATGGGAGCGCTTGGTACGCCTGTTCTAAAAAAGCTGTCGCAGTTTGGATACGTCTGTCATGGCTGGAGCAGAAGCCGACATGACATTCCCGGAATCAAAAGCTATGCAGGGCCTGAAGAACTGGATGCTTTTCTGGCGGCCACAGATATCCTTGTATGCTTGATGCCCCTGACTGAAGCCACAAAAGGCATCTTAAGCCGGAAACTGTTTGAAAAGCTTCCAAAAGGGGCCTGTCTTATCAATTGTGGCAGGGGAGGGCATCTCGTACAGGATGATCTGCTCTGGGCACTGGATAATGGCCAATTGAGTCAGGCGGTTCTTGACGTGACCGATCCCGAACCCCTCCCTGAGGGTCACCCACTCTGGGATCATCCGTCAATTGTTCTCACACCCCATATCGCCAGTTCGTCTCGTGCAGCAGCGGGTGGAAAAATGATTATAAAAAATATTATGCAGTATGAAAATGCACTGAATATGATCGGAGAGATTGACAGATCTTTCGGATACTAAAAATACGCGAAAGCGAGCTGATGCTGCCGAGATATGAATGGCGTCGTCGCGGATTATAAAATCCATTGATATATTGGAAGATGGCATTGGTTGCCTGCCGCCTTGTCGGTCATGTCTGTCACCAGAGCAGTTCTGCTTTCAGGCTTTTGAAGAAGGTCTCAACGGCGGCATTATCAAAGGAGTTTCTCTTGCCGGACATGAACGGGATCATTTTATATTTCGTCAATTCCTGCTGGAAATCATGAGAGCAGTATTGGCTCCCGCGATCAGAGTGGAAAATACAGCCAGGCGAAGGCATGCGCAGACGCACGGTCATATCAAGCGCTCTGATGACGAAATCTTTCTTCATCCGGTCGCTTGCTGACCAGCCTATAATGCGTCGGCTGAACAGATCGATGACGGCGGCGAGAGTATTTAAGGCGAAACCTAGAGTATCTCGGCTGTCGGTCGTAACTTTATGCTGGCGGGTACGCACGAGACGGATGCCGTTGAGCTTCATCAGCCACCCGACACGACGTTCGCCAAAATTGAGCCCTGCCTCTTTAAGTTCTGCGGTCATCCCGGGCCAAATCTGCCGCCATGCGGGTCCGTGACAAACCGCTGCTCAAGGCAATCCTCACTGACTCATGGCGAAATTTTTCTGTGTGTGTCATTGCCATGGTTCCGTGCCTCTCTTGGTGCGAGCATAAAATGCTCAGTGAACCGACACAAAATCATCACAAGTCAAG
>NZ_BEWO01000035.1 GCF_002723975.1 Gluconobacter japonicus
GACGCTTGGGAGAGTTTCCTAAAAGCCGACATTGCTAAGCTCAAGCCGATAGGCCGAGTTTGAGACTTTACCGCCGAGGGTAACGGTCATCCGGCCAGAGTACGCCACCTCCCTCTTCTTCTAGGTCGCGTTGACAAAAGGTCTATACGATCATCCTGAGATTTGATTGGTCCGCCCTTGCCATCCGAGCGTGGCCGTTGGGTACGACCATCCGGAGATAACCGCCGGTCTCTCCGCAGCGCGTGCGCATGGTCGCATGGGCGGCAGGAAGCCAAAGTTGAACACCAAGCAGATCAGACATATTAAAGCGTTGCTGACCCGAAGACTGCTGTTACCGAGTTGGCGCGCGATTACGGGGTGTCGCGAACGACAATCTACAAGCACTGAGGTGTTAGCAAGCTAAAGGGAACGGGAGCCCAATGAAATTCGCCTACGAAGACATGAACGATGGTCAATTCGAGACCTTAGTCGTTCTTTTATGTCAGCGGCTGCTTGGTGCTGCCGTTCAGGGCTTCGCAAAAGGACCTGATGGTGGGCGCGATGCCAAGTTCATCGGGACAGCGGAACTACACCCGAGCAAGTCAGCGCCGTGGGTCGGCACTACCATCGTCCAGGCCAAGCATACCAACGGCTATAACCGTAACTTCTCCGAGTCTGATTTCTTCAGCACGACGACCGCGAACACTGTGCTGGGCAAAGAAATTCCCCGCGTCAGGAAACTGCGTGAAGCCAAGCAGCTCGATCACTACATGCTGTTCGCCAACCGACGACTGTCAGGCAATGCCGAAACCGAGATACGCGACTACATCGCGTCTCAGTGCACCGTTCCCGCCTCGTCGATCTATCTCTGCGGACTGGAGCAACTAGAAATCTGGTTGAAGCGCTTCCCCGAGGTTGCAGGGGAAGCTGACATTGATCCGGTCGATTCACCGTTGATCGTCAGCCCCGATGACCTAGCCGAAGTAGTCCAGGCATTGGCTCGCCAGAAAGATGGCGTGGTCACACTACTTGACGATCCACCGACTGTGCGTGTGACCTACGAGCAAAAGAACGCACTCAACAATATGAGTGCCGAGTACGCAAAGGCGCAGCGGCGGAAGTACCTAAAGGACACTGCTCAAATTCGGACTTTCTTGGCAGCACCGGAAAACCTTGACTTGCTGCGTATGTACGAGTCTGTAGTCGATGAGTTCCAACTCAAGATCATCGCCAAGCGCAAGGATTATCAGACGTTCGACGAGGTTATGGAGTATCTGGTGGACCTGTTGTTCAACCGCGATGCTGTATTGCGGCAGCACGCGCACAAGCGTTTGACGCGCGCCGTAATGTTCTACATGTACTGGAATTGCGATATTGGGGAGGTGGGCGATGCTGCGGCCGAGCAAGCACTCTCATCCTGATCGCACCGTCATCAACGTCTCGTTGCTGCTGCTCGCTCGCCTGAAGGCTCGGCGCGTAGATGATTACGACGTGTTGCGCAAGTTTGCGAAAAAAAGTGTTGTCGGCGGGGACGTGCTGTTCTTACCCGCGTTGAACTTTCTGTATCTCATGGGCTTGATCGAATATCGCCCCAAGACCGACGCCGTGGAGTACATGGGGCCAAATGAAGCTATCTAGACTTTATTCCAACAAGCCTGACTTGTTCGAGCCAGTGGAGTTCGTCCAGGGCCTGAACGTCGTCATGGCTGAAATTCGTCTGCCAGAGAACCGAAGCAAGGACACTCACAACCTCGGCAAGACCACGCTTGGGCGTTTGCTCGACTTCGGCTTCCTTGCCAAGCGCGATCCCAAGTTCTTTCTTTTCAAGCACATCGATCTTTTCCAGGACTTCATCTTCTTTCTGGAGATTGAGCTGGAAGATGCTTCGTTCGTGACGATCCGGCGCGGCGTTGAAGAAGCCACCAAGATTAGCTTCAAGCGCCACGCGGCCGGGCATCAAGACTTATCTGCATTGCCGCTGGCGGAATGGGACCACCAAGACATGCCCTTCGAGCGGGCGCGCGACTTGTTGGATGGATTGCTCGATTGGCGCGCACTCAAGCCTTGGGGGTTCCGCAAAGGCTTGGGCTACCTGCTGCGCTCCCAGGACGATTTCCGCGACGTGTTTCATCTGCGTAAGTTCGCGGCTGCGCATTCGGATTGGAAGCCTTTTCTGGCTCACATTCTCGGCTTTGACGCTCAACTCGTGGCGCAGCACTACGAGAAGGAAAAACAGCTTACGGAGAAACAATCAACCGCGCAGACCATTAAGAACGAACTGGGCGGGTCCATTGAAGACATCAGCAAGATCGAGGGCATTCTGTTGCTCAAGCAGAAAGAGGCTGAGAAGAAGCAGAAACTGCTCGACGCCTTCGACTTCCGCGCCCAGGACAAGCACAGCACTAAGCAGTTGGTCGATGACATCGACGAACGCATCGCGGCGCTCAATGCTGAACGCTACTCTCTCAACCAGAACAAGAAGAAGATCATCACATCACTGGAGGAGGATCAGATCCTCTTCAACCCTGACGAGGCGCAGCGTCTGTTTGAGGAAGTCGGCGTCCTGTTCAACGGGCAGATCAAGAAAGATTTTCAGCAGTTGATTGCCTTCAATCGGGCCATTACCGATGAGCGCCAAGGCTATCTGCAGGAAGAACGCGTGGAGGTTGAGGCTGAGCTTAAGCGCATTAATACAGAACTGAATACCCTGGGCAAGAAGCGCTCGGAGATGCTGTCGTTCCTGAGCGGTACCGATATCTTTGGCAAGTACAAGCAGGTGTCCGACGAAATGGTGACGCTGCGTGCCGACATTACTTCGCTGGAGCGTCAACGCGGTTTCCTGCATCGTCTGCAGGGGCTGCGAACCGAGATTAGGGCGTTGACCGAAGAGCGTGGGCATCTTCAGACCCAGATTGAGGCGAATGTCGAGAAGCAAAACTCTGATCAGAACAGCTTGTTTTCGGCAATCCGCGTATTTTTCAGTGAGATTGTCGAAGAGGTGATCGACCGCAAGGCGTTGCTGAGCGTATCGCCGAACCAGGTGGGGCATCTGGAGTTCAAGGCGGAAATTCTCGATGAGTCAGGTAACGCAACCAGCGCCGACCTTGGACACACGTACAGAAAATTGCTGTGCATAGCCTTCGACTTGGCCATCCTGCGTGCGCACTTGGACGACAAGTTTCCGCGTTTCGTTTACCACGATGGCGTGTTCGAGTCCCTGGACGATCGCAAGAAGGAGAATCTGCTGATAGTCATTCGTCGGTATGCCGAAATGGGGCTGCAGCCAATTATTACACTCATAGATTCTGATGTGCCAGCTCGCGCTGCTGATGAGGGGGCGGTGTTTTCAGCTGATGAAGTTATTATCACGTTACACGATGAGGGACAGCACGGGCGACTCTTCAAAATGAAGGCGTGGTGACAAAGAAGATATGGGGCGTTTGGTACTTACTCGACTAAGGCATCGGCAATGGTGCTGCGTCAGGAGAGGAAAGTTGCGGGCGCGAATGATTGAAGATGGTATTCATTATGTCATCACATATAATTTTAGTCGTATGTCGTTAAAAAAAGAAAATTTTCCCAATCAAACAGCAATCGATTGTGAATTGTAGTTGCTATTATTTCACGGTTTTGAATGTCCGATTTTTCAAGTTTCCATGCGAAACCGGACAGTCCGTTTGCCAGAGGTGGACCCGTCTGTTCGGACAGTTTTTGGGTTTGAATAAGCTATACCCGGTTATTGTTATGCCGCCATTCTGACGGCGCTGCTGTTGGCCCTCTGGTCCGGGGTTAACCCCGGACCAGAGGGCGTCGGCGCGTCATGATACGCCTCATCGGGCGTGCGTCCAGCCAGTGCTGCGTGCGGACGCTGCCCGTTATAATGGGTGATCCATTTCGTGAGCCCCACTCGAAGTTCTGATCCGGTCTCAAATGCGTGCAGGTAGACACATTCGTATTTCAACGACCGCCACAGACGCTCGATGAACACGTTATCCAGCCAGCGCCCACGTCCGTCCATGCTGATACGGATCTGACGTTCTTCCAGGATCCCGGTAAAACGGGGCGTCGTGAATTGTGAGCCCTGATCCGTATTGAAAATCTCCGGGGTGCCGTAGCGCGTAAAGGCATCCTGTAGCGCCTCGATACAGAACTCCGCGTCCATCGTGTTCGACAGACGCCAGGACAGGACCTTGCGCGTGAACCAGTCCATGATCGCCACGAGATAGAGAAATCCCCGTTTCATGGGGATATATGTGATGTCGGAACACCAGACCTGGTTGGGTCGGTCGATGATCAGATCCCGCAGCAGATACGGATATTTCCGATGCTCCGGATGGGGCACACTCGTGCGCGGCTTCTGGTAGATCGCCCGCAGACCCATAATCGCCATGAGCCGCCGGACCCGCTTGCGCCCCACTTCATGTCCCAGGCGGCGCAGATGCCATGTCATCTGCCGCGAGCCATAATACGGCGTTTCCAGGAACTGGGCGTCGATCAGCCGCATCAACGCCAGATTGGCCTCGTTCTGTGGCACAGGCCGATAGTACACGCCCGACCGGTTGAGTTGTAGCAGCGTGCATTGCCGGATGATCGGCAGACGCGCTCGCTTCGGGTCAATCATCTGCCGCCTCTGATCACGCCCAACCGAGCAGAGGCATCGCGTAAAAAATCCCGTTCCACGAGAAGCTCGCCTATCTTCGCGTGTAGTTTCTCCACATCAGCAGGGCTGACCGGGGGCTCAGACACCGTCTTTCCGGAAAAGGTCGCTGCCATCCCCTCGATCGCCTGCCGTTTCCATTGAGCGATCATCGTCTGATGCACGCCATGTTTCGACGCCAGTTCCGCCAGCGTCAGTTCGCTACGGATCGCTTCCAAGGCAACCCGTGATTTGAACTCCGCTGCATATCTCTTGCGCGTAACCTTGCCCATAAAACCCGTCCTCTTTCAGGTCGGATTATAGCTTAGACACCTCTCCGAAAAACGGGGTCCACCTCTCTAACTGCGGGGTAGTCTGTACACGGGCGGCTGTGTCACGGTCTAAGTGAATGTCCATACTGTTTCCGCCTAACAGGACGTCTGATGAAACGTCCATCAAAGTTTTCTCTTGGCTGAGAAGGGTTACAAGGCGCTGTGTGTAACGATAGAGCTCCTGCGGATCACTGCCCTGTAAACTGTATTGATAAGCGGCATTGCTCGGGCGTGCCCCAATTCGTATGGCGCCGCGTTGCAACGCAAAGAACCGTGCATCTTTCAAACTGTGCGTCCGCTGGCTCAATCGACTGATTGTTGTGGCCAATGTATCTGGACGGGTGTTCTTATCAGTGAGGCGAATGAAAATATTTCCCTGATTGGACGATCCCCGGCCACCAAGGAAACCGGCGACGTCGGCTACGTCAGGATCCTGAAGGAGCTGCTTTTGAACTGTTGCCATGTCTCGCTCCATGGCCTGAAACGAGATGGTTTCGTCTCCCATGACGCGCCCTAAAAGCATCCCGGTATCTTCGTCCGGAAACAGACCCTTGGGAAGGTTTTGATAAAGCGTCCATGTGAGGCCGAGGGAAAGGGGAAGAGAGAGCAGAACGAGGGTCGGATAACGCATGGCGATTGTCAGACTACGTGCATAAACTCTCAATATATGGTCATGCCAAACGTCCACAAAATGTGTGAATGTGTTATTTGCGGTTTGTGTTCCAAGGCGTGCGCAAAGCATCGGGGTGAGGCTGAGAGACAGGGCCGCAGAGATACAAAGACTTAGAGTAACGGTAACGGCAAATTCGTGGAACAGCCGGCCAGTCAATCCACCCATGAGCAAGATAGGCAGGAACACGATGATCAGAGAGGCTGTAATTGAGACGATCGTAAATCGCACCTCGCGTGCGCCGCGCCGCGCGGCGTTTAGTGGTGAAAGGCCAGCCTCAGCATGACGGGTAATGTTTTCAAGCACGACGATTGCATCGTCCACGACGAAGCCGGTCGAGATCGTCAGGGCCATAAGGGACATGTTGTCAAGGCCGTATCCGAGAAGCCACAGAAAGCCGAGCGTTCCCAGGAGAGAAACAGGAATCACGATGGCAGGGATAACGACGATGCGTGGGGAGCCTAGGAAGATGAGAGCGATCAGGATAACGAGGCCTAAGGAGAGGCCGAGCGTCATTCGGGTATCGGCAAGCGACGCTCGAATGACACTTGAGCGATCCATCACCACCGCAAGGTGAGTTCCCGATGCCAGTGTGTTTTGAAGAGTGGGGTATTCACGGGTGAATTGATCAATTGCAGCAACCGAATTCGCGCCAGCCTGCATATAGACCTGCGCGACAATTGCAGGCTTGCCATTATAGTAACCAGCGTTACGCACATCCTCCACACTGTCGATTATTGTGGCAACATCGACCAGATGAATAGGGCGTCCGTTGCGCCAGGCGATGACGAGGTCCTGATAATCGGCAGCTTTGTGCACCTGATCGTTGGTCGCAATCTGGAGGCGCAGTTTGGATGTCTCTATGAAGCCTTTTGGGGTGTGAGCATTAGCGGAAGCGAGCGCCGCGCGCACGTCCTCGAAGCCAAGCCCATATTTGTATAACATCAAAGGATTAATTTCGACGCGTGTGGCCGGTAATGCGCTTCCGCTGATTTGTACAAGCCCGACGCCGTGAATCTGGGCCAGTCGTGGCAAAAGTTTGTTGGTGGCTTGATCGTAAAGATCAGGCATTGTGCGCCTGTCGGAAGTCAGTGCAAGGATCAGGGCAGGCGGGTCATTTGGATTTGCTTTAGAGTAGGTCGGATTCTGGCGCAGAGTTGTTGGAAGATCGACGCGAGCAGCCTGTATTGCGGCTGCAACATCCCGGGCTGCCCCATTGATATCACGGGAAAGTTCGAACTGAAGCGTAATACTCAGCATGCCGGCACTGGACTGAGAGGTCATTTCCTGAAGGCCGGCAATGGTGCCAAGATGACGTTCAAGAGGTTCCGCAATGGAGCTTGCGATCTGTTCAGGTGTCCCGCCCGGCTGAAATGCCTGCACCCGAATGACCGGAAAATCAATGTTAGGAAGATCAGATACTGGGAGAGAAATGTAGCCCATGAGGCCAAACAGACAAAGCGATACAGTCATCAAAACTGTTGCAACAGGTCTGGATATAAACCAATCCGTCATTTAAAAAGTATTTCAACTCTGCATAAAGAAATTCACGATGCGGAACTGCTGAACTCAATTTGTCGGAATTCAATTTAGTACGCAAGACAAGGTGTGTAAGATTGGGAATTGTTAATAGAATCAGATATTTTTTACGATAGGCGTTATAGTATAGTGCTGACCGAGAGCGGAATGATCCTTCCGTTCCAATGAGTGTCTGGGATGCGCGTTTTTGGAATGAAGCCTCAGGAAAAGACTGTCATACAAATCTGAGTACCGGACCTCAGGAACAATGGCGATGCCAAGTTATGTACGTTGAAGCAGTGGAGGCTTCGGGTAATGCTCGGATTTGTTGCGCTTTTTGTCGTGGCCAGTGCTGCATTCTCGCTGAGTGCGGTCTCTGGTGGCGGAGCCGGTTTGATCGTGATGCCTTTGCTTGGATTGCTTCTCCCTGCTGATCACGTTCCAGCAGCGCTATCAATTGGGACGGCTGTAAGTTCTGCTTCTCGTATGGCTCTTTTTTTTAAAGTAATCCGTTGGCAAGTTGTCTTTTTGTATGTCCCAATGGCCCTCCCTGCTGCATGGGCAGGCATTCTCCTGTTGAAGCAGTTTCAGCCTGCCTATCTTGACCTGCTGCTGGGTCTGTTTTTGTTAAGTAATCTCCCTCTTATGTTGCGGCCCCGCAAAAAATCTGGAATCTCTTCAAAAACCAGCAATTCAGTTTGGTTACCGCTTATTGGCGCGTTAGCAGGTTTTATTTCGGGTTTTACAGGAGCTGTTGGTTTAATTTTTAATGGTTTTTATTATCGATTGGGCCTGCGCAAAGAGGAGATAGTTGCAACGCGCGCAGCCAATGACATTCTTCTTCATATATTTAAAGTTGTTCTCTACGCGTTGTATGGACTGATTGATCAAGCGACAATAAAAACCGGAGTTGTCGTCGCTATTGCGGCGCTCGCATCGTCATGGGGAATGAGGCTATATTTGCATCATATCCCGGATTATCTTTTTCGACAGATTGGTCGTGGTGCTGCGGTGGTAGCTGGCGTTGCGATGGTTGCTCTGGCTGGGCGACAGATCCTTGTTCAAGATCGTATTGTTCTTTACTTCAATCATACAGAAAAGGCCGTCGAACTCGCTGCAAATTGGCGTCAGCACAAATTGTCTGTGGAGGTGGAAAACCTGACTGAAGTAGAACTACGCCATAGCGTTCTGTGTAGAGGTGTTACCTGCATAGAAAATCCTAAAATCCAGGACATGGATACGATACTCCATATTTCTCTGGATCGCGGAATTTATATAGCTAAACGCATTCCATCATTAGGTTCAGGACTCATAACCAGAACATGATGGTTGCGGCGAGGCAGACGGCTGAGAAGAAGACTGTCGGAGACCTGGAGGGATCGAAGAACTGTTTGTTGATGCGCTTGTCTGATGATTTTAGTTTTTTGGCGCTTTGATTGAGGGTTTCCGGGGTGACTTTCGCTCTGCGTTTTGAGCAGATCACGGTCCATCGCCAGTGGGAGGACTACGCGCTCGCGTTCAATCTTTCGAGGAAGAGGAAGCGGCGCATATTATAGACGATATTGGCAAGGCCGATCCTCATGGTGGCCCGGGTGATACCGACAGTTCGGACGAACAGACCCATTTGCGATTTCTGATCGGCAAAGACATGCTCGACACGAGATCGGACCACCGACTTTCCAGCATTCGATTTCTGGATATGCCGGGGCATAGGTTAGAGATGCGACTTTTTCCTGTGAACCTTCGAGACAAAGCCCTGCTTGTCCATGAAGTCCTCATTGGCTTTCGAGCGATACGCTGTATCAGCCCAGACGCTTGAGGCCGTATTGGTTTTATCCAGAAGGCCCTCGCGCAGTCTGGCACCATCACTGGCAGCAGCATCCGTTGTCTTCCATTTCCGGATGAACCGGAACTTCCGGTCGATGGAAACATGGGACTTGTAGCCAAAGAACGGAATGGCGAGGTCCGTGGCTGGGATCGTCCCGTCATCCTGCCGCTTCGCTTTGGTAAACTTCAGTGTCCAGCGCGCATGACGGTCCTTATGCGACAGCTTTGCGGGTTTGTCCTGCCAATCTTCAGGAATACGCCCTGCCCGGAGGTCAGCTTTCTCAGCGTTCGTATTGCGCTGCTTTGGGGCGGTTACCAATGTCGCATCCAGGATCTGGCCGGACATTGGCAGATAACCGGCGGTCCGCAGAGTGGCATCAAACCGGTCAAACAGTCTTTCAATAGCTCCCGCCTGGGCCAGACGCTCACGGAACAGCCAGACCGTTTTGGCATCAGGTACCCGGTCCGACAGTCCCAAACCGAGGAAACGCATGAAGGACAGGCGGTCGTTGATCAAATATTCCGTTCGCTCGTCGGACAGATTGTTCAGCGTCTGGATCACCAGAATCTTGAACATCAACACGGGATCAAACGGCGGTCGTCCACCTTCGCTCCCATCTGAATAGGCCAGAGCCTTCTCCAGATCAGGGCGGAACACCTCAAAATCCACTGTCCGGGAAAATGCCTCAAGCTGATCGCCAAGCCCGCTCAGCCGAGCAAGCCGCTCTTCAACATCAAAGAAACCAGACTGCTTCATCATCCATTCCGTCAATCAATGCAGGAGTGATGGAATCACACAGAGAGTCTCAAATCCAGAAGGTTTTTCGAACCCTCCAGATCGGGCTGGCCAATATCGTCTACAATATCCGCCGCTTCCTCTTCCTGGAACGGATCAGCGCGAGCACGTAGCCATCGCAAGTGGCGATACTCCCCGGTCTGTTCAAAGCGCAGATCAAAAGCGACCCAAAGAACCCTCAATCCAATCGCTAAAAGCCCAAAATCAAAACCAAGGAACATCAATTAACGGTTCTGCGATCCCTCCAACAGATTTCGCTCGACGCCTCTTTCTGCGTCACACGCCGAACAGATGTCCGATCCCGCCGGTGACGATCATCGCCACAATACCCCAGAATGTTACGCGCAGCGCCGGCCGCAAGGGAGTTGCGCCACCGGCGACTGCACCAACAATGCCCAGAATGACGAGAACCACGACGGACGTCAGCGAGACGCTCCAGGACACCCACGAAACGGGAGCCAGAACAGCCGCCAGAACGGGCAGCACCGCCCCTGAAGAAAAGGCAGAAGCCGAAGCAAATGCCGCCTGGATGGGCCTGGCCGCTGTGGCCTCTGAAAGTCCCAGTTCATCCCGGGCGTGAGCGCCAAGGGCATCATGCTGCATGAGGGCGACGGCCACCGTGTGGGAGAGATCTGCATCCAGCCCACGCTGCTGATAGATCCCCGCCAGCTCAGTCACTTCTCCGTCCCAGTCCGTAGCCAGTTCCTGTTTCTCACGGGCGATATCGGCCTGTTCTGAATCCCGCTGGGAACTGACCGAAACATACTCCCCGGCCGCCATGGAGAGGGCACCCGCCACCAGCGCGGATAATCCTGCGATGAGGATACTGCCGCGCGTCGCGTGAGAACTGGCGACACCAACAATCAGGCTTCCAGTGGAGAGTGTTCCATCATTGGCGCCGAGGACGGCGGCGCGCAGCCAGCCAAGTTTCTCGACAGCATGACGTTCAGCGAGAGGATGAAGTCGCGACATAAGATTATCCGTTGGAAATCTGAATGTTATCAGGAATAGTCTTTCAATTTCCGCATGACAACAAATAATTAATTATAATATTGCGAGTTATTTTCAATCGAATTTATTATTTATCATTCCTGTTTGTTCAGGTTCCCGTCAGGTTTGGTGTGATATAAACTACAGTTTCTTCACTGTTATCTGAGAGAAGGTGCATGCCTGACGCGATGCCGGATATCACGTATACCCAGCGCTATGACAGGCCGACGGTTGCCCTTCACTGGGCAACCGCCTTTCTGGTACTGTTTCAGTTCGTCCTTGGCGAAAGCTGGGGCTGGCCTGCAAAACCGGTTCATCATCTGATGGTCGTTGCGCATCTGACAGCGGGCATCCTGTTGACGGCCATCATGGGGTTCCGCATTGCCTGGCGCCTGACGAAAGGTCGTCAGTTGTCATACCTTCTGAGGCCGCTCGATCGTTTCTTTGCTATGGGCGTGGAATATACACTCTATGTGCTGCTTCTGGCTGAGATCGTGCTTGGCTATCTCTGGCGATGGGGGGCGGGGCAGACCATGAGTTTTTTCGGCCTTCTGATGCCCTCACCTTTTACCCGTTTCTCCGCGCCTTTTCTTCATGGGATTCAAACCATCCATCACTGGAACGCATGGTTGATTGTCGCGATCGCCTCAGGCCATGGCATGGCGGCGATTTTCCATCAGGTCATTCTGAAAGACAGGGTTTTAGGCCGTATGATGCTGCGTGGAGATCAAGGCGCCAATCCTCTGTTCACTCAAAATCCGTAAGGGCGCGCTTTCTTCCTGAGCTTCATATGGAGGTGCCTATGACAAAACGATTCACGACAGCTCTCCTATCAGTCAGTCTGCTTATGACCTGTTCCGCTGCCTATGCAGACCCTCCTTGGGCACGCGGCGAGCATGATCATGGTGGTCATGATCACCATGGTGGGGGACATGGCTATGGCCACATGAAACACTGGCAGAGAGGCGACTATTATTCCGGTCCGCGTGAGCAGCGCTGGATGGTCAGTGACTGGCGGGGACGGCGGGGGCTCTGGGCTCCTCCTGCGGGTTACTACTGGATGCAGTCAGGCGGACAGTATCTTCTGATGGCTGCGGCAACCGGTCTTATCGCAGGGGCTGTCGCTGCTACTGTTGGTTCCGAAGCACCAGCCTACCCGACAGCACCGAATTATGCTTCGCCTTATTAGAGGAGAAATGATTACCATTCCTCGCAGACTTATGCAGACTTTTTGTGATTGAGGACGTCGATCTGTCGGCATGGCGCTCTTGAAATGTGCATGACGTCGGTCTCGCGCCTGTCCAGAAGAGAAAGGGCTCACCCTGATGACCACCGTGCCCTGCGATGCAGCGCCAGAACGTCAACGAACGGCCGCAGCATGGGAAGTTCTGTTCATTTTCCTCCGGCTGGGCATCACCTGCTTCGGCGGACCGATCGCGCATATCGGATATTTCCGCAATGAGTTTGTCGTTCGACGCCGGTGGCTTGATGAGCGCGCCTATGCGGATCTTGTGGGGCTCTGTCAGTTTCTGCCCGGTCCGGCAAGCAGCCAGGTGGGATTTTCTATTGGTCTGATACGAGCGGGCTATCTTGGCGGCGTCGCTGCGTGGATCGGCTTTACTCTGCCTTCGGCATTCGTCCTTGTTCTCTTCGCCTATAGCGCGAGTGCACTCGCGGGACCGATTGGCCTCGGGCTTTTGCATGGATTGAAACTCGTCGCCGTGGCCATCGTTGCACAGGCTATGTGGGGTATGGCACGAACGCTGTGTCCCGATCGGGTCCGCGGTTCCATCGCGGTAATAGCCGCACTCACCATTCTTCTCATTACCTCGCCTTTTGCCCAGATCGGCGCTATTGCCATCGGCGGCGTTATCGGCCTGTGGTTCTGTCGTGCTATTGCCCCATCGGACAGCGGACATGTCGCCACGCCTGTGTCGCGCCGTGTTGGGGCGGCCGCACTTCTGGTCTTTGTGGTGTTGCTCTCTGCTCCCCTTATTCTTGGACGCCATGGCGCACCTGGGGGATTTTCACTGTTCAATGCCTTCTACCAGTCTGGCGCGCTCGTGTTTGGCGGCGGTCATGTGGTGCTGCCATTATTACAAGAAGCTTTTGTGATACCAGGTTTTGTCAGTAATGACGCTTTTCTCGCCGGTTATGGCGCAGCACAGGCGGTTCCGGGCCCGCTCTTCACGTTTGCCGCCTATCTCGGTGTGATTATCAAACTCCCACCCCACGGTGTGGCAGGTGCCTTCCTTGCCTTGCTCGGTATCTTTCTGCCAGGGATCCTGATCCTCATCGGTGTATTGCCCTTCTGGGATTCCTTCCGTAGTCGTCCCGCGGCGCAGGCCGTCATGCGTGGCGTCAATGCAAGTGTTGTCGGTCTGCTGGGCGCCGCATTGTACACGCCAGTCTGGACGAGTGCCGTCAAGTCGTCAGACGATTTTGGACTTGCCCTTGTCGGCTTCGCTCTGCTGACACTCTGGCGAGCACCACCACTGGTCGTCGTTGTTCTCAGTGCCGTGGGAGGAATCGTTCTGGGACAAATAGCGTAGTGAAAAACTGGTCATGGAATTTGATCAACATGGAATGCAACGTCTCGGCGGACGCGAACTGTTTAGTCCCAGGATTTGATGGATAGAGCGTCAGAGTTCCTGGTCCGTTCAGACGTAATCTTTGATCTAACTGACCTGCAATCGAACTGTCACCAGGACGCCTCTGTCCGTTCCAGGTATAGGCGAACTCACCACCATGTCTGCATGCAGCTGCTGAGCTATCTGTCGCGCAATCGCCATGCCGAGGCCGCTGCCTTCTGCATCGGTCTCTCCTCTGACGAAAGGCTTTTCCATATCCCGCAAAACTTCAGATGGCAGCGTTTCGCAATCATTGCAGATCAGGACTTTATGATCTTGCGTGATGATCACACTGACGGCTTGCACAGATGAACCATGAAGAACGGCGTTTTCGAGAAGATTGCGAAACAGGATACCTGTTGCATCCATATCGCCCCGGATCATGAGATGAGATGCTCCAGAAAATTCAATCGTCTGGTTTTTTTCCCGCTCAAGTTCTTCTGCCAGAAATCGAATGACAGGCACCAGATCGAACATGCTCCCGGTGAGTGCGATCCCTGATGTCGCTCGTGAAAGCTGAAGCAGCTTTTCCATCATCCGGCCAATTCTGCGGGCCTGCTGCATGATGATCGTTGCACGCTCTTCATAGTCCGACCCTACAAGAAAATTCCTGAGAACCTGAACCTGTGCAAGAAGCGCTCCTACTGGATTACGCAACTCATGGGCCGCGTTGGCCGCAAAAGCGCGCTCTGTCGAAAGCGCCATTTTCAGACGTTCAAGCAGGAGATTGACGGCCGAGTGAATGGACACCAGTTCTTCGGGGAGATCCAATGGGGGAACGGGTGCCAGATTCGATCCTCCCCGGCTCCTGATTTCCTGCTGAAGGCTGGTCAGAGGACGCATGGCGCGACGGACACGCCAGCGGACCAAAATCCAGATCGCCGGGAAAAATATTACCATTGGCAGAACTGAAATCAGAATAGCCCGCCTGACAGCTTCATTTCTGTGAAAAGTCGGCTCACCCACCAGAATGTAATGGCGACCAGACGCTGATGGTACGACATACACTCTGAATAATGAGATGTTGTAAAATCCTGACTTCAGACGTGGTACGAATAGCGTCTCCGGCGCATTCTGTGACCTGACCTCAAGGCGACCGTCCGGTGTGGTGATCTGGTAGGCCAACGTTCGCCGGTTCACCCCGGGGAGTTGCGCGATCTGACCACCTGGGGTGGCAGAAGCCCTGTCGGTTCTGTCCAGTTCACTGATGACAAACTCCAGACGCTCGGCCACTTCCTGTAACGAGTTGTCAAGACGCTCCGTAACTTCATAGCGGGTAAAGGCCGCAACAAGAATACTGAGAAGCACCAGGGCACCAAGCACGATGATCAGTGTTCCGGACACGATACGGGACGCCAGACTCCAGCGCTTCATCGGGACGTGTTCTCCGCGAGACAATAGCCTCTCCCCCTGACCGTCATGATCAGACCCGGTCCGGTTTTCTTCCTTATCCTGCTGACGAAAACTTCAATGGCGTTGCTTTCCACATCGTCACTGAGACCATAAAGGGCGTCTTCAATCTGCTCACGACTGCAGACTGCTCCAGGCCGGCGCGCAAGAAGTTCGACAATGGCCCATTCACGCGCAGACAGATCGACTGTCTGTCCATCGCGTTCAAGCTGACGGCGCGCGAGGTCGATCCTGATAGTACCAATCATGACCACATTGTCTGGCAGGGCCGCATAACGTCTGGCAACAGCGTCAATACGGGCGACGAGTTCGTCGAGATCATAAGGTTTGACAATATAATCATCCGCGCCTTCTGACAGCCCCGCGATCCTGTCACTGACCTGATCCTGAGCTGTCGTGATCAGGATGGCCAGAGATGAACAGTCCCGCCGGATTTCCCGCAGCAGGGCCCGACCATTACCGTCTGGAAGACCAAGATCCAGAAGCAGGAAATCATAAGAAGAGGCGATCAGGGCTGCACGGGCATCGGTCAGGGTCTTGAACCAGTCGACGACGTGTCCGGCCTGGCGCACACGGTCTCTTACTGCCGAGCCCAGTGCAGGTTCGTCTTCGATAATCAGGATTTTCATGCAATGCGATTTTTCATGATACGCGCGTAGAGAGAGGGCAGCACAAGCAGGGTCAGGAGTGTCGAGGAGATCAGACCACCAATAACGACCGTAGCTAGAGGGCGTTCAACTTCGGCGCCGGCACTGGTTGAGACTGCCATGGGAATGAAACCAAGACTGGCGACCAGAGCTGTCGCCATGACCGGCCGGAAACGTTCTTCCGCGGCTTCATACGCGGCACGAGCAGCATTCAGGCCCGCCACGCGCAGCGAATTAATGGCGGTGATGAGTACCACGCCATTCAGAACCGCCACACCAAACAGCGCAATAAACCCGATCCCCGCGGAGACGCTGAATGGCAGGCCACGCAGAGCGAGGGCCAGGATGCCACCTGTCGTGGCAACTGGCAGATTGACGAAAACAAGTCCGGCCAGCCAGACGGAATTCAGCGCAATGACAAGCAGGGCAAAAATCAATACCAATGCGATCGGCACGACAACTCCCAGACGTGCCATGGCTGATTTCAGGTTCTGGAACTGACCCGCCCACACGATGCGATAACCGGGAGGCATGGTGATTTTTCTGCTGACTGCCTTCTGTGCTTCGGTAACAAAGGAGCTGAGGTCTCGTCCACGAACATTGGCCTGTACGATCAGACGACGGCGGATATTATCCCGGCTGATACGGGGCGGACCGTCCTGTACCGTGACCTCCGCGATTTCTGAAAGCAGGACCGCTCCTCGGCCATCGGCACGGCGTACCCTTAGGCGGGCAATCTGGTCACGTGTGCCTGCCTGGGCTGGATCGAAACGGACCTGCGTGCTGATCAGGGCGTTACCAACTGTTACGGGCCGTCCAATATGACCACCGACCGCTTCGACCACGTTCAGAAGTTCCTGCTGGGAAATACCCAGCCGTGCCGCCTTTCGACGATTAATGTCGATATGGATGAAAGAAACGGTACCATCTCCCTGTGGAGCCACGTCGGCCGCACCGGGAATGGTTTTCATGATGCTTGCTACCCTGTCCCCCAGACGCGCCAGCGTAGCGAGATCATCCCCATAGATCGAAACGGCAATCTGGGTCCTGACACCGGACAGGAGGTCATCCATCCGCATCTGCACTGGCTGGCTCCATGACTGCTCCATTCCAGGCAGTTCAGTGCCCAGCACCTGACTCATTGCCGTAACGAGTCCCTCCTGTGTATGCGCTGTGGTCCACTGTGATGGTGGCTTCAGAAAAATGAAACTGTCTGTCTCGTTAACACCCATCGGATCAGTCGGAATGGCTGATGTTCCTGTATTGCTGACAACGCTGGTAACCTCGGGAAAGCGACGCAGAATACGCTCCTGAAGGCTAACCTCCTTCAGGGCCTCGGGCAGCGAAATGCTGGGCAGTCGTGTCGTAGTTACCGTCAGGGCCCCCTCATCGAGAGACGGAATGAATTCGCCACCCAGATGCAGAGCGGTCCAGACAGAAAAAGCAAAAATCGCGAAAGTTGTGCCAAACAAGGTCCGTGGTCGGTTTTCACACCAGTTTAGCATGGGACCATAACCACGACGAAGAAAAGCAACCAGACGGGTATCGTCATGATGGTTGGCAGACCTCATCGCCAAAGCCCCAATCACCGGTATCCCGACAATACAGTAAAACAGAGAGGCCAGCAGGGCCATGATGACCGTCTGCGCCATGGGGCGAAACATTTTTCCCTCGATATCCTGCAATGTCAGGATCGGCAGGTAGACCATCACAATAACAAGAATGCCGAAACTTACGGGACGGAGGACTTCGGTTGCCGCTGAGACTGCGAGGGAAGCCAGCGGCGTAGTCTGTCCACTGGCCCGGTCACGCGCACGATGGGTCATGAGATTTTCAACCACGACGAGCGAACTGTCGACGATCATGCCGAAGTCGATGGCGCCGAGGCTGAGCAGATTGGCGGAAATTCCGAACCAGCGCATTCCAGCCATGGCGCAGACGAGCGCAAACGGGATGACAGAGGCGATGACCAGGGAGGCCCGCCAGTCACCGATCACCACGATCAGAACACTGATGACCAGGAGTGCTCCAACGACAAGATTTTCCTTTACGGTCCTGATGGTACTGTCTGTCAGCGTCGAACGCACATAATAAGGCTCAAGCGTCACGCCTTTAGGGAGAGACTGACGAATACCGGGAAGTGCCTCTTCGATGGCGGCTAAGGTGGTGTCGGAACTCGCTCCCATGCGCATCATGATGACGCCAATGACAACCTCGCCCTGACCATCACGCGTGACGGCCCCCAGTCGTGTTCTCGGTCCCATGGAAATGTGCCCGACATCCCGCAGGAAAATGGCGGAACCGTTGGTGTTGGTCCGGACGGGAATGGACCCAAAGTCGTCAAGTGAACCGATCAGGCCGCGTCCGACAACGATTTGCTGTTCTTCACCATGCTCAATCCATCCACCTCCTGATGCGGAGTTATTGCCATCCACCGCTCGGAAAACGTCATCAACTGACACACCCAGTGCCATAAGGCGGGCCTGATCGAGAGCGACCTGAAATGTCTGTTCGGCACCGCCGTTCACGTTGACGTCCACGACGCCTGGAACCAGTTTCAACTGCGGCGCGACAGTCCATGTCATCAGACGGTTCAGATCCATCAGCGAATAACCGTCGCCTTTGATCTGCAACTGCATGATTTCACCAAGGCCTGTAGCGAGTGGCCCGATATTCACACTGACTCCCGGCACAGATATCGTGCCTCTGGCCTGCTGAATCCGTTCTTCCACACGGGCACGGTCAAGATTGATGTCCGTCTCATCCGCGAACTGGATGTAAACGACCGAGACTCCTGAACGGGAGACCGACCGGAGATCTGTCATCTCCGGGATGCCGGCCATACTGGCCTCGATCGGAAAGGTGATCAGCCGTTCGACTTCTTCCGTAGCGAGGCCCGGAGCAACAACAGAAACGAGCACCTGCCGGGGCGAAATGTCGGGCACGGCTTCCACGGGAAGGCCACGCACGATCATACACCCGGCGATGAACGTCAGGCAGATTACCCCAAGGACCAGCCAGCGTCGGGTCTGCAGGGCGGAGAGAACGCTACGCATGACGCTCTTAGTCTCCATCATTCATATCTGACACCAGCATCACCGCCTTCAGGGCAAATGCGCCTTGCGTTACGATCCGCTCACCTGCGGAGAGGCCAGAGGTAATGACTTTCTGTCCATTGCCCGTAACACCAACATGCACTTCCTGTGCTCGAAACCGGTTTGGACTCACCGACACAAACACAGTGCTTACGCCGTTGATTTCTGTGACAGCGTTCTCCGGCACAATGATGCCTGCCGTCTTTTCGCGTGTTGGCAGATGGGTATTGAGGAACATGCCTGGATGAAGACTGCCATCTGGATTGGGGGCCGTGCTTATGACGCGGACGAGGCCTGTGACCGGATCCGCCATACTCCCTACCGAAGTTATTTTCGATTTCAGTAATGTCGTCCCTGTGTCCGATGTAAGTTCGGTGGTCTGCTCGCCGCCCTGGATCACCTGAGCAGCATCCTGAGGCAGGATGTCAGAAACAATCCATACCGAGGACATGTCTGTCAGACCCATCAGTTCCGTCGCAGGGGAAATGTCGTCGGCCACACCAACGAACACGCTCTGTACTTCCGCTGTGGTCGGCGCAATGATTGACGATGTCTCATCCAGCGGACCGGTCTGGGCTTTATCTGATTCCGTAACGGAGTTGTATTCTTCTTCAAGTTGATGCTTCAGCGTATCGACATCAGCCTGTCGAGCTATAACGTCGTCTTTTGCTGCCTGGAATATGGCCAGGCGACGCCTGGTCTCTCCTGCTGCGACTGTTGTGCCTTCCAGTTCATACCCCCGGTGGTAGGCTGACGACGCATTCTGAGAGGCCGCATACGCTGTCGCCAGTGCCGCCTGCGCTCTTGTCATTTCAAGGCGGACCAGGTGTAATGAATGATCCTGATAGGTAAGAAGCGTCTCTCCTTTGTGCACATGCTGACCAGGTACCACAGCAACATTCAGAACTTTACCGGACCCTGCCGGGTGAATACGGACGACATGCCCCGCCTCGGCTGTGACGGTTCCCATTGCATCCAGATTTTTTGCGAGTGTACCACTCCTTGCGATCGAGATTACCAGAGCAGAGTTCTTCTGCGCTGCCTCTCCCATTACGACAGTCGGCGCACTGTCGGCGGCTCGTGCAGGCGACTCAGTAAAGCGAAAAATAATCATGACACAGAGTAAATATTTCCAGTCTTTCATGGAGGCAGATGAAATAGTCACTGGAATTCTCCTGCTGCGATCAATGTTCGTATGATGGCGGCGTGCCAGGCAACTTCTGCCTGATTACGGAGCTGCAAAGCCCTGCTGGCAGCGGATCTGGCTCGTAACAGTTCGACCAATGATGTCTCACCGACCTGCCATGATCGATTCATCTCATTTGCGCGACTGTTCATACTCTCAGCGGACAGAACAGAATTTCTGAACATGTCTTTCGTGGCCGTCAGATGAGAAAAAACCTGAGCAAGTTCCTGCCTGACATTGCGGCGGGCCTGCTGCTCCTGATTGATAGCCGCAGCCAACTTGTTGCGGGCGTCCGTTTCCATGGGGACGTTGCGGACATCGCTGGGAAGCGGGATGGAAACTGTTACCCCCACGCGGTCGTCCCACGGGCTGCCATACTGTTTTTCGTGAATTGCAGCTACGCCAACTTCAGGGTTCGGCATGAAGGAGGCTTTGGCGAGATGCACGCCAGCTTCCGCTGTACGCACGGCCTGACGGGCGGCTCTGACGCGAGGGTCATTATTTTCGAGAGCTTCGGCAGAGAAGAGTCCGTCATGCGCTAACGCCACATTGTCAAAAGAGAGGATATCGGGGACGGTCGGGCGACCCAGCAAGATACGAAGCGCTGAGGTCGCTGTCTCGACCTGCTCTTCGGACTGGGAATATTCATTGGCTGCATTCGCGATTTCAGAAGCGATGATCTGCTGATCGGCAAGCGTCATCTCTCCGATGTGCTTTCCACGGATTACAGAGGCCCGGATTTTTTCCAGTGTGTCTTTCTGGATGCGTGCGATTGCCAGTCGGCGCTGAGCCATAACGACGTTGGCTGATGTATCCAGAACTCTCATGGCCACCGCCATTCGTGCCACATGCAGCCGTTCCTGGATGGTAAGCGCTTCTGCTCTCGCAACTCCCACAGTTGCGCTACCTTGTCCCGGCAGCCAGAGCGGTACAGACACGCCTCCCTGATAGGTTGTGTATCCTTCATTGCTGCCAATGGCATGATCATCGAAATACTGGCCGGAGACAGTCGGGCCGCCGGCAAACCAGGAACCGGCTGCCTCGGCCCGTGCTGCTGCTGAGCGATAGTTTGTATTCAGTTCAGTCCGATCGGGATCGACAGCCCAGGCCGCTTCAACGGCTTGGGAGAATGGGATACTTCCTGCTTTTGCAACTGAAAATGGAACAGAAGAAAGCAAGATAACCAATACATAATATATATATGGAGTTTCCATATAATGGATTATTTTATTTAATGCAGAACACAAATAAAGATAATAACCATCACGATACCGCATAAAATAATGCCACCCGTACGTATTATCATGCAAAAGAAACTGCGACATGATTGATATCATACCAGATGAAGCTGACAGCTCCCTGAACGACGGCTCTGAAATGAATACCGCAAAGAATACAAGTTATGAGGGAGCACCTGCAGACCTCACAACTTATCAGTTTTACCCGGATGTCAATAATGCGGCATTGGTTGGTGAAACTGGATGGAGGGTTCGAAAAACCCTCTGGTTTTGAGACTCTCTGTGTGATTCCATCACTCCTGCATTGATTGACGGAATGGATGATGAAGCAGCCGGGTTTCTTTGATGTTGCAGAGCGCTTTGCTCGATTGAGCGGGTTAGGTGACCAACTCGAAGCGTTTTCCCAGACTGTGGATTTTGAGGCGTTTCGCCCTGATCTGGCCAAGGCTCTGTCTTACGCCGATGGCAGTAAAGGCGGACGACCGCCATTTGATCCGGTGCTGATGTTCAAAATACTGGTGATCCAGACGCTGAACAATTTGTCTGATGAACGGACGGAATATCTGATCAACGACCGCCTCTCCTTTATGCGCTTTCTTGGTCTGGGACTTTCAGATCGGGTGCCTGATGCCAAAACAGTCTGGCTGTTCCGTGAACGCCTGACACAGGCGAGAGCCATTGAAAGACTGTTTGACCGGTTTGATGCAACTCTGCGAAACGCCGGTTATCTGCCGATGTCAGGCCAGATCCTGGATGCCACGCTCGTAGCGGCTCCGAAGCAGCGCAATACCAACGCTGAGAAAGCGGATCTCCGGGCAGGACGTATTCCTGAAGACTGGCAGGACAAGCCATCCAAATTGTCCCACAAGGATCGCCATGCGCGCTGGACGCTGAAGTTCACGAAAGCGAAGCGGCAGGATGATGGAACCATGCCGTCGAGTGATCTCGCCATCCCGTTCTTTGGATACAAATCCCACATTTCCATCGACCGGAAGTTTCGGTTCATCCGGAAATGGAAGACGACGGATGCCGCCGCCAATGATGGCGCGCGATTGAGAGAAGGGCTGCTGGATAAAACCAATACGGCCTCAGGCGTCTGGGCGGATACCGCCTATCGCTCCAAAGCCAATGAAGACTTCATGGAAAAGCAGGGTTTTGTCTCAAAGGTTCACAGGAAGAAGCCGCATCTCAAACCTATGCCTCGGCATATCCAGAAATCGAATGCCGGAAAGTCCGTGATCCGATCCCGTGTTGAGCACGTCTTTGCCGATCAGAAATCGCAAATGGGTCTGTTCGTCCGAACTGTCGGTATCACCCGGGCCACCATGCGGATCGGCCTGGCCAATATCGTCTACAATATGCGCCGCTTCCTCCTCCTGGAGCGGATCAGCGCGAATGCATAGCAATCCAGCGGGGAGCAGTCCCCGATCTGCTCAAAACGCAGACCGAAAACGAACCCAAAAGTAGTCAATCAAATCGCCAAAAGCCTGAAATCATCAGCCAAGCGTATCAATTAACGGTTCTTCGATCCCTCCACCTCCTTCCGAACAATTTCCGCGCTGCTATCATCTTTTCGATATAAAACTTGCTCAAGCCCCTTCATGTCCAGAAGATCGGTGAGCATAAATATGACCCGCCGATAACAAGAAAGAGGTTTGCCCTGAATCTGCAAAACCCTTGTCATGCGATGGTGGGTAAGCGTGAGACTATCCTGGTGAGCAACGCTCCTCAATGTCACCAGCTTAATACGCGCGTCATCCCGGACAAACGTGATTTCAATGTCATCTGACTCTTCAAGACAGCCCAGAATCGGATCAAACGAATCACTAGTTATCCCCTTAAGGGAATAATTTACGTTTTCAAACTCGGCAGGGTTAATTGTGGTTTTCAAGTAGGCAGCAAGTTGCTCACCTATCGGCTGGTTCTTCCCCATCTTCCATTGAACAGTCGTCGTACCTGTCGCATTCAGGTGCAGATCAACTGTAGCATACTCAGAGCCCGTAGCACCGAAGACGACTCGTTTGCGTTTTTCGAGCAACTTAATCCCGCCGTCCAGCATGTAGCTCTTCGACTCCATGAATTTCAGGATGTTCGCATCGAGAGTCTCCCGGTTCAAATTCAGGTCTTTGTAGTCAGACATCCCTTTTACCTCAAACGCGCGTCAGTTAATTATCATTTATACAATGTAAAAGCACAGACTTTTAGATGAAATGCTCCCATTATAACTACAATTGCGGATGGCTGCTTGGCAAGTATGGTTCGCGATCCCTCCCCTTGCCAATGCCCACTTTGAGGGCGGAACCGGTCGTCAAATGGAGGGCTCGAAGAACTGTTGGTTGATGCGCTTGTCTGGTGATTTTAGTTTTTTGGCGCTTTGATTGAGGGTTTCCGGGGTGACTTTCGCTCTGCGTTTTGAGCAGATCACGGTCCATCGCCAGTGGGAGGACTACGCGCTCGCGTTCAATCTTTCGAGGAAGAGGAAGCGGCGCATATTATAGACGATATTGGCAAGGCCGATCCTCATGGTGGCCCGGGTGATACCGACAGTTCGGACGAACAGACCCATTTGCGATTTCTGATCGGCAAAGACATGCTCGACACGAGATCGGACCACCGACTTTCCAGCATTCGATTTCTGGATATGCCGGGGCATAGGTTTGAGATGCGGCTTTTTCCTGTGAACCTTCGAGACAAAGCCCTGCTTGTCCATGAAGTCCTCATTGGCTTTCGAGCGATACGCTGTATCAGCCCAGACGCTTGAGGCCGTATTGGTTTTATCCAGAAGGCCCTCGCGCAGTCTGGCACCATCACTGGCAGCAGCATCCGTTGTCTTCCATTTCCGGATGAACCGGAACTTCCGGTCGATGGAAACATGGGACTTGTAGCCAAAGAACGGAATGGCGAGGTCCGTGGCTGGGATCGTCCCGTCATCCTGCCGCTTCGCTTTGGTAAACTTCAGTGTCCAGCGCGCATGACGGTCCTTATGCGACAGCTTTGCGGGTTTTTTTGTGTCTCACCCCCTATGTCCGATAATAAGAATTAACGGACAT
>NZ_BEWO01000036.1 GCF_002723975.1 Gluconobacter japonicus
GATCATGGCGTGCGCCAAATATTACCAATGACCCTCAAAGCGGTATTGGCAGTTGGTCGGATCAGGATCTCTTCCAATATCTGAAGACTGGAAAAACCGCACATGCTCGTGCAGCAGGACCAATGGCAGAAGCAATCGAGCATAGCCTACAATATCTTCCGGATGCCGATATTTCTGCCATAGTTACATATCTGCGTTCGGTTCCAGCAAAGGCAGAAAGCGGTCAAACAGTCGCTAATTTTGAGCATGCCGGCCGCCCATCCAGTTACAGTGTTGCTGACGCTAACTCCCGTCGCAGCAATAGTACTCTGACAAAAACAACCGATGGTGCTGCGCTCTACGAGGCTGTGTGCGCCAGTTGCCACCAATCTGACGGTAAAGGGTCCAAAGACGGTTATTATCCGTCCCTCGTAGGAAATACGACGACCGGACAGCTCAATCCAAATGATCTGATCGCCAGTATTCTTTACGGTGTGGACCGCACAACGGATAACCACGAAATCCTGATGCCGGCTTTTGGTCCAGACTCTCTCGTACAGCCCCTGACAGATGAGCAGATCGCCACAATCGCGGACTACGTTTTAAGTCACTTTGGCAATGCCCAGGCCACGGTCTCGGCAGATGCGGTCAAACAGGTGCGGGCGGGCGGAAAACAGGTTCCTCTCGCTAAGCTCGCCAGCCCGGGCGCGATGCTGCTTCTCGGAACTGGTGGCATCTTGGGAGCCATTCTGGTGGTAGGCGGCCTCTGGTGGCTGATCAGCCGTCGCAAAAAGCGTTCCGCTTAAATAAGATTCAAGGGTCAAAATCATGTCTAATGAAACGCTTTCGGCTGATGTCGTCATCATTGGAGCAGGAATCTGCGGCTCCCTGCTCGCCCACAAACTCGTCCGCAACGGACTTTCTGTGCTGCTCCTGGATGCAGGTCCCCGCCGGGACCGCTCCCAGATCGTAGAAAACTGGCGGAACATGCCGCCTGACAACAAGTCCCAGTACGATTATGCAACACCTTACCCCAGCGTACCTTGGGCCCCGCATACCAACTACTTCCCAGACAATAACTACCTGATTGTCAAAGGCCCGGACCGGACGGCTTACAAACAGGGAATCATCAAAGGCGTCGGGGGTACAACCTGGCATTGGGCGGCTTCAAGCTGGCGGTACCTGCCCAACGACTTCAAGCTGCATTCCACATATGGCGTGGGCCGCGATTACGCCATGAGCTACGACGAACTTGAGCCTTACTATTACGAGGCCGAGTGCGAAATGGGCGTGATGGGACCAAACGGCGAAGAGATTACACCGTCTGCGCCTCGCAAAAATCCATGGCCGATGACCTCCATGCCTTACGGATATGGAGACCGGACTTTCACGGAGATCGTCAGCAAGCTCGGTTTCTCAAACACTCCTGTTCCGCAGGCACGGAACAGCCGTCCTTATGATGGCCGACCACAATGCTGTGGCAACAACAACTGCATGCCAATCTGCCCGATTGGCGCGATGTACAACGGCGTATACGCGGCAATAAAAGCGGAAAAGCTGGGCGCAAAAATTATCCCCAATGCTGTCGTCTACGCGATGGAAACGGATGCAAAAAACCGGATCACAGCGATTAGCTTCTATGATCCCGACAAGCAGTCCCATCGCGTCGTTGCAAAAACATTCGTGATCGCCGCAAACGGGATCGAAACACCGAAACTGCTGCTTCTGGCGGCAAATGATCGAAACCCTCATGGGATTGCCAACTCATCAGACCTTGTTGGCCGGAACATGATGGACCATCCGGGCATCGGCATGAGCTTCCAGTCTGCGGAACCCATCTGGGCTGGTGGAGGCTCAGTCCAGATGAGTTCCATCACCAACTTCCGTGATGGCGACTTCCGCTCGGAGTATGCTGCCACGCAGATCGGCTACAACAATACGGCCCAGAACTCTCGCGCCGGCATGAAAGCCCTGTCCATGGGGTTGGTTGGCAAGAAGCTGGATGAAGAAATCCGCCGTCGTACGGCGCATGGTGTGGACATTTATGCCAACCATGAAGTCCTCCCGGACCCCAACAACCGTCTTGTTCTCTCCAAAGACCATAAGGATGCGCTCGGTATTCCACATCCTGAAGTCACCTACGATGTTGGAGAGTATGTTCGGAAGTCAGCTGCCATCTCAAGACAGCGACTGATGGATATCGCCAAAGCCATGGGCGCTACGGAAATCGAGATGACTCCGTACTTTACGCCCAACAACCACATCACCGGCGGCACTATCATGGGCCATGATCCACGGGATTCAGTGGTCGATAAATGGCTCCGGACTCATGATCATTCCAATCTGTTCCTTGCAACAGGCGCCACCATGGCAGCGTCCGGTACGGTCAATTCAACGTTAACAATGGCCGCACTGTCATTACGCGCGGCAGATGCCATTCTCAATGACCTGAAACAGGGGTAAGTCTTTTGAACACAGTGTTTCAACGCCACGCTATTGGCGCTTTTCTAAGTATTTTCATCGCATCAGCAAGTCTGACTGGTCTCGCATCAGCAAAGGATTTGACCGTGAATCTGGAAACATCCAATACTCTCATTGACCAAGCCAAGAAACTGGCAACTGCCAGTCATAACCGCGTCGCCATCGCTATTGTCGATGCAGGCGGAAATCTTGTCTCTTTTCAAAAAATGGATGGCACCCAACTTGGGAGCATTGAGCTGGCGATCCGTAAGGCCAAGACTGCCCTTTCCTTCGCCCGCCCGACTGCTGACATGGAACATGCCCTCAATAGTGGAAATTACATGATCAGCACGCTCCCCAATGCCCTGCCCGCGGGTGGAGGATACCCGATCATGGTGAACAATGAACTTGTGGGGGCTCTTGGCCTCAGCGGTGGCGAAGGCGAAACTGACGCTCATCTGGCTCAGTCCGCAGTCACTGCAGACCTCAAAGGCAAAGACCACGGAATGAAAACCCGACGTCACATGCACAGGAAAAAACTGGCTGTTTTTTTTCTGTGTGCGGTTTTCGGGAGTGTTGGCTCCAGCCGTCATGCGTTCGCACAGAGCGAAACGTCTCAAAACCTCTCTACGCCTGACTCTTACAAGTCCCGCGCTTTCGCGATGGAAGGCGTCGGCACATTCGCAGTGGGGCCGTTGGTCCCATCTCTGTACGGAAACCCTCATCTTTTCGGAGACTGGGGAGGCGCGCAGACATGGCTGACCAAACACGGCATGTATCTGAACGTCGCCCTTAACGAAGAATATATGGCCAATGTTACAGGTGGCCGGACACGGGATAATGTTCTTGCAGGTCAGGTCGCAGCAGAGCTGGACGTAGACTGGCAACAGCTTGCGGGGATCAAGGGTCTTTGGACTCATCTTCTCGTGATTAACGGTCATGGGCGAAGCTTCAGCCATACGCTTGGGGATTCAGTCACCAACCCGGAACAGATCTATGGCGCCCGCGGCAATGTCGTGGCTCATCTTGTTTCCATGTATGCAGATAAGTCCTTCCTGAATGACCGTATCATCCTGTCATTGGGTGACATTCCAACGGGCAGTTTTTTTGCTTTCGATTATGTTGCCTGCTCTTTTATGAACGTCTCGGTTTGCAGTAACTTCGCGCCCGGAAAATATGTTCCAGGCGGTCGAGACTGGCCCTCAGGAAATCTCGGCGGTGTACTGCGTCTCCGACCGACCGAAGAAACTTACATTATGGGCGGTGTTTTCGCGGTTTCTCCGCATAGTTACAATGGCGGGATATCCGGCTGGGCTTTGGCACAGAGTGGTCTGGGAAAAGTCTCTTCACAGATTGAAATTGGCTGGATGCCATCTTTTGGCAAAAACAAGCTCCGAGGAAATTACAAGATTGGTGCCTGGTACGACAACTCCCGTTATCCCAACCTCTATGAGGACATCAACGGAAATTCGTTTCAGGCTACAGGGCTGGAACGCCGCTATGAAGCTGGAATGACATCTGCCTGGTTCATGTTCGACCAGATGCTGGTTCGCAACGGACCTGGCATCACGGACGGTCTCATTCTGCTTGGAGGTGTGGGATATGCGCAAGGCAATCTCGTCGCCATGCGAGACCATGAATGGATCGGCGCGGTCGAGAGTGGAACGCCCTGGCACCGCAGTGGCGATCAGGCAGGTATCATGTTTCAACACATGGACATGAGCCGCACCGTTTCCCTCCAGCAGGAATCCTCTCTGGCTCTTGGGCTTCCTTTTCTGGCTAATCAGTGGGGCCCTGTCTATGGGGTACAGAATTGGGAAAATGTCTACGAGGCATTTTACAGCACCCATATCATGCGCGGTACAACCTTACAGGCCGACTTTCAGTATCTTCAACGCCCGGGAGCCACAACGACATTCAAAGATGCTGCGGTTATTGGTGGGCAGTTAACATCAAACTTCTAAACTATCGTTAGGCTCAGGATTCATAACCAGAATATAATGGTTGCGGCGAGGCAGATGGCTGAGAAGGAGACGCTCGGGCATTTGTCGTAGTGGGTTGTGACCCGCCGCCAGTCCTTGAACCTTCCGAATATAATTTCGATACGGTTGCGGCGTTTATATTTTCTCTTATCGTATTTGACCGGTTTTCCGCGAGATTTCCGTCCTGGAATGCAGGGTTTTATCCCTTTCTCTTCCAGGGCGTCCCTGAACCAGTCGGCGTCATAACCTCGGTCCGCCAGCATCCATTGTGCGGCAGGAAGACTGTCCAGCAGAGCAGCGGCACCGGTATAATCGGCTGATCTGTCCCGCAGTCATGAAAAAGCTCAGCGGTCGTCCGTTCTGATCGGTGAACGCATTACAGCTTCGTGTTCATGTCGCCCTTTGTCCGTTCGATCAGTCGATCTTGTTCTTCACGAATAGCGAAATAAACCGTATTTCTAAACCAGCGATGAAGAGGATCAGCATCTACACGAGGATGCCAAGCCTGAAACGCGCGAACAGCAGGCAGATCAAAGGGGAAGGAAAAGGTCTTCAAACCCAATGAAGCCAGTGGCAGCCGATCAGTAACAATTTCCGGCAAAGGAAGTATAACATCCGTCTCCTTCATGGATTCAATAAGAGAGTAATACGTTGGAACTACTAAAGCAATTCTACGAGATAACCCGTATCTCTCCTTTAAAACGGTATCAATAGGACCATTCTGCTTTCCTTTTCGTGATACGCTAACATGATCATACTTTACCAATTCCTTGGGCGTAATTTCTCTATCGAATATTGGATGGTTTTTTCTAACCAGAGCATTGAAATTCGTTTCAAAAAGAGTTTTCCGCATAATTTCAGGGCGCAGATCATCCGTAGCCCCAATATAAAGATCTATCCTGTTTCCCCTTAGAGATTCACTGGCCGTTTCCTCGGACTCAGGCGAAAAAACAATTCGGCAGTCCGGGCAGTCCTGACGGAGCGCCAGAAGAATAACCCGCCCAAACGCACCAACAACAAGATCATTAGCACGAATAGTAAACAGAGGTGCCATACCTTGCAGGTTGAGAGTTGCCCCTTCACTTAACAGATCGTCCGCTTCACGCACCAACACCTGAACTCTGTCGCGGATACGGTTCGCAAAGGCTGTCGCAACCATCCTGCGACCTGACATAACGAGGATTGGATCGCCGAAAACAGCTCTGAGTTTGGCCAAGTGCCGGCTCATGGCAGGCTCGCTGACTTTAAGCCGTCGCGCAGCAAGAGAAACGCTCTGTTCCTCCACCAGAACCTGAAGATAACGCAAAAGATCCAGATCATAGCGACGTCCGAGCGACTGCTTTTCCGACATGGCACTTTCCTTCCTTCAGGTAACAGCAAACATTCCCGTGACCATAAACAGGAACGATGAAGTCCAACATACAGAAATGAAAGACTTCTCATCTATCCTTCCAAAAAGTGAAATCCTAACCTGTTCGAAGTGAGGGTTTTCTCCTCACAGAGTTACCCCGATAGATGCGCTCAGACACCAAGAGAGCAGCTGATGGCATCACCTTCACAAACCGCAGCGCCACCCGCGCAACCGTCCTACATGCCCCCCTTCGGGATACGCACTCTGATCGGGTGTCTTGGTATGTTGCTGGCTGTGCATGTCGCAGGGTTCAACGAACACATCACCGAAATCGGCCTGTCGGACATCCGCGGCGCCATGCATATCGGCCGTGATGAAGGCACGTGGTTCATCTCGACCTACGAAGCCTTCAACATTGCCGCCATGGCCTTCACGCCATGGTTCTACATGACGTTCTCAATCTACCGCTTTTCGATCTTCATGACGGCAGTTCTGGCTCTTCTGTCCATTCCCCTGCCCTTCATGCCGGACATGGTGTCCCTGTGTTTTCTGCGTGCGGCACAGGGTCTCAGTGCGGGATGTCTGCCACCCGTCCTCATGACCGTGATGCTTAAATATCTGCCACCGCCCATCAAGGTGTTTGGTGTGGGTGGGTACGCCATGAGTGCGACATTTGGCCCCAATCTTGGTGGACCGCTGGAAGCTCTGTGGTTTGAGCACTTCGGCTGGCACTGGCTGTACTGGGAAGTCATTCCCCTGAGCGCCATTGCCATCGCCATGATGGCTTACGGCCTTCCCAGAGACCCGGTGCATCTCGAACGGTTCATGAAGTTCAACTGGCGTGGCTTCTTCATCGGCGTGCCATCCATTCTGTGCGTGGTCACAGTCCTTTATCAGGGCGATCGACTGGACTGGTTCCGTTCTCCAATCATTTCCCATCTGACATTCTGGGGCGGTGCGCTGTTTGTGGGTTTCCTGTTCCACGAATGGCACCATCACAGTCCGTTCTTCCGCCTTCAGTACTGGAAGAACCGCAACATCGCGATGTCCATGCTTACCCTTGTGGGCGTTCTGGTCATCTGCGGTCTGATGATGGAAATTCCGTCCACGTATCTGGCGGAAGTGCGCGGATACCGCCCGTCCCAGACAGCTCCTATCGCCCTGATGGTGGCTCTGCCACAACTCATCATGCTTCCGCTGACAGCGGCCCTTTGCAACATGCGGTCGGTGGACTGCCGTTATCTGCTGGGCATCGGCCTGAGCTGCCTCGGGCTGGCGGCATTCCTCGGAACCTGGCTTACGCCGGACTGGGTGCGGGATAATTTCTATCTTCTACAGGGCCTCCAGATCGTAGGGCAGCCCATGGTAGTCATTCCCGTTCTCATGCTGGCAACCATGTCCCTTGGCCCGGCGGACGGTCCGTTCATTTCCGGCATGGTGAACATGCTCAAAGGAATGGCCAATGCGGTGGCTGCGGCCCTGTTCGCAGTCCTGCTTAGGCGGCGCGAGCAGTATCATTCCAACATGCTCCTGGACCGCTCCGGCAATAACGCGACGTCCCTGTCCAGCATGGGAAATCCGATTGAGAGCGCGATCCAGAATACGTCCCCGGATACGGCGCATGTTTCCCGCAACGCATTGGAAATCTTTCATGACTACCTGCACGAACAGTCTGTCGTGTTGGCTCTGGCCGATATCTATCTGGTAGTTGCCGTGCTGTGTGCAGGTTACGTCGTTCTGAATTTCATTCTTCCGAAACGCGTCTATCCACCCGGCAAAGGCCCGGCTCCCCAGCCTGCTTCGGCCCCTGTCTCTACTCCCGTTCCGGCGGCTCCAATCTCCGCCCCCGCACATTAAGATCCGGATCTCTCAGACATGATTTATGGAAAGCCTCTTCTTCTCGCCGGCTGTGCCGTCGTAGTTCTGACCGGACTGGCCTGGAGTGCCGATCATTTCTTCGTGGGTGACGGCGTTCATCAAAAAACCAATGACGCCTATGTCACGGCTGACTTCACAACCGTTGCCCCCAAAGTCTCCGGCCGGATCGACCGCGTTCTGGCAGAAGACAACGAAACCGTTCACGCTGGCGAAGAACTCGCCCATATCGAAGACGACGACTATCGCGCAGCCCTTGCCGCCTCCAAAGGTGACGTGGCAGCCGCAGAAGGCGATGTGAACAACCTTCAGGCCATGCTGGCCCGTCAGGACAGCCTGATTGCCGCAGCATCCGATACCGTCAAGGCTGACGAGGCCAGTCTGGCCTTCGCGCAGCAGAACGCCACCCGCTACCATAATCTTTCCGCTGGAGGCGCCAGCACGCTTGAGCAACAGCAGGGCGCTGACGCCCATCTCCGGGAAGCCATGGCAGCCCTCGCCCGTGACAAAGCTGGCGTTGACAGCGCCCGGCAGCAGATCCCGGTTCTTCAGGCTCAAATCCAGCGGGCGCAGGGTGCTCTGCTTAAAGCACAAAGCGCCGAACATCAGGCCGAACTGAACCTGTCTTACTGCACCATCCCTGCACCCGTTGACGGCATTGTCGGTGAGCGCGGTGTTCGTATTGGCGCGTATGTTCACCCGGGCTCAGGTCTGCTGGCTGTCGTGCCTGTTCAGAAAGCGTATGTGCTGGCCAATTTTCAGGAAACCCAGCTCACCAAGATGCAGACAGGCCAGCGGGCCACCATCTGGGTTGATACCTTCCCCGGCCATCCGCTCCATGCCCATGTGGACAGTCTGGCCCCAGCGACTGGCGTCGCCTTCGCTGCGATCCAGCCGGATAATGCGACAGGCAACTTCACAAAGGTGGTCCAGCGTGTGCCGGTTAAGCTGACATTCGATGCCGGGCAGCCTCTGGCGGCCAAGGTTCGCGTCGGTATGTCCGTTGAAGCGGAAGTGGATACGACCTCACAGCCGGAAGGACCACATGCCCGCGACAACCGTTACGCTTGGCAGTGAGACAGTCCATGCGCTTTTTCCTATCACCGCGAATAGCCACTCTTTTGTCCGTCACAGCACTGAGCGCCTGCACAGTCGGACCGGACTATCATAAGCCGACTGACAACTCGCCCGCGCACTATCATGAGAGTGTCGCCCCAGAGACAGATCATCCAACTGAAGCCGCACTCGATCCACAATGGTGGCACCTCTATAACGACCCTGTTCTGACACAGCTTGAAGCAGAGGTTGTCCGCAGCAATCTGGATCTGCGGACGGCCGCCCTGAACCTTGCTGAAAGCCAGGCGGAGCGCCGCATTGCCAGTGCGGCACAGATGCCCCGGCTGGATGGGGCTGCGTCCTATGCGCGCGAGCGCGCCAGCACCAACGGTATCCTCGGCCTTCTGGGAACGACTGAACAGGCCAGTCCCGGGGATGTCGCCAGCGGAGCGCAGGGCTTCGGACCTGCGGCAGCTGATGGCGCCAAGGGCAATCCCGCCTTTAATCTCCCACAATATGGGCTGAGCGCGTCTTGGGAAGTCGATTTCTGGGGGCATGTTCGCCGGCAGGTTGAAGCCGCTACGGCAGCCATGCATGCCACGGAAGACATGCAGCGCAATGTGCTTGTTTCCCTGATGGCGGAAACAGCCCAGAATTATATCGCGCTTAGAAATATTCAGGCCCAGATCGCCATCACGCAGCAGAGCATCGAGATCGCACGTCATAGCGTGGATCTGACAAATCTCCGCTTTACTCAAGGAACAGCGACCAAACTCGACGTCGCTTATTCCCGCGGGCAGATGCACAGCTTTGAGGCGCGCCTTCCTGTCCTGAAAAGTCAGGAAGTGCATCTCATCAATGCCCTCAGTTTCCTTGTCGCCCGTGAACCCGGCGCTTTGGCCAACACCCTCGGTAAACCCGGCGCCATTCCGCCTGTACCCACAATCATCCCGACCGGCCTGCCCTCACAACTGGCAGACCGCCGACCGGATATCCGTGCTGCACAGGAGCGCCTGCACGCCGCGACAGCCAGCATCGGCGTCGCCATTGCAGATTTTTACCCGCGTATCACCCTCTCTGGCAGCCTCGATATTCAGGCTCTCCAGTTTAGTGGACTTGGGTCCTGGGCCTCTCGTCAGTATGGCTTTGGTCCGACCATGACATTGCCGCTCTTTGAAGGGGGGCGCCTTACAGGCCAGCTTCATCTTCGTAAAGCCCAGCAGAAAGAAGCGGCGATCGCGCTTCAGAAAACAATTCTGCATGCCTGGGAAGAAATCGACGACGCCATGACCGATCTGAGCACCGCTCAGGAGCGTCAGAAGCGGCTGGAGGAAAGTGTCACGGAGAACGAGACAGCCGTTCATATTGCTCAACTACAATATAGTCAGGGCGCTGGAGACTTCCTGAATGTCCTGACAGCACAAAGTGCTCTTCTATCAACCCGGAGTGCACTCTCTGAAGCCCGCGCAAACGTCGCTCAATCCGTAGCGCATTTATATCGAGCTCTTGGAGGAGGATGGGAGAAAGTGCTTTAAACCATGATCCTCTAAGTAATCCCAAAGAACAGGATGGAAGACAGGCGATCTTTGCTTCTATCTTCCATCCTGTTCATAACGATCAAGACCGTTTATCGAAATTAACCCAAGGAATCATACCTTGGGTCAATATAAAATAGTTATTCCCCTTCTCCATCAGGCAGCGTGTAAGCAATAATTTCATCGCTTACATCTGGCGAGTGGCTCATGCCTCCTGCCGAAATCACGACATATTCCTTGCCATTCTTCGGAGAACGAAACACCAGAGGTGCTGCCGGAGCTCCGGCTGGCAGCCGTGCCTTCCACAGCTCTTTACCCGTCAATGAATTCAACGCTCTTAAATAATAATCCTGCGTCCCCGCGAAAAACAGAACACCTGATGCCGTAGCTGTTGGGCCTCCCAGCGTCGGCAGCCCCATTGGTACAGACATATGAGTCTTCAACCCCATAGGGCCGGTGTCTTTCACCGTTCCAAGAGGAACCTGCCACAACAGCTTCTTCGTATGCAGATCAATGGCGTTCATCGTTCCAAATGGCGGCGTATTACACGGTACAGCCAATGGCGACTGAAGAATATCAATACGAACACCACGATAAGGGCCTGCCACTTGCGGGCGCAAAGTGCCCATGAAGCCTGGAACCTCATCCATCGAAATTGTGTAATGAGAAGCGTTCTTTTCGTTCACAAGCATCATGCGCAGCGGTACGCGCATGTCATTCACGAACATCAAGCCCCGGGCTTCATCAATAGCGATACCGCCCCAGTTCATCCCACCAAGCAGACTTGGATATTCAATATAGGGCTTCTCGCCAGGTGGCGTAAATGGACCTTCATAAACAGAGTTACGAAACATAATCCGGCAGTAGAGCTGGTCGAACGTGCTCACGCCCCACATTGAATTTTCCGTAAGCGGCTTATTGCCGATACCCGGCATCCCAACAGAAAATGGCTGTGTCTTGGCCAGATGCTCACCTTCCGCCGCACCTTGGAGTGGAACACTTTTCTCGACCACATCTGTCACCGGCTTCCCGGTCCGACGATCAACGACAAAGATATTGCCCGTCTTTGTGGTCTGGATCAGAGCAGGAACTCTCTCACCCTTGGCGTTACTCACATCATAAAGAACCGGCTGGGACGGAATATCATAGTCCCAGACATCATGATGAACCGTCTGGAATACCCATTTTGTCTGCCCAGTCGTAGCATCAACCGCCACGATCGCCGCCCCGAACTTCTCTTTCACTGCATCGCGATCACCACCCCAATAATCCGGCGGGCCACCACCCGTCGGCAGATAGACCAGGTTCAGATCACGGTCATATGTCGGAATAGTCCAGACATTTGGTGTTTCCAGAGTATAGGTCTTGGAAGGGTCTGTGGCATTGGCGTTATCCGGATCACCAACATCCCATGTCCAGGTTTGTGTTCCTGTCCGCACATCAAATGCCCGCACGGCTCCCGAAGGTTCGCCATGCACGATATCGCGCACCCAGCCACCAATCACCGTCGTATGTCCCATGATGACTGGAATACCAGTAGGATGATACCGCTTGCCGTTTTCGACCGGCCCCATGCGGGACTTCAGATCGACCACGCCATTGTTTCCAAACTTCGGGCACAGCTTTCCCGTATGTGCATCAAGAGCGATCAGACGGGCATCGACCGTGTTTACAATGACGCTCTGACGGCAAGGCGCCTCCAGATCGACAGATTTTTCCTCGGCTGTCAGCGTCAGATCTTTGTCGGTATCGTAATATCCTACCCCACGACAGCTTACGTGCTCTGCGGAATGTGCCTGTGGGTCAAACGTCCACAGAGCATGCCCCGTATCGCCCTCAATCGCAGCAACCTTATTTTCCGGGGTGCAGGAATAAAGAACATTCCCAATCTGCTGCGGCGTATTTTCATCAACGCCCGTACCAGTCCCAGTCACGCGGCGCCCTGTGTGATAAACCCAGGCAACTTTTAGATTGCGAACATTCTCAGGCGTAATGGCCGTATACGGCACATAACGTGTTCCATGTGCATTTCGACCGAAATACGCCCAGTCATCCGGAACATCATCACTGGCCACGACATCTTTAGCGCGGGTCGCAACATCGCTCTCATTGTGGATGGCACCATGCGGTGTAAAGGCTTCAAACACCGTAACGAGAAGAGCAAGTACAAGACCCGCACCACCGATAACGCTGCCCTTGCGAGCCCCGGAACCAACATTTGCAAGTGTCGCCGTTCCCCATAGTCCCAGAACACAGAGGACCGCTGGAACGGTCAGACGAGGCAGCAGCGCCCAGTAACCGATTTCCGGCGTATCAGCCAACGCCCAAAGCAAAGTGGCGAGAAAAACCGCAACCGTCGCAGGCAAAGCCAAACGCTGCCGCAGAAACATAAGAATACCAATGGCCACATACGCCAAGCCTGCGGCGCAATAATAAAGAGATCCGCCCAAAAGAATAAGACGGAACCCTCCAGCCAAAAGCGCAATGCCAACACAGAAGATAATTGTCGCAAACAGAATACGACATGCGGAGCGTATATCGGCGCCGACTTTTCCTGCAATATTATTCTTCACACCAAAAAACTCCGCATGAGCGACCTTCTATCCACCACAATATTTTCTATTCTTTGTACCGCAGAACTTCATACGGATACTCTGGAACCGTGGTTAGTGCCTTATGCCGACAGACCAGACCGAGCGCCAGTGACATAAAAAAACCAGGGCCTGCAAAGGCTCTGGTTTTTCCGTCTCAGATTTTTACTTTTAGCTACGCTGTGGCTTCCGGGAGTTGGCAGCAGCCACGCGCTTACCCCATGCGACAAGCGCATCTGTGCAATCCGTGCGATCAAGCTTACACTCGATCAGAGTTGGGCCACGAGTGTTCTTTCTCGCCTTTTCAATAGCCTCCGCCAGTTCTGCACCCGTCGTAGCCTTCAGGCCCAGACCCGACTTGCCACTTGCTTCACCTGGAACGCCACCATTGAAGACATTAACAAGTGCGGCGTAGTCCCAGTTCTGGATATAGTTATATGGCCCGTCGTGAATCTTGATTTCAATCACATAACCATAGTTGTTGATCAGGAAAATAATGACCGGCAGTTCATACCGAACCATCTGTGCAACTTCCTGAGCCGTAAGCTGGAACGAGCCATCACCGACCATCAGAACGTGCTGACGCTCCGGCGAGCCTGCCGCGTTCCCGAAAACAGACGGGACGGACCAGCCGATATGCCCCCACTGCATCTCGGATTCAACGCGCGCGCCTTCCGGCAGATGCATACGGGTCGCATTGAACCAGGAATCGCCCGTCTCGGCGAAAAGAGTCGTGTTACCATCCACCAAGGCGTTGATCTGACGCGTCATCTCGTCATTCGTCAGTGGAGCAGACGGTTCAGCCTTTGGCAGAACGACAGGCTCATAGCGTCCGGTCAAGGATGCAGGCTTATGAGGAGCCTGTGCCGTGAGAGCCTTCACGAATTCCTTTAGACGGAAGCCTTCAAACGTCTTGCCATTGACCGTTACGCGGTCCGGGTTAACCTCAAGGACGTTCTCACCACGGATCAGATCATTCCAACCCACGGAAGAATAGTCGTTCCAGACAGGTGCGAGCGTAATGACGCCATCTGCACTTTTGACGACCGCTTCTGCACCGGGGCTGCTGACTTCACCCCAGTAAACGCCACGGAAACCCGGGTGCGTCTCAGGGAAGAAGCTTTTAGCCGCACTCATGACTGTAACGGCACAACCCAGCTTGTCCGCCAGAGCTACGGTTTCCTCAAGAGCTTCAGCCGCACGAAGCTTGCTTCCAACAAGGATAACAACCTTCTCACGCTGCTTGAGGAATTCTTCCGCTTCCTTAAGAGCGGCTTTCAGACTGGCATCGTCCGGAGCCGGATAGGACAGCAGGGAGTCTACCGGGCCAGGGCGAGCACAGGGAGCCGCAGCCACGTTGCAGGAAATTTCCAGATAGGCTGGCTTCTTTTCACGAAGAGCCGTGCGGATGACATGGTCAATCTTGGCTGGTGCTGATTCAGCATCCGTGATGCTCTCAGCCGCGCAGGTGACATGCTTTACCATTTCAAGCTGGTAATTATAGTCCGTCGTGCCGATCGTATGATGCAGCACGCGCCCCGAACCATAGTCATTCGTATTGGGCGCGCCCGAAATCACGATAACAGGCAGGTTCTCGGCATAAGATCCACCAAGACCGTTCATGGCTGAAATAGCACCGACGCTGAACGTCACGATAGCTGCAGCAGCCCCTTTGGCACGCGCATATCCTTCAGCAGAAAAGCTGCAGTTCAGCTCATTACAGCTGTAGATCTGGCGCATGCCGCCGTGCTCTAGAAGCTGATCCAGCAGGACGAGGTTGTAATCTCCCGCTACGGCAAAATGGTCTTTCAAACCGATCTGCGTCAGCCGTTCAGCAAGATAATGTCCAACAGTAAAGCTCATCACGATATCCTCTGAGGAATGTCTGACACGACTCTCGGCAGGATGCGGAATAAAGTCCAATATATAGTTGAATGCATTTCCATATATGATACATATGGATCATGGACCTGCGCCACTTACGCTATTTCGTCTCCATTGCGGATCACGGGAGTTTTACCCGTGCAGCCGAAGCTCTGCATATCGAACAGCCTCCACTCAGTCAGCAGATCAAAGCGTTGGAAGCAGAACTGGGGCTTTCCCTCTTTCATCGTTCCCGGCGGGGAGCCACCTTGACGGAAGGGGGCATACACCTCCTGGCAAAGGCGCGTCATATTCTGGAGATGGAACGCGAGTTCTATTTACTGGCAGGTGGGCTGGCACGAGGCGAACAAGGACGACTGCGCCTTGGTATGGCGGGAGCAGTCGCCCTCCTCCCCCTCATTCCGCGCGCTATCCGATTGTTTCGAGAACGCTGGCCAGATATCGTCATCACTTTAGACGAAAGTAATACCCCTGCACTCTGCGAAGCTTTGCATGAACACCGGCTGGACATCGCCATCGTCCGCCCGCCAGCGCCGGATCCGCGTATCACTCTTCACCCGCTGTTTGATGAACCCACGGTTCTGGCCATTCCCAAAGGCCACCCCCTCTCGCAGCAGGACCGTATACCGCTTTCTGCCGTGGCCAATGAACCTTTCCTGATTTTCAAACGCGAACTTGGCCCCGGTTTTTATGACGCGATTATCGCAGCATGCCAGAAAGCGGGCTTTACACCCCGACTGGGTCAGTCCACTCCACAGATTGCGGCAACAGTTCCCATGGTGGCAGCCGGGATGGGTGTTTCGATTGTTCCCGCCTATCTGAGTCAAATCCACGCTGAGGGCGCGACATTCCATCCTATCGACGGCCCTATGCCCCGCGCCTCTATCGCCCTGGCCTCCAGCCAGCCTGAACTCTCAGGGCCGAGCGCACGGTTTCACCATCTTCTCAGCGAACTCGCTGGACGAATGCCAACCGCATCACTCCCATCTACACCTGTTTCAGCGCCTTAAACGATCATCACGTGATTTCTCGAACAGAGAATTTTTCCACACATCCTGCTGAAGCGTAATTAACGAGGCAGGACCAACGCCTTCAAGTGCGGCGTCGTGAGAAAATTAAATCCTGTAAAATCCTAAATGGAGAAGTATTAACCAATTAGTTACCAGATGATTAAGTAAAAAGAAATTGGATAGTCCCAATTTCCCAAAATAAAAAACACCCCTTTGACTAAAAATCAAACAACACAGAAAGTAATCACGTCTCTTTGATAGAGATCCATCAAGAAGCACACGCACCCTCTAAACCCTTAAAACATATAGGTATTTTATAAAAAATAATTTTTATATATCGAAAACATATGGATAACGCCAGTTTCAGCGAATGGATGTCCAACCATTTCTCTTCCAGACAATGCGCTAGACGGACCGCAAGAAAGACGGCCCGACGGAAACATAAGCAAAGCGCAAGCGGGATCAGATCACCGCCAAGGAGAGTTGCAATGATTATTTCTGCAGCGACGGATTATCGAAAAGCAGCAGTTCGAAAACTTCCTCCATTTTTATTCCATTACATTGATGGTGGATCGTATTCTGAACATACATTAAAAAGAAACACTGCAGACCTCGCGGATCTTGCTTTGAGACAGCGTATTTTGCGCAATGTATCCGACCTGGATACTTCTACTGAATTATTTGGTCGCAAACTGGCTTTTCCAGCCGCCCTTGCCCCAGTTGGGCTGACAGGAATGTATGCCCGTCGAGGCGAAGTACAGGCCGCACGCGCCGCAAGCCGCAAAGGCATTCCTTTTACCCTCTCTACCGTCTCGGTTTGCCCAATCGCAGAAGTACAGGCTGCAGTTCGGGAACCAATCTGGTTTCAGCTTTATGTGCTGAAAGACCGCGGTTTCATGCGAGACGCGCTGGAGCGTGCAAAAGCCGCTGGCGTAACCACTCTTGTTTTTACGGTCGATATGCCCACACCCGGCGCACGTTATCGCGATGCCCATTCGGGCATGTCCGGCCCGATGGCCAAATGGCGCCGCTATGCTCAGGCTGTAACACATCCGCAATGGGCCTGGGACGTTGGTTTGCGTGGGCGCCCGCATGACCTGGGTAATATTTCAACATATCGCGGTACGCCTACAGCCCTTGAAGATTATATCGGTTGGCTCGCAGGTAATTTCGATCCCTCAATAAGCTGGAAAGACCTGCAATGGATCCGGGATTTCTGGGAAGGCCCAATGATCATTAAGGGTATTCTGGACCCTGAAGATGCAAAAGACGCCGTCAAATTTGGTGCGAATGGGATCGTCGTTTCCAATCATGGTGGACGGCAACTTGACGGTGTCCTGTCTACCATTCGAGCCCTTCCCGCAATTGCGGATGCTGTTAAAGGGGATCTGAAAATTCTGGCTGATTCAGGGATCCGCAGCGGGCTGGATATAGCGCGAATGGTCGCTTGCGGAGCAGATGCCGTTCTTCTTGGGCGCGCCTTTGTTTATGCACTCGCAGCAGCCGGAGAACGCGGAGTTTCGAACGTGCTGGACATCATTGAAAAAGAACTCCGCGTTGCAATGACGCTAACTGGAGCACGCTCTATCTCGGAAATTACATCCAATAGCGTCGAAAAACTTGCACGAGATCAATAAATTCAAAAAATACCAAGTGAAAATACAGCATGTTGTGGCTCACAATAAGAACACAACATGCAAAAAAAACCTTCCCCTTATATACAATCTATGCCGATCCGGAATATTGGATTTATGTGCGATACTTTCTTTCAATGGTCTGCGTCGTCTTTATCGCACGTCAGGAATAAAAAAATATCTGGGAGCACAAAGCTGGCAGGTATCATATTACTTGTCGCGCTTTCAACGATCCACTCTGCTAGAAGCGCTCCCAACGCGCCCTCTACACAACTGCAATCAGATAAAAATTTTTCGAAACCCCAGTCCCAACTGGACACAAAAACAACACATGCCACATCTACTCACCCCAGACTGAGAGAACATCTCTCAGACCCCAATCAGCTCGAAAGCCTTTTCAATACTGAAAGCCTGTCTGCGCTCCTCAATCACAGAGACGATGCATTGAGGGAACGCGACCTGTCTGCGGGCTATTTCGTGCCTGCCCAAGCCTTCGGCAATCTGGTTCCACAACTATCCCCTGCAAGAGCATGGCTTGGCAAACACGGCTACACATTCCAGTTCGCCTATAAAGGAGAAGCGCTTGCCAACGTAAGCGGAGGCCTGAGCCGAGGCATGTCTTATGCCCATGAACTCACACTGATCAACAACCTCGATCTTGGAAAGCTGCTTGGCCTGAATGGCTGGATTTTGCATGGCGTTCTGATGGAACGGGCAGGCCGACAGATCAGCTTCGATCACGTCGGAGAGCGACGTATTCTACTCTCCGAAGTTTACAGCCTTTCCGGGCACATGGCTGCTCATCTGGCAGATTTCTATGTCGAAAAATCCTTCCGACGCAACAGCATCAATATCAATCTTGGTCGCCTCACCCTCACCCATACCTATGGCACGTCCCTGCTCTTGTGCACCTTCATGATTCAATGTTCTGCCCCGGTGGGGATCAAGAGCGCTCAGGGATGGAGCGTCTATCCCAAGGCAACATGGGGCGGCACAGTTCGACTGCGCCCAACACGTGATCTGACGTTAAGAACCGGCGTTTATGCGTCCTCCGTACTCACATCCAATCCATCAGGATGGGCATGGGGCAGCGAGAAGCAAACCGGCGTCATGCTCCCGATCGAACTGACGTGGGAGCCCTTCTTCGGCCCCCGGAAACTGCCAGGCCATTACAAACTGGGCTTTGGTCACGACACCAGCGGCTTCGCGGACCTGATTGGAAATGTTCCCTCTTCCATGGCCCTTCGCTATGCCGTGCGGAGGCCTCAAGCACGCGATACGTTCTATATTGAGGCCGATCAAATGATTTACCGCAGTCATGGTCTGCATCAGATGGCAGGAGGCTATCTGATGGCAGGATATATTCACAATACCCCGCAAGTCTCTGTCTTCTCAGACCAGTTTTACGTCGGCACCTCGCTTCTTGGCGTCATTCCGTTTCGTCCGCTCGACCGCTTTGGGGTGATGTACTCCTATTACCAGATCAGTAAGCGCCTCACGCTCGGACAAAATCTTCTCCAGCAGGCCGGATTACCCTTTCCGGCAGGCGTGAATGGTCCACAGACCCATACAGCAACGCTGGAAGCCTATTATGGCATTCCAATAATGCCAGGCCTGCTGTTCCAGCCCTCTTTCGAATACCAGATGCGACCAGGGGAAACCTCCGTCATCCCGAACGCAACGATCATCGGCCTCAAACTTATCGGCAACCTTTAAACCCTCACATCC
>NZ_BEWO01000037.1 GCF_002723975.1 Gluconobacter japonicus
CCTGCGCCTTTATGCAATGATCCATAAAGGGAGTCATCATACACTCCCCTGCGCAGCAATATGTTTCATAAGGGCTGCCGCTCCCGTCACACTGGACGCGTTCATTTTTATTACGCCTGAACCTGAATGGGTCGGGCGCTTTGAAACAACAGGTATAGAGTTTGGCGAAAGTGTCTTACTCGTACCGTCAGCAGCGACCTTTGATGCAGCTTCCCATTTGAACGTCATCAATTCGTTTAGACTAGCGGCGTCCAGAGTACGAAGCCCTCCAATCAATTGGCTTCCCGTACTCGCTTCCACCAAGGACATACCAGCCATCGCGCTTCTGACAATTCCACCCAAGCGGCGCGCGCAGTCCGTCCGGGATACAATCATTTTACACACGCCATTTTTCCGAAACCATGAGACTGTTTCTTCTGTCTCGATGGCGTCCTCTCCGGCAGGATGCACAAGAGTGAGGTCTGCTTGGGCAGCACGCTGTAATGTAGCCAATACTTTCATTCCTTTTTCATCAAAAGGAACAGTCGCTGCGGTATCAATGAGTATGGGCGTCCTGCCTCTTTTTGTACGGCAAAGATTTTCCAACATTTCAGAACTTTCCACCGCAATAAGGTCGAGGCCAAGTATTCTGGTACAGGCTGCCAGTTGCTCAAGTGCTCCAGATCGCTCCGTATCCGTAGTCATAACCAGAGGAGACGCACCCGTTAGAGCCAAACGCGTGGCGAGACGAGCAATTGTCAGGGTTTTCCCGCTACCAGGGGTACCACAAACCATGAGAGGCGGCGCATTTACTGAGAGATTTAAAGTTTCAAACGAAATATTTTCCGAAAGAAATTTTTCATAATCTAAATCCGGCTCTTTCCCAACCAGACAACCAAGATCCAGCCCATGCCAATCGTGCAATGATTTCCTGGGAGTTGCCGGGACTGAAAAGCTCGGCTTAATTATCTCTTTTGCTTCCCCCTCCTCCGGATCGAGCGCAGCAGTTAGTTCTATTTCTCCATCTGGCATAATACGCGATGAAAGAATAAAAGCCTCTTCACCCAGCGTTTCACGTAGCGTTGCCATGGCAACAGACATTGAGGCACCTCGGATCAGCTTGATGCGCATGATCCACTCTCCTTTGTATTTTGCCTCACTGAATCACCCCTACGGTATATATCTTTGCCCGGGTTGAAATTTCAGCCTGAGAAAGAACCATAGTTGCCGGTCTGATCCGCTCGACAATCATCCGGACCGGGCGGCGAAAACCCCCTGCCACAAGAATAACCGGGTTTTCACCTTGACCAAGCGCCATATCGAGAGCTTGGCGCAACTTCCCTACGAATTCGTTAAGACGTGACGGAGGAAGTGCAACTTGGCGATCATCCGCCGGTCCAACCATATTTTCAGAAAAAACGACTTCCCAGTCCGGACTTAACGTCAAGATCGGAATATATCCTTTAGGCCCGGTCACCGCCGCACTGATCTGGCGCGCAAGCCGGACACGCACATGCGCTGTAAGAGCAGAAACTGATTTTTGACCCTGCCCACACCCTTCCTGAAGCGCTTCAAGAATACCTGACAGATCTCTTATCGAGATTCTTTCAGCAAGGAGTCCTTGAAGAACACGCTGTATGACACTGACGGAAACCTGCGAAGGCACAAGATCAACAATCAGCTTCTGCTGGTCGCGGGGCAGTTCATCAAGAAGCTTTTGCGTCTCCGTGTAAGAGAGAAGATCAGACATATTTTCGCGCACGAGTTCAGTTAGATGCGTGATGATCACACTCGCAGGATCCACCACTGTGTATCCCTGCATAATTGCTTTTTCGCGCAAACTTTGATCAATCCAGAGTGCCGGTAAATTGAATGCTGGCTCCCGCGTCTGATCCCCAGGCAAGTCAGGCAATCCTCCTTTGGGATTCATGGCCATAAGGCGACTTATCTGTACTTCACCATGACCAATTTCTATTTCCCTTATCCGCACAGAATAAGCATCTGCAGACAGTTGAAGATTATCCTGAATTCTAACAGGAGGCAGAATAAACCCCATTTCTCCAGCAATTGTTCGCCTTAGAACCTTGATCTGTTCTGTCAGACGCGCACCATCGCCACTTGCAATCGATAACAGGTTAAATCCAAGTTCAAGCCGCAATAAATCAACACGCAGACTGTCCGAGATCGGCGCTTCAGCAGACTGAGTGTTTTCAGGCAAACTGACAGCATCTCCATCGGAGTCCTGCTCCTGAATCGGCGATCGATATCGAAACCAGGCTCCTGCTCCCGCCAAGCCAGCAAGCGCAAGAAAAGGCAAAGTCGGCAGGCCCGGCATAAGAGCCAGAACCGCAGCTGAACCTGCAGCCAATGCTAATGGTTTCGGATTACCGCCAAGCTGCCGAACAAGCGTGACATCTGCGGCCCCTTCGGTGCCTCCTTTTGTCACAACAATACCGGAGGCCGTCGAAACCAGTAGAGCAGGAATTTGTGAGACCAGTCCGTCTCCAATTGTCAGCGTTGTAAAAGCCGATGCAGCATCAGAAACAGACATTCCATGTCGGCCAATACCAATGGCCAAGCCACCAACAATATTGATCGCCGTAATAATTAAACTGGCGATGGCATCGCCGCGCACAAATTTGGCGGCACCATCCATCGCACCATAAAATCCGCTTTCTTCTTGAAGTTCTTTCCGCCTTTGTCGGGCCACTCTGTCGTTGATTGCGCCAGATGACAGTTCAGCATCAATCGCCATCTGCTTCCCAGGCATTGCATCCAAGGAAAACCGCGCCGCGACCTCGGCAATACGTCCTGAACCTTTGGTAATTACCATAAAGTTCACCACCAACAGGATGGTAAACAAAATAGCACCGATAACAACATCGCCCCCCATAAGAAAGCCACCGAAAGCAGCCACAACGTGACCTGCTGCGTAAGCTCCCTCATATCCATGACTCAAAATAAGGCGTGTTGTGGCAACCTCAAGAGAAAGACGCAGCAAAGTCGTCAGCAATAATAATGTTGGAAATGACGTAAAATCTAAAGGTCTCGTAAGAAAAAGCGCGACCATAAGAACCAATACAGATGCGGTAACAGAAAGAGCTAGCCCCACATCCAGAATAAATGTTGGAAGCGGCAAGACCAGTACCGACAGCAGCGCCGCGACGGCGAGAGCCAGCCCAACATCTGACCCGGGAAGCCAACGCGATTGCCCTCGCAGCCAATTAGGGAGGGGAATCTTTTGGAAAGCATCAGAAATCGCCGGCATTTTCAGAACAGCAGGAAGATTGCCGCGCGCGCCACCACTCATCTGCCTCTCTCCGTCACAAAAAAAGACTGGAGGAATCTATTTTCACTCCGAATGTAAGATGTATCCCCTGACAAATTTAATTATTCGTAAAAATACTGCCTAATTTTTCACTTTTTCGGATTTAATGATTTCTGTCATCGTTACGCCCAAACGAGATTCATCGACCATAACAACCTCGCCCCTTGCGATTAATCTATTATTCACCAGAATATCAATTGAATCTCCGATTTTACGATCTAGTTCTACGACAGCGCCACGGCCCAAGCGCAACAACTGGCTTACCTGCATCGTTGTCCTTCCAAGAACAGCACTGACCGTCACAGGTATATCATAAATTGCCTCTAAATCATGAGCAAACCTAGGTGCCTCTGCTGTTTGGGATGCAACATGTTCAACATTATCGAGATCAAATTCTTTTTTCGTATCAGACATCATCAATACCCCAATTTATTCAATTTAATTTTCCAAATTCAGATATAATACTCTGAGCAATAACTCCTGCATTTCGAAATATTTTTCCTTCAGGCCACGAAAAACAGAAATCCCCAGGAGCCAAAGCATCATTAACATGACAATCCAACTCCATATCTCCTGCTTTCAAACAAAGACTGGACAGATAATTGATTTCCTCTTCTCTCGCCTCTATGCGAATTTTTACTAACCGCTTAAGTGACGGAAGAATTTTATTCATAACAGAATCACGCTCTTTTACTCCCATACTTTTCAGTAATGACGGAAACAACGCAGACATTTGAGAAATCAATACCGTAACTGCTTCTTCCGATATTTTTCTAACCACATCTTCGGACTGAGTATTCAATTGGCAGATGAGATCCAGTGTCTTCTTCTCAAGACTCTGGTGCCACTCTTTTTTTTCAAGCGTCAAACGCCGCTGTTCTTCGCGCCTGCCTGTTTCTTCCCCCAAACGCCGCGCTTCTTCCAAATCATCTTCGGTATAAGATGGAGACAGAATTTCCGGCCTATCATCATGCTCTTCAACTTCCATCACCGGGACGTCGTTGAAAGCTGGCAGATCAAAATCTTCCGCGTAAAGAACTCCGACAACCCGATCTGATCTTCCGTAGCCCATCGTAGTCATAGAAGCATCTCGTTACCTGCTTGTTCCTGATCTACAAGCTCAATTTCCCCACGATCCAGTAGCCCCTTAGCTATACCAACAATCTCACTTTGCGCTGCATCCACATCCTTGATACGCACCGGCCCCAAGGCTTCTACTTCGTCCACAAGAATACGTCCGGCCCGCTCAGACATTGCCGCGAGAAATGCACTCCTAAGCTTTTCGCTTGCACCCTTCAGAGCCACAGGAAGAATTTCTCTAGAAATCTGGTTCAACAGCACCATAAGTCCTTCAGGCGGCACCTGAGCCAATTCCTCAAATGTAAACATGAGGCTTTTGATACGCTCGGCGTCATCATGACTGCGTTCGTCAAGGGCAGTCATGAAACGTGCTTCCAGACGACGATCAAAATTATTGAAAATATCTGCAAGGACTTCATGACTGTCGCGATGAGAACCTCGAGGCAAATTCGAAACAAATTCCGACCTCAACGTCTGCTCAACGCTATGCAGAACTCCTTTCTGAACATTTTCCATCTTCAGCATGCGCGTCATAACATCCAGAGAGAAATCCTCCGGAAGAAGTGATAGAACTTTTGCTGCATGAGCCGCCTTGATACGACTCAATACAACAGCAACTGTTTGTGGATACTCATTACGTAAATAATTTGCCAAAACGGACTCAGAAATATTACCCAATTTATCCCACATAGTCCGCCCGGCGGGCCCACGGATTTCTTCCATGATAGCTGCGGCCCGGCTCGCCGGAAGGGCATTTTTCAGAAGTCGTTCAGTTGTCTCAATATCGCCAATCAGTACTTCGGAAGACCCTAAGCTTCGACTGAATTCGTGACAGACGCTTTCAACGGTTTCAGCCGAAACCATTCCAAGCTGCGACATGGCGGAAGAAATCTCCCGAATTTCTTCTTCATGCATCTGCTCGAAGAGCCGCGCGCAGTTTTCTTCGCCTAGCGCCATCATAAGAATGGCTGCCTTCTGAGCGCCCGTAACGGCTTTTTCCATTCCAATCATTTCAGCGCCCTTCCTGCTGAGGCATGAGCCAACTCCGCATCAAAGCAATGCTTTCCGTCGGATGCGTTTCGACCAGATCCACAACCTTCTGCACCGAAGACGCACGAATTCTACCCGCCACCCCATTAACAGTGATTGTTTCTTCTCCATCCTGGAGTTCAGCATCTACAATATCGTATGGAGCGTTGATCAAGCTCGCGCTCTGATTTCCATTGGCGCGATTGGCAGGCCCCGCAAGGGCAAGCCCTCCTCCCCCCACATCCGAAGACAATGCAGCAACATTGTTAGCACTGGCTGCTGTCACCGGGCTCAGCAATGGTCGCACGACAAAAAAGAGAACCATCAGAAGACACAAAGAGAAAATACCAAAGCGAATGGCTTCCATTTCATTCGGGCGATTGAAGAGCCCATTCATGAAACCCGTTGAAGCGGCAGGCATCGCCGCATCCAGATCAGAAAACTGCATGGACATGACCGTAACAACGTCCCCACGGGTCTGATCAAAACCTATGGCGCTTTTTGTAAGAGCTGTAAGGCGCTCTAGTTCTGCTTGACTACGCGGTTGCCAAAGATGCTGACCTTTCGGGTCTGTCTGATTAACCCCATCCACCATCACAGCAACACTAATCCGTGCTATACGCGGCTGGTCCTGCACGAGTGTGCGAACCTTCTTACCGATCTCATAATTGTCAGTTTGTTCTTGCCGACTGCTTTGGCTGCCATTCTGCGGCTGGCCAGCATTGGCGTTGGGCAGGTTATTAGCGACCGTCGTATTATTTGACGCCTGCGTATTAATGTTCTTCTCGTTCTTTGTTTGCTGCGACCGAAGAACCTGCTGGTCAGGGTCGTAACTTTCCTGGGTTTCTTTGACGTGATCGTTGTTCATTGCGACGGTGGCATCAACACGTACACGGCCAATACCCACCGAAGCTCCCAGCATATCCTCCACTTCGCGCGAGATACGCTGCTCCAACGCCTGACGCTGTGCTTCAGCCGTCTGGTTACTATCCAGCCCGCCCCCACCTTGGCGAAGAAGAACGTGCCCACGATTATCCACGAGAGAAATATTTTTGGTATCAAGACCAGGAACGGCAGCAGAGACCAAGTTTACCACCGCTGCTACGCTTTCTTCATCTAGGCGCCGTGCACCATCCATGGAGAGCAGAACACTTGCCTGCGCGCCCTGTTCATCAGTGGAGAAAAGTTCCCGATGACGCAGAACCAGATGAACACGTGCATTTCTGACGCCATGAATCAAGCGGATAGAACGCTCGAGTTCACCTTCCAGCGCACGGGTTTCGTTAATCGTCTGTTCAAACTGGGTCGCGGTGAAGCTGTTGCCCTTATCGAAAATTTCATATCCTACAGAACCGCCAGAAGGCAGCCCGTTTTTAGCGAGCAGGAGACGTGCTTTAGCAACATCTTCGTCCGGAACCATGATCGTGGCTCCCTGACCCTGAAGATGGTAAGCAATATGCTCTTTGGAAAGCTGGTCTACAATTTCGCCAGCTTCCCGTGGGTCCAAATCCCGGTAGAGAAGTGAATTGGCTGAGTTTGTTCCATGCATGACCAGCACACCCAGAAGGATCAGCATAGCCGCCCCCACGCCTCCGAGTGCGGCCAACCGTGGCAGACCAAGCTGCTTGAGATTTGCCAGAAAAGCCTTCACTGGCCGTTCCGCCCGGTAAAGGCAAAACCACCCAAAACTCTGCCTGGCAACAGCACTTTGCCCACCAACATGCGTGTCACCTTTAACGCTGCAATCACTGAAGAGCATTGTGACGGGGAAAGGTTAACGCCTACTTAAAACGAAAGCATTTTCCTCACCGAGTGGTCACGTTCCCGAAAAGCCCTCAAGATTGCTCAACGCAATCGACGTATCTCCCATCTGCACATTCAGTCCGCTGGATGTGCGCGTTAGCCCCGTGACCGTACCGGAAACTGTTGTCGAAAGAGCTGTGGCACTTCCCGACGTATCCGTTCCCTCTACAGCAACAAAATACTGCCCGTCTGACAGCTTGGTACCGCTGTCACTCACACCATCCCAAGACCAGGAATTTACACCAACCTGCGCCGTCACAGTGTCCGTCTTGACCACCTGACCATTTGAATCTGTAACGGCAATCGCAACAGGGCCAGCGACTGCTGCTGTGAAGCTCATTGAACCGTTCCCGTTCTGCAATGGTAGCGAGGACGATGTTGCTGTGGTTGTTTTGCCGATCAGCCCGATCCCGGATGTCATCTGGGTATCCTGCGTGGCCGAAATCAGACTAGTCAGATTGGTGTTTGTCTGCACCTGTTGCTGAACACCTGCAAACTGGGCCAATTCACTGGTGAAGCTGTCTGTACTCGTCGGGTTACTTGGATCCTGATGCTGTAGCTGAGTTGTCAGCAGTGTTAGGAACTGATTGAAATTCCCAGCCAAAGAGGAGAGTGCAGCACTTGCAACGCTGCTTGCCGTAGACGTGGACGAAGCCGCACTGGATGTTTGCGATGCAGCATTTGACTTGGCCGCAGAAACTGCCTGACTAAGGAGCGAGGTTGCGCCGCTAGACGTGGTACTGACAGAAGACACCATAAAAAACCTTTCTTCAGGCTGTCAGATCAACAACGCTACGAAGCATTCTTTGAGACGATTGAATGGATGCTTGTGTCGTGTTTCTGGAAATTGAAGACGATGCAGGATGCTCGGCATCCTCTGTTATCGAATGTCTTTCCTGAGCAGATCCATTCTCAGAATTCTGAGAAAAATTACCCATCAGGCTTAACGTCAGATCCGTTGGAATAACGGGCTGATCCGTCGAAATTGGAATGATACTCTGGTTCAGAGTGGCAAAAAGACTCTCTTTGTCATCCGCCAGAGATTGAAGAACATCGGGATTTTCAGCGCGGATATGAACGTGCCGTTCGCCGTCTTCAGCCTCCTCAATGGAAACATGAACTTTCCCGCTTTCTCCCAAAGACATCTCGATTTCTGTATTGAGACGGCGATCGGCTGAAGCATGGGAAATGATCGGCATATCCTGTACGAAAGCAACACGAACCTCAGAACGCCCAGACACCGGTTCGTGAAAATGCGTCTGTTCTTTACGGCCATTCGTCACATCAGAAATTTCCATACGCGCATCTGGTACAGAAGCATCTGAAAGCGATGAAACAGTTTCAGAAAACGACATCTTTTCCTGTTCTGAACTTTGTTCAGACACAAAAAAATTATCCTCAGGATTCAGAGTTTTTTCTACTGACAGATCATTCGAAGCGACAGGGGAACTTATGGTTTCCTCTGAAGGCAATGTCACCGTCAGAGCCCCGCCCCCAAGTGCCAAGTTTTGTTTCAGGACACTTTGAGAAGGAGGAACCTGCTCGCTCTCGGCAGATATTTGCGTCGTAAAATTAAATGTCTGATCAGAGGCACCTTTGCCAGCAGAAGACGCAGAAATATTATCAACATCCACAGAAGGCGTTGAAGGATCGCTCTGCAGTCCCTCCTGTCGAGACGATGGTTTGACCTGCATATGCTCTTCACTCGATACCGAAGAGCCCGTTGCTATCGGAACCGCGACCCTCTTATCGGCCCCACTCTGAATGGACCGGATATCCGCTCTTAACTCTGGCGTTGCGCAAGCCTTCCGATTAACCTGGGAACCCAACCCAACCCGATTTTCGCCGCCTGAACTCACGGCGCTCTGATTCTTGTCAGTTCGAGTGATACGACGCGTTTCTGCGGATGGATCTGGGGCTTTTTTCTCTACGTCCTGCACGACATTCTTTCGGGCAGGCCTGTTTGCGGCCGGTTCTTCAGCAGTGTGAACGTAGCTTTTGAGGAAATCCTGAAATCGTTCTGTAGACGCAAGTTGCGCTCCTACAGAAACAGATGCCCAGTTCTGCCCCTCTCCCACATGTGTGGAGGGTAGAATTTGTGACAATGCCAAGCCCTCCCCGACTGTGAATAACGGACACTCGAGGAGGAGAATTGCATACCAGATGTAAAGAAAAGGTTTACGAAAACCCTCTTGATAAAAGAGGTCTCACGAACTCAGTTCTGAATGTGATCATACCCCGGCGACCCCGGAAAAGGACCGCGCGCCACTGTCGCAGGATTAGGGCAAACAGGCGGATTGCCATCCAAGGCAAAAGCCTGAACCATGTGAGTAGACTGAGCCACCAGACCGCGAACAGCCAAAGGCTGCGCCAGCCGAACATTTGCCAAGAGTTCTTCTGGCAGGATGACTGTTGTCCCGTCCCTCAGCAGGACACCATTTGGCGTGATGCGAGAGACAATACCCTTCGTAACCGGAAGCGGCGACATGTCATAAAGACAGGGCGCAGCCTCAGCGACCATGGGAGCGGAAAGAGCCAGCAGAAGACTGGCGATAGGAAGAATTTTCAATGCCGGAAGTGCCTCATGCCTGTGAAGACCATGGCAATACCCGCCGCATCTGCAGCATCGATTACCTCTTGATCGCGAATGGAACCCCCGGGCTGGATCACAGCGACAGCACCGGCAGCAACAACGCTTTCCAGACCATCCGCGAAGGGAAAGAATGCATCCGAAGCCGCCACAGACCCCTTAGTCAAAGGTGCAGCTTCACCCGCCACGTCTGCAGCATCCTGGCTCTTGCGAGCTGCAATACGTGCGCTGTCGACCCGTGACATCTGACCGGCACCAATGCCAACAGTCGCGTTATCGCGTACATAAATGACGGCATTGGACTTAACATGCTTGGCCACACGGAAAGCGAACAACAGATCCTTCATTTCGTGAGCGCTCGGCGCACGTTTGGTGACGACCTTCAGATCCTGTTCCGTCACACGACCCGCATCGCGGCTCTGTGCCAGGAAACCACCCGCCACCGAACGAAACGCCAGTCCTTCCGCTGTCGGATCGGGCATACCACCCGTTAGCAACAGACGTAGATTTTTCTTACGGGACAGAATTTCGATGGCCCGCTCGTCTGCATCAGGCGCCACAATCACTTCCGTGAAGATAGAGCTGATCCGCTGGGCGGTAGCCGCATCAAGAGTGCGGTTCACCGCAACGATACCACCGAATGCTGAAACCGGATCACAGCGCAGCGCAGCAATCCAGGCATCTTCCAGCGTGGTCGCTGAGGCCACACCGCACGGATTGGCGTGCTTCACAATGACAACGGTAGGCGCATCGAATTCTGCCACCGCTTCAAACGCAGCATCCGTATCATTCAGATTGTTGTAGCTGAGTGCCTTACCCTGAATCTGACGTGCCGTCGCAATCCCTGCCCGCGTGCTGCCATCCCGATAGAAAGCAGCTTTCTGATGCGGGTTTTCGCCATAACGCAGCAGTTCATCCCGCGAACCACTCAGTGTCAGAACCGGCGGAAGAAGCTCTCCTGCCCGTTCTGCAAACCATCGCGAAATCATGCCGTCATAAGACGCCGTATGCGCATAGGCAGCGCCCGCATAATCCCGACGTTCGCTCAAATAGGTTCCACCCACTTCAAGCGACTTCACGAAGTCACCGTACTGATCCGGTGATGTCAGGATCGCTACATGCCCGAAATTCTTGGCAGCCGCACGGATCATGGCAGGACCGCCAATATCGATATTCTCGATGCAATCCTCGTCACCGGCGCCGGACGCCACTGTCGCCGCAAACGGATAAAGATTGACGCAAACGAGATCGATTGGGGCAATGCCGTGTTCTTCCATCTGGCTCAGATGAGCCGGAAGATCGCGACGCCCCAGAATGCCACCATGTACCTGCGGCACCAGCGTCTTGACGCGACCATCAAGGATTTCAGGGAAGCCGGTATGTTCGGAAACATCCTTGACTGTCAGACCCGCCTCACGCAGCGCCCGTGCCGAGCCCCCCGTCGAAAGCAGTTCTGCACCGTGGGCTGCAAGTGCACGCCCCAGGTCAATCAGTCCCGTCTTGTCAGAGACGGAGAGAAGGGCGCGACGAACGGGGAGTCGGGTCTCAGTCATGATGGAACTGCAATATCCTTCAAAACATGTCCATGCAACCGCTGGTGATGCACGGCAGGAGGAGCATGACCCAGGAAAGGATCACGGCCCGCGAACCCTGCCCACCCCAATAGAAACAGGGTGGGCAGAAGAAGCATGATCTCACCCACGCCGCCCGTACGGACGTAGGGCCAGAAAGACAGTCGGGAACGACTCAACGGCGCGAGAAGCTGACACCCACCGGTGGGCAGATCAGCCGCAATATGTGTGGCAGCACCCAGAAGGAGAGCACCCATCGGTCCATACAGGGCATCCTTGCCCATCGTCGCGGAAACCAGACACGCAGCCAGAAGCAGGACCACGCCAGAATGCGTCAGTCCACGATGACCTACCGTTCGAGCCAGAAAGCGGGACAGGAGTTTCACCCTCGCGCCGAGCATTGAGCGTTCCGTATCAATATCGGGCAGCAGGCTGCCGAGAAGCCCCGTACACACGGAAAGCGGCTCTGATGCAAGAATGTGCCAACGCATGGCACAGAGTACGGCGAAACCGCCGATGAGGAGATGAGAGCGTCCAGTCACGCGCTCTTATGATCCGCTTCACCGTCCCAGAAAAGAGATAATCCCTTATTTTTTCACGATAAATTCCTTAAATACCGCAAAAGGGCTCATTGTGATGTTCCTAATCCGTTCATGGCGTGCACCCAGCAGTGTCGCAGCAATAAAAAAAGGCGATCCGGTGTTTCTCCGAATCGCCCTTGCCTCTCACGACCAGTCTGCTGTTCAGCTCTGACGCAGCAGCGCAGCAGCCGTCGCACGCTGCGTGACGGTCTTGGCATCAAACTCACCAGCCGTAATCCAGGAGCCGCCAACACAGGACACCGATGGAAGGGCAAGCCATTCCGGTGCGCTCGCTTCCGTAATGCCGCCCGTCGGGCAGAAACGGACATTTCCGAACACGCTCGCCAGGCTCTTCAGAGCCGGAATGCCGCCATTCGTTACAGCCGGGAAGAACTTGAAGCGTGTCAGACCCAGATCCAGACCACGCATGATGTCACCAGCATTCGCCACACCTGGAAGGAACGGCATATCATGATCACGGGCAGCATCTGCCAAAGATGCCGTCAGCCCCGGGCTGACGATGAAACGCGAGCCTGCCTTGACCGAACGCTCCAGATCCGTCGGGTTCAGAACCGTCCCTGCACCGACGAAAGCCCCATCCACCTTGGACATTTCTTCAATTACTTCGAGCGCACAGGGCGTCCGCAGCGTGACTTCAAGCGTGGTCAGACCGCCGGCAACAAGTGCCTCTGCGAGCGGACGGGCCTGTGCCACATCATTGACCACAAGCACCGGAATAACCGGGCAACGGGTCATGACGGCATCGAGTTTTGCGGTATCAGTCATGAAAATCGTCCTTAGTGAAGATCGTCGCCAACGGTTTCGATCACGCGGTCCATCTGCGCCAGCATGGCAGACGCCCCTGCCTCGGCCGGATCGTGCACCGAACGCATCAGTGCGAACAACTCACGGCCCGTCCCAAGTGCTGGCGGCGGCGGCGGAACGACATCACGCGCATCCCACTCAACCGCATCCACCAGAACCTCGATCTGGCCCGTAACAGCACAGACGCGGATCATGTCGCCGTCACGCACCTTCGCAATCGGACCGCCGACCTGAGCTTCCGGCCCAACGTGAATAGCTGCCGGGACCTTACCGCTCGCACCAGACATGCGACCATCCGTCAGCAGCGCAACCTTGTAGCCACGATCCTGGAGCACACCGAGGGTTGGCGTCAGCTTATGAAGCTCCGGCATACCGTTGGCTTCCGGCCCCTGAAAACGCACCACCACAACAACGTCCTGCTCCAGCTCACCATTCTGGAATGCTGTCGCCACGTCATGCTGATCGTGGAAAACGCGCGCAGGAGCCTCAACCGTCAGATGCTCTTCGGAAATGGCGCTGCTCTTGTAAATGCCGCGTCCCACATTGCCCTTCACGAGCTTGATGCCACCATCCGCCTTGAAGGGGGCACTCACCTCCCGAAGAATATCCCGATCCAGTGACGGCTTGGCGTGCGTGTACACCACTTCATCATCCTGCAGGCTGGCACGGCAGGCATAGTCGGCGAAACCGCCGCGGGACACCGTCATGATATCCGTGTGCAGCAGACCAGCGCGGGACAATTCGGCAATCACGGTCGGCATGCCACCAACATGATTGAAGGCATTCACGTCTTCCGACCCGCTCGGATAAACACGGGTCATCAACGGCACAGCAGCGGACAGACGGCTGAGATCTTCCCAGTCAATGATGATACCCGCAGCACGCGCAATGGCAGGCAGATGGATCGTGTGATTTGTCGAACCACCCGTCGCAAGCAAGCCCACAGCCGCGTTCACAATGGCCTTTTCATCCACGCACTGCGCCAGCGGACGAACATCTTCCCCGTTCAGGCTGATCTCCGCCAGACGATGAATGCTGGAGCGCGTCATCGCCTGACGCAGCGGCGTATTGGGGTTGATGAAAGCGGAATCCGGCATCATCAAACCCATGATTTCAACCATCATCTGGTTTGTGTTGGCCGTACCATAGAACGTGCAGGTTCCAGCACTGTGATAGGACGCGTTTTCCGCTTCCATCAGACGATCCTGCCCGACCTTGCCCTGAACATAGAGCTGACGGATCCGCTGCTTTTCCTTGTTCGGCAGACCGGACGGCATCGGACCCGCAGGAATGAGAATGGTCGGCAGATGACCAAAGCGCAGAGCGCCCATCAGAAGACCCGGCACGATCTTGTCGCAGATGCCAAGCAGAGCAACGCCTTCAAACATGCCATGGCTCAGCCCGACAGCCGTGGACATGGCAATCACGTCGCGGGAGAACAGGGACAATTCCATGCCCTCCTGTCCCTGCGTCACACCATCACACATGGCAGGCGCACCACCGGCGACCTGAGCCGTCGCACCAACTTCACGGGCGAATAACTTGATCTGGTCCGGATAGCGGCCATAAGGCTGATGCGCGGACAGCATGTCATTGTAAGTCGTCACGATCCCAAGATTGGTGCTCGTGGGACGCATGAGTTCCGGCTTGTCAGACGCGGAAGCAGCGATGGCATGGGCGAGGTTTCCGCAGGCCAGTCGGGGACGTGAAACGCCCTTCGCCCGGTTCCGCTCCATCAGAGCAAGATAACGACGACGGGAGACTTTCGAACGCTCGATAATCCGGGCGGTCACACTCTCGACGACGGAATTCAAAGACATTGGAACACTCGCTGCTCGACTGACACACGCGCTGCCAGACGGAAAAAAGCTCTTTCCGCTGCAAGACACAGCCTCGTGAAGGGGCTCTGTTCATACGGAACCAGCCCCTCAACGGCAACCACCATCTCATCAACTTTGGTGAAAAAGTTTTATTTTATTTCTTATCGTGGAGTTTTTTCTTTCCATTTAGAACATAAAATCCATAAAAAAATTAAATAAAATACCAAGAAAAGTCATACAGACATTTTAAAAATCAGACATTTTCCAATGACGCTCGCTACAAAATCAAATAAGAACAAAAATAGACAGAAATAATTCGTACAAAAATAATCCTCATTACAGACAAAAAATAAATCATCTTTCAATTGAAAGAGCCTTAAACTCCCTTACATATGAGCGGAATATACCCGTTGATTATGGAATTTTTTATGAAACTCTTGCTTTCTTTAGCCACATCCGCAGTTTTGACATTTTCAACACTCCCCGCTCAGGCTTCTTCTCTCCATAAGGATTGGGAGTCTTTTAAAGCGCACCGGGCGTTTCATCATCTGTCCAGCGATGGTCAGCACACCATGACGGATCTTCTGAAAGCCCGCCAACTTCTGTCGGCCGGCCAGACCGACGCTGCCATTCCCGCTCTTTATGATGCGCAAAAGCGTCTTGCCGCAGCCACAAAGGCCAGTCAGAAATTTCAGGCCGCTGAAAGTGACCTCCATACCGCCCCTGGTCATCCGGCATCCCCGGAACATCACGTTTCTACAGGCCAGATTGACTGGCTACCCGTAGGCGGCGAATTCATTGCTAGTGAAACCCTTGCCCCAGAGCAAAAAGCCGCTGTTGCATCCGCAAATACGCAGTTAAAGAACGGCGACACAGCCAGCGCCGCACAGACGATGAAAGTCGTCGGTCAGAATGCAGACTTCATTCTCGCACTTGCCCCCATCGCGCCGTTTCAGGGCGCTATCAACCGTGCGACAGTCTTCACAGAAGGAAGACATCCACAGGAAGCTTTAGAGGCTCTCAACGAAGCGTTGAATTCCATCATATTTGTTTCCGAAGACTTCGTAACAACCATGGTTCCCAACAACACACACCCAGCTACCAAGTAATTTTTCCCGCTACACACCAACTCATAAAAAAGGCGACACACCAAAAGATGTGTCGCCTTTTCCGATTCAGCCTCGAAAGGGCAATCAGGCAAACAGCGCCTGAGCATCCTCTGCACCATCAATAACGAGGTACGGGCCAGATCCCACAATTTCCATCGTCAGGATGCTGCTGGCCTCCGCTGCACTCTCGGGAAGAGCGAGAAATGCATAACCCGCTGTCCAGCGATGCGTGCCTTCCGGGGCATTCCAGCCAGAAAACTGACGATCCAGGTGCGAAACAACCTGCCGCTGACCACTATGAGTCGTCGCCAGATGCACACCACCGACAAGGACGCCAAGTTGACGACGATCATCCACGAACGGACCAATCGTATCAGAAGGACGACTGGCACGTGACACCAGATGAACACCACGCGTTCCTGGCGGCAACATGAATGACACACACGATCCAACTTGGCGTAGCGCGTGAACCATTACACCTTCGGTCGTGACCAGGTGCAGATCAGCATCATCCGTCACCACAGGAGCGCCCTGCTCACCGAAACCCTGCTCAATGGAGCGTGTAGCCAAAGCCGCATGAAGAGGCTCAACAACGTCCCGGGCAGTCGTAAGAGGCGCCGCAGCATCCGCCCACGTTTTCGCTCGCAAGGAAATGACATTGTCACTTCCGTCAAAGATGTTCTTGTGCCCCGTATCCAGAAAAGACTCGGTCGCACAATCATTTGCGAAAATCACAGAGTGGTCAGATGTTTCGATATGGTAATAGAAAAAGCTACTCTGGCTGCGATCGTAAGCAATCGAACCGCCATTAACGAGCATGCGAACCGGAACGAAACCACCATTCACAAACAGGCTATGCTCGGACGTGACAAACAGATCACGCGAAGGAACACCTTCTGACAGAGCACCAGCAGCAATACGAACCGGATAACCCGCTTCATCAGCAGGACACCCGGCACGCGTGTAAGCAAATTTTCGACCCGTCCAGATGATCTCACGCGCTACAGATTGCCCGTCAACCAGCGCAGCAACCCGGTCACCAACCAGAATGTCTTCAACGGCCTTTTCAGAACCATCAGCCATTCGGATCATTGCACCTGCCAGAAAGCAGACATACACATCCGAGCCCGTATCCCCGACAATATATGCACCATCACTCGTCTCGCGTGACGGCAAAGTCGCCGCCTTTTGCTGCAGAACAGAGCTATTTGACGGGACAAGAACCTCAAACCCCAGATGGCCGCTACTGTTGCTGCCAGCAGGTTTAAACGCCTTGTTATAGATCATTTCAGATCCATTACTGGTGCTTGTTCCAAAGGTACCAAGAACACGTACAGAACCGTCGCTCGCGACACCCTCAGCAACGATACTCACCGCGGTATTAGGTTTATCGTCACTCGTAATCAGACCATCAATAACCGCAGACTGAATGGACTGCCATGTCCATGTCGTCTGCCCAACGCCTGCTTTACCCGGGTTGTAATCGCTATAAACCCACTTTGGCGTTGCATCCAGCTTCAGGGATGACCCAGAAACACTCATGTTGATTGTACCGTTAACATGAGCCTTAGAAGCAATTTCCAAGTAGGCACCGTTAAGATTAATGCCCCCACTAGCATTATTTGCAGCGTTGTTGGTTACAGCTTTTCCAATCGTTACACCGTCTGGAACAATATAGTATTTCCCAGCCTGAAGAGTAATCGTTCCCGTATTACCGGAGAGGATATAAGGATCAGCCTTTGTCCCGCTCCCACCACTTGTAACGGGCGCTGAAGATACTGCCCGCGCCATGGCAGTTGTGGAATTGTCACCGGTTTTTTTAGGAGACGACATATTTATTTCCCTTCACATATTTCAAAACTAGGTCAGGGCAACAGAAAGAAACCTTTCGTCACGCACATAACTGATAGCGTTAATTTTTTTTGAATAAAGAGTTAATACAGTAAAAGAGTATATTTAACGTTTTTTTATCGAATAAAATTCATGTTTAACCATTTTTTTGCAGATTTAAATTTTATTCTTTCAAATTTACC
>NZ_BEWO01000038.1 GCF_002723975.1 Gluconobacter japonicus
AAGTCAGCCGCGAGCCTCAGAATAGTTACAGACCTGCGTGAGTTGGAATGTCTCTCGCAAAGAGGGGCAGAGATATCAGACTGTCTTTCCGGGAGCAGACGTTGTCCTTGCATGAGCGTCTGTGGAACACGCCTCGAAAAGACCTTTTGGGTTTTTTTTTGTGCCCACCCCCTATGTCCGATAATGAAAATTAACGGACATAAGGGGGTGGGAAGGGGGCGATTTTCAGAAAAAAGGCGGAGACTTACCTTTTGAGGATATTAGGGTGTTTGAATGCTGTTGCTACGGGCCGCTTGGTGGTATTGAAGGCTCATAGGCGAGAGACACAGCGCGCCTTCCGGCCTGTGAAATAACGGAAAAGTCTCTCAGACAAACAGTCATGACATCCTGTTCGGAGTGTGGCGCAAATCAGGCCCTGTGACTCATCCTTCCGGTCGAGGATTCAAATGACGATTTCCCTTGAAGCGCTCAAAAAGCAGGCACGACAGGAAAGCCGGTCAGGTGCTTTGTCTTATACGCAGGCTCTTGCACAACTCTCCCAACGCCACGGATTCTGGACTTTCGCTGCTCTGAAAGCGAGTTCCGCCAAATCGTCAGCTGTACATGCCCAAGGCCCTGCTCCCGGTGGGAGCGGAAACGCCCGCCTTGGCGGAGAAATGGTCGGACCTATCATCATCGGTACGATCCGGGACGACCCTCATCCGATCTCGATGGATCAGGTCAAAGCTATGGGTGGAAAGGTGTTTAAAATGTCTTTTCCTACGGACGTAAAGCAGCACTACGCGGAACTCGTCGCGTCCGGGAAGGTGATCCATCTTGGAGACTATCCAAAAAGCGACGCCTCATAGGATCAATGGTTCCTCCGTTCGCCGAGAGGCTCACCCGTCTCAGTCTTGAGCTGGGACGTCTGGATCAGGCGCTGAGACGTGGCTCCGCTGTACCTTCCGTCCTGTTCCGACAACGCCTGGATGCGATCCAGCGCCATAGCGCTGTCGACGGCTGGCTGATCGATCCCTGGTATCTGGTTGCCGAACTGCACGGCCTCGTGCCGAAAGTGGTCGGCCAGGACGGCTATGAACGCGGTACGGCCGTGGATGCGGCATCCCATGCCTTTACGCTCTGGCGCTGGTACGCTCGCCCGGATGCTATGCAGGCGCGTGCCATTACCGAAGCCGAAGCGTTCCTGAATGATCAGTCATCAGGGTGGGGACCGATCCTCGATGCGGGGATCGCTTTTCATCGCTGGTTACAGGCCGGTCATCTCCGTGCTCCCTTCTGCGCGGCGTTAAGCCGGTACTGGCACTCCCATGATATTCTCCGGACGCCATTGATCCTGACCGGCATAGAAGCACTCGCCCCGGGAACGCCTTGGGAGATCGAGCCTTGGCTGTGCTGGTGGCTCGATGCTCTTCTAGCCGAGGCCCGAGAAGCGCTCGATCTTCTGCACCAGCTGGAGCGAGCCAGGACACAGGCGCTTGAGAAGTGCGGCGCACAGCGTCGTCATTCCCGTGCGCCCCAAGCGGTCAATGTGCTGGCCATCCAGCCGCTCGTGTCTGCCTCTATGCTGGCGGATCGTCTGGGGATGTCGATGAAAAGCGCACTGCAGCTTCTCAGCGCATTCCAGGACCGAGGCATTGTAGTGGAAGTCACGCACCGAACGGCTCATCGCCTGTTTGGTCTGGCTGGCATGGGAGCGCTCCGAGACGTCGTGAAACCTCCAACACGACCCATCCCCGGCCGAAAGCGCGGCCGGCCCCCTAAGGATGATCTTTTCACGACGCAATCTATCCCGGAGGAGGAGATTACGCAGCTTCCGCCGCCGACGCGGTTGGACCCGGTTCAGTTCGACTATGAGGATCTGGCTGCAGCCATGAAACAGGCTGATGAAGCCATGTTGAGAAGCTCCCGGCTAATCGCACGCCTCAAGGGACAGAAGGCCAGCTAGACCCCTCGTCTGTTCAAAGAACCTGAAGGGATGACTCTTGCAACGGTCTCTGGAGCTGCAGTGCGACCGGTGTGGGGGCCGTCAGCCAGGTTTCGATCTCCTCCTGGCGTTCCAAAATGACGGGCATGGCTTTGGGATGATAAGGCGCGACCACAGCGTTGGCGTCCGTGGTCAGGAAGCCGAAAAGATCGGCCGTGACTTCGCCTTCCTTGAGTTTGCGCACTGAGGTCCAGGACGTCCAGATCCCGGCAAAAAAGCGGAGAGGCTTCGTCTCATTGGCGGCAAACCACACTGGATGAAACGATCCGTCATCCTGACGCGCCTGTTCCGAGAAGGCCGTAAACGGTACCACGCAGCGATGAGGAACGCCCAGCCAGCGGCGCCAGTGCGGAGACGCCGTATTGCGGATGTTCGTCATCCCCCGGTCAACCTTGCGCCCTTTGAGGGCGAACGCCGGCGATGGCATGCCCCACCGGGCCAGAACCAGCTCCCGGCCGTTCTGACCATTGCGCACAATCGGAGCCGCGTAATCCGGATAGATGTCGGGCATGGGCGGAAGATTGCCCGTATGGTCACTGAGAACCTGCGCAATGGCGCGGATCTCATCCTGCGAGGAGGTCTGGGCGTACAGATTACACATGAGCACTCTTCTGTTCTGAGCTTCGGTGCCCGTCAAAAAAGATAGTGGGAAGAAAAACACCGACCACTACGCCCACGTTTCCTTCTCAGGAAAAATAAAAAGCCTGTTTGTAATTGCGCGGTGGAATTGTGGGCAGAGCCGCTTCCTGTGGTCAGTTCGTCAGAGCTGTCCCCAGGAGGCGAGTGGCCACCGCAAGGGGGCTGTCCCCAAATCCACGGCTATTTCCCTGCTTCGATTCCGCTTAGATCCATATATGGGGCCGCTTCGCCAAGTGCACCGTCTATATATCGGAATATGCGTTCGATTAGAGCCTTTCGATCGGCTCTGCGGTCTTCACCATTTTGAACCGCGACTGCGTCTGTTTGCCACTCTATCACAAGCTCCGCCATGAACGTCGCGCTAGTCTGCTGTCAGGTTGCGAGACGTCATTGGGATGATGTAGCGTGGGCGATACCGCGTTATGCTTCGTTGTTTTCTTCCGTTTGCAGGGAGACCGAATGATGCTTCAGATCCACCCACAGGCACGCACGACACCGGCTGTCCGGGCTGAGATAGCTCGTTCGTCAGAACCGACATCCGTGCTCGCCAGACGCTACGGGATCAGCGATGAAACAGTCCGCAAGTGGCGCAGGCGTGGTTCGGACGCCTGTCAGGACCGCAGCAGCCGTCCCTGGAGGCTGGCCTGGAAAGCCTCGGAGGAGGAGCGCGCCATTGTCTGTCAGCTTCGGCGTTCTACCGGTTTTGGTCTGGATGATCTGACCTTTGTCTTACGGCATTTCCTGCCGCATCTGAACCGGGACATTATCGGACATAGTGGGTAGGGCACAAAAAAGACCCAAAAAGGTCTTTTCGAGGCGTTTTCCACGGATGCTCATGCAAGGACAAAGTCTGCTGCTGGAAAGACAGCCTGATCGTCTCTGACCCTCTTTGCGAGAGACATTTTAACTCACGCAGGCTTGGAACCGTCTCTCTGCGTTGCAGCTGACTTGGCGGGTAAACGGAATGTCTGGTCTGAGCGGAAAAATTGAGGAAGCCGACAGTCGTGATCTCCGTTTCCTCACATAGGATAGCTTGACTTACGACGATATATCCACAATTCTGGATATATGGACACAGAATCTACCCTCGCAGCCCTGAGCGCCCTGTCGCAGTCTACACGGCTGGAGATTTTTCGCCTGCTGGTGCGCTACGAGCCGGACGGATTACCCGCCGGAGATGTCGCGCGGCATCTCAATGTCCCGCAGAACACCATCTCGGCCCATCTCGCCACCCTGGCCCGTTCCGGGCTGCTGACCTCGGAGCGCCATAGCCGGCTGATCGTCTATCGCGCCTGTCTTCCGCGCCTGCGGGACCTGATGCTCTTCCTCGTCAGGGACTGCTGCGCGGGCAGTCCCGAACTCTGCGCGCCCCTGGTCGCAACCCTGTCCTCCTGCTGTCCCTCCCCGGAAGCCCGATCATGACCATCACGATCTACCACAACCCGGCCTGCGGCACGTCGCGCAATGTGCTGGCACTGATCCGCAACAGCGGCGAGGAGCCCCGGATCATCGAATATCTGAAAACCCCGCCCAGCCGTGCGGAACTGGTCAGTCTGATCGCCCGTATGGGCGTTCCGGTGCGCTCGATCCTGCGGGAAAAGGGTACGCCCTTTCACGAACTCGGCCTCAATAATCCGGCCCGGAGCGATGATGCGCTGATCGACGCCATGATCGCGCATCCGATCCTGATGAACCGGCCCATCGTCGTCACCCCGCTGGGTGCGGCACTCTGCCGTCCGTCTGAGGCGGTTCTGGACATCCTGCCCAACCCGCAGAGAGGCGCTTTCGTCAAAGAGGACGGGGAGAAGATCGTCGATGAATCTGGCAAGCGGATCATCTGATGCTGGCGCTTCTGATTTTCGTTGTCACGCTGGTTTTTGTCATATGGCAGCCTCGGGGGCTGGGTATCGGCTGGAGCGCAATGGCCGGTGCCGCCGTGGCCCTGGCGGCTGGTGTGATCCACTGGCACGACATTCCTGTCGTCTGGCACATCGTCTGGGACGCGACTTTCACCTTCATCGCGCTGATCGTCATCTCGCTGTTGCTGGATGAGGCCGGATTCTTCCATTGGGCCGCGCTGCACGTCGTGCGCTGGGGCAAAGGGCGAGGCCGGACGCTATTCCCGCTGATCGTGGTGCTGGGAGCGGCCATTGCGGCGGTTTTCGCCAATGATGGTACGGCCCTGCTGCTCACGCCCATTGTCATCGCCATCCTCACTCAACTTCGCCTGAGCCATACCGCAGCCCTGGCCTTCATCATTGCGACCGGCTTCGTCGCAGACACCACAAGCCTGCCGCTGGTCATCTCCAATCTGGTGAACATCGTCAGCGCCAATTTCTTTGGCATTGCGTTCGATCGCTATGCCGCGATCATGGTCCCTGTCGATCTGGTAGCACTTGGCGCAACGCTTGCCGTTCTGTGGTTGTGGTATCGGCGGCAGGTGCCTGCGACCTATCCCGTCGCCGAACTGCCAGCACCCGCCACGGCCATTCGTGACCATCATGTATTCCGGGCGGCCTTTCCGCTGTTGGCCCTGGTTCTGGCGGCCTATTTCCTGACCGCACAGTTTCATATCCCGGTCTGTGTCGTGGCCTGTCTGGCCGCCGGAATCCTGTTGCTCGTCGCCGGATATGGTCGGGTCATCCCTGTTCTCAAGGTGCTGCGGGGCGCACCGTGGCAGATCGTGATCTTCTCGCTGGGTATGTATCTGGTGGTGTATGGCCTGCGCAATGCCGGGCTGACCGACTACCTTGCAACCGCACTGATCTGGCTCAGCCATCAGGGACCGTTCACCGCTACGATCGGCACCGGCTTTCTGGCGGCTGTTTTGTCGTCCATCATGAACAATATGCCGAGTGTGCTGGTCGGGGCGCTGGCGATCCAGCAGGCTCACGACATCACGCCGCTGACCCGTGAACTGATGGTCTATGCCAATGTCATCGGTTGTGACCTCGGCCCCAAATTCACCCCGATCGGCAGTCTCGCCACGTTGCTGTGGTTGCATGTGCTGGCATCCAAGAAGCATCGGGTCACATGGGGGCAGTATATGAAAGTGGGGCTGGCGATCACCCCGCCTGTCCTGCTGGTCACGCTCGCAGTGCTGGCCCTGTGGTTGCCTGCCATCAGCCGCCCGTAATGTGCAAAGGAAGCAAGACCGCGATGACCGAACCTGACGACACGCTCCGCCCGCACCCGGATTATCGCCACGGGATCAATGGCGCACGGCAGCCCAAAGTAGCGCTGCCAGCGATCGTCATCGTCGAGACTGGTCTCCCGCAGGTTCGGGCCACATAGAACAAGAGGCAACGAGACATGTCCGTTCCGAGTATCCGCCAGGTACGTGCTGCTGACGCCCCCGCCATCGCAGCGATTTATGCCCATCACGTCGAACATGGCACAGCAAGTTTTGATTACGAACCACGCTCACTTACCGAGACTGAGGAGAAGATCGAAAGTGTGCGGGCACGAAATTGGCCCTTTCTCGTCGCAGTGCAAGACGAACAGGTGGTGGGCTATGCCTATGCCACGCAATTCAGGGACAGGCCCGCCTACAGCTTCACATGCGAGAATTCGATTTACGTCCACCCCGACCACATCAGGCAAGGTGTCGGTTCAGCCCTATTATCCGATCTGTTAGGTCACGCCGAAGCATCGGGCTTTCGCCAGATGATTGCGGTGATCGGTGGCGGTGAACCCGGATCGATTGCACTGCATGCGCGCCATGGATTTGCCCATGCTGGGCAGATGCGTTCGGTGGGCCGCAAATTCGGCCGCTGGCTCGACACGTTCTACATGCAGGCCTCGTTGGGCGCGGGCGATGGTGACGACCCGCTGAAGGAACCACAAACATGACTGACACGCTCTCGCCCCTAAACTCGGAGTCTCTTGATCCACTCGATCTTGCAAAGCTCGAACCAGCACAGCGCACCACGCACGCACCGCGTATCCTTCTGCTCTATGGCTCTTTGCGACCCCGATCCTTCAGCCGCCTATTGGTGCTTGAGGCGGAACGCATCCTGAAAGTGCTGGGGGCCGAAACACGGGTGTTCGACCCGACCGGCCTGCCGGTAGCGGATTCTGTGCCCGCGACCCATCCGAAAGTGCAGGAACTGCGGGAACTCTCGATCTGGTCGGAAGGTCAGGTCTGGTGCAGCCCTGAACGGCACGGCAACATGACGGCAGTATTCAAAAACCAGATCGACTGGCTACCTTTGACCGAAGGCTCAATCCGCCCGACGCAGGGCCGCACGCTGGCGGTCATGCAGGTTTCGGGTGGGTCGCAGAGCTTCAATTCCGTCAATGCCCTGCGGGTGCTGGGTCGGTGGATGCGGATGTTCACCATCCCCAACCAGTCCAGCGTACCAATGGCCTATACGCAGTTCGGTGACGATGACCGCATGAAGCCGTCCCCCCTTTATGACCGGATGGTAGATGTCATGGAGGAACTGATGAAATTCACATGGCTGCTGCGCGACCGGGCCGACTATCTAGTGAACCGCTATAGTGAACGCAACTCGGAACACCGCTTGCCTGAAAAGCTATGAGCCGGGCTGGCGCGTATTTCTGGCACACGACGTCTGCTTACCAAAACCCTAAGCGACCCACCTTACGACCGAGATGAGGCGAATGCCGCCTGTCTGTTCTGGTTCTCTTGGGCCGACAGGCGAGTTAGGGGGGTGGAATGTCCGTTGTTGGACGCTAGGATAGAGAACCAGATATTGCCACATGAGTAATGTTCCGGGAGTGGATTGATAGCTCACGGAGCACGGCACCCACATGCAATTCCTTTCAGCGCACCGGTCGAAGCCTTTTTTCGTGGGGCAACATGTGACAGGCGTGAACTTCATGGACGTTGAGATGGTCAGCCGCAGCGGCGGTATACTCGCATAGCCGACCGTCGGACGTCATCGCGGGAACGGCAAGCAACTCGTCCGCCACATAATGACTCTGACCGGTCTGAAGCACGCGATTCCATCCTTCCCGCTGCCGTACCTGTAGCTTTTCGAGAATGATGATATCAAGCGAGCGACCAAGAGCCTGATCTTTGGTGAACCCGAAGTTTCTTACCGCGCCCGGGTTCCAGAATCGGATGATCCCCCCGGGTCGGCGGCGAGGATCGCATCAGCGCGCGTTTCAAGCAACGCCCGAGTGAGGCGTTCTGCGAAATCAACGTGTTGTGTTATGACTGATCCCCTCGTCCATGGCTCGAAGATTTAACCGTCGCGACATCGCACAGAAAATCCCGAAGAACGAGTGCATGGTTATGGAGAGGATCATGCGCCGCATAAAGAAGCGTGATCCTGCTTTTCTTCGCCAGTCCCACAAGACGGGCGATCTCGGCATTTCCGTTTGAAAGCTCATGACGGTATCGCAGCCGGAATTCGTCCCAATGCGCCGGATCATGGCCGAACCAGTGACGCAGGTCCGGACTTGGCGCCACGTCCTTCAGCCAAAAATCCATCTTCACGTCGGCTTTGTGCAGCCCTCGCGGCCAAAGGCGGTCCACCAGCACGCGCAGGCCGTCGCTGGGCGCGGAGGCATCGTACACGCGCTTGAGCCTCACATCCGGAGTGTCATGTTGCGCCGTCATGACACGTTCTCCACCGGGCGGCTCGCGGCAAGTGTCCTCGAACCGGGAATGAACCGCCGCATCCAACCAGGATAGACCGGCGTAAGCTTGACAAGAAAATCCCACGCCATAATCAGTGCACCAGCCGCAAAGACAACGTCGCCCGGCAGCCGCATCCATTGCCAGAACAGGGTCTTGTCATAGAATTCGGCGCTGCGGGCGTAAGCATAGCCATGCTGATAGACTGCGAGCAGTTGAGGCCAGCCGATTGGGAAGAAATTGAGCAGCGTCCACAAAACCAGTCCCGCATTGTAGAGCCAGAATGCCCACAGGCCAGCTCGTTCGGAGAAACCGGCTTTTTCAGCATGAATGTAACGCAGGCAGAAATAGATCAAACCGATCGCGAGTTCGCCAAACGCGCCGAAAAGAGACGAGTGCGCGTGGTTGAGCGTCAGAAAGGTGCCATGTTCATAATAGTTCACCAGTGGCGCATTCAGTAGACCGCCGCCATAAACCCCGGCGCCCACGAAGTTCCAGAACGCAGCACCGATGACATAGATGGTCCCGAGACGATAGCGGAAATCCTTCTGCTTCCTGATTATTCGATAGTGGCTGATTCCCTCCATGATAAGCAATACAAGTGGCAGCACCTCGATGAAGGAGAACATCGTGCCGAATGGGATCCACAGGCTCGGCTCGCCCGCCCAGTAAAGATGGTGCCCCGTGCCGATCACGCCACCGAGGAAGATCAGGATGACTTCGAAATACATGCCTCGCTCGGCGAGGCAGCGCGATATCAACCCCGTGGCCATCAGTGTCCAGGCAGTCATCGCCGCCGCGAAGAACTCGAAGGACTGTTCAACCCACAGATGGACGACCCACCAGCGCCAGAAATCCGAGATCGTGAAGGATTTCTCAATGCCCGTCAGCGGAATCATGCCACAGGCATACAGCAGTGCGACATTAACGGTAGACGCCCAGATGAGATGTTCCAGCCGGATATGACCGGACCAGAAACTGCGCGCCGCACGAGTCCACAATGAAACCGATGGCCACAGAGCCCGCATCACAAGGACGCTCCACAAAAGCAGTCCTCCGAAGAAGCCAATCTGCCAGAAGCGGCCGAGCTGGATATAGGACAACCCCTGATTTCCGAACCAGAACCAGTTGCCGTCGATCACCCCCATGACACCGAGATAGTTTCCCACCAGGCCACAGACCACTACGAAGACCGTTGCCCAGAACAGCGCGTCCACGAGCCAGCCCTGACCTTTGGCTTCTTTTCCATCGGCGATGACCGGTGCAAGAAACAGCGCCGCGCCGATCCACGACAGGCCGATCCAGACAATAGGCGCCTGAATATGAAGATCACGCATGACATTGAACGGAACGTATCGATTAATATCGATACCGTAAAAACTCGTCCGGTCGTAATACATATGGGCCATGACGGAGCCGACCAGAATCTGCACCAGCAGCAGTGCCGCAACCAGAAGGAAATATTTCCAGACTTTCCTCTGACTCGGTGTCAACGGATGAACGACGAGAAGCTCCGCGTCCCGAGCCGCCGTGTCTGCGTCGTTGAGCCAATATTCGTAGATAAAGAGCACGGCACCAAAAGCCAGAAAAACAAAGCCAAAGCTCGCCCATGTCCAGATGAAAGTCTCGCCCGTCGGAGCGTTCTCCACCAGCGGCTCGTAAGGCCAGTTCTGTGTCCAGGAATAGTTCGTGCCAGGACGCCATGCGACGGTCGTCAAAGCCGAATAGATCAGAAAGTCGGCCGTCTTGACCGCGAGCGCGGGTGAGAGACTCTGTGCTGCGGTCCAGCCGGCCTTGCGGTTCGGATGGAGCAGACCGTCCGCGGTTGCCATGCGGACGGACACGATCGCCGCCACAAGCTCGCCAGGCAGCGTCACAGTCGAGGCAGTTAGATCGAGATGATGAAGATCGTCGCGCATTTTCGCCGTAATGGCGTCCTGCCGCTCTTTCGGAAGATATGCGAACGCCGCACCATCGTCTGCGCTTGCGATGTTATCGCGCGTGGCGAGCGCCAGCCGCTTCATGATTGAGGCAGTGTAATCCTCGCCATAATAGGAGCCCATGCCATACAGGCTACCATAGTCCATCAGATCGGCTTTCTGGAAACCGCCCTTTCCTGAAACGATATCCGCACCTGTCATGAGAATGGAGCCGTCGGCCGAGACGAATTTCTCCGGCTGCGGAGGCGCACCCTTGTAGGTCGCTTGTGTCGTCCAGATGAGAAGCGCCGCAGTCAGAAGACCGGTCGCAAGGAGAATCCATTTCAGGACGGTACTGACCGGATCCGCGACCGGCCTGACAATGGAAGATGAGTCCGACATCGCACTAGTGTCCTGATTCTGAAGTTTCGCTGATTTTGGTAGTACGGAGGCAGAATCGCTTGACGGCCTGCAGGATGTCGTCGGCGGATCTGGTCCATTTGAAGGGCTTGGGCTGTTCGTTATGGACGGCGATGAAAGGCCTGATGTCGGCCTCCAGGGCTTCGGTCGAACGGTGAATGCCGCGCCTGATCTGCTTTTCAGTGACGAGAGCGAAAAACCGCTCCACCTGATTGATCCATGAGGCCCCGGTCGGCGTAAAATGAACGTGCCAGCGCGGGCGCCTGGCCAACCAGTCACGGATCAGCTTCGTCTTGTGGGTGGCATAGTTATCCATCACCAGATGGATATCGAGGTCAGTCGGCACATTGGTTTCGATCTGGTCAAGGAATTTGCGGAATTCCGTGGATCGGTGCTTCGGATAACACTTTCCAATGATGGTGCCGGTGGCAATGTCGAGAGCTGCGAACAGTGAGGTCGTACCGTGGCGGGTATAGTCATGTGTCCGCCGCTCGACCTGGCCGGGCCGCATCGGGAGCATGGGCTGGCTGCGATCCAGCGCCTGGATCTGGCTCTTCTCATCCACGCACAGTACCAGCGCACGCTCCGGCGGTGCCATATACAGACCAACGATGTCGCGGACCTTCTCCACGAAGAGAGGGTCGTTCGACAGTTTGAAGGTCTCTGTTCGATGCGGCTGTAACCCGAACGCTTTCCAGATGCGATGGATCGTTGACGGTGCATATCCCACGGCCTGTGCCATCGAGCGCAGCGACCAATGCGTAGCACCGCGCGGGGTTTCTTCCAGTGTCCGGCGGATCGTCTCCGCGATTTCCCCGTCGCCGATCGAGCGTGGTGTCCCCGGCCGGGGTTCATCGTAAAGCCCGTCCAGACGATCCGTCGCAAAACGCCGGCGCCACTTGCCAACCGTGTTGATGTCCGCGCCCGTCAGGTCACGGATCGCCTTGTTCTCATGCCCATCGGCTGCGGCAAGGACAATACGGGCTCGCCGCGCAAGCGCCTGGCCCGTCTTGCGCGCCCTTGCCAGAGATTCCAGTTCCTGACGCTCCAATGCCGTCAGTTCAATCGCAACCGCTACACGTCCCATTCGATTACCCCTGCCATCAGGATAATCATATAAACTTCTCGATCAGGACACTAGCTCCTGATAAGGTCGTGTGAGGGGGCGCGCCCCCTCACTGTGAACGCCCAAAAAAATATCAGGCTGCGGAGAGAACCAGATCGGGGTCGGCGGCGGAGCCGAAGAACTCGTAACGGATCTGCTTCGCCGGCAGATTCTCGGTCCGTAGCGCGTCGACCATATCTCTCATGAAGGAATCCGGCCCGCAGATGTAATAGGTCGCGGAACGGTCGAGGTTCTGCTTTACCCAAGCGGTCGTGACACGCCCAGCGTGGGCGGCAACACCATGACTGACAGCGGGCACGCTCTCTTTCGCATAGAAGAAATCCGCCGCCAGAATACCTCGGCTGGCAAGGTCTTCGATTTCCGGACGGAAAGCTGCCAACGCCTCGGTATCCGCGCCGTGAACGTAGTGAATCTTCCGCTTCACGGATGTCTGCGCCAGCTCGCCGAGCATCGACATCACGGGCGTAAGACCAACACCGGCCGTCAGGAACACGACAGGAGATTCACTTGTCTCGTCGAGGAAGAAATCACCGGCGGGATTGGCAACCTGGAGCATGTCTCCCTCCTTCACCGTCTCATGCAACCATGTCGAGACGACGCCGCCATCCTGTTGTCGCACGCTAATGCGGTAATGATCCGCGCCGGGTTCCGAGGAAATGCTGTAATTCCGGCGCTGAGAGCCATGACCGGGAACATCCAGCTTGAAGCTGAGATACTGTCCCGCCTTATGGCGAAAGAGCGCGCCGCCGTCGACGGGAACCAGTTCGAACGAGGTGATTGTCGGAGTCTCGGCGCGACGTGAGCGAACGCGAAAAGCGCGCCATCCGGCCCAACCTCCCGGTGCGTCCTTATGCTCGTCGTAAATCTGCTTCTCACGGCCGATAAGGATATCCGCCAGAAACCAGTAGGCTTTGCCCCACGCCTCGGCGATCTCCGGCGTCGCGGCATCCCCGAGAACATGGCCGATCGCGCCGAGTAGCGCCTCTGCTACATATGGATAATGCTCGGGCAGGATGTTCAGACCGACATGCTTCTCAGCAATTCTCTCGACCATGCCGCCGAGCGCGCCGAGGTCGTTGATATGTTCGGCATAGCACAGCACTGCCAGCGCCAGCGCCTTGGGCTGTTCGCCATCCTGCTGATGGGAGAGATTGAACAGGTCGCGAATGGCCGGGGTGGAGAGCAGGCGCTTGTACATTTCTGTCGTGATGGCCGTTCCGTGCGCCTTCAGCGCGGGGACGGTCGCGGAGATGATCGCGCGCGTCTTGTCGTCGAGAGGAGCGGACATGGTGCCCTCCTTTAGGGTTTACGATCCGCACATCTTTTTGACCGTATTGGAAAACATGTCAAGTTGGTGCATCTTTACCCGACCATGAAACTTACGTTGCAAACCGACTATGCCTTGCGCGCCCTGATCTATCTGGGCGCCCGGACCGAACGACTCTGCTCCATTCGTGAAATCGCCATGGCGTACGGGATCTCGGAGGCACATATGGTCAAGGTCGTCCACAAGCTGGGCCAGGGGGGATTCGCCGAAACCCTGCGCGGTCGTAACGGTGGCCTACGGTTTGGACGGCCAGCGAAGGACATCATGATCGGCGATGTCGTATGCTATTTCGAAGAAAACATGGCTCTGCTAGGATGTCTGGAAAAGAGCGCTGAGACGACGCTCTGCAAGTTAATGCCCGCCTGCCGCCTGCGGAGCGGCCTTAATCAGGCAACGCAGGCGATGATGGCGGTTCTGAATGACTGCACTCTGGCAGACGTCATTACGCCCTTCGAGATCGCCCAACTGACGAAACGTGAAACGTCTTAATCATTTATTATTATTGGCCAGATGTTGAGTGTTAGATGGCCCTCAAGCGAATTGCAGCAATCAGATATATCCTTTGAACCAGGAGCATGGCGCCAAGATTCAAAAGTCCCGTTTACCTATAGCGACGCGTTCGCGAAGCTGCAGGACAGCGAAGTCGAGAAAGCCCCTGATCTTCAATGGCAGTAGATCATGACAGGTATAAAGAAGGCTGACTGGAACGGGGTTTGACTGTAAAGCCGCAAGCACAACTTGCAATTTTCCCTCTTTGACGGCCTCCATTGCCTGATAGAATAGCAATCTTGTCGCACCCACCCCGCTGTTATCCCGCATATCTCACAGAAATCTTGAGGACATGGAGGGTTCTAAAAACCCGCTGGTTTTGAAACCAGCTCTGTGATTCCATTCGTCCGGTTCTGACTGAGGGAATGGCGGTATGAAGCAGACGGGATTTTTTGACGTTGAAGAGCGGCTTGCCCGCTTGAGCGGGCTTGGTGATCAGCTCGAAGCATTTTCCCGGACTGTGGATTTTGAAGTCTTCCGCCCTGACCTGGAGAAGGCTCTGGCGTATTCTGACGGCAGCAAAGGCGGACGACCGCCATTTGATCCTGTGCTGATGTTCAAAATTCTGGTGATCCAGACGCTCAACAATTTGTCTGATGAGCGGACGGAATATCTGATCAACGATCGCCTCTCCTTTATGCGTTTCCTTGGTCTGAGACTTTCAGATCGGGTGCCGGATGCCAAAACGGTCTGGCTGTATCAAAAGCGTCTGACCCAGGCGGGTGCGATCGATGGGCTGTTCAACCGCTTTGATGCCACCCTGCGCAACGCCGGGTATTTGCCGATGTCAGGCCAGATCCTGGATGCCACGCTGGTAGCGGCTCCGAAGCAGCGGAACACCAATGCAGAGAAAGCCGATCTTCGGGAAGGACGTATTCCTGAAGACTGGCAGGACAAACCCGCAAAGCTGTCGCACAAGGATCGTCATGCGCGATGGACACTGAAGTTCACGAAGGCGAAGCGGCAGGATGATGGAACCATGCCATCCAGCGATCTCGCCATCCCGTTCTTTGGCTATAAATCGCATGTTTCCATCGATCGAAAATACCGGTTCATCCGGAAATGGAAAACAACGCATGCCGCCGCCAGTGATGGCGCGCGATTGAGAGAGGGGCTGCTGGATAAAACCAATACAGCCTCAAGTGTCTGGGCTGACACGGCCTACCGCTCAAAAGCCAATGAAGACTTCATGGAAAAGCAGGGCTTTGTCTCCAAGGTTCATCGCAAAAAGCCGCATCTCAAGCCTATGCCCCGGCATATCCAGAAATCGAATGCAGGAAAATCCATTATCCGGTCGCGTGTCGAGCATGTCTTTGCCGATCAGAAGTCACAGACGGGGCTGTTTGTCCGGACTGTCGGTATCAGCCGAGCCACCATGAGGATCGGGCTCGCCAATATCGTCTACAACATGCGCCGCTTCCTCTTCCTCGAAAGATTGAACGCGAGCGCATAGCCATCCAGCGGAGGACAACTCCCAATCTGCTCAAAACGCAGACCGGAGGCCATCGCAAAAACCGTCAATCAAATCGCCAAAACCCAGAAATTACCGGCCAAGCACATCAATCAGGGGTTCTTCGATCCCTCCACCTGTCGGCTCAGCTCGGGCCAGTTAGAGGGGTAAAGCGGCTTCAGTTCCGGTCGGATCGGCATTCAGTCTTCGTTAACACATTTCC
>NZ_BEWO01000039.1 GCF_002723975.1 Gluconobacter japonicus
TAGCAGTTTTCTTTGGTTGTGTGCCCCCGCAACCAACTGAACCAACTTAATATCAAGTACTTAGGCCGCCTACCGGGCGGCCTTTCTGCGTTCCAGAGCACTAACTGGAATCATATAGGAATCAAACGGCGGAGAAAGATGTCGGGGCATAGGTTTGAGATGCGGCTTTTTTCTGTGAACCTTTGAGACCAAGCAGTGCTTTTCCATGAAGTCTTCATTGGGTTTTGAGCGATACGCCTTGTCGGCCCAAACCGTTGAGGCCGTATTGGTTTTATCCAGCAGGCCCGCGCGCAGTCTGGCGCCATCCCTGCCGGCAGCATGCGTCGTTTTCCATTTCAGGCCCGTTTGACGGGCAAATGGTGAAAATTACGAGAGAACCAGGCAAGCCCATGGTCGGCGTCTGCACTGGTAGAAATGGATTTGACGGCACAGAACAGGGCGTCGTGCGTACCCGCGCTGTGAATGGCGTCAATTTCGCAATCAAGTGTGACAAGCGCGTCTGAGAGCAGGGCTGACCCTGTTTCGCCAATGACCCAGTTGCCTTGTGCGAACTTCTCGTCAGGTTCTACGGAGCGGCTGGCAAAGACCCGTGCCAGATCATGATGAACAGGCGACAGCACACTAATTCCGACGACACCGTTCTTCAGAAACGCCTGATGGGAGCGATTACTGCGGTTCAGACAGACCAATACCGTCGGAGGCGTATCGCTGACACTACTGATGGCGGAAACCGTTAGCCCCTGACGCCCTCCGGGGCCGTCAGTTGTGACGAGAACCACGGGAGCCCCAAGCAGGCTCATCGCTTCCCGGAACTGGTCCTGACTGACGGCAGGGGCTTCAAAGGTGGTTTGCGAAAGCAGGGTTGTGGTGTCATGCGGCATGAGAAACGTCTTTTTGGTCTAGACCGAGAACCTTCAGGATTGTTGAAGTTTCTGTTCTGCGCATCCAGTCAGGCGAGATATCGATAAAGCGCACAACACGACCGGGATTGAGAACCAGAACGGTGGGCTTTGGAAGTTCCCAGCGCGGTGTTCCATTCAGGGCTTCGCTTCGGCTCCCTTTGGAAATCGCGGCAGCTTGCGCGGTCTCATCGAAGAGATAGGTAATTCCCAGACCCTGAGACAACGCCAGTTCCGGATCATTCAAGACCGGAAAAGGCAGATCATTCCGCGTTCTGATGCTGTCGAGTTCTGGAAAAGGCTGGGAGGATACTGCAACTAGCGGAATGCCTGCCGCTTTCAGAATGGAAGCCAGCGTTTCTGCATAGTAGGGCAGCGCAATATTACACGCTGGACAGCCGGCGAACCTGAAAAATACCAGAACGGCTGGCCCTGAAGATGTCAGATCATCGAGTGAAACCGTGGCACCATCTGCGTCCAGAAGCGTGTACGGCGAAAGGACGTCGCCCGCTTTAACATGCGTCGTTTCGGGTTGTGCACGGACAAGGGCTTCCCGTTGCGCGATATTTCCAGCCAGAGCTTCAGGAGACCACGTTCTGCGACGTTCTGCCTCAACGGCTTCATAACGGCTTTGGAGGGAAGAAGAGGGAGTGCTCATGCTCATTAGACCCCAAGGGTGACCTGATTGGCCCACCATGGGGGAGAACCGGGCGCGGTTTCCAAAGAGTTTTTCTTATGTGGCAATTTGCGCCCGGTCATTGATCAGCTGTCGCCTGAGCCAGAAGTTCGGCAAGGTCCTGAGCAGCCTCCGGCAAGCCGTTTCTCTGTACGAGAATTGTTTCGATTTCCGGGACTTCCGGCAGGATCCCCGTTGGCAGAATGGAGAGACCTTCGGACGTCGCGAAACGTCGCGTCCGGCAACTTGCGCCCAGACCGCTCCGAACCCCCGCGCGCATGGCGGGAAGATGCGGCGTTTCAAGCACAATGCGGTAGTCCCGACGCGCTTTCGCAAGGGTCCTCAACGCGGCCTCGCGGAACCGGCAGGGTGGCTCCAGCAGGACGAGTGGAATCTCAGACTGGTCCAGAACGCTCGGATCTCCGATCCAGACCATTCTGTCATGTCCTACAATACGCCAGGAGGAATTGGGGCGATCCCCATGTTGGCCCAGGCACAACACAATATCCAGCCGGGAACGATCAAACATTTCCAGCAGTTCCGCTGAGCCACCAACGCGAACGGTCAGCCTGCAGCGCGGATGTTCGAGCCGAAAACGTGCCAGAACGTCTGGTAAAATAGTGTCGGCAAAATCCTGCACCATACCAATCGTTATGGGTTCCGGTTCAGAAACGTCTCCAAGCTTGTGCATGATCCGGTCATTGAGAGCGAGAAGCTGTCGTGCATAGGCCACAGGTTCTTCGCCAGCGGGGGTAAGGACCAGCTTTCGTCCATCCCGACGGAAGAGTTTCTGCTGCAACACGTCTTCCAGCCGCTTCATCTGCAGACTCAGAGCGGACTGCGTCAGGAAGATCGTCTCGGTCGCTTGAGCCATAGAACCAGCTTCAACGATCGCGACGAAAGACCGCAGAAGTTCAGTTGGAACATTGCGTGCCATGCGCTGTGGAAGGGACGTGTTGGACATAGCAGCGCTCCGTGCTGGAGGCATGGCTTATAATTAACCATGCAAAAGTGTGGCATTTGTGTTTCTTGCTTGAATTATGACGTAAGAAAATGAGTATATTGTCAATACAACAATTTACTATAGTCTTTTAGGGGCTTCAGCCATGCCTGTGGAATTCATCGGGTTCGTGAGCAGTCAGAACCATTCCGAGATTATTCCCCCAACAGGGCCGGTCATTGATCTCGCCCATATCGAGACGGCTGCCAAAATCCATGAAAATGGTGGTTTTGACCGGGTGCTGATCGCCTTTCACTCTAACTCGCCCGAGAGCATTCTTCTGGCCCAGCATGTTGCTGCGTCCACGCGGACGCTGGGTTTGATGGTGGCACATCGTCCTGGATTCACGGCACCGACTCTGGCAGCCCGTCAGTTCGCAACACTGGATCAGATCAGTCGTGGTCGGGCTGCCGTACATATCATCACGGGCGGGAGTGATACGGAGCTTCAGGCCGATGGCGATCACACCGTCAAGGCAGAGCGGTATGCCCGGACTCGCGAATATCTTGAGATTGTCCGTCGGGAATGGAGCAGCCGGGAGCCATTTGATTATCAAGGCAAATTCTACACTGTGCATGGCGCCCAGTCTCGTGTGCTTCCCTATCAGGGGGACGCCATTCCGGTTTATTTTGGCGGCTCTTCGGACGAAGCCATTGCTGTAGCCGGGGAACAGGCGGACGTTTACGCCCTGTGGGGAGAAACCTACGAGCAGGTTCGTGAAACCGTCTCCCGTGTTCGGGCTGCTGCGGAAAAAGCGGGGCGTAATAACCTGCGGTTTTCGCTCTCTCTTCGGCCCATACTGGCTGAAACGGAGGAGGCTGCATGGGCCAAGGCGGATGCCATTCTCGAGAAGGCCAAAGCTCTTCAGGAAAAGACGGGCTACACACGTTCGTCCATCATTCCGAACGAAGGATCCCGCCGTCTGCTGGCTGCGGCCGAGAAGGGCTCGAGGCTGGATAAGCGCCTTTGGACGGGGATTGCCGCTCTGACGGGCGCCAAAGGCAATTCCACGTCCTTGGTGGGAACGCCGGATCAGGTTGCGGAAGCCCTTCTGGATTACTACCGTTTGGGAATTTCAACGTTCCTGATCCGTGGGTTTGATCCGCTTGTGGACGCCTATGACTATGGGCGGGATCTGTTGCCGCGTGTTCGCGAGCTGGTTGCGAAAGAAGACCAGCGCTCTGGCCAGAAGGCTGCCTGAAACATGGCAAGCGCCTCAACGGCCTTGACGGTCATCAACCAGATCGGGCCGGAAATCGGCCATATCCTTTCTGGGTTGGGTGAGCGCGTCCGGGTGGTGGCTCAGAGCCGGGATGTTTCCGAGCCATGGAATACGGGTGAGGCAGATATTCTGTTGACCGGTCCGTCTGCAGCATGGCGCAATGCCCCTGAAGCCCCTCCCGTTGGCTGGAATCCCTCGCTCCGCTGGGTGCAGATTGCATCGGCTGGCGTTGATGGTTTTCCAGAATGGCTACTTCAGGGGCGCGACATTACGACGGGTCGCGGCAATGCTGCCGGACCGATTGCCGAATACGTCCTTCTTGCTCTTCTGGCCCAGACCAAGCGGTTCGAAACGTTCAAGCCGTCTTCTCCCGAGGAGTGGGGGCAGCAGGCGTCTGTCGTCAAACACAGTGCGCCATTGGGATCGCTGGCGGGGCGGGCGCTTGGCCTTGCGGGATACGGCGCTATTGGGCAGGAAATTGCTCGACTGGCGCGTAGCTTTGGCATGACTGTTCTCGTCTGGCGCAGGAGTGCGTGGACGGATGGGGAAGCGGAGCGTGAAGGTGTGCAGCCGGTTTCCGATCTCGGCACGCTGTTTGAACGCGCCGATCATCTGGTGTTGGCCCTGCCGCTGACATCAGAAACGAATAGCATCGTAAGCGCGGATATACTGGCGCGAGCAAAGCCCGGACTGCATCTCGTGAATGTTGCGCGGGGAAAGCTGATTGATGAAGCAGCGCTCCTGGACAGTCTCAATCACGGACGTATCGCAGCAGCGACGCTGGATGTTACGGCGCCTGAGCCTCCTCCTGCCGGACACCCCTTTTACACCCATCCCAAAATTCGGCTGACGCCCCACATCTCCTGGTCCGGGCCAGTTTAGGGCAGCGCATTACCCGGAATTTCGAAAATTTCCTTCAGGGGCGGCCTCTGGAAGCCCGGTTGGATCTGAGCCGTGGATACTGATTTCTCAAGGAAGACCCTCATGAGTGCGACACAGCATAACATCTCGTCCCTGCAGGAAGTCCGTGCACGGACCCACCGTCTTCAGCCGCGCAAACCCGCAGCGACGTTTGAAGAAGAGCGCCTCCATCGGAAGCAGCGCCTGGCTGCGACGTTCCGGCTCTTCGGGCGCTATGGCTTCGATCAGGGGCTTGCAGGGCATGTGACTGCCCGTGATCCGGAGTTCCCGGACCGGTACTGGATTAACCCGCTGGCTGTGCATTTCTCGCAGATCAAGGTTTCTGACCTTCAGCTTGTGGATCATGAAGGAAATATCCTGATCGGTGAACGCCCGATCAATACGGCAGGCTTTACCATACATTCGGCGTTGCACCGTGCGCGCCCGGATGTGATCGCTGCGGCACACACCCATTCCACATATGGCAAGGCATTTTCCGCGTTAGGGACTGAACTGCTCCCCATCACGCGGGATTCCTGTGCTTTTTACGAGGATCATGCGGTTTTTGATCCGTTTAGCGGGGTGGTTCTGGATGACAATGAAGGTGACCGTCTGGCCGCGACGCTGGGAAACCGGAAAGCTCTGATCCTTCAGAACCACGGTCTTCTGACCGCTGGGCCGACCGTTGAAGCCGTGGCGTGGTGGTTTTTGGCTATGGATAACGCCGCCCATACCCAACTTCTGGCGCAGGCCGCCGGACCGCTGAAGCCTATCGCGCCGGATATTGCACGGCTGACTGCCAGCCAGGTCGGGACGGCGCAAGGTGCCTATTATTCGTTCCAGCCTCTTTGGGACTGGATCGTCGCACTTGAGCCAGATCTCCTCGATTAAGGATTGCGAAATCAATGACGAATATTGAGCCATTGCGGGAGTTCGTTTCCGGATTTACTCGGCTTTTCGAGACACATTCCGATGCCGCATCGATCCAGAAAGCGGGAGCGGAGCTTCTGAAAACACTCGTTTCGCGCGATGACTGGCTACCCGAAACCTATACCCGGCCACATCCGGAACGCTACAGCCAGTATCTTCTGCACTGTGACCCGCTGGAGCGGTTTTCTGTTGTCAGTTTCGTCTGGGGGCCGGGGCAGAAAACGCCTTTGCATGATCATCGTGTCTGGGGCCTGATCGGGATGCTGCGCGGGAAGGAAAGCGAAACGCAGTTTACGCGCAGGGACGATGGGACCTTTGAAAAAGGCGACACGGACTTCCTTGAACCGGGTGAGGTCGCATTTCTGGCGCCGGGGGTGAATGACTATCATCTTGTGGCCAATGCCCAGCCGGATCAGACGTCCATTTCCATCCATGTGTACGGGGCCAATATCGGCGGTGTTTCGCGTGCCGTTTACGATGAGACCAGTGGCATCGAGAAGAGTTTCATATCCGGATATTCGAGCGAGGACGTTCCCAATCTCTGGGATCGTTCCAGGAGCAAGGCTGCATGAACAGCATTACAAATCTTCTGCCCGTGACCTCTTCGGAAGACGTCCGGCAGAGCTTGAAAAATGGTGCTGAAATCGCGCTTCTGGATGTCCGGGAAGAAGGGCCTTTTGCCTCTGCGCATCCGCTCTTTGCCGTCAACCTGCCTGTGGGACGCATCGAGGAGCGCATTGCCGGGCTGGTGCCGCGCAAGGACGCCCCCATTGTTGTGTATGATAACGGGGAAGGCCGTACGGCAAAAGCTGTTCGACTGCTCCAGTCTCTTGGATATTCGGACGTCTCGGCGCTGGAGGGCGGTCTGGAAGGCTGGAAACGATCCAGGGGGGAGATCTTCATTGATGTGAACGTCCCGTCCAAGGCATTCGGCGAACTCGTCGAACATGTCCGGCACACACCATCCCTACCAGCGCGTGAGGTTCATGATAGGATCAAGCGCGGCGATGATCTCGTTATTCTCGATGCAAGACGGTTCATTGAGTACAATGTCATGTCTATTCCCGGAGGCCGCTCTGTTCCGGGGGGTGAACTGGCGTTGCGGGTTCGGGATATTGCGCCTTCGCCGGAAACAACCGTCATTGTGAACTGCGCGGGACGGACAAGATCCATCATTGGCACGCAGTCCCTCGTCAATGCGGGAATACCCAACCCGGTTTTTGCGCTTCGAAACGGCACAATTGGTTGGACGCTGGAAGGACTTTCGCTCGAACATGGCGCAGCCCATAAAGGAGGAGACGTCTCGGAGCAGAACCACCAGGCAGCGCGCGAGCGTGCGGAACTTCTGGCAGAGCGGACCGGTGTTCGGTCTGTTACGACGGACGATCTAGAAAGGTTTCTGGCTGATCCGGAGCGGACTGTTTATCGACTGGATGTGCGTTCGCCTGAAGAATACGTGGAAGAGCATCTGAAGGGGTTTCGTTCCGCACCGGGTGGCCAGCTTGTGCAGGCAACGGATGAATGGGTTGGTGTCCGGCATGGAACGATTGTTCTGACGGATGACGATGGGGTTCGTGCCAGAATGACGGCGCACTGGCTCAGGCAGTTGGGATGGAACGGTGTTTACGTTCTGGAAAAATGGGATGGTCTGCCTTTAGAAACCGGGCAGGAAGCGCCTTTGCTTTCCCAGCCTTTGCCGGACGTGGAAACGATTTCTGCTCTAGAACTGCATGAGCATCTTGAGGGGGGCAAGAGTCTGGTGTTGGACCTCGCCACCAGTCCGGCTTTCCGGAAGGGACATATTCCGGGTGCGCGGTTCGTGATCCGCCCGGATCTGGTGTCTCATCCGGTCATTCGTGAGGCTGAAGAGATCGTTCTGGTATCTCCGAATGGTATTGCCGCTTATCTGGCAGCGCCGGATCTTGCTGACGGAAGCCGTCGCATTCGTGTTTTGAAGGGAGGAACGGAGGCTTGGCAGGCAGCAGGTTATGCGCTTGAAACCGGGCTGGATGATTCGCAGGCCTTTTCCACACCGGATGATGTCTACAAACGGCCTTATGAAGGCACGGACAATGCGGCAGAGGCGATGCAGGCCTATCTGGACTGGGAGTACGGGCTGGTTGCCCAGCTTGAGAAGGATGGAACTCATGGCTTCAGAGTTCTGGAAAATATCTGAAGCCTGACGATCTTTCCCGGCGACTTTCGTGGTCGCCGGGTTTTTTTGTATCTAGACCTTCAGGGCCTCTCGCCCGGCTGCCAGAAGGGCGCTGTCACCTTGAGGGGTGTGAACGCGACCGCACAGCACATTGCGATAATGCCGTTCCAGTGGGTTGTCCTGGCTCAGACCGGGGTTTCCGATAGCGGCGACCGCTTTGCTGACGGCGGCAATGGCATTTTCGGTGACAACCTGTTTGGCCAGTCCGGCGCGGGTGTCGCTTTCCGTACCCTGTTCCGCGAGGGTGATGGCATGGTTAATCAAAGCCTCATTGGACAGAAGCAGAGCATCAATCTCACCGAGCAGGATGTGAAAACGGGGCAGGGTTGCGAGAGAGGCCCCGAGATTGGAAGGAACGCGGCTGTGAAGGAACGTCACCAGCCAGTCCCGCGCCGCGATGGCAATCCCATTATAGAGGCCGGCAATGACAATCGCATGCCAACTTGCAATCGCGACCGGGCCAGTTTCCTTTGCAGGAGAAGGCGCCAGAAGGCCCAGATAGCGCTCTGGAATTTCCACATTATCAAAAATGATGGTGTGACTGCCGGTGGCACGCATTCCAAGCTGGTGCCAGCTTTTCTCGATCCGCACCCCTCGCAGGTCGAGCGGAACAAGAACCGGTCCGACCTTGGGTTCGGCATCATCCGTTTTTGCCCAGACAACCCCCCACTGAAGGGCTGTCGAGCCTGTTGAGAAGATCTTGCGGCCGGAAATACGCCATGTCGAACCGTTTTGGCTGACAGTCGTATCGGGCAGGCCACCACGGGCAGGCGTGCCAAGTTCCGGTTCCACACGTAGGGCGTTGATGAGTGCGCCTTCCTGACGAATGCTTTCGAACAGTTCCTGCTTTACCTCGTTTGACCATTGAGCCGAATGTGCGAAGGCTCCAGACTGAAGATACTGCATTGCCAGAATGAGGGCAGTCGATGGATCACCCTGTGCAAGACGGCTGACGATCTGTGTCACAGTCCGAAGGGAAATGTCTTCTCCCCCAGCAGCTTTTGGCAATGCCAGGGCGAGGAAACCCGCTTCATGAAGGTCATGCAGGTTCTCGACCGCAATATTGCCGCTACGGTCATAGCGTGGGGCGCGCTCGGTAAAGACCTGAACCAGTTCGTTGAGGGCTTTGTCCGTAACGACTGTACTGGTGGTAGGGGAAAAGGGACTGTCACCCATGGCGGTTCTCCGTCTTTCCTCGGTCTGGCAGATACTAGAACGTATTTATTGGGGGGTGGAAACTGTCAGATCGAAAGCGTCTTCCAGCTTTCCCGCGTCTTTCAGGAAACCGCCGGAGCGATAAGCGTCCAGCGTCGTCTGTTCCTGCTGAATGACCTTTGGAGTCAAAGGTGCAGGAGCAGCGATCAGGCGCTTGGCCACGGCGGTTGCGACGGGCAAGGGGAGGCCGGTCTGGCGCGCCAGAATGGCGGCATATTCGGCCTGATGTTCTGTGCCCCATGCGTAAGCAGCTGTCATCCGTTGATAGAAATCTGCCAGTTGTGCGTGCTTTGTTGCCAGAGCCTCATTGGTCGCAACAAAGAAACTGTTATTGGGCATGACATTGCGGCCATCCACAATGTTGTGTGCATGACTCTCGACGACTGCCAGAGACACATACGGTTCCCATGTAGACCAGGCATCAATCTGCCCCGTATCAAGGGCGGCTTTGGCCTGAGCGGGCGCAAGAAAAACGATATGCGGAGCCGGTGAAGGAATGGCACCCGTGGCAATCAGGCGCAGAAGCAACAGATGCCCGATCGACCCTTTGCCCGTTCCGATCCTTTTACCCGACAGATCCGCTGCGGTGTGAATGGGTGAGGTGGCCGAAGTAACCACAGCCGTAGACTCGCCACCGCCTCTAGGGGGAACAAGGAAAGCTGCCTTGATGGGTAGATGAGCGCCCCATGCAAAAAGGAAAGGGCCATCTCCCGCAATGCCCGTATCCACGGCATTTGCTGCAAGTGCCTGTAGAAGAGGAGCCGCGGCTTCAAATTCGGTCCACTGAAGCGTGTAAGGCAGGTTTTTGTCCTGTCCTGCAGCTTCGAGAAGGGCTTTTTGCTGGCCTTTCTGATCGGCGACAATCAAAGTTTCTTCTGCGTGTACAAAAGAGGGTCCCAAAAGAAGCGCGGCCATAAAGGGCAAAAGTTTTCTTACAGAGGCCATGAGAAACAACTCGTTCAGAACTGGGGCCACATCCTGCATACGACAGGAAAGTCTCCAGCCTGACTCCATGCCTGCTCAAGAACAATTAAATCACGTCAAACATTGGTATTTACAATATTCACCTGACATCTGCGCGTAGAATAGGGAAGGTGGGCGTCTAACGCTGCCTGTGGGAGGACGCCCGATGTCAGACGCCATCACACTGACTGGATCTTACAAGACTGCCGAAACCAGGGGGACAACCCGGAGTTTGAGGACCCTTGTTTCCATAAGGCGGTATGCGTCTCCCATTGTGCTGGTCTGTCTCTGGCAGATTGCCTGCTCGTCAGGGTTGCTTTCCACCAGGCTTGTGGCGTCTCCGGTTCAGATTGCCGTAACGGGCTGGACGCTGGTGTGCGATGGAACATTGCCTTTCAATCTGGGTGTTTCGCTTCTGCGGGCAGGAAGCGGCCTCGGTCTTGCCATCAGTCTGGGTGTGGCTCTGGCGCTTGTTTCGGGGTTGTCCCGTATCGGGGAAGATATTGTGGATGCGCCTCTGCAAATCCTGCGGACGTTGCCTGCGCTGGCTCTCGTGCCGTTGTATATTTTGTGGTTTGGAATTGGCGAGACGCCCAAGATCCTGCTTGTTGCGCTCGGAGCGACGTTTCCGATCTATCTGAATCTGCATAAAGGCATCCGGTCTATCGATCCGAAGCTTGTGGAAATGGCATCCACGCTCGGACTGTCGCGGTGGCAGACTATTCGGGATGTTTTTCTTCCGGGCGCATTACCTGATTTTTTGACGGGACTCAGGTACGCTGTTGGGGTGTCCTGGCTGATGCTGGTCGTTGCTGAACAGGTGAACGCGGAAAGTGGCATCGGACATATGATGATGGATGCTCAGGACTTTCTGCGGACTGACATCATTCTTGTCGGGCTTCTGGTTTACGGTGTGCTGGGGCTGATGTCCGATCAGATTGTCCGCCTTCTGGAAAGCACACTGCTGGCTTGGCGTCCGGATGGACGAAAAGGTCGTACGGCATGACGCACATACAGTCTGACGTTCATCCGGGTACCGCCGTTATTGTGGAGCGACTCACGCGTCGCTTCAATAACGGTCCTCCTGTTCTGGATGAACTGGATCTGGCGATTGCGCCGGGCGAATTTGTTGCTCTTCTGGGGCACAGCGGGTCCGGAAAATCGACGCTCTTGAGAACGCTTGCCGGGCTTGATCCGGTGACAGACGGCGCAGTGACCAGACCGCGCGACGTCTCGGTCGTGTTTCAGGAACATCGTCTTCTTCCATGGAAACGTGTGTGGAAGAATGTTGTCCTGGGACAGGAAGACAAAGCTATCCGGCAGCGGGCGGAGGCTGTTCTGGAAGAAGTCGGTTTATCGCACCGCAGCAACGCTTGGCCATTGACGCTCTCAGGTGGGGAAGCCCAGCGCGCGGCCCTTGCACGGGCACTTGTCAGAGAACCGGCCTTTCTGATGCTGGATGAGCCGTTTGCTGCTCTGGATGCCCTGACCCGGTTGAAAATGCAGCAACTGGTCGCTGATCTGTGGAAGAAACACGGCTGTGCTGTGCTGCTTGTAACCCACGATGTTGATGAGGCGCTTCTTCTTGCAGACCGGGCTGTGGTGCTTGAACGGGGGCGCATCAGGGTAGATGTTCCCATTACCATTCCGCGTCCCCGGCGGCATGCTGATCCAGGATTTGAGGGTTTACGCAGTCTGTTGCTGGATGCTCTAGGCGTGCATGCTGCATGAGATCGTATTTTTGATAAGGCTAATGTCATGACAACTGCCCCTGACCGCGCGCCGAATTCTGAGGTTCTCCCGGTTATTCTCGATCGATGGTCGCCGCGGGCGTACGAGCCGACGGACATCGATCCGCAAGATCTGCTTGGTTTTCTGGAGGCAGGCCGCTGGGCTCCTTCGGCTTACAATATCCAGCCCTGGCGTTTTATTCATGCCCGCCGGAATACGCCGGATTGGGACAGGTTCCTGTCATGGTTGATTCCGTTCAACCGAAGCTGGGCGGAAAATGCCTCTGCAATTGTCTATATCGTTTCCGGAACAATTACGATCTCCAGCAGAACGGGAGAACCGTCTCCCTTGCCGACCCATGCTTTCGATGCAGGCGCGGCGTCGGTGCTGATACAGCTTCAGGCTTCACAGGCAGGCTGGGCCGTTCACCCGATCAGCGGTTTCGATCATGACCTGGCCCATGCGGGACTGGAGCTTCCCGAAGACTATCAGGTGCATGCAGCCCTCGTCATTGGTCGGCAGGCGGATGCTGATGTTCTGCCAGAAGGCTTACGTCAGCGCGAGCAACCTTCTGGGCGTCTGCCGCTTGAGAAGATCGCGTTTGAGGGTCGTTTCAAACCGGACGACCAGTAAGGCTCCTGAAACCCTTTTTCGTTTTGTGCCTAGGTCACGTTGGCAAAAGATCCAATCCAGAGCCTTGCTGCGGCGATATTGAGGAAACTCATGAAGGACGGGGCGGTCTTGTTGTAGCGGATCGCAATGCGGCGCATCTGCTTGAGGTGGTTGAAGATCCGCTCGACGCGGTTGCGGTCCCTGTAACGTTGTCAGTCTGTTTTCTGTGGAACACTGCGGCCTTTTTGTGAGGGAATAACCGGCAGGATCCCGTGGATCAGCAGGTCCTGGCGGAAACCGTCGCTGTCATAACCCCCGATCAGCCAGCATGGCCCTGGGGTTTGGAGCCGGAAGTTCCAGCAGGGCATTTACGGCTTTATAGTCCGAGACCTGCTCGTCGGTGAGGACAAAACCAAGAGGACGTCCCTGATTGTCGCATCGGGCGTGGATTTTGCTCGTAAAGCTGCCGCGTGACCGACCAAAAGCTTCCGCATGAGCCCCTCTTTTGCGCCAGTTGCCTGTGAATGGGCACGAACCACGGTGCTGTCGACCATATGCTGTCAGTTATCCAAAGTTTGCAGCAAGGCGTCCCAGACGACC
>NZ_BEWO01000040.1 GCF_002723975.1 Gluconobacter japonicus
CAATTATGCCATATTTTTGTGCCTTCCTTCCTCTGAGAAGGAGTTTTTAGATTTCAAATGCCTAACAAGTGGCTGGCTTGGCGTCGTCAAGGAGGGATAACTCTTGGCCACCCAGAAGTTATCCGTGCTAAAAACGTAAAGGACCATTTATACACGCTCGTCATAGAACAAATATTGCGAAGCTTGTCTAAAGCGTTCATACCCCATATCCGACCTCCCTGTGCGTAAGGCGAGGATAGACATAGAAGCACCCGTCCTTCTGCTTCAGTGGTCAACAGAACATGTTTTCTTTCAGTCATGCTCTTGCTGACGGCTCCTGTCGGGAATGCTTCGCGACAAAATGGGAGATCACATATGATCCGCGAAACCGGCGCTACCCTTTTTCTTGAAAAACAAAATATTCCATTTAGTCTGCACCACTACGAATATAACCCAAACGGCGGCTTGATCGGAATGCAGGCTGCAGACGCAATTGGTGCTGATCCAGCGAGCGTTCTGAAAACTTTGGTTGTTGAAATTGACAAAAAACAACCCGCTTGCGTGGTGGCACCCTCACACCAAAAGTTAAATCTCAAGAAGGTTGCAGCACTTTTCGGTGGGCGAAACGCTCGCATGATGCCTCCTGAAAAAGCTCATGAACTGACAGGATACCAATCTGGCGGAACCAGTCCCTTCGGGCAACTCACGCCCATTCCCGTTGTTTTGTCGCAGGATGCGATGAACCAGGCATATGTTTATATCAATGCGGGTCATCAAGGCTTCGTTGTACGCATCTCCCCACAAGACGCCCAGCGCATTACAGACGCCAGAGTTGCCGATGTCGCGGCTGACTGACCAACAGAGCGAGTTCATTCGGGAAGCGTTGCCCTCGGACGCAAACACAGCGACATCAAAGCTCTCTCCGTGCCGTTCTCTGTCCAAGGAACAGAGCACTCTTGTCCAGGAAGTCCTGCCATTCTGTTCTGAACACTTGCACGACCGAAGTGCACTTCTCGTCATCGAAGGCGCGGCGGGCACCGGCAAGAGCGTTGTGCTAAATGCTATTTTTAATATCATTCAGACACGAGCGCGTTCCAAAAATTCTGCCGATCCACTCAATGGTACGCACAATACGCTTCTGGTTAACCATCCCGAAATGCTGAAACTCTACCGCAATATCGCGGCAGACATGCCGGCGCTTAAAAAAACGGACTTCGAACGTCCGACAACATTTATCAATCGCCATCATAAAGCTGAGACCAAAGCAGATATCGTGCTGGTCGACGAGGCCCACCTGCTTCTTACCCGGCCAGATCGCTACAACCATTTCAAACAACAGAATCATCTGGAAGAAATCCTGGATCTGGCTCGGGTGGTTATTATCGTTTTTGATCCGTCCCAGGTTCTAAAATTCAAAAGTCATTGGTCCAGCCCCCTACTGGATCAGTTCTGCCAAGGTCGTTTGACCCGAACCCTGCATCTGACTACTCAATTCCGGGTTGAAGCTGGACCTGAAATCAGACTTTGGCTTGATGCGCTGACAAAGGGCCACCTCTTGCCCCGCCCCCGGAATCAGAAGTTTGACCTGCGCGTCTATGACGATTGCGCAAAGCTTTATGAAGATCTGCAGGCTCGCAACCGGGAAGTCGGTCTCTGCCGACTGCTATCGACCTACGACTATCCCTATCGTTTAGACGGCAAAGACCATTTCATTGAAGAAGGAGATTTCCGCCTGCGCTGGGACCGCTCCAAGCCAGAGGAGAAACTGCCTTGGGCAGAGCGCCCGGACACCATTGATGAAGTCGGCTCCGTTTATACCATTCAAGGCTTCGACCTGAATTATGCTGGCGTGATTCTGGGGCCTTCCCTGACCTACGATGCCACAACCGACAGAATTCGTGTTGATCCGTCTCGTTATGAGGATAGTGCCGCATTTCAGGGACGCGAGGGCATAGCGGCTCCTGATAAAGCGAAACAACATATCATTCTGAATGCTTTGAATGTTCTCCTGACACGCGGGATGAAAGGGCTGTATCTCTACGCACATGATCCTGCTCTCCGGAAGCGACTTTTAGACAATTGAAGCTTCCTGACAGAACAGTTCGCCACCATTTGCGTTCAGTCCTGACTACCCAATAAAGTTTAACGATCAAGAATGATTGACTTGCTATTCTTCTGTGCCTCGCTCAAATCATGCAAGGAGATCTCGTTATGATGTTCAAGTCCCCAGTTACTCTTGCCGCATTTTTTAGTGCGTCCTTTATTTGTTACAGCGCGTATGCGGCAGACACTATTGATAAAGGCTCTATCTCGTCAGGTAATGTCGAGATCATTGGGCGTTTTCAGGAGGCTCAGCCTTCCGGGATTGCCGCATTACCAGATGGCCGCCTGGTCCTCGGCTTCCCTCGCAGCGTCAAAGATCACCCTGGACCACGTCTGGCCACCTATGCAGACGGACATTTGACCCCTTTCCCAGATTCCGCAACCCAGGATCGCTTTGTTTCCCCCCTGGGCATGACTTTAGACGCGAGAGGTCATCTCTGGGTTCTGGATGAGGGAATGTTGGCTGGACAGGGAACGGTTCCCGGAGCGCAGAAACTGTTCGAGATCGACCCGGGCACCAACACCGTCTTGAACGTCCTCTCACTTTCTGCGCCAACCCTTTTGCCAGACAGTCACGTTAATGACGTGCGGATTGATCTGACGCATGGTAAAGCAGGCACAGCGTTCATTACCGACACCTCGACCGGTATTCACCCCGCATTGATTGTGGTGGACCTCGCTTCGGGAAGGCAGCGTCGTATTCTGGCCGACACGAAACCTGTGATGCCGGAAACGGGCTTCGTCGCAGTTATGGATGGTCGTGCTGCGCGTTACGATGCCAATCATGCCCAGATGCCCCAAGGTGGAGCAAACGGGATCGGTATCAGCCCGGACCAACAGACACTTTACTGGCAGCCACAGACCAGCCGTAGGCTCTATTCAGCCCCAACTTCCGTGCTCTCTGATCGTACCGCGACAGAAAAGCGGATAGAAGCTTCCGTCCATGATGAAGGCGAAACAGGCATGGGCGTTGGTATGGCAACGGGGCCAGACGGCTCGCTTTACATCACTGACGACGAACGTCATGCCATTTTAAGGCACGCCCCGGATGGAACACTCTCCGTGGTCGCACACGACCCTCACATGATCGAGCCCGACGGTCTGGCTTATGGAAAGGATGGCCTGTACTCAACAATCGGCCAGTGGGCACGACTGCCAGATTTCCACAATGGAAAAGATATGCAGGAACTGCCCTATATTGTAGTCAAGATAACACTTGCAAAATAATTATATAAAATAGGATAATAAACCCACGCTGTGCATATGCGTGGGTTTATTATCAATTCTCTCAATACGCGACGCTGACTTCACCCAGGAACATACGTCCCGCAGACGGCGTTGCTCGGTTTGAGAAAAGGCTCTGATAATTCAGTCTATTCGCCAGATTGTAGCCATTCATGGAAATTTTCCAATGCTGGTTAAATCGATGGGAAATCATGGCACTGAAATCCAGATTTGCCGGAGCGCGCAAGGTATTGGCTGCATTTAGCCAGACATGCTCACGCCATGTCAGTCCTCCACCCACTGTTAGGTTGTAAGGTTTGTTCGGGAAAGCACTATATGCTGACCAGAGTGTCGCCTGATTATGCGGCACATACTGAACATTCTTGCCGCGGTTCGCCTTGGTGGCAGAATACGTCGTACTACTGTCGTAAAGAGCATAGGTCGCAGAGATATTCCATCCTGGTAGAATGACACCTCCGACAGAAAGCTCCAGGCCCTGATTGCGCTGCCGATCAGAAGAGCCCTGAATTTCGCCGGTCACAGGATCAGCATTCAATGCATTCCCCTTGTCCAGCCGGAACAGCGATGCTGTCAGACCCAAACGGTCATGCAAAATACTGTACTTGGCACCAAGTTCGTAAAGCTGTGCCTTTTCCGGGCTCGCAAAGGAATTGGTTCCTGGCCGGATCGGTACAGACCCATTGGTGACATACATTCCCATAGGGGTCGTCGAATTAGCCCATGTAAAATAATAGGTCTGATGCGCATCCGGCGTGATGACAAGACTTGCATTAGGGTTAAAAACGCCCGTGACATCATGAAAGTGTTGATCGGGATTTTTGGCGACGTTTCCGCCAGTCAGATTGTAGCTCGTCTGCCAGCGGTCCCAGCGGAAACCACCTTTCACAGAGAGCCACTTGGTGAACCAGACCTGATCGAAAAAGAACAGACCCGTATCAAACCCATATCCATTACTATGAGACTTTGCGCCCAAAGAACCCAGAGAGACCAGTCCTCCAGGGTTCAGGTCTCCCGGAACCAGTTCAAGATTACCCACATGCGGATTGGGGTTCACAAGGCTCGCATAGGGTTTTGGTTTCAGATAAGTCGACTGTGATCGAACATCATTAACACGCTCGATATCAAATCCTGTCACAATCTGATGCCGAAGAAAGCCAGTATGGAAGTCCGCAACCATAGAGCCGACATTCTGTACCGACCAACTCGTCTGCTCATATGGCAAAGGCGCCATGTATGTTCCTGCTCCGGTGCCATTTCCCGCCCCGCTAGGACCAGAGCGCGCAACAAGAGCCTTTGATGCATCTCCATTGAAGTAATTATTCACGCAAGTCGTGTCACAGGTCGCTTTCGAGGCTGCAAACGAGCGGAAATATTCTCCTCCCCGCAAATCATCGTAAAACGTGATGTGTTTGTTCAGCTTAAAGCTGAAGCGTGCGGTTTCCATGTTGGCATTTGTGGCGTTCTGATCGTTATCGGTGCCGTACCAGTTCGTACGACGGATGCCATATTCCGTGATGGGCTGGCCATATTTCGCTCCCGGCTTCGTAACGACGGGAACACCGAAATCAGGAACAGAATTTTCCTGCTGATGCATGTATTGAAGAACCAGCGTCGTTCTTTTTCCAATACCGAATGCAAGGGACGGAGCAACACCCCAGCGATGGGAGAAGATATAATCCCGCCCTACAACGTTATGTTCATCCCCCATCCCAGTAATCCGGAAAGCCGTAGAATCATTGATTTTCTGGTTCACATCCAGGGTGCCACGGTAATAACTTCCTGACCCTCCGGAAAAATCAGCCGAGTAATGATTTTTCAAGCCAGGCGTCTTGGTCACCATATTAATCGCGCCGCCTGTCGTCCCATTTCCGAAGACTTCGGAAGATGGCCCCTTGATCACAGACACACTTTCAAAGTTGAATGAATCACGCGAATAAACGCCGAAATCTCTCAGGCCATCTTCGTAAATATCGTTTTGTGCCTGAAATCCCCGGATCAGAAACTGATCCCCGTTCATTCCACCAGCACCTTCACCGATGGACGTAGTCACGCCCGGCACATTCCTCAGAGCCTCATCAAGAGATTTGACATTCTGCTGCTGCATCAAAGCTTGCGGTACAACATTGATGTTCTGCGGCGTATGCATCACATCCTGCGGCATGCGGGAGAGCCCAAGAGCCTGATGCATGGTGTTAAAACCATGTCCCTGCACTGTCAGATGTTCGACATCTGACCCTTCAATATCCGCAGTCTCCTTTGAATGCCGCGTTGATGTGTCAGGTTTTCGATCTGGCTTTTGACCGTGTGTCTCAGGCGCTGCAGCATAACCCTGCGAAGACATTAAAAGAGTACCAGCAATGGAAAGAGACGTGATGTGCGTACGCAATGAATTTGTCACCAAAAACCTCTTTTATGTGAGCTGATGTTTCACAACATGACACCCATATAGTTTTAGTGATAATCATTCGCAACAAAAATTTTTACAGCCAGAGCCGTACTGGATTTTCCTTGGCTTCAGCTACGCTTTCGGGATATGGCCCCTCACGCAGCGGTCTCCACAATCCCTTCATCTCTGATGATCCAAAAGACACTTCAAATGACGAAAATTGATTGACTACCATGCCGACGTAGTAGCGTTTGAAAAGGAATGTGATAGATTTACTCTCTCGTTTTTCAAACGCAGAAAGCTCTGACATTGACCATGAGATATATCCGGCTGCGTTTTTTCATCCCATATTTTTCTTTACTTGCAAGTGAAGGGTGTTCCTTTCAGGGAGTCCCCTCTTTTCCTGTAGCCGGTGCATACTTTCCAGGCTGGATGGTCTGTGGGCTTATTGGTGTGGCAGTCGCTGTGGGATTGCGAATGGTATTTCTTCTAACCGGAATTGATGCCAACCTCAGCTTTCGGCTTTTTACTTATATGGCTCTGGGCGTCATCGCCGCGCTGACGATGTGGACGCTGGTGTTTGGTCCCTGATGATGCAGCGCACTCGTATCTCTCATACAAAGCCAATTGGTATCATCATTGCAGTTCTCTGTGTGAGCGCGGCTCTTTTGTTTGGCATCCATGTCTCACACGAAGACAGCACTCACCCTTCCTCCGACAGCGCGAGCATTGATGCAGAAGTGGTCCATATCGCCTCTACAGTTGGCGGCCGGTTGAAGGACTTGCACGTTTCGGTCAATCAGCATGTCCATAAAGGCGAAGTCCTTTATCAGCTCGATCCGGAACCTTACGAACTGATCGTCCGACAGGCTGAGGCCAATCTGGATCTCGCCAATGCGGAAGTTGAAAACCAGACACGCCTACTCAGTATCAAGACATCGAACGCAGCTACAGCGGAAGATCAGGTCGTTCGTGCCAGAACCAACCGCGATCTGGCCGCACGTACAGTTGAGCGACTAAAACCACTTGCTGGACAATCTTATATTCCATGGCAGCAGTATGATCAGGCCCGTGTCGCATTGCATGACGCTGAAGTCTCACTTTCGCAGTCACAAAACCAATCAACTGCGGCAACAACGGCAATTGGAAATCTGAAAAGCTCTCTTGCTGCACGGGATGCTAGCCAGGCAGCTCTCGATCACGCCAGATACGAACTTCGCCAGACCGTCGTGAGTGCCCCAACCGATGGGTACGTTACCAGCCTACGCGTCAAAGAAGGCGAAGTTCTCGCACCATCCCAGGTTCTTTTCACGCTGATTTCCGATGATGAATGGTACGCGACTGCCAATATTCGTGAAATCAATCTTTCTTCCGTGCAGATTGATGACTGCGTGACCGTTTATTCCATGATTGACCGACATATTCCCCTAAGAGGACATATCGAGAGTATTGGCTGGGGTGTTCTGTCCGTAGACTCTGCTGGGATTGCCCGATCGTTACCTGTTGTCCCGCGTCAGATGGACTGGGTTCACGTCGCCCAGCGCTTCCCGGTCCGTATCAGGTTGGAAAAAACAAATCCACATCTTCTAAGGCTCGGCGCTACAGCGACTGTGGAGATCCGACATGGCGCAGCCTGTCCCTGATACGGCGGCGAGCGCGCCCTCTCCCCCTCCCAACACACAGATGATGCCAGGACTGACCATGGCCCGGATCTGGCGACTAATCTGCGATCAATCGCCTGGGCGCCTTGGATATGCCCTTCGTATGGCCGCAGCCTGCACGACGACCGTTCTGATTGGAGAAATCTGGCAGGTACCCGAACTGGCAGTTCCGGCTCTCGTAACAATGGCACTCTGGCAGAAAGACCGCGTCACCAATGCAGTAGCCGGGATCGCCGTCAATGTGCTCATCCTCATCCTGCTTCTGGTCATCTACGGTCTGGTCCGCGTAACGCTTGATCATCCCATGGGACTGGTAATCGTTATTGCCCTGTTGTCATTCAGTTTCTTTTTCCTGGGGTCAGCCAGCAAACTCAAACCCGTAGCCTATATGCTGGGTCTGATTACAGTTTACGGATTGGTGGCGATCGATCAGGTTCCCGTAGGAGAAATCGTAACACGCGCACTCCTTTATACGGATCTGTTTCTGGCCATCCCCGGGGCTGTCATGATCGTACTTGGCCTTCTGATTTGCCCATCCCCAAAAAAAATCCTGACAGACGACATCGCTGCCCGGCTCCACATGGCCGCCTCTCTTCTTCAGAACCCTGGCCTCCAGACACGTGAACGGGCTACTGCTCTGCTTAGAGACGGTACGACAGGGATGATGAAGTCTGCCAGAATGGCTGCACTTGAAAAAATCTGGTCTACCCATGATCTGGCTTGCCTGAAACAGGCTGCCAGCAACAGTTTTGCCATTCTGGCACTTGCCGATCATGCGAGCCGAACATCCCTGAGAGAAGAACCGTCCAGTCGTCTTGTAAAAACTCTTGAAAGCATGGCGGATATTTTTTCAGACGGCGATTATCCTACAAATATTCAAAGACCTGTCATAAAGCCCGAGCAACCCATTCTAGAAGCGATGGCCAATCTTCTGCCAAATTTTACAACCCCATCTGCCGCTTACAATGAAACGCCATCCAAGCCGAAAAAATCCGGATTTTTTACAGAAGACGCTTTTAGCAACCCTGATCATGTCCGTTTCGCAGTGAAAGGGACCGCTGCGGTGATGCTAAGCTATCTGACCTTCAAAGTACTGGACTGGCCCGGTATCCATACCTGTATCATCACCTGCTTCATCGTAGCACTTCCTACGATGGGCGAAATGATTTCAAAGCTGACATTACGAATTACAGGCGCTCTGATGGGAGGAGCCCTGGGGATCGTCTCCATCATTGCGATCATGCCACATCTGAATGACATCACCGGCTTTTTGATATTGGTTTTCGTCGTTTCCCTAATTGCCGCGTGGATCAAGACAGGAGACGAACGGATTGCCTATGCTGGTTTTCAGATCGGTCTGGCCTTTTATCTAACGGATTTGAAAGGCTATGGCCCAACCGCTGACATGGCCACCGCACGAGACCGCATTGTCGGTATCATGCTTGGGAATTTTATCACGTATATGATGTTCACCAGTTTCTGGCCTTCGAGTGCCTATGACCATCTCGGGTCCAGCCTTCGAAAGTTGGCGGAGTGCCTAAAGAACCAAGGTAAGGCACAAGCCGTTCAGGATAAAATCCAGGCTGCTATCAGCAGTCAGGCAGCATTGGCAGAAAGCGAGCGAACACTTGAGTTTGCCATGTCTGAGCCACTCCATATGCGCGCAGATCAGCCACGCCTTTGGGCTGCCCGAGAAGCTCTTGATGATACGGCAAATCTCACTGAAGAACTGCTCATCACTTCTGAGAAAACTGATCTTTCTGATCGCATTGCAAGACTGAAACAGATTATCTCATGATCTATTCGCCCCAAATTTTCTCGCAGCTTGTATCGTCTTCCAGACCGCCCTCTAGTCGCCTCTGGTTTTTGTTGACGCCGCTACTGTTGTCTGGCTGTGCCACGCAGGCTCTCGATACGGCTCCAGGCCGGCCTGATCGTCCCTGGCAGCCTAATGTCGCAGTGGGGGGAGAATTGGTACCCGGCAAACCAAGTCCGCACACCCTGACTGTTCCAGCGGGATATACCCTCCCTTCCAATCAGAAAATTCATGTTCGGCCACCAGCTTCCGAGTTGGGTTTCCAGACTGGACATGCCTATTCCCTGTCTGAACTGATCGATATTGCGCAGTCCTCCAATCCTGAAACACGACGCGCCTGGAATCTTGCCCGTGATGCCGCTCTGACTGTCGGCATCACGAAGAGCACTTATCTTCCCCGCCTGACAGCAACTGTCGTTGGAGGCTACAATCACAGTCGTAATGATGGTGCCAGCCCTTCCATCAGTAATGGGGGCCTTGCAGGAGACGCTATCAATTCAGGGCTGAACGGCCTTAACAGTGCCTTGGGAGGTATCCGCAATAGCAGATCAGGGGCTGGCGAAATTCAGACCCTTGGTCTGGAATGGCTTTTGTTCGACTTCGGAAAGCGCGAAGCGATCATCGCAGCAACAGAGCAGGCACAGATTGCGACCAATATCCTCTTCACCGCAGCCCACCAGAAGATCATCTATAACGTTACGACCGCCTATTATACGCATGCTGCTGCACAAAACCGCGTTGCTCTGCTGCACAAAGCACGAGATAATGCCCGCTTCGTTGAAGCTGCCGCGACTGCCAGGTTACATCAGGGTCAAGGAACTATTGTCGATGTTACACAGGCGCGCCAGGCAACAGCTCAAACTGAGCTCAGACTTGTTCAAGCAGAAGGCGACGAGCAGAATACTGCACTGGAGCTTCTGAATGCCATCGGACTTTCGCCCAACACAAAACTTGAGACGCTGGATATTTCCGGGCGCCCTCTGGGTCTGAACGATATTCGATTAACGGATGCCCTCGTCCAGCAGGCTGTTTCACGTCGTCCAGATGTTCTGGCGGCATATGCTCATGCAAAAGCCGCCAAAAGCAGAGTTCGGGCCGCCAAAAGCGAGTTTCTTCCGAAAATCTTTATGACCGGGAACGTCGCCTATACCACAGGGCGACTTGCACTTTCCTCTGTACCAGGCGTTGGAAGCGAAGCACCTCCCACCCTCAACCTCTCAAGTAATGCATTCAGCAGCCTGATCCTGGGTGGAATTACCGTACCCATTTTTGATGGTGGGACACGAATGGCCCTCCTCAAGCAGGCAGAAGACCAATCAGACAGTGCGGAAGCCACAGTACAACAGACAATCGATAGCTCGGTGAAGCAGATCGTGGCTGCGGAAAATGCACTGCATACAAGCCTAAGTGCCTATGCTGCATCCGACAAGCTCGAGACAGCTGCAATGACGGGTTTCAAGGCATCCACAGCAGCGTATCAGAATGGCGTAGGATCAATGACCCAAGTCAGCATCTCGCAAAATGCTTATCTGGATGCGATGCTCAGTCACTCGGATGCGTATTATGCAGCCTTAATCGCAGCGGCCAGCCTTGCTTTTGGGACCGGATCCTTGAGCCAAAATGAAGGACTGTAGACTGCGTTCGGTATCTGCCTAAACAAAGCGAGCCACCCCAGACCTCGATGGAAATACACGATGTGATTTCAAAATTATTTCTTAATGACATTCTTTAGAGAATAAATTTCTTATTTTTCTTTAACGATACAGATATTATAATATACATTAAACTAAAAAAGTAATAGTAATTAAGAGAATAAAAATAAGTTAAAAATAATTTTTTAAAGAAATTTCTCAACTAGAGATAATTTTTATCAACAAATAATATAAATATATTATTTTATAATAACAATCTCGGAAACGTTACCAATAATAAAATGAAAAATCACCATCGCGTTATTCCAAACAAAAAATAGTCATTTCTGTTATTCGTGAAAATTTTGAATGAAGAGACACACGCATATCAAATTATGTCTTCAGGAGAAGGCCATTGGAAAAAATAGCTGATTCCGGCCCTGTTCAAATCTTCCTTTCGCGTAGAAAGCTTCTGGCTTTTTCCGGTGCCTGCCTAACAGTCGCAGCAATTGGAACACCATCGAAAGGATCTACTCAGGACGTTGTGGCATCAAATCGCGATAGCATTTCGGATTTTATGCAGCTTTCCGCTTTTGCCACCGGTCACAAAAATCTGGATCTCAATATCGGATCAGCACTTCTCTTGGCATTTGAAGCTCAGAAGCATGATTTTTCTGCTCAAATAAAGGCTCTCCGCGAACATATTACTAAAAATAATTATCAGGATGTTGAAGCACTGGATGCAGTCATAAAAGATGATCCTCTGCATTCTACACTCCTTCAAATTATCCGAGGCTGGTATTCAGGCGTTGTTGAGAGTGGAACAAACGCTAAAGTTTACGCCTTCGAAAAAGCACTCATGTATCAGCCGTCCCGCGATGTCGTGGTCATTCCGACATATGCTCATAACGGACCCAATTATTGGGTCTCGGAACCCGCATCCGTCGATGTCATGCCGGCATTTTAAGGACTTTATTCCGTGATTATGCGATATTTTCGCCCTCTGTCCGCCACAGCCATGACAACCGTTCTGCTTCTCGCAGGGACGAACGTACGGGCGCAACCGACAGAACCAACACCCGCTTCAGCGCATCGCCCCTCCATCAGCCGCGGTCATTATCTGGCAATTGCCGCCGATTGTGCGGCCTGCCATACCAATGGGCGTGACGGTCAATTTCTTGCTGGTGGTTATGCCATTTCTTCCCCAATGGGTAATATTTACTCAACCAATATTACGCCGTCGAAGACGCACGGTATCGGCAACTATACGCTGGAGCAGTTTTCTAAAGCACTTCGGCATGGTATCCGCGCCGATGGCGCTCAACTGTATCCCGCTATGCCTTATGACGCCTATAACCGCCTGACGGATGAAGACGTCAAGTCGCTCTACGCTTACATCATGACAGAAGTAAAACCCGTAGATGCACCTTCCCCCAAGACGCAACTCCCCTTCCCGTTTTCAATTCGTGCATCACTCGGTATTTGGAAAATTGCGGCAAGGATCGAAGGCAAACCCTATGTCTTTGATCATACGCACAATGACGACTGGAATCGTGGTCGCTACCTGGTCGATGAACTCGCCCATTGCGGTGAATGTCATACACCCCGTAACTTTTTTCTGGTTCCTAATCAGTCCGCTTATCTTGCTGGTGCGGACATAGGAT
>NZ_BEWO01000041.1 GCF_002723975.1 Gluconobacter japonicus
GAAACGGGGATTTCTCTATCTCGTGGCGATCATGGACTGGTTCACGCGCAAGGTCCTGTCCTGGCGTCTGTCGAACACGATGGACGCGGAGTTCTGTATCGAGGCGCTCCGGGATGCGCTGATGCGCTACGGCACCCCGGAAATTTTCAATACTGACCAGGGCTCACAATTCACGACGCCCCGTTTTACCGGGCTCCTGGAAGAGCGTCAGATCCGTATCAGCATGGATGGACGTGGGCGCTGGCTGGATAACGTGTTCATCGAGCGTCTGTGGCGGTCGATGAAATACGAATGCGTCTACCTGCACGCCTTTGAGACCGGATCAGAACTTCGAGTGGGGCTCACGAAATGGATCACCCATTATAACGGGCAGCGTCCGCACGCAGCACTGGCTGGACGCACGCCCGATGAGGCGTATCATGACGCGCCGACGCCCTCTGGTCCGGGGTTAACCCCGGACCAGAGGGCCAACAGCAGCGCCGTCAGAATGGCGGCATGACAACAACCGGGTATAGCTTATTCAAACCCAAAAACTGTCCGAACAGACGGGTAAAGCCTTGCCGAAAGTAATCACGGCGATCGCGCGCGAGCTGGTCGGCTTCATCTGGGATATCGGTCGCCGCGTGCAACCAACCTGACACGGCTTCCTTCGCCCGGTCATCGGACCTGACGGGCGTGCCGCGAAGACCAGGCAAGATGGGTAATCCTCGTTGTAAGCTGGGGCAGGTTTCGACCGACGCCCGTCTATAGAGAGAGGAAGGCCCACGACGGAAATGGGAAATGCGGTAGCCAACCCGCGGATGAGAGCATGATCAATCGTCGTCGATCGGCTCGCGGCACACCCGTCAGGTCCACTATCAGTTTTTGGTCACACCAGACACCAGTCATGGTGTAGGCTTCTTGCAACTGCACTCCCCTAATGACGGTCATGAGAGCTTAGACACCTGTCCGAAAAATGGGGTCCACCTCTGGAATACCTGATCAACGATCGCCTCTCCTTTATGCGTTTCCTTGGTCTGGGACTTTCAGATCGGGTGCCCGATGCCAAAACAATCTGGCTGTTCCGTGAACGCCTGACACAGGCGGGGGCCATTGAAAGACTGTTTGAGCGCTTTGATGCGACCCTGCGCAGCGCTGGGTATCTGCCGATGTCAGGCCAGAACCTGGATGCCACGCTCGTAGCGGCTCCGAAGCAGCGCAATACAAACGCAGAGAAAGCGGATCTGCGAGCAGGCCGTATTCCTGAAGACTGGCAGGACAAGCCCTCCAAACTGTCGCACAAGGACAGGCATGCACGATGGACGCTGAAGTTCACGAAGGCGAAGCAGCAGGATGATGGAACCATGCCATCCAGCGATCTTGCCATCCCGTTCTTTGGCTACAAATCCCACGTCTCCATCGATCGGAAGTTTCGGTTCATCCGAAAATGGAAGACGACGGATGCCGCCGCCAGTGATGGTGCGCGATTGAGAGAGGGGCTGCTGGATAAAACCAATACGGCCTCAAGCGTCTGGGCTGATACAGCGTATCGCTCAAAAGCCAATGAAGACTTCATGGAAAAGCATGGCTTTGTCTCAAAGGTTCACAGGAAGAAGCCGCATCTCAAACCCATGCCACTCCATATCCAGCGGTCCAATGCAGGAAAGTCCATGATCCGCTCGCGTGTCGAGCATGTTTTTGCCGACCAGAAATCACAGACGGGATTGTTCATCCGAACTGTCGGTATTACCCGGGCCACCATGAGGATCGGGCTGGCCAATATCGTCTACAACATGCGCCGCTTCCTCTTCCTGCAGCGGATCAGCACCACAGCGTAGCTCTCAAGCGGGTAACAGCTCCCAATCTGCTCAAAACGCAGACCGGATGCCATCGCAAAAACCGTCAATCAAATCGCCAAAAGCCAGAAATTACCCGCCAAGCACATCAATCAACGGTTCTTCGATCCCTCCAGATTGTTTTGGCATCGGGCACCCGATCTGAAAGTCCCAGACCAAGGAAACGCATAAAGGAGAGGCGATCGTTGATGAGATACTCTGTCCGCTCATCAGACAAATTGTTGAGCGTCTGGATCACCAGGATCTTGAACATCAACACCGGATCAAATGGCGGTCGCCCGCCCTTGCTTCCATCTCAATAGGCCAGAGCCTTCTCCAGATCAGGGCGGAACACCTCAAAATCCACAGTCCGGGAAAACGCTTCAAGCTGATCGCCAAGACCGCTCAAACGAGCAAGCCGCTCTTCAACATCAAAGAAACCAGGCTGTTTCATTATTCATTCATCCACCCAATCACCACAGGAGGTATGGAATCACAGATACGCACTCAAAACCATGGAGTTTTTAGAACCCTCCAGGTGATTTTTGCCATAGATCGCGCTGACCGGAAAATTTGTTTGAAAGGCGAGATGGACGTTTCTCTATACCAATCTACCAATAATAAAAAATGCAAAATAATTACTGATATTTTTAGATATACATATTAATGAAAATTAATATTCTAGAAATTAAAATATCAAACGACCGATATAATATTATTATCCATTCTATATTGAAGTATAATAGAAATATCTCTCATCGCTTTCTCAACGTCATCTATATTATCTATACTCCCTAAAGAAATTCGAACATTTTCTGATGTAGAGCCGCACACTGCAAATACACTACTCGGTAGAAGCGCCAACCCTCTATGATGAGCATAGGCGACGAAGTCAGAGCTGTTCCACCATGAAGGAAGATGTAGCCAGATATGTGGTCCGTTTGGGTTCATTCCAGGACGATCACCCAAGATATTTCGGGCAATAGACTGTCGAAGACGTAATTCGCTTTTGATGCCAGCAAGAATAGTCCCTGCTAGTCCAGACTGCATCCACCGAAGAGTGAGAGCGCTGAGCAAACCGGCATTAGTTAAAGAAAATGCCCGTACTGCGGTGATAAAACGCTGATGAATTTCGGGATTTGGAAGGGCAACATAGGCTGTTCTTAATCCTGGGCTGAGAACCTTGGCGAGCGTAGCAATATAGATAACGCGCCCACGTTCAAGAGCGGATAATGCGGGAATTGGGGTATCCAGAAGCAGGCTATAAGGGTCGTCTTCAATGACATAGATGCCTGCGTCATGCGCAATTTTCATAAGGGACTGACGCCGCGACAATGGCAGCGTTATCGTTGTCGGGTTCTGGATGGTTGGGGTGCAGTATATCGCCTTGGGACAATGTATCTGACACGCTTCTTCAAGCGCTGCAGGCAGAAAGCCCTGTTCGTCTCCGTCCACACCGACAAGTAGAATTCCAAGCTGGTTCGCGACAGCACGGAGTCCAGGATATGTCATTTTTTCGGTGAGGATGATATCACCTGGCGAGGTCAGAACACTGAGCGCAGCTGCAATCGCGGTTTGCGCTCCAGGTGTAACTACAATTTCATCAGGACGCCTGTGGCCTATGAGCGGTTCAATCCATTTTGCTCCTTGGCAGCGTTCATCATAAGTCCCTCCAGTTACCCGGTAGGACATAAGGCTGCTTATGCTCTGACTTTTGAATAAGGTTTGAAAATCAGCCTGCATTGATGTTGCAAGAGAAGGTCGGTTTGGCACAGGGGGCAAGTTCATCGTCATATCGACAATACTTGTCCTGCTAGCCTGCCATTGTCTGGTGGACGCTCCTATTCGGATGAATGTTCCGCGACCGACGGTGGCGTCAACCAACCCGATCTGATGTGCCTCCCGAAAAGCACGGGTGACAGTGGTAAGGTTTGTACCAAGGGAGGTGGCAATCATCCTCTGAGTGGGAAGACGATCGCCCTCTCGCAATACACCCTGCTGGACTGACAATACCAAAGCCTGAACAATGCCTTTGTACAACGGGCCCGTGGTCTGTTCTACAATCTCGCGCCAGCTTCGTAGAAGTTCGTGCGTCTTCATTACTTATTTTCCGGAGAAAGGTCATAAAACCACTTTCGATTACGGAGAATAGATTTTCTGTTCAAAGGTATATCCTTAATCGTTCTATCCCCCGGACCCCAGCCTTCCGGTGTTTTAGAGGACGAACCGCTGACTTCAATGAGAGCCAACATAGCCCTTTTGATTTCCTCGATATTAAACGTCAGACGACGGTCCAGACTAAAGTGCCATCTGCATCGAGCTTGCTTGTCGACAACAACTGCAGCTTTTGCATTTGCGACGCCATATGCTTTGAAAACTTCTGCTGTCGGATCCTCGCCAATCATTGTGGTGACTTCGCGTCCGTACACCGTCTGAATAGCCTTTATCCAACCCAAATTTACATGGATACTTGATTGAGAAATTAAAAGAACGTCGATATTGTTTTTAGCGTAAAAATCTGAGCACCCATCAATATTCATAATATCCTGGGTATCGGAAACTGAGAATGGAGAAGGCAGAAATACAATTAATTTGAAAGTCTGCTGTGTTGGCTCGAAACCATATTCACCTTCGGTGGTCCGCAAAGAAAATGCCGGACAGTGTTCATCCAGCCGCATCATGCTCTCCGGGAGAATCTTCCAAGCGTCACAAACATCCTGTCGAATACAGGGCCGATGAAATAACCGATCATGATGGAAGCAAATGTCAGAGGCCATGCCCATACACTATATGGCATGAACCAAGGTTGCCATTGGAAGACAGAGAGGACGGCAATCACGATCAAAACAAATCCCCATAATGATGGCGAAATCAAAGGCGAGAAGTAACGACCGTAGATTCCGTTATTTTTTTCTGAAATAACCTTTGATATACCAATATGGTAACAAAAAATCATCGAAGAAACAAAAGTTCCGAAAAGAGCTAGCCAGCTGGTATGAAAATAACCCTTATCATCAATAGATGTATAATATAAAGCTAAAGCAACATAGACATGAGCAAGAAATAGACCAAGTGTCATTCCAATAAGTCTATTTTTTAGAGTTCCTTCGGCTTCCGCATTTGTGTTTGGATAAACTTCCTCTGGGGTTATTTCATTTTTTTTCATGGTTATACTCGCTTTATACGGTTTTCCGGATGTAAATTTGAGGGTCTTAGAGAAAGAAGAATTAACTTCTGACAGTATTGTCTGCTTATTTGATGATATTTTCAAATCTTTGAACCCATACAAATTCTAATGTATGCCATACAAAGAGGTTCAATTTATGTGATTTTCCCAAAAAAAAGGGTACAATCAAGAAATGCCTTTTCGAGAAGATTTTTTATTTTAAATAACCGACTGAAAACACTTTATAATATACATTAAAATTAATTAACCATAAAATGGTATTGTTCCATTTAGCCTCTCTCTCAGACTCTGTGAGAAGACTGAAGATGAGTGATTTTTGGGCTGACGGATGCCCAGATTCAGATGGAGCATCTACGGTCCTTTTCTCAAAAAATCATGATGGACCCGCGTTGATGACTGCCGGAAGTTGAGCCGCATCATTCTTGCCAATCAAAATATCCTGCTTTGGCGTGATACGCCTTGAGAGTGTGATCCAGATATAGGGCACTCTCCAATCTTTGGAGGCGCTGGAGCGCCAATAGAGATCTTTATACCCGTATAATGAGCGGCTTAGGGTCTGTTAGGTCTTGAACAACAGAACGGACTGAATAGCTGTTTATGATGAGCATTATGCAGTCTGTCTTTTCCGATACCGCATGGTCCGTCCGGGAGCCTTTGATCGAGGAAGTCCGTCCGAAGGGGAAGACCCCACCGAAGAACCTTCGACGGACGATATCTGCGATTTTCTGGCTTCACCAAAACGGTGCGAAGTGGCGTGCCTTGCCATCTGAATTTGATCCCTGGTGGATTGCCGCACAACTGCTCATTCGATGGTCGAAACTCGGTGTGTGGCAGCGCCTCTTTGAAAAGGTTAAAGACAGGGACTAGCTGTCAGGTTGTGAGACGTCATTGGCGTAAACCATGATACGGTCGACGTCGTTCATGATACTGACTTCTGTCATAGTTTTATAGCTTAGATTACGCAGACGTGGTCTCTGCCTGAGGCGCTCGGCGACTTTGGCGGTAGGCGAAAGGCCGCCCAGAACTCGCTGTCGGCGCAGGTTATAGGCGTGATTGAACCCATGCAGCAGGACTTCGAGATCCGTGTGGTGTGCGACGTTGATCGGCAGAACCTCGGTTGCGATGCGACCGTTGAACCGCTCGACCATCCCGTTCGTCTGAGGAGAATACGCTCTGGTTCGCCGACGATCGACATTCTGACAGGCTTTCTCGAAGGCGTCTGCAGTGAAGCACGAGCCTCGGTCGGTCAGGATATGCGTGATCCGGAAAGGAAAGGCGGTTTTGACGGTCTTTAGAAAATCGACGGCATTGGCAGCATTCTCGGCGTCGTAGACGGCCAGATGCACGAAACGTGAGCAGCGGTCGATCGCGACATACAGGAAGCGTTTACGGGCCTCGCCATCTTTGGTTTGCAGCTTCGGCAGATGCTTCACGTCGATATGGACATAGCCCAGGTCGTAGTCCCGGAATGTGCCGTCGCCGCGCACGGGACAAATTTTCTCCTTCGGCGGCCGTCGGTTGAGCCCTGCGTCCTTAAGAATACGCCAGACGCTATCTCTGTTGAGGTGAGGCAGGAAGTGCCGCAGCACGAACGTCAGGTCATCGAGCCCGAATTCGGTGGCGCGACGAAGATGGCAGACAATCGCGCGCTCTTCCTCGGTCGTTTTCCAGGCCAGTAACCGGGGCTTACTGCTTCGATCCGTGCATCCCTCGGCTCCACGCCTGCACCATTTGCGCACCGTCTCGTCGCTGACGCCGAAGCGTCGCGCCAACACCCCGGTCCCTTCCATCGAGCGTGCGATTTCGGCCCGGACGACAGGTGTGGTGCGGGCTTGCGGATGGATCTGATGCATTAACAATCACTCCGGCGTTCAACGTCAAACCAGGGGGCGTAAGCGGCAATAGCCCACGATACGCTGTCCCAATGACGTCTCACAACCTGACACCTAAGACCGACGATCAATCGGCAATGAGCCACATATCAAGAGATTATTCTTGTTTTTCTATAGCATTGATTTTAAAAGGAATTATTACGTTAGAATAATTTATTTCAGCTAAATTGTCGACATTGTCCATTCTCAGGTAAAGAGGATGACACAATCGCCCTAAATACCTCGGAGACGGTAGTCGGAAGGCTGCCACGATGGCTTTTCAAAAAATGAGTCGGTCGAGATGGCCAAGGGTGATGTAGATCAACGGCCTAGCATTCTCTCAAGGACTGTTGATCATCTTTGATCGGCATCCTAGCCACGCTCCACCAGAGGCTTGTCGAGACGAACACCGATGGCGCGGAACAGCGGTTCGAAAACCTACTGATCGTTAGCCTATCTGGGCTTCAGGATGAAGGCGAGCAGTAGGCAGCGGGCATGTAATTGGATTGTAAGCCCTCTCTGCAACCGGCCAAGCGCGTCGACTAAGGCCAGCACCTTTGTTATCACGATGGTACAGTGATGGACGCGAATCTCTGTGCTGTCGATCATATCCGCTGATCGATTACGGCCGACCAGATCGACCAGCGTCTCCAGAAGCGTATCATACACGCGCTGGTCGTCTCAGCCGAAACACTGTTTTACACTTGCCGTAGCCGGATGGGACATGACGTCACTGCACGCCTGTCCGAGCCATCCACATCATGTCGTCGAAGAACCGCCTATTATCAACAGTCGGACGACAGTGGCGGGATGCGGACACAACTCCAGCGCGCGATCGTCGGTATCGACCAGAGCATGACGCTCGCGGTCTATCATCCGTAATATGTGACTCATCCCTTCGAACACACCTGACGTGCCCCCCGGAAATGTAACCAATTAAAAGTAGAGTCCGATCGAGAAGGCTACGGACGAATGAAACGCAGTCGTTTTACGGAAGAGCAGATCATAGGGATCCTGAAGGAACAGGAAGCCGGGGTGAAGGTCTCAGATCTTTGCCGCAAACACGGGATCAGTGACGCGACGTTCTACAAATGGAAGACCCGTTATGGTGGCCTTGAGGTATCCGAGGCCAAACGGCTGAAGGCGCTGGAAGATGAAAACAGCCGCCTGAAACGTCTTCTGGCGGATGCCATGCTGGATAATGCGGCCCTAAAGGAAATCGTTGGAAAAAAGTGGTGACGCCTGTCGCGAAACGGCAGGCGGCCCGACACATACGGGAGGCTCTGGCCCTGAGTGAACGCCGTGCCTGTGCGCTTGTTGGTGTTGCCAGGCGTGTCGCGCGGTATGTTTCTACCGGAGCGGACGATGCTGCCCTGCGACAGCGCCTGCGGGAACTGGCGGACCAACGCCGCCGCTTTGGCTATCGCCGCCTGGGGTATCTTCTGGCGCGGGAAGGCTTCAGTCCCAATCACAAGAAGCTGTTCCGCCTTTACCAGGAGGAAGGTCTGAAAGTCCGTCATCGGGGCGGTCGAAAGAGGGCACTGGGAACGCGCTCTCCCATGACCATCCCCCAGGAACCCGGACAGCGCTGGAGCCTGGATTTTGTCTCGGATGCCCTGATCTGTGGCCGCCGGTTCCGCATTCTGGCTGTTATCGACGATTTCAGTCGTAAGAACCTGGCACTGGTTGCCGACACATCGCTGTCAGGCGGACGTGTGGCGCGGGAACTGACGGTGCTGGTGGAGCGATATGGCAAACCTCTCATGATTGTCAGCGACAACGGGACGGAATTCACATCCCATGCCATCCTGAAATGGGCCGATGAGATGAAGATCGAATGGCATTATATCGCCCCGGGGAAACCGCAGCAGAACGGGTTTGTCGAAAGTTTCAACGGCCGATTGAGGGATGAATGCCTCAACGAAACGCTGTTCACCTCCCTCAGCCATGCGCGACAGGTTCTGGCTGACTGGCGGGAAGACTACAATACGGTGCGTCCCCATTCCCAACTGGATGGCAGGACACCGGATCAGATCGCCAGACAAGGGTCTCGGGGGCATGCCCCCGAGACCCTTGTCATCCCATCAACCCAAAGCCATAAAAATACCGGAACTCTCCTTTTGAGTGGATACAAAAAAGGGGGCACGTCACATGTCCCGTCAGGGACATCCAGTGCGTAGGATGTTCAGCATACCACTGAGAAAACGGCGGTTATCTCCGGACGGGCGCGCCCAACGTCCACGCTCAGAAGGCAAAAGCGGACCAATTAGCGCCCATTCCTGATCCGTCAGATCGCCTCGTGCCATGCCTATTCTCTCTCTCTCTGCTCGTGACCCCACAGGCAGGAGGTGAATCAGATCTCAGGCAGATCGTATAGATCTTTTGTCAACGTGACCTAACCCACCCGCCATCCAACGCGGGTAAATTAATTTGCCATACAGCGTCTCATGAGTTGGTCTCTATAAAAACCATCTACGAGCTCGAATTCAAACGAGGAGCTTCAACATCCCGTTTATAAAACATTTCACGGCGTAAAAAGCAGACATAAGATACAGCTCAGAACGGCTCATTCCTGTCACGTGTTGCTCCAATCCGATAAGGACCTTCGAAAAAGTCCCCTAGCGCCAGACGCCGCCGCAAGGTCAGGCGTCGTTGAGCCAGATGATACATCCTGTCGTGCAGCAGATGGCAGCGTTGACAGAGTGCACGCAGATTGCGCCACCGGTTGCTGGTGGGGTCGTGATTTAGATGCGCCGCTGCCAGAACTACCTTCGTCTGTCGCATTTGCAGATGCTCGATCAGGTCCGGGGGTGAAACCCGTCTGCCTCGGCCATTGAACCAGTGCCCTGTTTCCGGATGTTTCCATCGGCCACCCGGTAAGACCTGAAGGAATTGTCCATGGGGTCGACCACACCGCTGGCACAATCCCCTAGCCCGCTCGAACCGCACCTGTCGGCTCAACTCGGGCCAGTTGAGAGGATATAATGCTTTCAGTTCCGGTCGGATCGGCATTTCTATCCTTTAGCACAAAAACAACGTTTAACGACGACGTCTTGCGGAGCCTGGCCGCCTCCTCTCCTAGAAAAGATCCACCCCGAGCATATCGCAACCCCTGGTGGAAAACGGAAAACCAGCCTTATGCTCTCGACCATGACGTCCTCTGTCTCCGATCCCGTCCGTCTCGCCGAAGCCCTCCTCTTCCAGAGCAGCGGCCCTGTGTCCCGAATGACGCTGGCGCGGGCTCTGGGAGAGGACGTAGAGATCGCCCAGATCCTGAGCCAAGTGGCCAGGCGCACCGAGGGGCTGGGATTTGAGTTGGTCGCGGTTGGAGACGGCTGGATGTTTCGTACCGCCCCCGATCTCGCAGAGGCCCTGACAGAGGTACTGGAGAAACCACCAGAGCGCTTACCCCGCGCCGTACTCGAAGTGCTGCTGCTGATCGCTGCGCGTCAGCCGGTCACGCGACCCGAGATCGAAAGCTTCCGGGATGCCGCCCTCCCCCAGAAAACCCTGGCCCTGCTGCAGGAGAAAGGCCTTATTCGCAGCGTCGGCCGCAAGCCAGTGCCAGGCCAGCCGCAGCTTTGGGGGACGACCGAGACCTTCCTCGTGACCTACGGCCTGAGATCCCTGGCGGAGCTGGATCCGCTGCTCGAAGGCCTGAGAGGTCCGCTTTAGGCCCTTTAGGGCTCGTTCTGAGGAAATTTTGAGACTATTTTTTATTTTTATGACACGTGGTAATGTTCTCTTACCGCACTTTAAAAAAAGCCGGATAATGGCGGATAAAGCAGAAAAGCCTCTATGTAACGCGCGCACCAAAATTCTTACGATCTTGGCATTAAGTTACCCCAATTCGTCCAAAAGGTAATTCTCCGTCTTTTTTCTAAATAATGCCCCTTTTTCCTGACCT
>NZ_BEWO01000042.1 GCF_002723975.1 Gluconobacter japonicus
ATCAAAGCGCTCAAACAGTCTTTCAATGGCCCCCGCCTGTGTCAGGCGTTCACGGAACAGCCAGATTGTTTTGGCATCGGGCACCCGATCTGAAAGTCCCAGACCAAGGAAACGCATAAAGGAGAGGCGATCGTTGATGAGATACTCTGTCCGCTCATCAGACAAATTGTTGAGCGTCTGGATCACCAGGATCTTGAACATCAACACCGGATCAAATGGCGGTCGCCCGCCCTTGCTTCCATCTCAATAGGCCAGAGCCTTCTCCAGATCAGGGCGGAACACCTCAAAATCCACAGTCCGGGAAAACGCTTCAAGCTGATCGCCAAGACCGCTCAAACGAGCAAGCCGCTCTTCAACATCAAAGAAACCAGGCTGTTTCATTATTCATTCATCCACCCAATCACCACAGGAGGTATGGAATCACAGATACGCACTCAAAACCATGGAGTTTTTAGAACCCTCCATCTTGGGAAGGGCGGTTGCCATGGCGGAAAACTCCATGACGGGCGGAGAAGAGCCTCTCTCCCCTCCTTTCAACCCGTCACGGAAATCCCAACTTCACTTTTTCTCTTGACGGACCCCCACGCCAAAACCCTCTCCGGCGGTAAAAAGGTTTGGCTCCGATTGAAGGACCGATGTCCAGTGTCCTCAGAACATATCGACCTCGCCAGAACGATACGCCGGCTCGGCCTCCGCACGATTCTGTAACACCTGAATAATATGACTGAGCTTCACGCCGTGGCTGAGTGCGGCAACATCCAGCATCCGGTCGCTCGACTGACCGTCACTGGTGAGCATGTTCTTGAGAATGGTGGACACCGCCTCCACCGTCTGAGTGGCAGAATCCAGCTTTTGCAGTGTCTGCACATCCTGGTCGCTCAAGGGCGCCATGACCATATTCTCGCCCACCACCCGCTGCACACCGACAAAATCCTGGCAGGTTGTGTCCAACAGCCCTGCGAGATGATCCACGATTTCAAATACGCTGCGTTCAGTTCTGGTCACGACAGGGACCGAAGGGGGCACGACATCCATTATCTTGATTGGTCCTTTCCGACGGGGCTTCGTTAAAACAGCTCGACGGCGGAGCTGGCCCCTTTTGCCCATTTCCGTTCTGCTTCGGCCTCACGCCGGCTGTAATCCACTTCCTGCCGGCCGATACCCTGCCCGTCCTGCACCAGGTTCTGTTGCGCACGGCCTGTTGTCGGCCAGAACCGGATACGTCGCGCCAACGTACCGCCCAAGCTCTGGGATACGCAGCGTATCCCTTCGTATTCCAGATAGTGAGTCACAAACCGGATATTTTCTTCACCGATCCGGCCGAGAGTGGGAACAACGGCCGCCCCGCCGAACACTTTGCATGCCAGCCGGTTCCGCTGGCCACCGGCCTTGAGCAGGCCGTTGATCAGCATCTCCATGGAGTTCACGCCGAACCGCATTGCCGTACCACTCGGGCTTTCTTTGCCGTCCGGCAGCAGAAAATGATTAATGCCACCAACATGCGAGAGCGGATCATACATGCAGACCGAGATGCACGAACCAAGCAGTGTTGCAAAAACCACCGATGTATCAGCGGAAATTGCGACTTCTCCCTGAATGATCGTTCTGATTTCAGGATGATGAATCACTTGATTGGCCCGAACACCTTTTCCAGAACCTCCCGCAGCTTTGCCACGGTATAAGGTTTGGCAAGGAAATTGTTGACCCCGGCCTTGACGGCCTCCTGCACCAGTTCCCTGCTGGCCTCGCTGGTCAGAATGATGAAGGCCACCTTCTGCGTCTTCGGGTTGCTCCGCACAGCGCGCAGCAGCGCCAGACCGTCCATGACGGGCATGTTGAAATCGGAGATGACCAGATGTGTCGGATTCTGCTCCAGATACTCCAGAGCGTCCTTGCCATCCTTGCGCTGGGCAATATGGGTGAACCCGATTTCCGCAAGGCTGTTTGCCAGAACCTGACGGATGGAGGTCTGATCATCCACGATCAGAGCCTTGATTTGTGAAGCGGCGGGCATCTGCCCTTCCCCCTTTCCCTGTCTCACGTCCGGATTGAAAAACCGGCGTCAAATACGCCAGACGGTGATCGACCCGCCTGATTTTCTCCGTACTCTCAGCGCGGGTGACTGGCCATGGCCGCGGCACTGATCTGACGCAGCGGCACGACCTCGCAGGCCGCACCGATTTCGGCCGCGACGCGCGGCATTCCGTAAACGACGGCCGAGGTCTTATCCTGTGCGATTGTATGAGCCCCGGCCTGTCTCATGGCCAATAGCCCGTCCGCGCCATCACGGCCCATCCCCGTCAGGATCACCCCCAAGGCGTTCCGCCCCGCACATTTGGCAACGGAGTGGAACAACGCATCCACGGATGGACAATGCCCACTGACCGGGGGCGCCTTCACGAGACGGGTTACATATCTGCCACCACCAGCCTCCACCACCGTGTGGCGCTCGCCACCCGGTGCGATCCTGACCATGCCGGGTTGCAGGACTTCACCATCCTGCACCTCTGCAATAGAAAGCGCAGGCATGGCCTGATTCAGCCGGTTGGCGAAGCTCGCCGTAAACAGGGCCGGCATATGCTGGCAGATGACGATCGGTGGGCTTTTCTGCGGGAAACCTGACAGAACTTCTTCCAGCGCCTCCACGCCGCCGGTGGACGATCCAATAGCGACCAGATCCACCCCATTGTTCCAGCTTGCCTGAGCGGTACCAACAGGGGCCGCAGGTGTGCGCCGCTGCGCGCGGGCCACGGGCTGCGAACGGGCCGCCAGCACGACCAGCCGCCCAAGGCCCGCAAATGCGTCCTCGCCCGGACCTACATTGTGTTTGGGGTAGCAATCGAATGCCCCCATCTGGAGTGCGGTAATAGCCGTATCCGCTCCCTTTGCCGTCAGGCTGGACACCATGACAACCGGGATGGGACGCATCCGCATGATCTTTTCCAGAAACTGCAGCCCGTTCATCCCCGGCATTTCCACATCCAGGGTAATGACATCCGGCTGGTCCTTGATAATCAGGTCTCGGGCTTCCAGCGGATTGGCCGCTTCGCCACACACCTCGATATCCGGGTTCTGGGAAAATGAGCGTTTGATCAGCGCCCGGATGGTCCGCGAATCTTCAACGATCAGTACTCTGACGGGTGGGGCCATCAATCAGGTGTCCTTCCGGTAGATGGTCGGAGCAACCTGCTCCAGGCCGCATTGGCGTGGATTCCCCACTTTTTCGGAATGACCAACATAGAGAAACCCACCTTTTTCCAGCTTATCGGCCAGACGGCTCCACAGCCGCTCACGGGTGGGTTCATCAAAGTAAATGACAACGTTACGGCAGAAAATGACCGAGAACTGTCCGCGCATCGGCCAGTCGGCATTCAGGTTCAGCACCTTGAAGGTCGGTAGCGTACGGATGTTACCGTAAAAGGTCAGATTGCCCTGCTGATCGGGCTGCATAAACTGGCTTTTCTGCGCGCTGGAAATCCCGTCAGTCTCGCTGGCGACGTACGTGCCGGCCGCAGCCTGCGCAACGACATCGGAATTGATGTCGGTCGCCAGTATCCGCATGTCGTACGACGCTGCCTCGGGAAAGGCTGAGAGGACGGACATGGCAATGCTCCACGGTTCCTGCCCGGTAGAACAGGCAGAAGACCAGATCCTCCCTTTTCCGCCGTTCCTTAACCGGTTCGCCAGCATCGGCAGGACGTGCTTCTCCATATGCACAAAGTGTGGACGCTCACGGAAAAAGCTCGTGACATTGGTCGTGATCGCGCAAATCAGCTTTTCCAGTTCCGCACGACCGGACGGACTTTGTGCAAAGTTCAGATAAGCATGGAAAGTTGCCAAGCCGCTTTCGCGTACGCGACGCGAAACACGGGAATACACCAGCGTACTTTTGGAATCAGGAATGAAAATACCCGCTTCCTGCTTGGCAATCCGCCGTACCATCTGGAAGTCTGCGTCCGTATATTCCGGTTCACCTGTGGAACGCATATCGACCATCAGGAAGTGCCCGCCTTAACCAGTTGACCGACAACCACTTCAAGACGGAGGACGCCAATCATGCGGTCTCCCAGCATCACCAGCCCATTCAGACTGCTATTTTCCTCTGCCACGGCCTGAATTTCACCCAGATCGATGTCGGCCATGTCGATCACCCGATCTACCAGCAGGCCACAGACCGTACCGTTACGGGATTCCACGATGATCGCCACTCGACGCGGATTGTCGGGCTGCGGGGTCACATTGAGATATACCGCAAAGTCTATAACGGTCAGGATGACCCCACGCAGGTTGATTGCACCGCACACATAAGGCGGGGCAAACGGCAGAGCAGTCGTTTTTTCAAAACCACGAATTTCGCGTACACTGAGTATAGGAATGCAATATTCCTGCTCCCCCACTGCGAACACGATCATTTTTACAAGTTTGGCATCCGCCGCGGCGTCGTCCGTCATATCCGTTATCCTAATCAGAACAGATCGTTTTATGGGGGTCTTGTATTATGCCGCAATCTCTGTGCGGACATCCGACGGTCTGGTGTCGATCCGGCCAAGTGCGTTGGCGACAAGAGCGGGAATATCCAGAATAAGGGAGACACTGCCGTCTCCCAGAATGGTCGCGGCGGACACACCGGGCATCTGACGGTAGTTCTTTTCAATGCTCTTGATCACGACCTGCGCCTGATCGCGGATCGTGTCCACGATTAGCGCCGCACGTGCGCCGGACTCATTTTCGACGACCAGAATCACATCTTCTTCGGACTGGCCGGTCGCACGCTTCCTGACCAGTCCCAATACAGACGCCAGAGGAATAAGCGGCATGCACTCTCCACGAATGGACACGACATTGGCACCATCTGGCAGTGCGTAGATGTCCTTGTGACCAACCATCATCGTTTCCACCACGGAGGAAATCGGCACGACCATTGTCGAACCCGCAGCGTCGATCAGCATGCCATCCAGCACGGCCAGCGTCAGCGGCAGGGACAGACAGAAGGTCGTACCCTGCCCTTCCACGCTGCTGATGGTCACGCGCCCGCCTAGCCCCAGGATGGCCTGCTTGACCACGTCCATCCCCACCCCACGACCAGACAGATCGGACACGGTGGCTGCGGTGGAGAAACCGGGGGCGAAGATCAGGTTGTGGATCTCGTCATCCGTCAGAACCGCATCGGGGGCCACAATGCCGCGCTTGACGCCAATCGCCAACACGCGCTCGCGGTTGATCCCAGCCCCGTCATCCTGGATGGTAATGAGAATGCGGCCCGAACGATGGCCGGCGGACAGCAGGATCTGCCCTGTACCGGGCTTGCCTGCGGCAATGCGATCCTCGGCACTTTCAATGCCGTGGTCCACCGCATTGCGCAGCATGTGGGTCAACGGGTCGGACAGCTTTTCCACTAGCGTGCGGTCTACTTCCGTGTTCTCGCCTTCCAATGTCAGCACGACGTCCTTGTGGGTCATGGAACAGGCCTCGCGCACGACACGCTGCATGCGCTGGAACACGCTGCGCACAGGCTGGGCACGCACGGCCATGACAGCGTCCTGTATGTCGCGCGTCAGGGTTTTCATGCTGGCAATGCACTTGTTCATTTCCTGATGGCCGCCATTGTTGGCCTGACCGATCGCTTCGAGAGCTGCCTGCGCAATGACCAGTTCTCCCACCAGGTCCATCAGGTCATCCACACGATGCAGATCTACACGGATGGTTGCCTGTTCTGCGGGCTGGCGCACCGGCTGGGCCTTGCCCGCATCGACCGGGGCGCTTGCGGCCGGAGCAGGCGGCAACTCAGCCATGATCCGTTCCATGACGGCGGCAGAGGTCGGAGACGGGGCTTGCGCTGGTTCAGGCGCAATGATGGCCGATGCGGGTGCCTGAGCGTCCGTCGTTGATGCAGGCGCGAGCGAAGCGGCAGCGTCTTCGGCATTCTTATCCTCGGCCTTGAGGATGGCCGCTCCTTCGCGTGTGATGGTGACATCGCACACGTCGCTCACCCAGTCGAACACCGTGTGGACGCTCTCCTCCGGCACGGCGGCAGGCAGCACCACGCGCCATGACAGGCAGGACTTTTCGGTTTCCAGATCCGCCAGTGTGGGTACTGCGGCTGTCTCGCATGTAACAGTGCTGGTGCCACCATGCGCGACGGCCACGTCGGCCAGACCGATCAGCAGATTTCGCGCGTCATCTCCACGGTCATACATGGCGGTATGGGGGCTGAAGGTCACGACCAGGGCAGTGGATGCGGGGACTTCCTCTTCAACCCCTAAATCGCCGAAGTCAAAATCGGCCATAACCGGCGCGAAATCCAAGGGCACAGGCGTAAAATCAGCGGGGATGACCTCGTCCTGTTTCTCAGCCGGCGCACTACCGGTGGCATTGGCCATAATGGTTTCCAGCTCGGTCCGACTATCCGCAATACGATCCTGGTCAACCGCAGCACCCCCTTGCGCCTCGGCTACCAGATCGCTCAGGACATCCATCGCCTTGAGAAAGATTTTGACGATCTCTGGCGTCGGGGCGACACGGCCGGAGCGCAGGCCATCCAGGGAGCTTTCGAACACATGCGCAAAACGGACAAGGTTCTCCAGACCGAACGACGCGGCCCCGCCCTTGATGGAATGCACAGCGCGGAAGACAGCATTAATTGTCTCCTTGCCGGATTCCCCATCCGACAGGGCCGCCAGCCCGCGCTCGAGTTCCTGAAGCTGCTCTTCACATTCCTGGAAAAAGACCAGAAGGATATCGTCCATGTCACCACTCATGCTGGCTTTCCCTTCAAGCGGTCACCCGGCGGATGGCTGCGACAAGGCTGTCAGTGCTGAACGGTTTGACGATCCAGCCCGTAGCCCCGGCCGCGCGGGCACGGGCCTTCTTCTCGGGGTCGCTTTCCGTGGTCAGGACGATCATCGGCAGACGCTTGTATTTTTCCATCCCACGCACAGCTTCGATAAACTCAAAGCCATCCATGCGCGGCATGTTGATATCTGTAATAATCGCGTTGGGAACAGGATCGGCCGCTTGCAGAACGTCCAGCCCGTCGATCCCGTCTTCGCCCTGGATAACGTCGTAGCCGGCCCCTTCCAGAGCCTTGCGCAACATACTCTGCATGGTGCGGGAGTCATCGACCGTCAAAATGCGAATGCCTGCTTTGTCGCCCATAATCCTCATTACTCCTTCAATGGTGCCAGGGGTTCGCTCAGATACGCGCTGACGCCAAACAGGGCGTAAGCTTCCACAACTGGCTCCGAAGGCGTCGTCAGTGGACATCTACTGGCAAGGAGAACCTGCAGGCACAGCCCCCCAAGGTAAGTTACGCCTGAGGCATCCAGAGCAACCTGCTCTCCCCCGGCATTCTGAATTGCCTGCTCGATCTCGCTCTTCAGGGCGAACGCCGCAGAAGTGTCCAGACGTTCAGGGAGGGTCACGTTCACCAACTGACTGTTCCCTTGATCAAGCGGAACGCCCCGGGCGGCCACGCCCAGGACGCGCTGAAATAATGGCCATTAAAATTCTTCCCACCCGGCATCGGATGAGGAGGTAGGCATGGGCAGCGCCGGAGAGGGCGCGACGGAAGCTACCACGCGAGGCGGGTTTGCCGTCTTGGGGCGCACTTCGACGGCGCGCGGGCTCGAAAGCGATGGAGCGCTGGCCCAACCGGAACCCGGGCTATTCATATCCAGTTTGAAGCGATTGAGCGTAGCCGTCAGGGTGCGGGTCTCGGCAGTGAGGTTATGGCTGGCGGCTGTTGTCTCCTCCACCATGGCCGCGTTCTGCTGCGTGACCTGATCCATATCGCCGATAGCACCCGTCACCTCGGACAGGCGCAAGGCCTGGTCCTGCGTCGAGGAAGAGATTTCCTCCACCCGCGTGGCGATGTTCTGGGTACTGCCGGCAAAATCGTTCAGGTAGCGGCCTGTCTGCTGCACCAGATCCACGCCCTTGGTCACCTGTTCGGCGGCAACGGAAATCAGACGCTTGATCTCGCTGGCGGAGGTGGCGGATTGTTCGGCGAGCGAGCGCACTTCCTGCGCAACGACAGCAAACCCGCGTCCGGCGTCGCCCGCACGGGCGGCTTCCACCCCGGCGTTCAAGGCCAGCACATTGGTCTGGAACGCGATACCATCAATCACTGAAATGATTTCGCCAATCGCGTCGGAAGAACTCTTGATCCCGTCCATGGCCTTGGTGGTTTCGGTCATGACGGTGGTGGCCGCCTTGACCTTTTCGAGCGCCTGCTGGCTCTCGGCGTTGGCATCGGCACAGGCCCTGGCATTGCTCTGCACGCCTTCGGTAATGGTCCGCACGGAAGATGCCGTCTGCCCGAGGTTGGCCGCCTGCTTCTCGGTCCGCTTGGCCAGATCGTCCGATGCGGTCGAAATTTCGGCTGCCCCGGTGGCGATCAGGTCAGAGTTGCTGGCAACAGCGCTCAGCGCTTCGCTCAGACGCGTGGCGGAATGGTTGAAGGCATCACGCAGGGGGGCGAATTCACCCTCAAAAATCGGATCTTGAATACGGGTTCGCAGGTCGCCTTGCGCCATGTCAGCCAGAGCCTGCCCCAGGCACTCGATGACCTGATGGGTATGCTTGTCGCGCTCCTGGCTTTGATCAAGAGCCTCCCTGATTTCGGCGGCCATTTTCTCCTGTCGCTGATGACCGGCCTTCTGTTCCTCAACCACGCGGGAGAAGCTGAGCAGAACACGGGCAAGGCGACCGACACAGTCTTTGTTCTCAAGAAATGGCATTGTCTTGTTGAAGACACCCCTGCCCAAATCCTCACCCAGAAGGGCCAGCTTCTCAACTGGTGCGGTAATCATGCTGGTGAGCCATTGCCATGTCAGCAGGACACTCGCCACACCAAGGACCAGCACACCAAGCTGGAGGGCGCACACGTCGTCGGCCGATATATGCCAGAAGAAACTGATTGCTGTCACAATGAACTGGAACACGAAATACGTGACCAGACACAGCATCACGACCCGGATCTTGTCGCGAAACGGGGCGTCCTTGTTCAGCCATTGCGGCATATCAGTGCAACTTCCTTCATCTTTTCGGGCACCTGAATTGCCCCGGGTTTTGTGGAGACGTTTTTTATCTGAACTATGCAGCTAGGAACCAACCGCATGAGATGAGAGATTGTAATCTTTAGGGTTGTCATGATTTGTAATTATTTGTCATGCTTGTAAGTCGTTGCAATCAAATTGATATAAATCATATAGCGCATAGATATTCTCTATGACCGTCAACGTTTCTTGATGTTGCCCGTGATCATATAGGTCATCTGCGAGAGCAAGAAGAACAT
>NZ_BEWO01000043.1 GCF_002723975.1 Gluconobacter japonicus
GGAACGTTCCGGCCCGCTTGACCGTTACTTTGCCAAATGATATCTGTCCGTTTAACTTGAGGACTCGATGATGCCCAAACTTGCGCTGTATGTGCCACTGAAGGCCAAGCCCGGAAAAGAGCGCGATGTCGCCAATTTCCTGACCTCGGCATTGCCGCTCGTTCAAGCCGAGCCGGGCACTCTGACCTGGTATGCGATCGAGGAGGGTCCCGGTGCGTACGCGATCTTCGATACGTTCGACACAGAGGAGGATCGGCAGGCCCATCTTGACGGCAAGGTTGCCGCCGCGCTGATGGAGAAGGCGGAAGAACTGTTCTCGGAACCGCCGCAGATTCACAAGTTCACCCTGCTGGCCGCGAAATAGCGGAGTGGTCGGCACCCCAAGCTGCCGTACGACTGCACGGTTAGGGTCGCCTGCCCTCGGGAATGGACGGCCCGGCCGGCTCTGGAACTAAATAGAAGAATACGACAGGCCATCCGCGATAGTGGATGGCCTTGTCTTTTGCGCTTATCCGGCCTTTTGATGCTGCTGCTGATAAGTCGGCGTTGATGTGTTGCGTTATCATGGCGCCGTTGGTTTCGCAGGAACTTCTTTAGGTCATCAATCTGCCGCTTTTTAGATCGTCCTGGCCCTGGCAATCGAAAAGCCGCCGTAAATCGATCCGAGAACTGCCGAACGGGAAGGAACCGTTCAGGCGTCAGGCGGTTTAGGAGACAGACATTGGTTGGAAAGGTGCCATGCTATGCGCCTTTGCGCTGGTTTGGATCATCAGCAAGCTCTCGATTTGATGACGCCCAGATCAGATCTACAAAAGGAGAAGATCCGTGAAAGCTGTCGTGTACAACGGGCCCAAAGACGTTTCCGTCGATACCATCGATGATCCCAAGATCGAAAAGCCGACCGATGTTATCATCCGGCTGACGACGACCAACATCTGCGGGTCGGACCTTCACATGTACGAGGGCCGGACCAGCTTCGAGAAGGGCAGGGTCTTCGGTCACGAAAACCTTGGCGAGGTCGTCGAAGTCGGTTCTGCCGTCGATCGTATCAAGAAGGGCGATCGCGTGTGCATGCCGTTCAACGTCGGTTGCGGTTTCTGCGAAAACTGCGAACGCGGTTTGACGGGATTTTGCCTCACGACCAACCCTGGAACCGCCGGCGCGGCGTATGGCTTTGCCGAGATGGGTCCGTGGCAAGGTGGTCAGGCCGAGTTGATGCGCGTTCCTTATGCGGACTTCAATTGTCTGAAGCTGCCCGAAGACGCCGAAGAGAAGGAGGATGACTATGTCATGCTCTCCGACATCTTCCCCACGGGTTGGCATGGCGTCGAACTGTCCGGTTTCCTGCCTGGCGAAAGCATCGCTATCTACGGCGCCGGTCCGGTCGGTCTGATGGCCGCGCACTCAGCCGAAATCCGCGGTGCCGCTCAGATCTTCGTGGTCGATTCCCACGATGACCGTCTGAAGCTGGCCGAAGCGATGGGCGCGATCCCGATCGACATGCGCAAGGGCGATCCCGCCCAGCAGATCCTTGACGCGACCGGCGGCCTTGGAACCGACCGGGGGGTCGAGGCGGTAGGTTACCAGTGTTGCGATCGCCACGGCAAGGAGCGCAGTAATTACACGATGAACTGCCTCGTCAAAAGCACGAAGGCCACCGGAGGCATCGGCGTCGTCGGCGTGTTCATTCCGGAAGACCCGAACGCGCCCGACGATCTCCAGAAGGAAGGCAAGATGGCGTTCGACTTCGGCAACTTCTGGTTCAAGGGCCAGAAGATCGGCACCGGCCAGTGTAATGTAAAGCACTACAACCGGCGGCTGATGAAGCTTATCGAGCAAGGCCGGGCCAATCCTGGTCAAATCATCTCGCACCGACTGCCGCTCGATCAGGCACCAGACGCTTACAAGCATTTCGATGCGCGCGATAATGGTTGGACAAAGGTCGTGCTCAAACCGGGTGCCTGACCTTAGTCTTCTACGGAATAGGGATAAATTATGACATTAGAGGGCAAATCAGTTGCCGTTCTGATCGCGCCCCGCGGGACGGAAGAGCCAGAATTCTCGAAGCCCAAGCAAGCTATCGAGGAGGCTGGCGGCAAAGTGACCGTGGTCAGTTTTGAAGCGGGCGTGGCTCGCACAGTCAATAGCGATCTCGACGAGGGCGGCAGCTATACTATCGACAAGACGTTTTCCGAGGTGAAAGCCGACGATTTCGACGGACTTGTTGTGCCCGGAGGGACTGTCGGTGCCGACAAGCTGCGCGGCAGCGTCGAGGCAATTGGTTTCATCCGGGCTTTCTTCGATCAGAAGAAACCTGTTGCGGCTATATGCCATGCACCCTGGACATTGATCGAGGCGGGCGTGCTTGAGGGTCGCACCTTGACGTCCTACCCGACGCTGAAGGTCGATATCGAGAACGCCGGCGGTACATGGGCCAATGAGGAAGTCGTGGTCGACAACGGCCTTGTTACCAGCCGCGATCCCGATGATCTGCCCGCCTTCTGTGCCAAGCTCGTCGAGGAAATCGCAGCAGGGAATTAAGACGGGGCGTTTCGACGAACCATGTGAGGGCCCTCTCCCTGGAGAAGGCCCTCACAAAGTAAGCGTGGCGGATGGTCAGCGATTGGCCGTCCGCCACGCCGCGTATCACACGAACACGGCGCATCTGACGGGCACTCAAACCCTGAGCCGCGTCAACCGCGGTGACACATCGCCGGCTCCCTCTTCCAGATTCGACCCATTTCAGCGTGTGGTTGAGATGCACCTTATGGAACGTGCGTTCGGCCAGATTTACGACCTATAGTGCCGCCTTGAGATAGCGGGCGGTGAGACTGCCTTCCGCTTCCGCAACGACGCCAGGGACGCCGCTGGCAACGATACGGCCCCCATCTTCACCGGCCCCCGGTCCCAGGTCGATGATCCAGTCCACCTGTGCGATGGCGCGCATGTCATGTTCGACGACTACGACGGTATTGCCGGCGTCTACGAGGCCCTGCAGGTGTTGCATCAACCGGTCGCCATCGGAGGGGTGAAGCCCCGATGTTGGCTCGTCGAGGATGTAGATCGTGTTACCGCGTTGAGCGCGTTGCAGTTCAGTCGCCGGCTGACCAAGCCTCAGATAGCCAAGACCGATCTCCCGCAACACGTCGAGGGAGCGCATCACCGATGCCTCGCCAGCGAAGAAATCGCACGCATCGTCGACCGTCAGTTCGAGCACCTGGGCGATATTGCGCCCGTTCCATTCGACTTCGAGCGTTTGCGGGTTGTAGCGAGAGCCATGACAGGTCGAGCACGGGGCAAAAACGCTCGGCAGGAACAGCAGCTCCACCATGACGTATCCCTCGCCCTCGCACACCGGGCAGCGGCCTTGCGCGACGTTGAACGAGAACCTTCCCGGGCTGTAGTGCCGCCGGCGGGCGAGCGGCATATCAGCGAAGATCCGTCGCACATGGTCGAACATGCCGCTGTAGGTGGACAGGTTCGAGCGCGGCGTGCGGCCGATCGGTTTCTGATCGACCCGCACCAGCCTGCGAACATGCTCCATGCCTGCGACAAGGCGTCCTTCAGTGTCGTTCTGCGCAACGTCGAGCAGCGGATCGATATCCTCCTCCTCGGCCCCGGGGGAGCCGCCGAGGTGTTCCGTCACGAGCTCGGGCAGCGCCTGACTGACCAGACTGGATTTGCCCGATCCCGAAACGCCGGTGACAGCGGTGAAGCAGCCGATGGGAAACTCGACGTCGAGACCATGGAGATTGTTCCGCCTGATCCCTTCAAGGCGTAGCCATGCCTTGGGATCGCGCGGTGTGCGCTCACTGCGGAGCGGCTCTGCGAACAGGGAGTTGCCCGCCGCCTTGAGACGCTCGAGGATGGTGAGCAAGGCTTCGCCATCTGCCGGGTGCAACCCTGCCGAAGGCTCGTCAAGCACATAGACCACGCCGAAAAGCTGTGACGACAATTGCGTGGCAAGCCGCAAGCGCTGCAGCTCTCCGGAGGAGAGCGTCGGCGTGCTGCGGTCGAGCGAAATGTAGCCAAGGCCAAGATCGATCAGCGGGTCCAGCCGCTCGATCAATTCGCAGGCGAGGCGTTGGGCAGCGATCCGCTTCTCGTCGGAGAGATTAGGCGTGCGGCGTACGTCGGGCGCGCTCTTGTGCGCAGAGCCGCCCGCCGCAACCCGTTGTTCGACCGCTGCATCGCGGGCCGCTTTCTCCAGAACATGGCCCGTCGAGGGGGGCGGAGACCGCCCCATACGCGCCTTGCGCGACGGGCATCAGCAAGTCCTTCAGCTTGAGCACCGTCAAGTCGCCGAACTCGGCAATGTCGAGGCCGGCGAATTTGACCGACAGGGCTTCGCGCTTCAAGCGCTTGCCGTCGCAGGTCGGGCAATCGCGGCCGATGATATATTGCGAGACGCGCTTCTTCATCAGCGCGCTTTTCGTGTTAGCGAAGGTTTCCAGCACATAGCGGCGCGCGCCGGTGAAGGTGCCCTGGTAGCTCGGCTCCATACCGCGCTTGAGCGCCGTCCGGGTCTGTTCGGGCGTCAGGCCCGCATAGACCGGCACCGTCGGCCCCTCGTCAGTAAAGAGGATCCAGTCGCGATCCTTTTTCGGCAGGTCGCGCCACGGCGTATCGACGTCATAGCCGAGCGAAACGAGGATATCGCGCAGGTTCTGGCCATGCCAGGCGGTCGGCCAAGCGGCGATCGCCCGATCGCGAATGGTGAGGCTGTCGTCAGGCACCATCGTCTCTTCGGTCGCGTCATATACGCGGCCGATGCCGTGGCAGGTCGCGCAAGCCCCCGCGACCGTGTTGGGGGAGAAATCCTCCGCATAGAGCATGGGTTGATGGCGCGGATATTCGCCGACGCGGGAATAGAGCATCCGCACCAGGCTGGAGAGCGTCGTCACGCTGCCGACCGAGGATCGCGCGTTGGCCGAGCCGCGCTGCTGCTGCAACGCGACCGCAGGCGGCAATCCGTCGATCGTGTCGACCTCCGGCACGCCGGCCTGGTCGATAAGGCGACGGGCATAGGGCGCAACCGATTCCAGATAACGCCGCTGCGCTTCGGCATAAAGGGTGCCGAACGCAAGCGATGACTTGCCCGAACCCGATATGCCGGTGAACACCACGAAGGCGTCGCGCGGTACATCGACGTCCACATTTTTTAGGTTATTCTGGCGCGCGCCACGAACCTGCACGCAAGCGGGAGGTCCCGCATGCCAATGGTCGGAGGCCGGCGTCGTCGCGTGTATATCCTTGTCCTTCAATTCAGTCTTCCTGCCATATCCGCCCGTGCGGCCTGTGGTTCATTACGGTCGGGGTAAAAGATGAATGCATTTGCGACTCAATACATCCAACGGCCAGGCTGGCCCGATGTTCGGAACCTTTGAAATATTTTTCCAGCATTAGACAAAGGTTACGACAAAACCATTTTTCCCGTTGGGTCGCGCGACGAGGCCACACACACTCCGCTGGTAAGCGCCTGGGCCAGGCGACCCTGGTCCGTGCCGCTATCGGCATGTAACGATTGCATTTCGGCGGTTGTTACCGCATCGCGACACGTTGCCCAGTTGCCAGAGCGCGCTTCATCATGGCCGGGGTCGGGCCATGATGAAGGCCGAGTTGTCGATCCGAGCGCCTCGCGCCGCTTCGGATCGGCGGGTCAGTAGTGAATGACCGTGCGGATCGACTTGCCTTCGTGCATCAGGTCGAACGCCTCGTTGATCTCCTCCAAACCCATGGTGTGGGTAACGAACGGGGCCAGATCGATATCGCCTCTCATCGCGTCCTCGACCATGCCGGGGAGCTGTGTCCGTCCCTTGACGCCACCGAAAGCGGACCCCTTCCATACGCGGCCCGTGACGAGCTGGAATGGGCGGGTGGAGATTTCCTCGCCCGCGCCCGCAACGCCAATCACGATCGACTGACCCCAGCCACGGTGCGCTGATTCAAGCGCGGCGCGCATGACATGGACGTTGCCGATGCACTCGAAGGTATGATCGATGCCCCATCCCGTCATCTCGATCAGCACTTGCTGGATGGGCTTGTCATGGTCCTTGGGGTTGATGCACTCGGTCGCACCGAACTGGCGTGCCAGCGCGAACTTGGACGGATTGGTGTCGATGGCGATGATGCGACCCGCCTTCGCCTGGCGCGCGCCCTGAATTGCAGCGAGGCCGATCCCGCCAAGGCCGAACACGGCGACCGAGTCTCCAGGCTGGACCTTGGCGGTATTGTGGACTGCGCCGATGCCGGTCGTGACGCCGCAGCCCAGCAGACAGACATGTTCGGGGTTAGCCTCGGGATTGATCTTGGCGAGCGAGACTTCGGCGACGACAGTATATTCACTGAAGGTTGAACAGCCCATGTAATGATAAAGGGGCTGGCCATTGTACGAGAAGCGGGTGGTGCCATCGGGCATCAAACCCTTGCCCTGCGTTTCGCGGACAGCGACGCACAGGTTGGTCTTGCCCGACACGCAGAAATCGCACTTGCCGCACTCGGCTGTGTAGAGCGGAATCACATGATCGCCCGGCCTGACGCTGGTGACGCCCTCACCGACCTCGACAACGATGCCCGCGCCCTCGTGGCCTAGAACCACCGGGAAAACGCCCTCCGGATCACTGCCCGCCAGCGTGTACGCATCGGTGTGGCACACGCCGGTGTGCGTCACCCGGATGAGCACTTCGCCCTTCCGGGGTGGAGCGACATCGATTTCGACGATTTCGAGTGGCTTGCCCGGCTCGAAGGCTACAGCGGCGCGAGATTTCATGTTGGGATACCCTCGTTGATGGAAACCGATTGCCGGTGCGAGGCCGTTGCACCATCGCAAATTCGTCGACGTTCTCATACTGTCAGGGAGTATCTTTGTCATACTCCCTGACAGTATACAAGAGGTGTCCTACCGAGGATCTCAAACCAGAGAAGGCAGCAGGGGCTGGCTTCTAAGTGCGAGAGAGCACGGGCAAGAAAATGAGCCTGAAATCGTCATTTAAGATAAGTACGCAGAATCTTCATTACGCCCTCCACGCCGTCATCGTGATCGCTGCCCTCGCTTCTGAGGGCTGGATCTGCGCCGGAACCGAATGTTTCCCTGAGGTGACTCTCCATCACTTCCGCCATCAGCCCGTTTGTCGCGCCACGCATGGCGACAATTTGCTGCAGCAGGGGAGCGCAATCGGCCCCGGCTTCGATCGCGCGTTCCAGAGCGTCCGCCTGACCCTTGATACGCCGCAAGCGTGTGATGGCTCGCTTTTTGTCCTCTGATGAATGTGGCATCGCGTTTTCCCGAGAAATCGCTTCAGCATACTATACAGGGGGGGAGTTTCAATCCTGCACTGAGACGGGCGTTTCTCTCATCGGGCGAGGTTCCGGTCATGCTCTCAAGCCTGCGCCGCAAGCAACCACGGCATGGGCTGAGGGTCCGATCATGTATCTGGGAGGGGGAGCCATCGCTTGCTCCCCAGATTTGCCGGTCAGACCGTAACGACGACCTTGCCGATCTGGTCGTTCGATTCGAGGAAGCGGTGCGCGTCCTGGATGGCGTCGAGCGGGAAAGTGCGCGCGATCCGCGGCTTGAGCGCACCCGATTCCAGACCCGCCACGATGAAGGCCTTGGCGCGATCAAGGGCGGCGTCGTCCGAGACGATCTCACTGTAGAGATAACCCTTGAGCGTAAGGCTCTTGCCCAGCACGGAGAACAACGGGAACGGTGTCGGCTCGCCGCTGAGCGCGCCATATTCGAGCAGGATGCCGCCGCGCGCCATGCTCGCGGTCAGCGGCTCGAACGACGGACCTCCGACCGGGTCGAGCACCACGCGCGCACCTGCACCATCGGTTATCTCCATCACCCTCGCCACCAGATCCTCTTCCTCGGTCGCGACGACATGATGTGCACCGGCATCGATCAGGGCCTGACGCTTGGCTCCGGTACGCGTCGTCGCGATTACCGTCGCGCCGACCATCCGCGCAATCTGGAAGGCAGCAAGGCCGACGCTACTGGAAGCAGCGGTGACGATGACGAAATCGCCCTCGCCGAGCTTCGCCTGCTCCACCAGCGCGCCCCAAGCGGTGACATACTGCATCCACACGGCCGCCGCTTCCTCGAACGACAGCGCGGCCGGATGCTTTACGACAAGGCGGGCAGGCACGTTGGCGACCTCGCCATAGGTGCCCCAGCGCGCGATGTCGAGCGGAGGGATGACGCTGACGGCTTCGCCTTCCGCAAACCCGGTCACGTCCGCGCCGATCTTAACGACGGTGCCGGCAGCCTCATAGCCAAGGCGGCTCGGGAACTCGGCTTCCTGAAGGTAGGCATGGTTGCGGAACATCACCTCGGCGCGGTTTATGCCTATCGCCTTGACCGCGATCTGCACCTCGTCGGCCGCGGGCGCGGGCACTGCCAAATCTTCAATCTTGAGGACACTGGCGTCGCCATATTCGTGGATTCGAACGATGCGGCTCATGGGCCACTCCTTGAATATTGAATGATTGTTCAGTATCGGTATGGGCCACCAGCTTCAAGCTATTATTTATCGATCATTCCATATCGGGCGCGAGACATGACTGAGACGAAAGCCCGTCGCGGCGCAGGTCGCCCTCGTGTGTTCGACACCAACGCAGCGCTCGACAAGGCGGTGCGGCTGTTCTGGCAGCGCGGCTACGAGGCGACATCGATGGCCGATCTGGTGGCGGAGACTGGCGTCGCCGCCGCCAGTCTTTATGCGGCGTTTGACAACAAGGCGGGGCTGTTCGCGGCGGTGATCGAGCGCTACGCCGCGACGTTCAGCGTCCACCTCTATGCACCCATCAACGATCCGGCGTTGTCCACCTTCGAGGCCGTCAAAGGCCTGCTGGAACGAGCGGCGTCATCGTTTTCGGAACCTGGAACGCCCGCCGGCTGCTTCATGTATTCGGCAGCGGCAGCCGTTTCGCCAGCGTCTGCCGCCATCGAATGCCTGCTGCGCGAAAAACGTATCGCGGCGGAGGCCCTCCTGATCGAGCGTCTGCATCGCGGCGCCGCGCAGGGCGAGCTTGCGGCCAATGCCGATCCGGCCGTGCTAGGCAAATTCATCAATACGGTCATGGAAGGCATGTCCGTTCAGGCGCGCGACGGCGCTACGATCAACCAACTGCTCTCCATCTGCAAAATGACACTCGATCGATGGCCGGCCGCGATATGATTGTTAAATGGTGGTCATCTGCCAATCCGCTTCCCGCGACCGAACAGTCGAACAGAGGTGGCCTC
>NZ_BEWO01000044.1 GCF_002723975.1 Gluconobacter japonicus
GAGATCAACAAGGCCATTCGTAGAGAGCTGGTGAAGTCCGGAGAGGTCAAAGAAGGTGTTACCTTTGAGACTGCTCTTGGAGAACGTGCGTTCGGTGAAGGGGACCGGATTGTCTTTCTAAAAAACAACCGTGCGCTTGGTGTCCGGAATGGACTGGATGGTGTTGTTGAGAGCGTTCAGGACGATCTTCTTACTATCCGGACCAAAGACCGGACAGTTGCTGTTCGTATCTCCAATTATCGCCATATTGACCATGGGTATGCCCGGACCGTGCATAAGGGGCAGGGTGCGACGGCGGAGAAGGTTCACGGGGTTCTGTCCAGCTCTATGGATCGGCAGCTTCTCTATGTGCTTCTCAGTCGGCACCGGGACACTTTCCGGGGATACTGGACCCCGGAAACGGCAGGAAACAAAGAAAAACTCTTCGAGCGCTTGAGCCGGGACAGGAGCAAAGACTCAACCATCGATTACGCGGAAGTGCGGGGATTTTCTCCATCTTTAGAAGCGCTTGCAAAGTATTATGAAGCTCATGTGCGGCAGGCTGATCTTACAGAGGCCCCATCTCCAAAGTACGACCCTCAGGAAGTTGTCCAACGTGCAGAGGTCGAAGCGCAGCGTCAGGCAGAGGCAGCCGAGCGGGAGCGTCAGCAGCAGGAAGAGCACACCCGGGCTGAGCGGCAACGCCATGAAGCGGCTGAACAGGAACGCAAGAGGCGTAAGGCAGAATACGAAGCAGCCCAGGAGCGTGAACGGGCGCATGAATTGCGACGGATACAGGCTGCTGACAGGCGGAAAACAGAGAACGCAGCGCGTCAGCGTGAAGTTGAGAAGAAGCAGCATGAAAACGAGGCTCTTGCAGCGATCATTGATCGCCGTCTTGCCGTTGCTGAGGATAATGCACGGTTTGGACAAGAGACTGTGCAGGCGTGTCAGGCGCAGATTGTGCACGAGAAACAAAAGCTACGCCGAGCGCATTTCACCATCTTTCTTCGAAAGGAAGCGATTGATCGTCAGACAACGGCTGTGAGAGTTGCCGAGCAAAATCTTAGCAACGCCATGAAGAAAAATACCGGCCTGCAGGAAGTGGCTGCGAGAGAACAAGAAAAGCTCGAGGCGGCGCGCCGCCTTGCGGCCTCAACGGGTAAATCTCTGGTCACAGTCAGGGCAGAACAGGAATTGCAGTTTCGGGCTACTGAAGCCCGCATGGAGCATCAGAAGCAGGCGGCTATAGCCCGTGCTGCTCTTGAAGCACGTCTTGAACAGGCAGCCTCTATAGATAAGCGAAGGATTGAAGATACTACCTATCACGTGAGGGTAGCAGTCGGGCGTGCAAAGGAGGCGCATGGCGCCTTGAGAAAGGTCGGATGGGCATTCTTTACCGCGATCGAGAAAGGATCTTCTGAAGATGCTCGCCGTCATCTGTCCCTGGCACTCCAGTCTCCTGATTTCGCTCGAGCCTGGGGTGATCTTCAGAAAGCAACGGAGCGGCTCGGAGCGGCCGTCTGGAAGATGGATGAGGCGGCCGGTCAGTGTGATCGGCGTGAGGACCAGTCTGTCGTCAGGGCTGAAGAACGTGCTGCCCGGGTAGGGTATGACCTGGAAGCGATCCCTGGACGCGACGTTGGGCAGAGCTTCACTGGCGAAGCCAGTCCCGCCCTCCAGAGGGTGGTTGATCGGTACCGTGAGGATTTCAGGGCCGATGATCGGCAGCGTGTTCGGGAGCGTGAGCAAAGCCGGTCCTGTAATGCAGGGCCGAGTATGGAGTTTTGAAATCACTGGACAAAAAGAAAGGTGATTTGTCTGAGTGTTATCAAGGTACCTGATTAAAGCTATTCTCGATAACGCTTCTTTAAGTTTGCGAGGTCTTACCCATGTAGAGATAAGACCTCATAAGCTTATGGTCTCTTTACTTGTCGTTTGCCAAGCGAAGGGCTTCCCTCGCTTTTTTTGCTTGATAATCTTTGTAGGTTTCCCGCGCTTTGATCGCTGCCGTCAGGTAGCTAACGTGTAGAGATCCCATTTTAGGCGCTGGTGTTCCTGGTTTCAAAAGAGGGCTTGGGGCAAACCATGTGTCGTCGAATGGTAATGTAACCAAGTTGCCAACATCAAACTTGGTACGCACTTCGAGGCCACTGTCTGCGAACCCTCCATCGCTAGGGTCGAGAACGAACTCACCCGGATAAAGACTTCCCGTCTTTTTGCTGGTGCCATACGCCACCTGCACGAGGTTACGTGCAGTCGAGACCGCTCTTACAAGAGCCGGTCGAGACTTCGGGCCAGGAACTCCCATCTCCTGGGGGAAATGGCACCAGACAATATCACCAATGGTGGGAAGGGGGGCGTACTTCGTACTCATATTTTCTCCTATTAGAATAGTAGTTCGTCGAATTCATCGTCATCGATTTGTTTCACTTTGCTTATTTCTCTTATCTGTTTCAGTTGTGCGGTAGTTAAGGGCCCATCGTCGTCTTCGTACCTCCTTATGTTTCTGTCTGCATACTCACGTAATGCTAGGTGAGTAAGCTCGGTTTTTGTTAATCCCGTGAGATCGGTCAGGGTGTTGAATGTCCCAACACTGACACCCGTAGGAGTGTCTTTGGGGCGCAATCTCAGGAGAAAACTATCGGTCTTTTTTTCGGTTGCTACGGTCATTTCAAATCACTCACTGCCTAGGTTTCGTGTTCTCAGTAAGGAATCTTCGAACTTAGATGTGGTGCTGATATCAATATGATATCATTTTTCGTATAAAGCAACTGATTTTTTTTTCGTCGTGAGATTGTATCGGTTGGAACGGCAGACGCTGTGAGGGTGGGTATAGATAAAATCTCATAGCTTAAGTCATTCTTTTACAGTGGAGGGTAATCAGTCGGTAAGCGCCCTTCAGAAGAAGATTGAATTACCGGAGGTAATTCCACGCCATTGGAAGATAATTTTTCTAAGTTATCAACAAAGCATTTATCTACCAATGTTCCATTACCAAAAGAAATTGGAAATCTTTTAATATATTCTGAGTATTTAGAAACTCTTCTGTTAAAATCTATTGTAAAACCTTCTTTTTTAAACTTTATAAATGAAAATGGTTTTCCTTTTTCTTCATTTTCATCTTTAAATCCAATTCTTATTTCTCCTCCCATATCGACATACCATATATCAAGGCCAAGTTTATTAAATGATCTTATTACGGAGAAAATATTATTCTTGGTATATTCATCCCAATTCGAAAAACATGATGTAAAATCTTGATTTATTTTCAGAGAATTATAAATCTCTTCATTGGTTAATTTTTTTAAGTGCTTATCTTTTTGGATGTTTTCTTTTTCTGAGCTAAATTCAATGGAATTTTCGTGAAAAATAATTCCGTTTCTTTTGAAGAAATCTTCTAACAAATTATTATTGGCTGAACTAACGCTACCATAGCCCCCTTCAATTCGTTGAATTATGGTTGCGGAGATCCCGCATGATTCAGCCAGATCGCTTCTGGAAATATTTAAAATAGCCCTAGCTGCTCGAATCTTAGCATCGTATCGGAAAGACATAAAATAACCCTCAAACTGTTGTGGTTATTTTAATACAATGACCCATTGGACAATGCAAGTGTTTTATTTAAAAGTGTTGGAAAAGTTTTTTTGACCTTATTGGGTTTTTTCAGTTTTCCCGAAGATACGCTGCCAAAATGTCTGATTTCGCTTTCTCGCTTGAGAAGGTGGCTGAGGCTGGCTGATTGGAGCGGCCAGAAGTCGTAATGACAGGCTCATGTCTTCGATGTGGCGATCCTTCGCAGCCAGCAGTTCATCCTTCGCCACCAAGGCTGCGCGAAGCGCTTTAATCTCAGCCGATAGGGCCGCTTCTGAAGAAGGGGGCTCACCTGGCGCATTAGGTGGCGCAAGTGGCTCACTGACTGGCGCACCTGCGCCACCGTCTTTTTTGCTAGATGCCTCCCCGAAAACTCGAAGCATTTCTGATGGATCAATTTGCCCATCCAAGGAAATGCTTAGCTTCCCGGACTGAATTGCCCGTTGGATTGTGCGGCGGGAAACCCCCCATATTTCAGAGGCGCGTCTCTGGCTCAGCATGTGGCGCATGGTGGCGCAAGTGGTGCACTGACGTGGCGCAGGGGGAGATAGCGATGTATATGATAGCCACGCATCAATCGTCATCCCTCAGGGTATATGGAAGGTCGTGTTCCATCGCCTCGAATGAAGGCTGAGAGGGGGGAGGAAGTCCTTCCCCAATCGGTAATTGCTTTTCGCCAGGATACAAAGATGGAACCCGTTCAAGCGGAGGACGGGTATTGATTTCATCCTTATCCGGCTGTTCGTCGTCCGATACTAGGACGGCAGCACTGAATAAGCTGTACCGGATACCATCGCGCTTTCCTGTCCAAGCAACCCTATCATTCACAATGTATGCATTTGTTGTTCCGGCTGCTCCTATTTGACGTACTTCAATCCAGTTTTGATCTTTTAAAGTTGTAATTGCTCTTATCACAGTATTTCTAGAGCATCCCATAAGTTTTTGCAAATTTGGTATGCTAGCAACAAGGGCATTGTGTCTTCCCATGTTGCCAACAATTACATGCATTAAAGCAGCAGCTTTAGGGTGAGAACCTATTAGTTTCGCCCATCTTTCATGAGCCGCTCGTTCTGTTTGTACCCAGGTGCCATTAGGTGCGGTTGTTAATCCAATCTGGCGAGAATGCTTCTGCACGTCTTCTTCCTAGGGGCTGTGTCCATAATGGCGCGAAATGAGACTACCCGGTCTCATCAACGAATAAAATATGCCCATACGCTGATAATTATTGTCAATATTCGACTGATAAAAAATATCAATCCACGGGGTAATCTTGTCAAACCAGTCCCATAGCTGATGGGACGGGGTAGTCCCATCAGCTATGGGACTACCCCCCCCTCTTAAGTCATTGATTTATAAGGCAACCAAAAGAATGCATTTATATGATCTAAGGGCCGTCCACGAAGCCCACGGGTTCGAGGCCCGCGAACGCCCTTTGTGAGCGGTAGGGGGCCTCGGGTCCTGTGGACCCTCGGGGGCGGTTCAAGGGCAAATCTAAGAAACTTTATCCACACCGGATGCCCTGACGGGCACGCTTCGCGGCTCCCGCTCTGCGCTCGCTCCGGACCTGAAGGACGAAGCATAAGAGAACTATGATTTGCTCAAGGGGAATGAATGGTTGGTAAGGATGGTGCCTAACCGGGACCCGCTCATCAGAAATGGATAAGGGGATTCCCTTACGGGGGACAGGTGTACTAGGATTCCGGCTGCCCATCGCCTGATGGGCGCTCTGCCGAGGTGCTGGTAACACCCCGAACAGAGCTAACGCCGAATGAGGATTGAGCTCATGACGACGCTGGCAGTGGTTGAACCACGTCCCCCGTATCCCTTCAAGACCCTGCGAGAGCCTCACAGAAGTCGCCTGACGGCCTTCTGACCCTTCGCCGCATAAATTGGCCAAGGGGCGCCGTAAGCGCCCCTCTCCGCGCAACTGCGCGGCTGGGAGCGTATTCGCTGATCTCGTGGCCGGGGCGTTTTTTCGTCCAGGTGGCGGGATCGAGGTTTTCTGCAAGGTGAACAGGAGGATTTACACAGACGGTCCCAGGACCTTTATCGGACGGCCTGGAATGCCTGTTGAGCCGGTCACGGCCGAAGATGCGGGGGATGCTGGTCGCCAGATCATGCATCTCTGGATCAATGTCGGTACAATCCTGATTGATCGACGGGACCGCAATCGTTCCTGATGGGCGGAGAAGCCCAAGAATGGCCGTGGAGAGGGTATTGCCCCTTCACGGTCGTTTCCTTTCCCGTATGTCGCGTCTGCGACCTTTACGATGCCCCAGAAACCCAGGCCAATGCCATTGTGAGGGGATCGGTCCACCAGAAATCGAAAGTGGACCCCAAGGCGAAATGAGCCACCCCCCGATCAACCAGTGCCATGAGCAGGATTCCACCCCAGAAGCCGAAAGTGATGGCTGGATAAGGGAGGTATCTCGTTTTGCTGACCGTCTTTCGGTTTTCCAGGCGATCGATTTCATCCCAGAGGGTCTGTTTCAGCGCTTTGTGTTCGCGGGTGAGAGTTTCTGTCAGGTCCCGACTTTGACGTGACAGGTGCTCCGGTATTTCCCTGGCAATCAAACCGGTTAGCCTAGCCATAGCCTCGCTAACCGGTTCTTCCCGGATGCCTGACAGTCTGACGTCCTGCTGTGTCGTGACCAGTTGTGTGAGTGTCTCGACCGACTGGTGCAAGGCTTTCATGTCCCTGCCCAAGTCGGAGCTCTGTGTTGCCTCCCTGTCGAGCCTGCTATTCACGCGCTCCAGTGTCAGGCCGAGTTCCTCAAAAAAACCCAGATCACTACTATTCATTGTTTGGATCGGCTTTCCACGACCAGTCTGCAAAGACTTCCCTGTCACGTTCCTTCGTCAACTGGCGAAGCGCTCTCTCCAGAACGCTCACAGCTTCCGCGTCATCGTTTTGTGCCATGTGCATGACCATCGCACCGAGGATGACCTTTCGCCGTGTGTCTGCTTTCTTCTCGCTTGTCGCTTCGCGTGCTTTCAGGGCCTTTAGCCTATTAGAGACCGCTTCCTTCTTTTTCTCCTGCTCTTCGATCATTTCCTGAAGAGTCTTGCGAACCTTGGCCATGCTGCGCCTCCTTTTCTTGCCAGTAGGCTTCATTCTATTCTATGGCTGATGCCATGACCAACCCGGCAACTCCAACCAGACCGAGAATATCGAAGGGCGCGCAGATACATTGCTACGCAATGTGGCGCTTAGCATTGGTATAAACGCCAATGGCGATCTTCCATATGCGAAGTCAAACGATTGATCGAAGTAAGGGACGAAGTGTTGTCGCAGCGGCAGCCTATCGTGCTGGAGATAATCTCTGGGATGAGCGTTATGAAGAAAACCGTAACTTCACCAGAAAACGCAGCATCGTTCATTCCGAGATTTTCCTCCCAGAAGGTGCGTCCGAGGAGTTTCGCAATCGGGAAACGCTCTGGAACGCCGTTGAAAAATCAGAACGGCGAAAAGATGCCCAGCTTGCCCGTGAAATCGAGGTAGCCCTTCCTCGAGAACTGAACGAGGCGGACCGGCTGGAACTGGTACGATCTTTTGTCCAGGAGAACTTTGTTTCTCTTGGCATGATTGCTGACGTTTCGATCCATTGCCCCATTGCCGCCGATAATAAGATCGCTCCCCACGCTCATATTCTGCTGACGATGCGACCTGTATCCGAGAGCGGATTTGGCCCGAAAAAGGAGCGGTTATGGAATAGTAAAGAGGTGTATGAGTACTGGCGGACGAGCTGGGAAGATCTGACGAACGGTATGCTGGCGGCACGTGGCATCGATGCCCGGATCGATCGGAGGAGCTATGCAGACCGTGGCCTTGATTTGGAGCCCCAGATCAAGGAGGGCGCAGCGCGCCCCATGCAGGAAAGAGTTCGAGAAAATGATCCTCATTTCACGGCAGAGCGCACGGCCAAGAACGAACAGATTCAGGCCCGGAACTGGCACCGGATCACTGTAAATCCCAGCATTGTTGTAGACGCTCTGACGGATAAAGCCGCCTCTTTCACCGAGCAGGATGTTGCCCGCTATCTGCACCGCTGGCTTGGGGAAGACATGACGGAAGAGCAGACACGGCTTGCTTTTGACACCATGAAAGCCCGTGTTCTCGCTTCGGATGAGACAGTTTTCCTCGGCAAGGACGAGGAGGGGAATAAGCGTTATTCATCGCGTTCTCTGCTCCGTGCGGAACGCGATCTTGTCGATATGGCGGACAAGATGCAGGGCGATCGGTTGCATGGGGATGCCACAGCCCATCAGAATGACGTGCTCAGCTATTCCAAGTTGTCGGGGGAGCAGGTCGCTGCTGTCCGCCATGTCACGGGTCCTGAGCGGTTGGCGCTCGTATCTGGTCTGGCTGGCACTGGTAAAACCACCATGCTTGATGAGGCTGCATATGTCTGGTCAAAAGGTGGCTATCAGGTGAAGGGCCTTACCCTTTCGGCGACGGCTGCGCAGCAGCTCGAGGACGGAGCCACAATCAGAAGTCAGACGATTGCTCAGTTTTTCTGGCGTCTGAATAATCTTAAACCAAACGATGACGCTTATCCCCGCCTGAATGCCAAAACTGTTTTGGTGGTCGACGAGGCCGGCATGGTTGGCTCGCGGCAGATGCGTGATGTGCTGGCCGTGGCGCAGCAGTATGGGGCCAAGGTTGTGGCGGTGGGTGACGCCGAACAGTTGCAACCCATTCAGGCAGGAGCGCCGTTCCGGGTTCTTGAGGCCCGTCTTGGTGCGGCCCGCATGGTTGATGTCCGTCGTGCTCGGAATGCTGACGACCGGGAGGCGACGGTTGCTCTTGGGTCTGGTCGACCTCGGGATGCTCTGGAGTATTACGACCGGAAAGGAGCGATCCGGGAAGTCACCAGTTCAGCCCAGGTGGTGGCGGAGACAGCCCGTGCCTATTTGGCGGATGCAGCGGAAATCGGAGGAGAGAATGTCCTCGTTCTGGCGCATCGTCGTGCTGACATCCGGGAGAT
>NZ_BEWO01000045.1 GCF_002723975.1 Gluconobacter japonicus
GGCTGGAGCATTCCCGAACGATCAACTCTCAGACTGGGATCCGATCATGGACGCAGAAAACGCCTTTTATCGCTGGCTCGAAGCCAGTCGTCCCCGTGCTCCAATGTGCGCGGCATCCAGCAAACACTGGCGCTCCCACAACGTCTTTCAGATTCTACTTCTGACCGCCCTTCAAGCCCTCACCCCTAGGACACCCTAGGAAATTGAGTAATAGCTATCCTGTTGGTCCGATATTCTCCTAATTGAAAAATCCGACATGCGCACAACCTTTTGCTCCAGTTGGAGCAAATACGGAAGCAGGCGCTCGAGAAATACGGTGCACAGCGTCGACATTCCTGTGTGCCTCAGGCAGGCAATATGCTGGCCTCCAGCAGCGTCTATCTGGCACCCTAGATCGCGAGAATTCGAGACGCTGTTCGGGTTAGCAACAGCAGGATCAATTACTTCTTACCCGAACAAACAGCCTATTTTCAAGAGAGACAACAGAAAGCCCGTTAAGTTCCAAATTGAAACATTACAGCTTTAATCAACGGTTCTTCGATCTCTCAGCCTCTATTTAAGCATCAAAATTATGCGGCAAAACGACCAGATCACGCACCATGACACCTTTTGAACGTGTCAGGATAAAGATCAGAGCTTCGGCGACTTCCTTGGCTTCCATCAGGGCACCCGCTTTAATGTTGGCTTCAAGCCGCGCCTGATCCCAGTCTTTCAGCAAAGGGGTGACAACCGGGCCAGGCTGAATGGCGCCCACACGAATTCCGTACTTCGCGACCTGACGGCGAACCGTATGGACGAATGCCTGCACGGCATGTTTCGAGGCCGTATAGATTGGCTCGGCCATGATGGGGATCATGCCTGCAATCGAGCTGGTCATAACGATATCGCCACTTTCCTGCTTCATCATCTGCGGCAGTACGGCGCGAACCGAGCGGAAAGCTGCATTGATGTTCAGATGGAGCATCGAATCCCAGCTATCAGGATCGCCTTCCCACACATTGCCACCAACATACGCGCCGGCATTGGCGTGGAAAACATCGATCCGGCCCTGCTCCTGAACGATCTGCGCGACCGCAGCATCTACGGTTTTGTAGTCGAAAAGATCGACAATGATCGCATGAGCCTGACTGCCGAGTTCTGCTGTCTTTTCTTCCAGCGCCTTGGCGTCACGGTCCAGAAGATAGACCACCGCACCAGCTTCGATGAGATAACGGGCACATTCGAGGCCAATGCCCGAAGCCGCGCCCGTAATAGCGACGACCTTGTTCTGAAGAGACTGTGTCATATGCTCTACCTTGTGATTCTGTCTCAGCGTGCAGATGCTGTGCCGCGCTGACGACTGATGAAAATTGCGAGAAGGATGATCGCGCCCTTGATGACGTTCTGAACGTAAGGAGAGACCTCCAGCAGGTTCAGCCCGTTGTTCAAGACGCCCAGCAGCATGGCGCCGATCAGGGTCCCGATGATGGAACCACGGCCGCCGGAAATTGAGGTGCCACCCAGCACCACGGCAGCGATGGCATCAAGCTCGAAGCCGACGCCTGCATTCGGCTGACCACTCATGAGACGGGAGGAGAGAACAACGCCCGCCAGAGCAGCCGTAAAGCCGCCGATCAGGTAAACGATAATCTTGTATTTTCGGGAATCGATGCCGGAGAGGCGGACGGCGTCTTCATTCCCACCGATTGCATAAATGTAGCGGCCAATCGGCATGCGCTGGAGCAACAGATAAGCCAGCGCATAGACCACCAGCATGATGAGAATGGGAGTCTGGATTCCCAGAATCTTCCCGCGGCCGATAAACGCAAACCAGTCTGGAAGACCCGAAATGGGATAGCCGTTCGTGTAGATCAGCCCTAGTCCACGAGCGATGCTCATGGATGCCAGAGTGACGATGATCGGCGGCATTCCGAGACGGGCAATGCACAATCCGTTTCCTGCCCCAAAGAGCGCCCCGACACCCAGCCCGGCGATAATGGCCAGCCCGGCGTTCAAGCCAGAAACCAGCAGACCCGCTGTAATGGTTCCGGCCAGTGCCATGACCGCGCCTACGGAGAGGTCAATGCCGCCCGTGAGAATGGCAAAAGTCATGCCTACAGAGATGATGGCATTGATCGAGACCTGTCTGGCAACGTTTTCGAGGTTGCCGAAGGACAGAAAGCGACTGTTAAGCGCGATCATACAGGCCACGACCACGAACAGTCCGACTGCCGGGAGAAAGGCCGTTGAACGTGCGACCTTCGACGCTCTGTAACGCTCAAGCAGAAAGTGCATCGACTGCGGACTTTTTAACGCTTGCTGTTGCATGACGCATTACCTCTTCCGAACTGATGGCATCCCCTTCCAGAACTGCCGTGATGACGCCATGGCTGAACACGGCCACGCGGTCACACATTCCGACGACCTCTGGAAGCTCGGATGAGATCATGATGATGGCGTATCCCTCTGCCGTGAGGTTCCGCATGAGTGTGTAGATTTCCGCCTTGGCCCCGACATCAATGCCGCGGGTGGGCTCATCGAAGATCAGGATCTTGCTTCGCCGGTTCAGCCAGCGCGCAATCACAACCTTCTGCTGATTCCCACCACTGAGGCTCACTACGGTCGTTTCGTCCGAAGGGGCTTTGATGTGGACCGCGGACATCAGTTCCTGTGTCTTCCGCTTCTCCCGTGCGGTGTCGATCGTGCCGATCGGGCGGGTATATTGCGGCAGGTTGTTGATGGAGATGTTGTCCCGGATGCTGAAGCCGAGGATCAATCCCTCGGTTTTTCGGCTTTCCGGCAGAATTCCGATGCCATGATGCAGAGCCTGTGCAGGATTCCCCATAGACACTTCCCTGCCCTCAATCCGCACCCTTTTTCCGGGACATGGCAGTGCGCCGATCAACGCCAGCGCCGTTTCCGTTCGGCCAGAACCGACGAGCCCGGCGAAACCGAGGATTTCACCTTTTCGCAGATAGAAACTGTTGGGGTGCCCGTTACTGGCAAAACGAATGTTTTCGGCTTCCAGAATGCGCTCGGCAGTCTGGAGAGCGGGTTTGGGCGGAAACGTACTTTCAATTTTCCGGCCGACCATCTTCTCAACCAGATGATCCATGGTGCAGTCAGCTGTTTTCAGGACGCCCACGTGGGCACCATCACGAAGCACCGTAATGCGGTCGCAGATTTCGAAAATCTCTTCGAGGTGATGTGACACGAAGAAAATTCCGATTCCCTGATCGCGAAGCTGCCGCATGACATTGAAGAGCAGTTCGGCTTCCGTCGGGGTCAGGGTCGCGGTTGGTTCGTCGAGGATGAGAACCTGCACATCGAGTGACAGAGCTTTCGCAATTTCCACGAACTGCTGTTCCGCGACACTGAGACGCGCAACAGGCACATCAAACCGCGTTTTTACTCCCAGACGTTCGAAAATTCCCTGCGCAATGCGCGTCATTTCGTTTTTGCGGGAAAATCCGAGAGCGTTCCGCATCTCGCGCCCGAGGAAAATATTATCGACGGCATCGAGTTCAGGAATTAGGCTGAATTCCTGAAAAACAATTCCGATCCCCGCACTGATGGCGTCCCTGTAGCTGGAAAAGTGGCATTCTTTTCCGTTGAGAAAGATCTGCCCTTCATCCTGAGACTGGATACCGCCCATGATCTTTATAATCGTAGATTTTCCAGCACCATTCTCCCCCAGAAGAGCATGGATTTCTCCACGCTCCAGGCTGAGGCTGACATCCCGCAACGCACGAACTCCCGGAAAGCTCTTGGAGATTCCCTCAAGCTTCAGAAGCGGTTCTGGGGATGTCTGACTGGTTTCTGTCATGATGTTCCCTCCGGAATCCGGGGCCGTTCCTGAAATTTACCAGCTGAACGTCTTGGCTTTCGTCGCGTCGATCAGTTCGACATCGACAGGCAGAACCTTCGGCACTTCTGCGCCCCATTTCCTCGCAAGCGCGAGCGCCAGTGCCAGACGGATCTCCTGCCGGGGGAACTGCGCTGCCGTGGCGATGAAATGCGAGCCCGGCTTGCTGATGGCCTTCACAGCTTCCGGGTTACCATCAACGCTGACCAGCTTCACGTCCGAGCCATTGGATTCAATGGCGGACAGCACACCGAGCGATCCATTGTCATTGACGCTGAAGATGCCCTTCAGATCCGGGTTCGCCTGAAGCATGTTCTCCGCCACGGTCAGAGCCTGATCGCGCTCCTGCTTGCCGTTCTGAACGCTGACAATCTTGATGTCCGAATGCTTGGCGATAGCGTCTTTGCAGCCTTTAACACGCTCAAGAATGGGAACGACCGGGATGCCGTCGATAATACCGATATTACCGGTCTTGATCGTCATGGCGAGATACTCGCAGGCTTTGAAGCCGGCATCGTAGTTCTTGGAGCCGACAAACGCATCCAGCGGACCACCAGCCTGAGCATCTACCGAGACAATCGGGATGTTCTTGTCATGAACGGTCTTTACGACGGACGTGACGCCTACGGTATCGGTCGGGTTGATGATGATGATCTGCGCGCCCTGCTGGATCATGTCCTCAATGTCACTCACCTGCTTGGAGACGTCATGATGCGCATCGCTGATGATGACGTTGGCGCCGATCGTGGCAGCGGCCTCCTGCAAGGCATCCTTCATAGTGACGAAATACGGATTGTTCATTTCCTGAAAGGAAACGCCGATTTTCAGCGGTGTTCCGGCTGCGGCAGCCGGCTGTGACAGGGCCGTCCCGCCAAGAGCGAGAGACAGAAGGGCCAGCGGAAGCGTCTTGATCTTCATGTTACACCTGTTGATCTGCATGCACTGTGCAGGCCATTTCCTGCACATGGCCTTGTCAAAACCGTAAAATCACATGTCTTTATTTGAGGATGGGGCGACCTAGAGAGCCGTGTATCCACCGTCGACAAATATTTCCTGCCCGTTGACCATGCTCGAAGCATCTGAGGCGAGATACAGAACTGTATCCGCGACATCTTCCGGTGTTGCGACACGACCAGCGGGAATTTTTTCCAGTAGCTTTTCCAACTTGTTGCCAACGCTCCAGACGCGTTCGCCCATGGGCGTCCAGACAACTGTCGGGCAGATGGCATTGGCCTGGATGTTGTGAGCCGCCCACTCCGCCGTCATGACCTTGGTGAGGCCATTCAGACCAGCTTTGGAAGCGACGTAAGCACCATGGTCAATCAGCGCGACAGAACTGGCCTGGGAGCTTATGTTGACGATCTTACCGCGTTTGCGTTCGATCATCCCCGGCGCAAAAGCACGGGCGAGAAGCCACGGCGCACGCAGGTTGATGGCCTGTACGGTGTCCCATTCTTCGACGGTCTGTTCCACCAGCGGCCGAGGAAAACTGACGCCAGCATTGTTGACGACAATATCCACGCCACCCCACGCAGCCGTCACTGTCTTGGCGACAGCGTCAGGGACAGTCGGATCACTGAGATCAGCAACAACCGTGAGGCATTGACGCCCATGGCCTTCCACGATCCGGCGTGTTTCAGCCATATCGGCTTCAGACCGTGCAACCGCGACAATATCGGCTCCGGCGGCACTCAGAACATCGCAGATCGTGACGCCAAGCCCGCGGGACGCACCCGTGACAAGAGCTTTGCGACCATCGAGGGAAAAGCGTTGTGGAAGTTTTGGCATGGTCTGTTTTCCCTTGTCCGTCAGTTCAGGAAATCTGTGGCATCTGCGTGTGGAAGGGTCGTCATTTCACGGGCATGCCGGCGGTATTCCCGGGGTGTGCAACCTCGCAGGCGCAGGAAGATACGGTTAAAATTGGACAGGTTATTGAAACCGGAAGCCGCACCGATCTCCGTGATTGAAAGGGGGGAACTGGCCAGCAGATGGCAGGCGTGACACACACGCAGCCGATGCAGGAAAGACATGAACGTGTCGCCCGTCGCAGCCCGGAACTGGCGAGAGAATGTTGAGGCGCACAGCCCCAGATCCTGCGCCAGATGGTCATGCCGGATTTCGGAGGGGTCCATGGCCATCAGGGACGTGATGACACCGCTCATCCGCTGCATTTCCGGACTATTGAGCGCCTTGGTTTCACCTTTGAGAGACAGCGTCCTGAACGGGGCAGACGTCAGTGTGGCGAGAAGGTCGAGACAGGCGGCCAGTTTCCCAGCGCCTTGAAAAGTCCCGATCGCTTCGAGTTTCTCCCCGAGCCCCAGTGCTTCTGGACCAGTGAATTCGACACCCAGAGTTGAGGCCTGAAGCAGGTTCCGCAGTCCACCCAATTCCGGGCACAGCGCCATCAGGCCTTCAATCCATTTAGCGCTAAACTGAAGGACAACATCCCGCCCTGTCAGCACTTCACCCGGCTTGAGAGGACTGAACCAGCCATGCGGCAGGTCAGGTCCGACCAAAACAAGCTGGCGTGGCCCGAAACTCCCGATATGGTCCCCAATGATCGCACGACCTTCGCTCTGTGTGATCAGGTGCAGTTCGTATTCCGGATGATGGTTCCAACGTGCCAGCGGACCGGGATAGTCATGCTGATGCCAACGGAAACTGGTGTTCGGTTCCGCATGAATCGTTTCGTAAACAGGACGCGTGTTTCCCTCACTGACAGGTGCTTTTGCTTTCAGAGAGCTAACCATTCCAAGCGCTGATGCACGACTGGCAATCGGGGAAAACGGCCCCTGCTTAGGCAATTTCTGCGTTACGGACATGATGGCACCGCTTCTCAGAGAACAATCTGGAGTTTGACGTCGCTTGGTCGAGCCTCAGCAGCCCGCTCAAAGGCCGCGATAGCCTGATCGAAAGGGAATGTTTCCGATACAAGCGGCTTGAGGTCGATTTTCCCCGCACTGATGAGGCGGATGGCGCGGTCATAGACGTTGGCGTAGCGGAAAACCGTTTCCATACGGATTTCCTTAGCCTGAGCCGCCACGATATCGAACGGGACCTTCTGGATAGGCATGCCTACGAAAACGATGGTTCCCCCGGGTCGCACACAGGCTAGAGCGTCGTCGTAAGCACTGGCAAAACCGCTCGCTTCGAAGGCGACATCCACGCCCCAGTCAGCGCCACAGGCGGCATCCACAACATCACGCGGTTTCTCGTCACGCACGTTGATGGGTCGGATACCGTCATACTGCCCGGCAATGGCAAGCTTGGCAGGAGCCAGATCCGTGATGAAAACCTGCCCTGCCCCGGAAGCAAGTGCGGCCAGCGCCGTCATGATGCCGATAGGGCCACAGCCTGTCACAAGACAGATATCTCCCGGCTTGATAGCGGCCTTCACCGAGGCATGTACGCCAACCGCCAGCGGCTCGATCATCGCACCTTCAGCAAAGCTCACATTATCCGGCAGTTTGAACGTGAAAGCGGCTGGATGAACCACAGAGGGTGTTAGACAACCGTGGATCGGTGGGGTTGCCCAGAAGCGAACAGCGGGATCTACGTTGTACTGGCCCATCAGCGTTGCGCGGGATTGTGAGTCTGGAATGCCCGGCTCCATGCACACCCGGTCTCCGACTTTCAAAGACCGGACCTGACTTCCGATTTCCGTAATCGTTCCAGAAGCTTCGTGTCCCAGAACCATGGGTTCGCGAACAACAAAAGGTCCGATGGCGCCATGCGTGTAGTAATGTACGTCGCTGCCGCAGATACCCACCGTGTGAATAGCGATACGGACGTCATTCGGTCCAAGCTCCGACGGCAGGCTGATCTCCCGCAGAGAGAGCTCACCTTTCTTTTCAAGCACCAGTGCCTGAGCCATACCCAACCGTCTCCTGTCGCACGTTTTATCATCAGTTGTGATCAGAAGTACGAATTATATGTTATATATCACAAAGTATAGAACATTTTTTCCTAAAAAATGATACTTTTTTGAGTGAAGTACTTTCAGATATCGAATTTTTCGTTTTCAAATTTTTATGTAATATATTGATAAATAATAATATTTTTTACATTCTCTTCTCCTATAAGGAAATATAATCCGCTTTAGTCTGAAATTTTTCATGTTATAGATAACGCAAATATGAGGTGCGGGCTGTTCAAAAAAAACTTCCGATAGGGTGCTCGAAAAATCCTTTGCTTTTGATCGCGCCGCTATGATTCCATCGCTCATATTGTGAGGGCAGAGATCATGAAATAGTCGGGTTCTATGATTTTGAAGAGCGTATTGGGATGATCAGCTCGGATTCTCTTCCCGAACAGCGAATTTTGAACTGTTCGGGGCTGATCTGAACCAGAAGTCGGTCTATTCGGAAAATAACAAAAGCCCCTCCCCTTTGGAGAGGCACTAGTTGTTTAGTCCCGTGGTTTGATGGTTTGGA
>NZ_BEWO01000046.1 GCF_002723975.1 Gluconobacter japonicus
GGGGGGTGAGCAGAATGTCGGCTGTTGGGCGGTAGGACTGGAAAAGCGGTCATTCATGCAATCGACTTTCACGACACAAATGGGCGTCTCCTGAAGATCAACCTGACAACCTACTTCGTCGGGCGAGAGCTGTCCGTCTCATAAGACCCCGCATATATGCAGTCGTCATGCCAGCGATAGGTTCATGGTCAGTGCCTGAGGGACGGAGCAGAAACTGCGGCCAGCGCGAGGCTGAAGCGCTCCCTCTTTTGGGAGGGAATTGCTTCAGACCGCTTCTGTTCTCTCACTTTACCTTCGTAAAGGCATCGCGCAGGAAATGAGCCGCCTGGGCGACTGCGGCGGTGGCCGCCGGCGTCTTGGCGAGCGCATTGAGCATAACGAAATCGTGGATCGTCGCGTTATAGCGGGTCGTTATGACCGGCACGCCAGCTTCGACCAAGCGTCGGGCGTAGGCCTCGCCCTCGTCACGTAGGACATCGTTTTCATCTGTGATGACCAGCGCTGGCGCCTGCCCGTGCAGGATGGAGTCCGGCGTGTTCAGCGGCGAGACATGCGGCTGGGCGCGGTCCGTGCCGGCAGGCAGATACTGGTTCCAGAAATAATCCATGGCTTTCGCTGTCAGCCAGGGGCCACTGGCGAACTCGCGATAGGATCCGTCATTCATCGCGGCATCGGTCACCGGATAGAACAGGAGCTGTGCTACGGGCCTGGGTCCATGCCGCTCCGCAACGAGCGCGGAGACGACCGCAACCATATTACCGCCGACGCTGTCTCCGGCGATGGCAATGCGGGATGGATCGATCCCGAATTCGACCGGATGACGAGCGACATACTCCAGAACCGCATAATCCTGCTCGATCGCAGTTGGATAACGCGCCTCGGGCGAGCGTTCGTAATCGACGAAGATGACCACCGCACCGCTGCCCGCCGCCAGATCGCGCACGAGGCGGTCATGGCTGGCCGGGCCGCCCATCACCCAACCGGCACCATGATAATAGACGATGGCCGGCGCATGGTTCGGGGCGTCGAACGGGCGATAGATCCGGATGCGTGTGCTGCCGGTCGGGCCAACGGGGAGCACGCGGTCGGTGATCCGGGCAGAGGGAGCGGTGACCTTCACCGACGCCTGCGCGCCGTCCAGCAGCGCACGGGCATCGTGCGGCGACAGCGAGGGGATGGCCGGGACATGGGCGGTGGCGAGGTCGTTGAGGAAATGCTGGGTCGTAGGCTCCAGCACGGGAGCGGCGAGCGCGGGCGCGGCGGCAATAGCGGTAGCCAAGGCGATGACTGTGGAGAGGCGCTTCATGATGGAAAACTCCGTATCGATCAGGCTGCGATCGGCCTGTGAGGCATTATATATCGCGTGCGATATTATCGTGGAACATTGGAAATTGCATAGCTCCTATGCATTAACATCGCCCGAGATTTGATATTGCGCGATATAATGACTCTGCTTATAGAGGATGATATGAACGAAGACCCATCCACACCTGATCTGTCGAATTTCGTGTGCTTCTCGCTGTATGCCGCGAGCCACGCCTTCAATCGGCTGTACCAACCGCTGCTCGAGCCGCTCGGTCTCACCTATCCGCAATATCTGGTAATGACCGTCCTGTGGAGCAGTGACGGCAGACTTGTCGGCGAAATTGGATCACAACTCGATCTGGTCAGCTCCACCCTGACGCCGTTGCTCAAGCGGCTGGAGGGCGCTGGCCTTGTGGAACGCACCCGCGACCAGAAGGACGAACGACAGGTGCGCGTTCATCTGACCGAGGCCGGTCGGGCCCTGCGCGTTCAGGCCGAGACGATTCCGGCTTGTGTGTTGGCGGCGACCGGGCTGTCGATCACCGAACTGCGGGACTTGCGTAATCGGGTCGACCGACTACGCCAAGCCGTCAGCTCTCCGCGTGCTCCGGGCTGCAATTCCGACGATCATTGAGCCTGTCATCCATCAATAACCATTTCCAGAGAGACTGGTGTTGAGTTCCCCCTACGCCCTAACAGAGACGAGCGGGGTCATCGCACTTGGCCGCCGGCACATACCGCGCATTTTAGGCGGGATGCTCGTGATGTTGGTCGTGATCGACAACAGCCTATCCTCGCAAGCCATGAACACGTCCGTTTCAGAGAAGCGAAGAGCGACGCTCTGGCTTCTGACATGTAGGCGACTGCCGCCTACCTGCTTAATGCTTAAACCGGAGATGAGGTAGCAGAAAGACGGCAATTATCTTGAAAAGAAATTCTCTGGCCAGAGCCGTTGTGGCAAACAATTACGAATAAAAGCAGATGCTTGGTGTAAACTGGACTTGTAACGGTTTTGTGCCGGTGCACTGAGCATTTTATGCTCGCATCAGGAGAGGTACGGAACCATGGCCGTGACACACACAGAAGAATTTCGTCGTGAGGCAGTGAGGATTGCCTTGAGCAGCGGTTTGCCCAGGGCACGGGTTGCGGCGGATCTGGGGATTGGCAAATCGACATTGGGACACTGGATTTCGCAGTATCGAACGATCGAACTGCCAGTACCTGAAGAGCAGACGGACCTCGTCCGGGAGAACGAGCGTCTTCGCTTGGAAAACCGTATTCTGCGGGAGGAGAGGGAAATATTAAAAAACGATCCCGGCCGTTTGTCCGCCTGTGCGGCATAGAAACGGGCCATGCTATTGTGCCGGACAGGAGGGTAGCGGCCGTTCGCTTATTGGCGGGTTCGTCCCCGTTAAAAAACGTGGTCCATGGAACTGTGCGAACTTGAGAATGGTGACACCGCCTTGCGGTGATCCCGGTTAGGAAGATGATTGATAGGCATGTTCCACACCCTCCTCCAGCACACTGTGTGGAGATGTTACGATGCCTCGAAAATCTGCAAAAGCGTCCCTTGATCTCACACGCCATATTCAGGGAGCCGCTGCGATCGATATTGGATCACGGATGCATATGGCGGCGGTGGCCCCTGAGGCTGCGAAGGACCCAATCCGGTACTTTGGCACATTTACGTCCGACCTGCATGCGTTGGCTGAGTGGTTCAAAGAATGCAAAGTCACCAGTGTCGCCATGGAATCTACAGGCGTCTACTGGATCCCGGTTTATGAAATCCTTGAGCAGCATGGTTTCGACGTCATTCTGGTGAACGCGCGCTACGCCAAGAATGTACCCGGTTGCAAGACGGACGTGAGCGATGCCGGATGGCTCCAGCAACTTCATTCCTATGGCTTGCTGCGTGGAAGCTTTCGGCCTCAGGCCGATATTGCCGCATTGCGGGCTTACCTGCGTCAACGTGAACGTCTGGTCGAGTATGCTGCGGGACATATCCAGCACATGCAGAAAGCCCTGATGGAAATGAATCTGCAACTCCATCACGTCGTCTCCGATATCACTGGCGTCACAGGCATGCAGATTATCCGGGCAATTGTCGGCGGTGAACGTGATCCAGAGACGCTGGCCGCTAAGCGCGACGTCAGATGCCGCTCATCGGCAGAAGTGATATCGGCAGCTCTGATGGGCAATTATAGAGATGAACATGTGTTCGCTCTGACGCAGGCACTGGAGCTCTATGATATTTATCAGGAACGGATCATGGCCTGTGATCGCCGCATGGAAGGCCTGCTACTGCTTTTGAGCCACGGCAGTGCAAAGCCTGCGGCAGACCTCCCAAAGCCTCGGATCAAGACAAAGCAGGTGAGTGCTCCGTCCTTCGACGTACGAGGCATTCTGTATCGCTTGCTGGGCGTGGATCTCACGCAGATCCATGGCATCGGTGTGTCCTTGGCTCTCAAGCTTGTGGCAGAATGCGGCACAGATCTCCGCGCCTGGCCAAGTGCAAAACATTTCACGTCCTGGCTCTGCCTCGCTCCGGGGAACAAGATTTCCGGTGGGAAGCTTCTTTCATCTCGCACACGCCGATCCTCAAGCCGGGCCGCAGCACTACTACGTCTGGCTGCCACGACGCTCGGGCGAAGCGATACTGCGTTGGGGGCTTTTTACAGACGCCTGTCAGCGCGGGTCGGGAAAGCAAAAGCTGTGACCGCCACGGCCCGGAAAATAGCAGTTCTGTTTTATAATACCCTTAGATACGGCATGGTTTATGCCGATCCCGGAGCAGGACATTACGATGAAATCCATCGCAAACGTGTCGTCTCCAATCTACACCGACGCGCCCAATCACTGGGGTTTGTCCTGCATCCCATCCCTGTAGCCACCGAACCTGCTGTTTCTTAGGAAGCCACGCAGTTCTTCGCGAGCCAAAAGATGTGAGGTTCGCGTCTATCAGGGCCCATCGCGACCGCTGGTCCATCGCCGACCTGTGTCGGGTTCTGCAGGTCTCGACGCGTGGCGACCGGGCGTGGGTTTGTAGGCCTCTGTGCGAGCGCCAGCGCACCGATCTGAAGGTTCTGGCGCATATCCGCGAGCATGATGCCCTGAGCAACCGGACCTATGGCCGTCCGCGAATGACCATGGAACTCAAGGAAGCAGGGCTTGCTGTTGGTGAGCGTCGTGTGGGGCGACTGATGAAAGCCAACGATATTCGTCCCGTGCGTACACGTCGGCACAAAGTTACGACCGATCGTCGGCATTCCTTTGGTTTTGCCGACAATATTCTGGACCGCGACTTCATGGCCGATGCCCCCAATCGGAAATGGGCAGGCGACATCAGCTATATCTGGACCAGTGAAGGTTGGCTTTGCCTTGCCGTCGTTATTGACCTGTTCAGCCGCCGCGTTATCGGTTGGGCTGTCAGTGACCGGATGAAAAAGGACCTCGCTATCAGGGCACTCGAGATGGCGGTGCGTCTCCGTAACCCGTCATCTGGCTGTATTTTCCATTCTGATCGCGGCAGCCAATACTGCTCCCATGATTTCCAGAAAAAACTGACGGAATACAGGATGACCCCGTCCATGTCCGGCAAGGGAAACTGCTACGATAACGCCGTGGTCGAAACCTTTTTCAAGAGCCTCAAGGCCGAAATGCTCCGGAGAAAAAGTTGGCCAACACGGCGTCAGGCAACATCCGCCATCTTTCAATACATCAACGGCTTCTATAACTCGCGACGGCGCCACTCCTATCTCGGGAGTATCAGCCCACTCGCTTTCGAGGCCAAAGCCGCCTAAAAGAAATCATACACCGGCACAAAACCGTTACAAGTCCATTATAATGACCAGACAGTCCTATACCGTGTTGATCACCAGCTGTTTCTCTGAAAAACAGCCGGCGGGACTCTAGTTGACGGAATAAGCAGTCTTGCCCTGAGAGGAGAAAGGGGATGCTGCTTTTCGTCTCAGAACTGCCCGAGACTGTAACGCTCGAGCCAGCGGGCATACGGAGCAGGCAAGACCCAGGCCGGTCGGTCTGCGCGCAAGGCTTTCGCGGCTGCATAAGGCCAGTGCGGATTGGCAAGAAGTGCACGCCCAACCGATACGAGGTCCAATCTTTGCTCGGCAGCAGCCTGCTCTGCCACGGCAGGCACCTCGAAGCCCCAGGCTGACGTTACCGGGAGGTCCGCTTCTTTACGAACGCGGCCAGCAATAGGCGCCATGAAACCTGGTCCCCATGGAATTTTCACATCGGGGATGGTGAAACCGATACTCACACTCAAAAGATCCAGCCCCTCCGCCTTGAAACGCTTCACCAGTTCCATGGACTCAGAAAAGGTCTGCTCATCACGGCCGTCGAACTCGATAACACCAAAGCGGGCTGTCAGAGGCAGGTGTTCCGGCCACACTTTTCTAACCGCGGCAAGGGTTTCAATGAGGAAACGACTGCGGTTCTCCAGGCTCCCGCCATAAGCATCAGTTCGATGATTGCTATGCTCAGAGAAAAAGCTTTGTGCCAGATAGCCATGGGCAAAATGGAGTTCAATCCATTCGAATCCAGCTTCGAAAGCTCTCCGTGCTGCATCAACGAAGTTCTGCTGCACGCGAGTGATATCTTCCAGGGTCATCGCTTTGGGCGTCCGGGGAAGATGATTGCCAAAGGCACTGGCAGAGGGAGCAATGGTCTGCCAAGCTCGCGGATCGCTTTCGGGAAGATGGTCATCTCCCTCCCATGGGCGATTGGCATTTGCCTTACGTCCCGCATGAGCGATCTGGATACCAGGCACTGCGCCACCATCTTTGATGACCTTGACGATTGGGACAAAAGCCCGTGCCTGTTCGTCATTCCATAGACCCGCACAATTCGGAGTAATCCGACCTTCTGGCGCAACGGCTGTTGCCTCGACAACGACCAATCCGGCTCCACCGCGTGCCAACGCGCCATAGTGAACATGATGCCAGTCATTCACGACGCCCTCTGTGGCCATATACTGGCACATCGGAGGGATTGCGATGCGGTTACGCAACTTGGTGTCTTTGAGAGTAAAAGGTTCAAACAGAGCAGGAGAGGCCACGTTTAGCTCCATAATTTATAGCAAAATGAGTGCCTGAGAACGCTAGCGATCAAGCACAGATACTTTCAGAATTACGTCTATCTGGCGTGATGCAAATTGCTGTTCTGACTAACACCTGCTCATCTTAAGCCATTGTCATGCGTGCGATAAACGGGACAATACTCCGAACATAACGGAACAAAATGCAATCATGTCATGACATATTTTGGGCCTTTGGAGGCCTTCGTACAGGCCGCAGAAACAAGTAGCTTCAAGGAAGCCGGGCGGCGGATCGGTCTTTCCTCATCGGCGATTGGCCGAACGATTGCCAAGCTGGAACAGCAACTGGGCGTTCGTCTCTTCCATCGTTCGACACGTGCTATCGCTCTTACAGCGGAAGGGCAGAAATTTCTTGTGCACTGTTATCGGATTTTCGCAGAGTTCGAGGCGGCCCGAGAGGAACTGAGCGAGGCTACGGCAGAGCCTAAAGGACGTCTGCGCGTTGGCTTCCCAAATCTGGGGATTGAGTTGATGTCGCATATCGTTGCGTTCCAGAAGCATTTTCCTGAAATCGAACTGGATCTTGATTTCAGCGATCGTCTGGTCAACCTGGTTGAAGAGGGGTTTGATGCTGTCATGCGCATAGGTGCTGTTGATGACTCGCGTCTTATGATGCGAAAACTTAACGGGTTTCACCACAGGCTCGTAGCCGCTCCAGACTATATCGTTCAGCGAGGGCTGCCGGTCAGTCCTGATGATCTTCAGGCGCATCTCTGTCTGAGATATCGCTATCCCAGCAGCGGAAAGCTGGCTCCCTGGCCATTTCTGATTGATGGGGAACTGATCCGCCCGGAGCTTCCAACAGCTTCAGTTTCCAATAATATTAACTCTTTACTGAGCCTGGTAGAGGAGGGGGTGGGCATTGCTCTGCTCCCAGATTTCATGGTGCACGAGAGGATTAAGGCAGAGCGTCTTGTCCCGGTTCTGGACAGCTACATTCACGATAAAAGAGACGTCTGTATTCTCTGGCCTTCCAGCAGGCAGTCCCTCCCCAAGATCCGGGCTTTTGTTGGATTTATGGCGGAGCGTCTCGGCACTGGATAGCACCGGATTGGATTACAATGAATGGCCAAGTGCGTGCCAGAAGCGTCAGAAAAGAATGCCCGCATCATTTATAGAGTGTCACTCAAACACTAAAATCAGACACATCCAGATGTGTAAGGCGTTCTTTTTGTCATGTGCGAATCATGAAAAAGAATGGTGCGTGTTTGATCCCTCAGAATTGCCTGAAGCAATTCCAGTCTTCCTTCTGAAAAATCAGGCCAGCCAAGTGGAGGGTTCGAAAAACCCCCTGGTTTTGAGGCCTGCTCTGTGATTCCATTCGTCTGGTTCTAACTGAGGGAATGGCGCTATAAAGCAGCCGGGTTTCTTTGATGTTGAAGAGCGTCTTGCCCGGCTGAGTGGGCTTGGCGATCAGCTCGAAGCGTTTTCCCGGACTGTGGATTTTGAGGTGTTCTGCCCGGAACTGGAGAAGGCTCTGGCCTATTCAGATGGAAGCAAGGGCGGGCGACCGCCATTTGATCCGCTGCTGATGTTCAAGATCCTGGTGATCCAGACGCTCAACAATTTGTCTGATGAGCGGACGGAATAGCTGATCAACGATCGCCTCTCCTTTATGCGTTTCCTTGGGCTGGGACTTTCAGATCGGGTGCCGGATGCCAAAACGGTCTGGCTGTATCAAAAGCGTCTGACCCAGGCGGGTGCGATCGATGGGCTGTTCAACCGCTTTGATGCGACCCTGCGTAACGCCGGGTATTTGCCGATGTCAGG
>NZ_BEWO01000047.1 GCF_002723975.1 Gluconobacter japonicus
AGCTTACATGACCACCCCCGCACCCGAGATCCAGAACATGCTCAAGTCTTCGTCCCTGAACAGTCTGAATAATGACGTCCAAATCAGCGCCCTGACTGTGAACCGTACTTTCAACATAAGCCGAGGCTCTCGCCTCATAGTGTGAGGCAGCAAACTGCCCAGCCTGCTTCGTCATCGACTGTTCTCCTTCTGAAAACACCCTCCCAACATTCCAAGCGTGGTATAAGATCCTAATTTATCATGGTATAATTTATACTATGCCAACAGATCGTCGCCAGACCCTTGGTCAGTTTCTTCGCACACAACGAGAAAAGCTTTCACCTTCGCAGGCAGGACTGCTGGTCGTTCCTCACCGCAGACGAACACCAGGGTTACGGCGCGAAGAAGCCGCCCAACTCTGCGGCATCAGCACAACCTGGTACACATGGCTGGAACAGGGCCGCGACGTCACCTGTTCTCCAGCGAGCCTGTCACGCATTGCCACAGCCCTGCAAATGTCCACCACAGAAAGGCGTTATCTTTTCACGCTTGCTGAACTCCGTGATCCGCACCAGATCATCCCTTCAGTCGCAACGCCAAACGCATTGCTGAACCTGCCGGAACAAATCAAAAGTCCCGCATACCTGCTTGACCCGCTCTGGAATGTTCTGAGTGCCAACGATCCTGCCAAAGCGCTGTTCACAGGCTGGATGGACAGCCCTGAGCCCAACCAGCTCCGATATGTTTTCCTGAACCCTGAGGCGAAAACATTCCTGACGAACTGGCCCGACCGCTCCAGACGCCTGCTCGCAGAATTCCGCGCTGACACAGCCCACCTTGCCAGAACCACGGCGTTCCAGGCCCTGACCTCTGCCCTTCAGGCTGAAAGCCAGGAATTTCTCCATTTCTGGCAGGACCAGCGTGTTCTCCCCAGAGAAGGCGGACAACGCAGCTTCCAGCATCCAGTCCGTGGAGTGCTGAACTACGAACAGATAACTCTCACCCCCGCAGAACACACAGGGTATAAACTCGTCATCCTGACGCCGACCACGATTGAACAGACAAGCGCATCATGAGCCCGACATTCACCCTCCATCCCGCCGATTTTTCCAACCCGCAAACGCGTGACCTTCTGGCCCTTCACCTCGCAGGAATGCACGAAAACACCCCAGCCGGACACGTCTTCGCCCTTGACCTGTCAGGCCTCATGGCACCTGAAATCGAAGTCTGGACTGTCCATCGACAGGATCGCGTAGCCGGAATCGGCGCACTCAAACGCCTGAACGATCAGGCAGGCGAGCTCAAATCCATGCGCACCCATCCTGACTTTCTGAGACAGGGCGTTGCCAGTACTCTGCTGGATCACCTTATCCACAGAGCGCGTTCTGAGGGGATGAAGACACTCAGCCTTGAGACCGGACGCGGATCTTCCTTCGAACCGGCTCTGGCGCTCTATCAAAGCCGAGGCTTCCAACCGGGCGAAGCCTTCGGTGACTATCAGGCTTCAGAATTCAACCAGTTCTTCCATCTGCCCCTCTGAACGCCCGCGCCGGACATAAAAAAACCGGACTGACATTGCCAGCCCGGTTCCAAACGCATCCCTCAGAACGGGATTTCGTCATCCAGATCGTTATCCGGCGGCGCATCCCAGCCACCACCCCGGTTACCACCGCCAGACGACCCACCTGAGCGACCGCCATCATTACCACCGCCGAAGCCACCGCCCCGGTTGCCGCCACCAAAGCCGCCACCATTGCTGTTTCCACCGCCGTAAGACGAGCCGCCTCCGTCGAAGCCACCCTCGTCGCCGCCACTGCGGTTACTGTCGAGCAGCACCAGTTCACCGCGGAAACGATCGATCGTCACTTCCGTCGTGTAACGCTCCTGGCCTGACTGGTCGGTCCACTTCCGGGTCCGCAGTTCGCCTTCCAGATAGACCTTGCGGCCCTTGCGCAGAAAACGCTCTGCCACATCGCCCAGACGATCATTGAAGATCACGACACGATGCCATTCGGTGCGCTCCTTGCGCTCACCGCTCTGACGGTCGTTCCATGTTTCAGACGTCGCAATCGTCAGATTGACGATCTTCGAACCTGACTGCGTGTTCCGGACTTCCGGGTCCTTGCCCAGATTCCCGACCAGAATCACCTTGTTGACGCTACCTGCCATTCCGTACCAACCAATTTTCTCGAATTGTTCTTTTCATATAGGGCGTGAAAACCCATCTATAAAGTGATCTAGCACCGTTCAGGCGCGTTGCGAACACAATTGCCTTTTCTGCACATCCCGGGGTCTTCGTGAGCTTTCCAGACAATCATTCGATCCGTGTCCGTGGCGCACGCGCCCACAACCTCAAGAATATCGACGTCACAATCCCCCGTGACTCGCTCACGATCATCACGGGCCTGTCTGGCTCGGGGAAATCTTCGCTCGCGTTCGATACAATCTACGCAGAAGGCCAGCGCCGCTACGTTGAAAGCCTCTCGGCCTATGCCCGCCAGTTTCTCGAACTGATGGGCAAACCAGACGTAGATTCCATCGAAGGGCTCTCTCCCGCCATCTCGATCGAGCAGAAAACCACTTCAAAAAACCCCCGCTCGACCGTCGGCACGATCACGGAGATCCACGACTATATGCGTCTGCTCTGGGCGCGCGTGGGTATTCCCTATTCTCCTGCTACTGGCCTGCCCATCGAAGCCCAGACCGTCAGCCAGATGGTGGACCGGGTCATGGCGCTTCCGGAGGGCATGCGCCTGATGCTTCTCGCACCGGTTGTCCGTGACCGGAAAGGCGACTGCAAACGCGAACTCGCAGAACTGTCCCGCAAGGGCTTCACCCGCGTCAAAATCGACGGTGAGCTTTACGAAATCGCCGAAGCCCCGGAACTGAACCGCAAGACGCGCCACAACGTGGAAGTGGTGGTGGACCGGATCGTCGTCAAACCCGATCTAGAATCCCGCTTGGCTGACAGCTTTGAAACCGCCCTCGAACTCTCCGATGGTCTCGCCTACGCCGAGGAAGTCAAACGCGCTGACGACAAGGCCGCTCCAGCCCACATCGTTTTCTCGTCCCGCTTCGCCTGCCCGGTCTCAGGCTTTACGATTGAAGAGATCGAGCCACGCCTGTTCTCCTTCAACGCGCCAATGGGTGCCTGCCCAACATGCGATGGTATCGGAACAGAAACGCATTTTGATGCCAATCTGATCGTCCCGGATGACAGCCTGACACTTGCCGGAGGCGCCATTGCCCCATGGAAAGGCGCCAGCACGGACTGGTACGACCAGACCCTCGCCGCGCTCGCCCGTCACTGTGGCGACACCATGAATACACCATGGGGCGCCCTGAAAGCTGAAACGCGCGACCTGATCCTCAACGGCTCCAGAGAAGCGATTGCCATTCCATACCGCGATGGCAGCAAAGTCCACACCGTAACCAAGCCTTTCGAAGGCGTCCTGAAAAACCTTCGCCGTCGCATGGCCCAGACCGACAGCATGTGGGTTCGGGAAGAACTGTCGCGCTACCAGTCCGAAAAACCCTGTCACGTCTGCCATGGCGCACGCCTGAAACCGGAAGCACTCTGCGTGAAGGTCAATGACCTGAACATCGCCGAAGCTTCAGACATGCAGATCCGCAAGGCCCTCGACTGGTTCTCAGGCGTCGAAGCAACCCTGACACCTCAGCGGGCCGAAATCGCCCGCCGCATCCTCCGTGAAATTACGGACCGCCTGCACTTCCTCGATGATGTGGGTCTGGACTACCTGACGCTTTCCCGAGGATCGGCCACGCTTTCTGGCGGTGAAAGCCAGCGCATCCGTCTGGCTTCCCAGATCGGTTCCGGCCTGACCGGCGTTCTGTATGTGCTGGACGAACCTTCCATCGGGCTGCACCAACGCGACAACGAGCGCCTTCTCAGCACATTGGAACGCCTCAAACGCCTCGGAAACACAGTCATCGTCGTCGAACATGACGAAGACGCCATCCGCGCGGCCGACTACCTGATCGACATGGGCCCCGGTGCCGGAACACGCGGCGGAAACGTCATCGCCACAGGCACCCCAAAAGAAGTGGCCAAGAACAAGGACAGCCTGACAGGCGCCTACCTATCAGGCCGAAAGTTCATCCCCGTCCCGGAAAACCGTCGCACATCTGACAAAACGCTCACCCTCGTCGGTGCCAAGGGTAACAACCTCAAAGACCTGACCGTCGATTTCCCACTCGGCACATTCATTGCCGTGACGGGCGTATCAGGCGGCGGCAAATCTACGCTGGTTGTTGATACGCTCTACAAGGCGCTGTCCAGGCAGCTCATGAAGTCGAGTCAGTCCCCGTTACCCTATGACCGTCTGGAAGGCGTAGACAATCTCGACAAGATCATCGAGATCGACCAGTCCCCCATCGGGCGGACACCGCGCTCCAATCCTGCCACCTATACGGACCTGTTCGCCCCTATCCGGGACTGGTTCGCTGAACTGCCAGAGTCCAAAGCACGCGGTTACAAACCCGGCCGCTTCTCCTTCAATGTGAAGGGCGGCCGTTGCGAAGCCTGTCAGGGCGATGGCGTCCTGAAAATCGAAATGCACTTCCTGCCGGACGTGTTCGTCACCTGTGACACCTGCAAAGGCGCGCGTTACAACCGTGAAACACTGGAAGTAAAGTTCCGCGGCAACTCCATCGCGGATGTGCTGGCCATGACCGTGGACGAGGCGCTCCCCTTCTTCCAGGCCGTCCCGAAAATCCGTGATCGTCTGGCCATTCTCCAACAGGTTGGCCTCGGTTACGTCGCTCTCGGCCAGCAGGCAACTACGCTTTCAGGCGGTGAAGCCCAGCGCGTCAAACTTTCCAAGGAACTCGCCAAACGCGCAACCGGCCGCACGCTCTACATCCTCGATGAGCCAACGACCGGCCTGCATACGGAAGACGTTCGCAAGCTACTTGAAGTACTTCACGCACTCGTCGATCAGGGCAATACCGTTCTGGTCATCGAACACAATCTGGAAGTCATCAAAACGGCAGACTGGCTGATTGACATCGGACCGGAAGGTGGAGACGGTGGCGGCAATATCGTTGCAGCCGGAACACCGGAAGAGATCGCGGCCTGCAAAGCCAGCCACACCGGACGCTTCCTTGCACCCCTTCTGAATGCACCAGGCGTCCGTCAGCGGAGAGAAACAACCGTGATTGGCACACCCCAGAACCTCATCGACACCTTGCCACCTCGAAAAACCAAAACCAAACCAGCATCCGAGAAGCCAACCCGCGGTCGTTCTAAGAAGGTGAAAACTCCCGCCTGACGTAAGGCCTTTCCGGCTCTCTCCCACGGGAAAGAGCCGATTACCCCACCCCGAGCAGCATCAAGAGCCCAGCCGCCAGAAACACAAGCCCATTGAAGAGGCCATGACAAAGGGCCGTAGTCCAGAACGGACTAACCCCTTCTGTCACCTCGGCACGCCGGTAGCAGAGATAAAGGCAGGTTCCACCCACTACACCCGTACAAAGCGCGGTCAGAAAACTGCGATGAAAATGAGCCCCACCGTAATGGGCCCATACAAACGACACCACACACGCAATCCACGCCAGACCGGGCGCAAAAACTTTGCCGCCAAACAGTTTGTCTACGACCCAAATGGGAATCCAGAAGTTCAGAAAGGTCTCGACAACAGGCGCAAGCAAAACGGCTGATAGAACCAGCGCGACTGGATTAAGATCGGCGTCAGAATGTTCAGGCTGCCACCCAGCCCAGTCTATCAAGACATGCAGCGGAACAGAGAGCAGAAGCCCGATCAAGGCATAGCGGAATGCAATCCTCCCACTGACCGGAAATGCCACATCCGGCTCCCCCTGCACGCCCGTATCCTGCATCAGGGAACATGACCCGGAACATGGTCTTCATAGACCGCCCAGTGTCCCGCCAGTTCATGCACGACAACACTTCCCACACGCCATGCTGCTTCATAAGCTGGCAGACCATCGCCCGAATACTCTTCCGACACGGTCTTATACGCCTTCCGCCCCTTTGGCGGCAGCGTGTAGTTGGACGCCGTGCGGAGAACCATTAATCGCTGGAAATCTGCTTTCTTCATCCGGTCCAGACGCACCATCGCTGATGCAATCGCGGAATCCTCCATGTTACTCATGGCGAACACGCCCTGAGCGTTCGTGAACATCTTCACCCAGTCCCGCGCGTACTGGTTCAGATAATGCCCATGCCAGTAGAGATCAGACGCAAAACTGTCTCCCTGAATAACGGAAGGCGCTTTCACCGCCGCTGGATACTCGGCCCATCCCTTGGAATAAGCCCGCATCTCCGGCGTATCCATAAGCTTCACCGTCTGCGTGCGCTCCCACGCCCAGTGCGAAAGCCCAGCATTCAGCGGAAAGACAATCGGATATCCAGCATTCGGCCCATGCTCCTGATCCGACCCCTCAAGCGTTCCAGGCCGCACCGCGCCAGCCGCGTAAACGCCGTAAGGCCAGTCTTTCGGCACTTCACGCATATCGATGGACTGCGCCACATCATTCACAACATACCGCGCCCACGCTGCTGACCCAACGGACATGACCTGTGGATCAGCCCCGGCAATACCGGTCACCAGCCAGTACGCTTTCGTCAGATCAAACCGCGGGTCCATGCCCAGCGCCATAATAGATGGCCCGGCATTCACCAGCGTCATCCCCGTCACAATCGCAATTTCGGTATGTTCCGGATTGGTGAGAATATCATGTACGCCCCCCGGAAACGCCACATGTTCCGTCAAATGTTCCCGCTCGGCCCAGAGCTGAAGCTCCCCTGGCTGATCGCCGGTATCCGCACCCTTCTCGAAGGTCGTCACAACCACAACCCGGACAGGCCAGGGCTTCTGTGCAAATGCTACGGCGGGAAGCGCCATCATCCCGGCACAAACCAGTCCAGCCCAACGAAACATCTTCACCATCACACCGCCTCAGCCGTTTTCATTACGAATTCAGAAAAATCAGCAGAAGCGTGAACAGGTCAAGTCGTTCATCCGTCGTCTTTGCAACTCTAACGGTTTGTCTTCTCCGTAATGGCCTCAGGAGCCCAGATGCTCCGTCCCTCGCTTACGCGCCAGCATCTCCTGACGTTCACGCGAAGCATAGCGCTGGCGTTGTTCTTCCGTGCGCTCATTATGACAATGCGGACAGGACACGCCCTGCACAAACAGCGGAGACGCCTTGTCCTTCTCGCTGACAGGACGACGGCAGGCATGACAGACATCGTAACTGCCGATTTCCAGACCATGCTTCACCGAAACACGCTGATCGAACACAAAGCATTCGCCTTCCCAAAGGCTTTCTTCTTCCGGGACAGTTTCCAGATATTTCAGAATACCGCCCTTAAGATGATAAACCTCATCCAGCCCTTCACCCTTCACAAAAGACGTGGATTTCTCACAGCGAATACCACCCGTGCAGAACATGGCAATCTTCGGCACCTTGCCCTTTGCCTCAAGCTCTTTGCGACGGTTGCGGAACCACTCTGGAAACTCCCTGAATGACCGCGTCTTGGGATCTTCTGCTCCCTTAAACGTCCCAATCGCCACTTCATAATCATTGCGCGTATCAATGATGATTGTCTCCGGATCGGAGATCAGCGCATTCCATTCAGCGGGATCAAGATACTGCCCAACATCCTTGCGAGGATCGATATTAGGCTGCCCCATGGTGACGATCTCTTTCTTGAGCCGTACCTTCATGCGCCGGAACGGCAGTTCCGGAGCCCGGGATTCCTTGATCTCCAGTTCCTCGCAACCGGGCAAAGCGCGAATATGCTCCAGCACGCGCTCCATGCCTTCGTCAGAACCCGCAATGGTGCCGTTAATGCCTTCCGGAGCCAGCAACAGGATACCTTTGATCCCCTCCTGGTCGCACACCTGCTGTAAAGGCTCCCGCAGAGCGGAAACATCCTCAAACGGCGTAAAATTATAAAGCGCGACGATACGGATCGGCGGAAGGACATCAGACACAGGGGGCGACCATCCAGCTCTGCGACCGCAGGCAGACCCACGATCAGGTGACAATACGCCCCGCCAATATCAGGCTCTCGTCTCCAATTCCAGAAAACTCCTGATTGTCTCGGTCAGGCAGCCGTTTCCGTCATCGGCAACCTCTTATCCTTGATAAGACGCTTGAGAGTG
>NZ_BEWO01000048.1 GCF_002723975.1 Gluconobacter japonicus
TTAGCGGACTTTCATTGCCTCATCTGCCCATAGGGCAATCTTACTTGCGGAGGGATTTTCAAGGTTCTCCGCTGCCTCAGCAGCGCTCGCTGCAAGACGATGCATCGTTACTGTCCAGGGGGCGTCTTCCGCTTCGTTCGGGAGGGCGGCGTTGATATACGCGCAGGCATCCACGAACTGCCTCAGTTCCTCGACGAACAGGGCTTCACAATCGGCCATGCTGCAGTCTTGCCGGTGATCAGTCATGCGGTGCTTTCCATGGATTGAAGAGTGGCACCCCCGAATACCGGAAATCATCCGTGTTCCGTGTCACGACCGTCATGCCGTGCACCAGACCGGTCGCGGCGATGAGGGTGTCGCGCTCCGGGCCCGGATCCGGAACATGCAGGTGAGCGCAGCGGCGGGCGACCGCCAGATCGACAGAAAGCACCCGCTTCGAAAACTCGGGGAGAACGTAGTTCTCCAGCCAGTTCCGCAGCACGCTTCCCTGGGCGGGATCCCTGCGCTCGATCCGCATGACACCGACATCCAGCTCCATGACGGTGATGGCAGACAGGAAAAGGGTCTCGGCCTCCACCTGCTCTGCCCATCTGGCGACATTGGGATCGGCCCTGCCCGCCCGCACCTTTCGCAGTTCGGAAACAACGTTCGTGTCCAGCAGGAACATCAGCCAAAGTCCGCGGGACGCAGGCCGAGGGTCATGGGCGTCGGATCGAAGTCGATATCTTCGGCACCAAGCAGGGCGAGTGCATCCGCGATCTTTCGCGGTCTGTGGGTCAGTCGGCGATAGTCGTCGATGCTCAGCAGAACATGCGCCGGCCTGCCGCGGTCGGTGATGAAGACAGGCCCCTCAACGGCAGCCTTCTTCGCCCGGGACGTGTCCTGGTTGAACTCACGACTGGAAAATGTGGTGACAGTCATCTCGGGAGCCTCCTGTTTCTTATGTAGCGACATTACTACAATGAAGCCGGCAGCGCTATGGAAATCGGGCTCTTCCGGTCTGCACTCACAAACGGGCCAGCCAGTGTCCTTCACAGGGCAGGTGCCCGACCTGGAGCTGACATTCTGAACGGAGAAAGCCGATGAACACGATGGAGCATGGTGGTGCAATGGCAGTCGAGCGCGTGAAACGCCTCGTGGCGGAGGCGCGCAGCCGCACAGCCTCTTCGGAAAGCCCGCGGCCGAGGGACAGTTCTGCTGACGCGACTGGGGGAAACGCGAGCGTGGCTCTGAATCGGGAGGGTGGTCCGGGGTCGTCCCAGCAGCATTGACGGGATATATCCCGAGCGCCTCGACATTCCCTCTTTCCACGGCGGCCACGCTCGGCCGTCCCTTTTGTGGTGATTGCCTTGACGACACTCATTCCTCTTTGCGTCCCGTTTGAGCGCCGTAAGGAAGCAGCCCGGGGCGGTGCCACGTTCAACGGGGAGCAGAAGTGCTGGATGGCGCCCCGGGACAAGCTCGACGCTCTACTGCCTTTCGTCCCTTACCGGTATCGGCCGGACCGCGAGGCCCCCTATATCCGTCCGTGGATGGTGCCCCAGGCTCTGTGGGGCTTCAATCTGCGCGCCTTCCTGGCGCCCGAAGACTGGAACCGGATCCGGAAGGATGCCTATGCGCGCTCCGGGTCCCGTTGCCGGGTGTGCGGAGGACGAGGACCTCAATGGCCGGTCGAGGCTGACGAAGGGTGGGCGTATGACGACGAGCGGCGGATCCAGACCCTCAAAGGGGTGATTTCCCTCTGCCCTGACTGCCATGGCGTGCGTCACTGGGGAAAGACCATGACCGAGGACAGGCAGGATGCCGCTTTGGCCTGGATGGCAGAGGTGAATGGCTGGAACCACACCGAAGCGGCGCGATGCGGAGACCAGGCCATGAAGCAGTGGCATACGCGCAGCCGCCATACCGACTGGCAGTGCGATATCTCCTGGGCAATCAGAACCTACAGTGTTGTGCCGATCAGGGACGGCGAAACGCTGGCCCGCGAGCTGAACCGGAAATTCGTGCGGCAGGCGCAGACGCGCGTTGGCGTCAGGGCCGGGCACATCACGCACATCGAACATCTGACCCGTGAGCGATAGGAAACAGATCACTCCCTTCCCCACTCCGGCTGGAGATCAACGTCGCGGCCCAGTCGGGTACCTGATCTGACCCGTTACAGGCGCAGAGGCGGGACCCCGGCCCGATACAGACCTTCGAACAGATCCCCGAGCGCCAGGCGCCGTCGCAAGGTCAGGCGTCGTTGGGCCAGATGATACATCCGGTCGTGCAGCAGATGGCAGCGCTGACAAAACGCGCGCAGATTGCGCAGCCGGTTGCTGGTGGGATCATGATTCAAATGGGCCGCTGCCAGAACCACCTTCGTCTGTCGTATTTGCAGATGCTCGATCAGGTCCGGAGGCGAGATCCGCCTGCCCCGGCCATTGAACCAGTGCCCCGTCTCCGGATGCTTCCACCGGCCACCCGGCAGCACCTGAAGGTGATATCCATGCGGCCGGCCGCAGCGCTGACAGACACCCCCTGCCCGCTCGAACCTCACCTGCCGGCTCAGTTCAGGCCAGTTTGAGGGGTAGAGCGGCTTCAGTTCCGGTCGGATCGGCATTCAGTCTTCGTTAACACATTTCCGGCCTGCGTTGGACAGTGTTTGTTCTCCTCTCTGCCCTACCCCGGCTTCGTGCTATCAGAAGTCAGGTTCTGGTTTCGCGGAGGCGTTCATGCTCAGCCATCTTCACATCGCAGGCTCGGCAAAGGCTGCCCGTGAGGCCCTCCTGGACCGGCTGGACCAGAAGACCCGACAGCAGCTTCCTGCCGGCGATCTGACAGAAGCGGTGGCCCTTCTCTCGACCGGTCGCTTCTCCCCTCATCTCTCTCTGGTCATTCGCGGCATCGAATACCGCGACAACGAATTTGCCGAAGACACGGTCCTGTCCACCGATGTTGAGACGGCAGAGGAGGCACTGGCCATCGCCAGTGCCCATCTGACCGCCCTGCCCTCCGGGCACGAACTGGCGATTGCTCTGGATCTCGAACCCGAACCGGTGTTCGTCGCCTGGCTCAGGCCGAAGGCCGCCAGGCGGCGCAAAGCGGGATCGCAGACAGCCACGCTGGCGCCGCTGGCCTCTCCTCTGGGTCAGCAGTCTGGCGCGGTCCTGCAGTGGTTCGATGCCCTGACTGACGAGGCCCTGCCCGACTATGACGGGACGCTGGTGACGGCGGAGCGCGCCTCAAAGACCTATTCCCGCGCCGCGAAGGCACTGAACACACGCCGGACCTATCGCTCGGCCGTGCGCTCCTGGTGCGCATGGGCGGCAGGACATGGGCTCCCTGCCCTGCCCGCCCGCAGCGAGGATGTCGCCGCCTATCTGGCTGATCTTGCGCTGCAGAAGAAGCGACCCGCGACGGTGGATCTGCACCGTGCCGCACTGCGCTATCTGCACCATGTTGCCCACGTTCCCGTCCCGACCTCCCACGCCCTTGTGTCTGAAACGGTTGCAGGCATTCGCAGGACGTCAACGGAAAGCGCGTCCCGTCAGGTCAAAGGGCTGACCTGGGATCTGCTGAGCGAGGTCATCGAGCAGATCGATACGGATGATCTGGTGGGCGTTCGGGACAAGGCCATTCTTCTGCTCGGCTTTGCTGGCGCCCTCCGACGGTCCGAAGTGGCGGCGCTGTGCCTGGAGAATGTAGCGCTCGATGATGACGGGATGCGGATCCGGCTGGACCGCTCAAAGGGCGATCGCACCAGTCAGGGTGTCGAGGTGGCGATCCCGAGGGGGATTACCGGTCTCTGCCCGGTTCGGGCGTATGAGGCGTGGGTTCGGAAAGCAAAGCTGAAAGAAGCCAAGGGACCGGTTTTCCGGCGCGTGTGGCTCCCGCCTGCTGCCGAGGCCGGTCAGCCCCCTGCCCTGCCCGCCATGGGTTCAGAGGCGCTGTCTGACCGGTCTGTGGCCCGCATCATTCAGAAGCGCTGCCTCGATGCGGGACTGACAGGCGATTTCAGCGGGCACAGCCTGCGACGCGGAGCGATCACCACAGGAGCTCGTGACGGCACGGATCTGGTCTCGCTCAAGCGTTTCTCGCGCCACCAAACCTTCGGCGTGGTGGAAAAATATATCGAGGTCGAGGACGCCATGACCAAGCATCCAGGGCGCAGTCGGTTTTGATAGAGTCGCCCACATGGAGCTGTGCACTTTTGTAGCTACGGCATGCACTTTTGAAGCGCCGATATATGAATGTGAGATAGGAAAACCGCCAGAAGATGGCGTTATCCCGTGCACTTTTGAAGCCTATACTAATAATAACTAATAAACCTAATAGCTCGTGCTTCAAAAGTGCACGCTGACAAACACGTCCCCCTTCACCATAGTCAAAACTAAGCGGAGAGACGGTGATGCAAACCCTACACAAAATCTTGCAGGACAACGGTCGGCAGGCCGCGCTCCAACTTGATATTGATCGTCAGGTCGTTGAGGCCGCCGCAGCATACATGGCTGACGAGCAAAATGGCGTAGGGTTTCTGTACTCCGGCTGGTGTCAGGCTGCATTGCCGCACCGGCGATTAGCTGATCATAAAGGATGGCAGCTCGAGAGCGACCAAGTCTGCCTGATTATTGAACCAGGAATGAAACGGGGCGCTGCAGGAGAACCGGTACCTGTAGGCGTGCCATACGGTAGCCGAGCCCGTTTAATACTCATATACCTACAGTCAGAAGCCATCAGGACAAACTCAAGAGATATTGAGCTCGGCAAAAGTCTTCGTGCTTGGATGGGAAGAATGAATATCCCCATTGGCGGTAAGAACCTTCAGATCGTCCGCGATCAAATGGAGCGAATATCAAGGTCTCGTTTGTCTTTTGAAGTGAAGAGAGGCGGAACTGTAGGTCTGACTAACCAAAATATCATGGATTCCGCCGTTTTCATGGATCCCTCTGCAGAGGGCGACAACGAGACCTACATGCACATGGCCCGCTTATCAGAGGGATTTTTTGATGGTCTTCGTCGTCATCCGGTGCCGCTCGACGAGGCAGCAATCAGGGCTCTAAGTAATAACAGTATGGCTCTGGATATCTATTCATGGCTTGCATACCGGTTACATTCCCTTAGTCGGCCCACTTCTATAACTTGGCATGGGCTGAAGGCACAATTCGGCCTAAATTTCGGGCAATTAAAGAATTTTAAAGCCCGTTTCTTGCCTAACCTACAGCTTGCATTAGCGGTTTACCCTGCTGCGAAGGTCCTTGAACAGGATGATGGCAAAGGAATTATACTATACCCAGGTCAGCCCCCTGTTGGAAAAAAAGCGATAAGCTTAAAGCTGTAGGATCTGTTTTGTGCCGTGCACTTTTGAAGCCACTGCCAGCGGTTTTGCTTCCCATTGACGTGCACTTTTGAAGCCTGCCTCTCTGCCATTCCTAAAAACTTCTCACGGCGCGCCTGTATGTAGGTGCGGACAGGCTAACCGTGCACTTTTGAAGCCCTGCAAAGGGAGGGGCTGTAAGTGTGCACTTTTGAAGCCCTGCTTTTCCAGCTCCCTCTCCTCTTCGGCTTACTCTGATCCGTTGAGAAGGCTTAGTAGATGACGGACAAAGTCTTCCGTATTCGGAAATGCCTGAGCTCGCTCTAAAAACTGAGCCTTAGTTTCGGGACGAAGCTTGATGTTTAGTTGTGCTGTCCGCCCGCTTTTTCTCAGGGAACGGCCGTCAATGTTTACCTTATCTGATCTGCCTGTGAAGCCCGCCTGTGCGGCATCCGCAATCGCGGCTGAGGTTGTACTCTTATCGATTTTCGGGCGGCGCGGCGTAATTGAGTCAACAGCTGCACCGAAATCGATTCTAGCCGCCTTCCGTGGTTCATCCATCGTCACTTACTCCATCTCAAGCGTGCTGTTCGGCTGTTTGTACGAGCACGTCCCGAACCTCCGTTGCGAATGCTTCAGCGTTCTCGATAGCTACAGCCGGGTTGCGAACCTCCTTAGGTGACAGATCGTAAATCGTGCCACCCAGGCGAAATGGTGCTTTAAATGCAGACCTCTCAACCAACGAAGTACCCATCATGGGAATACCGTTTTCATCGAGCTGCTGTTTGATCTCGCGCATGCCCTTGTCGGTGATAATCGGAGATGTTTGTGCGAAGAATACTCGAAAAGGTATGGTTCGTTTGAATACGGTTTCTTGCCTCTTGATGAGCTTGATAATGCTGGCAGCCTCGTCCGCATCTAATTGACTTCCCTTCATAGGGATTAGCGCGAGATCAGCCCGCCCTAAGCCAACACTGACCTCGACGTTTTTGCTTCCTTCGAGATCGACAATGACGAAAGGATCAGACGCATTGTCGACGACCTCCGCAACGTCACTTCCCAAAGCAGATACCACCGTCAGGGCGGCAGGAACCGCATCGGGAAACCTTTCTGCCCATCGGCAGAGAGGAGCATTGGGATCGGCGTCGACCAATGTTGTTTTTACCTCATTAGCGGCGAGCACCGAGGCCAGTGTCAATGCAGAGGTCGTCTTACCTACGCCTCCCTTGCTGCTCGCAAACACAATGATCGGCATTTTTGTTTCCTTCCAGAGATCGTGCCGTAGCTGGAACTAAGCCTGTGAACTATGCTGGGTATATATATGCTACCCGCTACCGTCAAGATAGCGGGTAGCCTATACGTAGCCGCTACCGAAAAGATAGCCGCTACCCTCTCGTCTTTTGGGTATCGGACTGGAAGATCCGGAGGCCGGGGGGAGATCCCTTCCCTGCGGTAGTCCGTGGGTAGCGGCTATCCGTTATAGCTCGGTAGCGGGTAGCGGACTGGAAGATCCGGAGGCCGGGGGGAGATCCCTTCCCTGCGGTAGTCCGTGGGTAGCGGCTATCCATTATAGCTCGGTAGCGGGTAGCGGACTGGAAGAGCCGAAGGCCGGGGGGAGATCCCTTCCCTGCGGTAGTCTGTGGGTAGCGGCTATCCGTTATAGCTCGGTAGCGGCTACCAGAGCCTCATGGCTATTGCCCAACGTCGCGGGTCATCTCACTCTGTGAGCGGCGAGGAGGAAGGGAGAACTGTAGAAAAGAAGGGAGAATAAGGCGCTGCCTTTCGGTCGCCCGCGCCGCAACAGGTGGGTCGCCGTCCGTCCTCCCCATGCTCGCCGGCTGCGCCGCCTGCGCGTGGGTCCGGATGACGCCGATCCTGCCGCTGCGCGGCACTGTTGCACCCCGGTCGCCCGAAAGGTCGTCGCAAGGATGTTTGAAGAACCAGAGATGGATCGAGCATCATGCGACGCTACCAGTTTCCCTATGTTCCAACCCCCCGTGGCCGGCCTCCGATGCGCTGGACCGACACGCAGGAGCCTACAACC
>NZ_BEWO01000049.1 GCF_002723975.1 Gluconobacter japonicus
GGTGAAGTTGTCACCAGTGTTGCGACCCTGGGGTTGGCGCAGGTCATCTGGGCACCGGTCAAGGCTGGAACCCGTCCACAGTTGCACACGGTTCTGTTCTGTTTTGGCAGTAACGACAAACTTGTCGACATTTATGACAAGGATCCGACGGATTCCACCGGCCCCGATCATCTGATCATTAACCGTACGGCCTACAGCACGCCGGTTGTCGCAGCACCGGCTGCACCGGCTCTTCAGGCGGAGGTGACAGGACTGCCCGGTCAGCCTGTGAGCGTCACACCGGTTGCTGTCGCGCCTGCGCCTGTTGAGGCCGCAGCACCCGCTCCGGGTGCACCGACTACGACGGCCGATGGCGCACCAATCATCTATGAAAAGGCCGTTGCACCAAAGGCGGCGGAAGCCGCTGGTGCGATCAGCCTGGATAACATGGCGCAGGAAGCGACGACCGGGCTGCAGCAGGTTCAGACGGGCAAGGCCAAGGTTCAGGCGGGCGCAACGGCAGATGATCTGAACTCAATCAGTTCCCAAAAGGCTGTTGCCGCAAATCATGCGGTGCTGTCTGGTAAGGCGGATTGAGCGTACCCATCAGCTAGTACTATCTTCCGGATCATCCGAGGCAACTTACGGAGTGTCTACTATCTCAGATGCGTCGTTCTATTACACTGAATGGCTGTTTTCTGATCACAATATCTGGCTGCCTGTCTGGTCTCATGCAGGCAGCTTTGGGGGGATTGTGTTGAAAAAGTCAGGTTGAGGTGTCTGCTCAGGATTTTGTATGCAATTGCGAATGAAAATTCTCCATGATTACAGTGCTCTATACGTTATGACATCGAACCTAAATGTCGAGTGCAAACTCCAGTGGGACTTTTTCAACATAATCGGGGGAAAGCCGAAGGTCAGCTTCGGGCCCGCCTGACGCCGATGCAAACAATGAAGCATCCGAGCATGGGGTTGAGAAGTCAGGTAATGACGATAGCGATAAGGTACTCAATACACAACAAGCCAGCTACCAAGCTAATTCTGCCGAGATTAAATGGTATGTAGTGGCCGACCTAAAGAAGATAACCCTGTATCAAACAGGGAGTAGAAGGGCGTCTTCAAATTCGTATGTCGTGTTTGCTCAGGCTGAAAGTGAGTCTTATTGCTTCGAGATGGGTATCCGGTCTGTGACCACAACGGAGGCTCAGTGGGAGCAGATCTGTCAGGCTTATCGTGGAGCTATGACAGCCTACACTCCGAGCGACGTGAAGCCTCTGACTTTTGAGATTGATGAAATCAAATGACCCAGACCTACTTTACGCCCGAACGCATCCGGTGGCTTCATAGCAAGCGTGTTGGGATTGTCATGTCTCCAAAATTTCTGGTGATCGAGTGCAAAGAAATTTGGGGAGGCAGTTATTTCTCGCGCACAGGTTGGAGTACGCATGCTCCCAAAGACGCTCCACCACTTTGGATCGGAAAGAACTTTCGCAAAGCTCTTCTGTCCAGCGAATATTTCAACAAGCCTGGAGAGCCTTCCTTGGACAGAAAAGAGGTCGATGCCATGTCGAAAGCTTCGAATGCGCACCGTCTGGCTTTCTGGGAGGAGGTTGCCTCAACGTACGGCTATAAGAAACGTGAACAGGCAGGGTCCTGCTGCGATGCGGTCTCTGCCGAGTGGCACTATCTTATGGATGATTTTGTTATTTTGACGCCCACCAAGAGGACGACTGGCGGCCACTTTGCATGGCCATCCAATACAAAGCAGCATAAAGAAAAAGTCATGCATGTCCCGCGGTCTGTCTCAGATGAAGATCTGGGACTGGCGGTTCAGCAAGCCCTCTCCCGATGTGAAGTGCCTAAGCGGCAAACGGTCAATATGCTAGGCCGGCAGCCAACCTGACGCCTGCCAGACACTTTGACAGAGTGGCAGAAGCTTTAGGTGTGACGTGATGGGGATTGATGTCCGGCATGAAGGCGTAAGCAGCAGGTCCGCTTTCGCCTACATCCCGGACATACAAGCCCCCATTCGCCAAGCTCCTAAGTGGACAGTCCGCAATCACCATGAGCTGATGGAGTTTCCTCCCACCCGAGTGCATTCTCCGCTCGGCTGCATACAAGCAGCCCCTTCTGAGAACGTATCATAGAACAAGACATGTCAGATGGGGTGGAAGGCCTCCTTGCGGCATTGATGTGCCATACCGGCGGTTGATAAACCTTCTGAAGGAGACCGCCCACCCCAACTGACAGCTAGCGGCGCGACCAGGACTGGTGGTGGAACGACAACTGGTGGTCCAGCATAAATCCACGGCCAGGCCTCCGCCGGAGCGGCACTCAGCATGGTCGCGGCGAATGCCGCGGCCAGCAACTTCCATCCGATGCTATCAGGCATTGTTCTGGTCCACTCTGAACACGCGAACGATTGAGGACGCTCAAACCTGCCTTTCTGCATTTTTGATACCTCTTGACACCATGCACGGAGTGCCCAGATTGAATCTGCCGGCCGCCGAAGGGGTCGGCAGACAGAACTATCAGTTTTGATCTTGTGTCCATGTTGCTCAAAGGAGGATATGGCTATGAGAGCCACCGTTGATTTTGCTCCCCTGTTCCGTTCGAGCGTGGGTTTTGACAGAATGCTCAACGCCCTTGATCTCGCCAGCCGGATTCCGGCGGTCGATAACTGGCCGCCTTACGATATCGTCAAGACCGGTGAGGATGATTACCGGATCGACATGGCGGTTGCCGGACTTGCCGAGGCCGACCTTACGATCACACAGGAGCGCAATACTCTTGTCGTGACAGGACGAAAGGCGCCGGAGCCGCAAAGCGCCGCCGAATATCTCCATCGGGGTATTGCGGGCAGAGAATTCGAACGCCGCTTCGATCTGGCCGAGCATATGAAAGTCACCGATGCGCACTTCGAGAACGGACTTCTGTCCATTACTCTGAAACGTGAGATACCCGAAGCGATGAGGCCGCGTCGTATCGCGATTACGTCCTCTACAGCACGTGCGGAGGAAGCCGTGCCCCAGATTGAGGCGCGGAAAGAGGCAGCCTGATGGCGTGACGAAAACTCTCCCCCGGCCATTCATCCGGCCGAGGGAGAATCTCGAAAGGTCATGAGCATGAAGATGATGAAAATATCTCGGTCGTGCGCTGCTCTGAGCTTGTCTCTACTGAGCCAGTCGGACGCACATGCTGGTGATGTTGTCCGGACGACTGCAACATCGTTCGATGCAAGGGCGACTGAGGGAACGTCCACAATCCCCGAAACCGGGGCTCGCACTCATTACGAAGACGGCACAGGTGATATGCTGGTCGACAGCTTGAACGCAAGCCAGGTGGATCAGAACTACAAGGGGCCGGTCTATTAACCCGGGCAACCCATTCCGCCGTTCCGGCCCATCGACACAGATCATCCGGCACCGTCAGGTCCAGAGACGGCGAAGAAGACGTCCTCATCGCACGAGACATAGTGGGGATTGAGTAAAGGCGGCGTTATAGACCGCCTTTACTTCGATTCTTCAGGATGAAGACCGTTCAGGCTCACAGCGGGCCGCAGGATTATCTTCGAGATGCGCCTGTTCCCTGGCATCGCGCGCGACACGCGCATCCTGCTCGCGGACCAGCCAGTAGACGGCACCCAGCGCCAGAACAGCCGCCGAGAGAGCGAATAGTTCCATGGCAGTCACATCATGCAGATCCAGCAGGATGAATTTGCGGGCAATCGCCAGGAGGGCGATCAGGACGATGGTCCGTACCCGGATGACGTTCTCATGCTGGGCAAGAACGACCAGCAGGGAGTGTTTGAATTCAAGGGCGATGATAACAGTAAAGATCGCGCCAAAAATCGCCTGGAAGATCGTCTGGTTGATCGGATCGATTCCGACATCCACGGCCAGATGCCATACCGCGCCGATCAGATGAATCGTCGCGATGGCGGTGACCAGCATGATGAGCGCAATCAGGGTCAGAATGATCGCCTGTTCAAAACGCTCGTAGAATGTCAGGCCCCTGAACAGCTTGATGAAGTGGGACCAGTCCCTGCTCTGCCAGGAACGTTTCATGGAGAGGTCTTCCATAGCCGTTTTCCCATCTATGAATTGAGTTATAGTTCCTACGTCGTGGCCCTTCCGGCGTACATCCGGTTCAAAGCCGCTGCCAGCGTGGCAGGCGACAGGACAATGTTCGGGTAAGGTCTCGCACGCCTTTTGGCAAGGCCAATGTCAGTTGATTTTCGAGGTCTCCCAACGACTAGCCCAAGGCCTTGGCCATGTGCGTGCGGTCAGCGACAGGCAGGAGTTTTTGGACCACGGCGACGGTCGTCGCTTCCGGGTCTGGCGCGGTTCTCCAGCGAGATACCAGGTGGTAAATCAGATGGTCAGCCGCCCGACGCATGAGGCCGCCGTATCCGCGGTCTTTTTCCTCGTAGCTGAGATAGTAGGCAAGCAGGACCGCCAGTTCTGTGCTGATCTGAACGGTCGGAAGCGACATAATTTTGTTCGGCCTGTCCGTGTGAAGAGTCATGGTGCACTCCTCAGGCCGGACCGCGTGTCACCCGATGTCAGAGCCGTCGCATCCAGAGGACTGACGCTCAAGCCAGAAACAGTGGCGGTGACGTCGATCTGCACGGAACCGAACAGATGCAGGAGGGCGACCTGAGGCGTATAGGCGCCCTTGACGGCTGCCGAGGTCCTGCCGTCCATAAGGATCGGGTCGATAAGGACCGGGCACCCGGTCTGCCGGCTCAATATCTCGATGGCGCGGGCCAGTGGCATGGATGGAATGTTTACCGGCTGCTTTTCTGTCTCGCACGACAGCACATCATGCGGCGCATGGGCCGATGCCGGCGAGGCCATTCCGACCAGCAGCATGAGGACGAGACCGACAGCGACGTATGGTCTCTCCCTATGCCGAAGGCGCCGAGGTTGCTTGGCCGTCTGTTCCGCTCGCTCCGTCTTTCCCGCGGAGTGCGACCAAACTGGCCGCATTGCCCCCCGTGAACGGGGCACGGGGGGATGGTTATTCCAATAGTCCTGAAGCGCCTTCAGGTTGAGAAAATGGATAAAACTCGACATCTCCCTGTTCTCGCTGCTTTTGACGTCATCTTCAGAAACGCGGGACCTCCGATGGAAGGCCCCGCTCCACCCTCTCATTCGTGCGGCCGTTCCAGAAAAGATGACGCTTCCGCTCGGAGAAGGCGTTTCTGATCTACCCGGCGCGGTTGTGCCTTACGCCGCGACCGGAACTGGCGGTGCGGCTCTTGCCCACATGGGGACACGGAACGCGAGATCAGAAGCCAGAGGATCACACCCGGCAGGGGTGACCGTGCCCGCCTGGATCAGGCATTCCAGCGTAGAGCGAAGTCTGATCCCCGGTATACCGGTATGGGCCACCAGAGACGTCAGCATCACGCCACGTCCGTCATGACCGAGGCGGCGGAGCACGGAGAGGACACGCGGAGCGAGCGGATCGTCTCCAAAAAGGGGGCGCGTTACCATGATACGCCTCCCTCCAGTCGGTTGCGCCATCTCCGGGCGGCTGTGTGCAAGGAGCGGCGATAGCGGGAATAAAGTCCTTTCAGTGTCGACGTCCACATCCTCCGATTAAAGCAACATGGACTTCAGTTGCCTGGCTCACAGAGCCTATGCCGGACCCGATGGCGTCCAGCGAAAGAAAAATTGGAAGAGATGCCTGCCTCGTCAAGAGGACACGAAATGCATATTCTTTTTCATGAATAATTTTATTATTTATATTTGTATTTATTTTATGTGGCGGTGTTGCGGGTGGAAATTACATGGAGGTGTTTATATTAGTCAAATATCATAGCGATGATCGCAGAAAATCAATATATTTTCCTTCTATAATGGTGGCCCAGGGTTTTCCGGCCACCACCCGTCTTACAGAGCGCTTCCAGTGTGTCCGTTCGTCGGGTCTTCCGTCAGCGTCTCGACGGCGGGCGTCAGAGCCGTCGAACCAGCCTTTTGATCTCCGAGATTGTCAACTGCCATCTGCGCAGCGAGCGCCGCACAGGCGTTGCTTCCGGTGCGTGACACATGAACGATTCCCATCACCTCGACGTTCATGACCAGCATGGTCATGCACGAAATGGGCTTCGTGCGGGTGCAACTTGAACATTTTTCTTAGAAGCAATCACGAGGTATCCGGATGCATGCTGTAAGACCCGGCCCGTCGCTTCGACCTTCTAGTTCGATTGTGCCGCCGATTCTGTCGATAGCCCGGGCAACGATGGCTAGACCAAGTCCGCTTCCCATACCCGGCGTATTGCCAAGCTGGTAGAAGCGGCGGAAAACGTCAGCCCTGCTGGCTTCCGGAATACCTGGTCCCCGGTCTGAGATGTCGATGCAAAGAGATTGCGAGCTATCTTGCTCGATCGCATAGAGCCGGACCTCGACAATTCCACCGGAGGCCGCATGGATCATGGCGTTTTCCATCAGTGCCGACAATGCTGTTTCCAGCATGGCGGGATCAGATGTAAGGACCGTCGGTCCGTCGCTGTCAAATGAGAATGCGACGCCGCTTTGCGCAGCAAGGAGTGCCTGTCGAGAGGTGGACCCGTCCGTTCGGACAGTTTTGTGGGCTTGATAAGCTATACCCGGTTGTTGTTATGCCGCCATTCTGACGGCGTTGCTGTTGGCCATCTGGTCCGGGGTTAACCCCGGACCAGATGGCGTCGGCACGCCATGATACGCCTCATCGGGCGTGCGTCCAGCCAGTGCTGCGTGCGGACGCTGCCCGTTATAATGGGTGATCCATTTCGTGAGCCCCACTCGAAGTTCTGATCCGGTCTCAAATGCGTGCAGGTAGACACATTCGTATTTCAACGACCGCCACAG
>NZ_BEWO01000050.1 GCF_002723975.1 Gluconobacter japonicus
CCAAGTGTCAGCATCGGAATTGCAGTCTCTCCCGTTCATGGAGAAACAACAGACCTTCTGTTCCGAAGATCCGATCTTGCTCTGTATGCTGCCAAAGAGCGGCGAAACATCTGCTGCCTTTTCGAGACCGGGATGGAAGTCAGTTATTTCAATCGGATCAGGTTGAGGGATGATTTGACCAAATCTCTGGAAAGAAATGAGTTCTTTCTCGATTATCAACCCATTTTTGATACCCTTACACGCAGACCAATCTCTGTAGAGGCGCTTGTTCGCTGGCAGCACCCAACGGATGGTGTGGTCGGCCCTAATGCTTTTATTGCGACAGCAGAAAGCTGCGATCTTATTGAAGAGCTTGGCGCCTATGTTCTGTACGCAGCATGTAGTGAAGCGATGAAGTGGCCTGTACCGCTTCCTGTGGCGGTTAATATTTCTCCGAAACAGCTTCGTTCCGGGCGGCTGCCAGCTTTAATTCAGGAGTGTCTCTTACAAACGTCCTTCCCAGCGGAGCGGCTTATTCTGGAAGTGACGGAAAGTGTATTTCTTGCTGAGACAACGCGGACCCTGACGCAGCTTGCCGCGATCCGGGCGAGAGGCGTACGGCTGGTACTGGATGATTTCGGAACCGGGTATTCGTCTCTGACTTATCTACGGGGCTTTGATGTGGATGGAATCAAAGTTGATGCGTCTTTTACACGCGACATTGTCCAGTCCCAGAAAGTTGCAGCCATTGTACGGACGATTGCGCGTCTGGCCTGTGATATGAATGTTTACGTTGTGGCTGAGGGTGTGGAAACGGACGAACAATTGAGTTGGCTGGAGCAGAACGGTATCGCCTTTGCTCAGGGCTATCTGCTCGGGCGTCCACAAAGCCCCACGAAATTACAGGCACTTCTGGCGTCTTATCATAGTCTGGGTTGAAAGTCGGGATGGATAAAACCATCCCGACTGTGTCCTTAGCGCGGCGTGTAAATAGCGCTCAGGTAATCAGTGGTGCCATCGACACGTTCTAGATGAGGATAACGTAGACCCTCATGATAGGGGATGGAAACCGTATTGATATGTTCCCCTGATTTCACAACCAGACGGATCGTCTGCTTTGGATCTTTCTGGGCGTCTGTAATGGCATGACGCAGACGTTCGCTAGTGTAGTCCATGTCATTGACAGCAAGAATGGTTTCCCCAGATGTCAGACCGGCTTTGAAGGCGGGGCTCATCCAGTGAACGCGAGCGGTCTTGCCGGACTTGGTGACGCTCATTCCCAGAGAGAATGTCAGGTCCAGACCGTGACGCATTCCTTCCGATGCTTTGACGAAGGAGGTTGGCTTGTCCGTATAAACAAGCTTGTAGCCGCCGTTCTTCAGGCCATCCAGGGGGGCGTGTGGTTGGATCGTATCCAGACGGTCATGCAAAAATTTCGCCCAGTCATAGGGCTGGATGCTGTTGAGCGTCGCAGCAACTTCATCGAACTGATAAGGGCTGACAATGAAGCTGCCGTTATTGGTGCCGAAGAAAGCTTTGGCGAAATCATCCAGAGATTTCTGTCCGTTCGACAGCTTTCGGATCAATGTGTCAGCATCCAGCCAGACCAACTGCCCTTCGACGTAATAATCTTCTGAGCGCTGCCAGTCCCGCCATGACAAAGGAGCACGCTGGGCAATGACCGGATCATTAGTGGTGTCTTCAAGCGGGCGCCAGAGACGGCCGGACTGATTGTCGTAAGTCGCTGCCATGTAGGCCAGAGCTTCGAAACCCTGATCTTTCGTCACGAGACCTGAGCGGGCGGCCAGAACATTGCCCCAGTACTGGGTTTGACCTTCATAAACCCAGAGTAGGGATCCGCGCTGCGGAACGTTAAAGTTCGGTGCCCACATATCTGCCGGGCGGCGATATTTTCCGTTCCAGGAATGGGTGTACTCATGGGCCAGAAGGTCGCGTTCGGGGAAGGTTTTGTCCCATTCCGTGAAATACCCCGGAGCTGCTGCATTTTCGCTGGACTGGTGATGCTCAAGACCGATCATACCCAGCTCTTCCGTCAGGGCGAGCAGGAAGTCGTAATGGTCGTAATGATGAGAGCCGAAGAGTGTTGTCGCCTGGCGGACCAGATTTTTATGCGCTTCGATCTGCGAGGGAGTGGCATTCAGGGAGTCTGGATCATCTGCTACGACATTCAGAGCAACTGGCACATGGTCCGGCCCTGTCAGGTCGATTTTCCGGAAATAGCGACCTGCATAAATCGGGGAATCAACCAGTGTGTTGTAAGTTGTGGCGTTGAAATGGGTCTCGTCCCCGTAGGTAGGAGCACGGAGAGCGGAGCCAATCTGCCAGCCATGTGGAACCAGAACACTCGGTTTTACTGTAATGTCTCGTGTAAAATAGCCAGCCGGATAAAGCGAAACCTGATCCCACTGCACATTCACGATCGAAGGCGTCATGACAACGCGGCCCTGATCGGGCGTCACGGGTGACAGAAGCTGGAAATGCAGATCCAGCGTCGGTGTGGTTGCGGAAACCGGAATGTGGAAAGCTGCGACATTGACGTTATCGCGCTTCCAGGAAATGGTTTTTCCGCCAGACTGAACCTTTAGGCTGCCAAGCTGTTCAATAACGCCGGTAGGAGAATGATCTCCCGGAATCCACATAGGATACAAAAGGATCATTTCGCCCTTCTGTACGGCCTCTTTCGGAACCGGAACCGTTTCATGAATGGACATGATGTGGTGTGCGGTGTCTGTGGCATCAACCGAGACTGAAAGAGTGCCCGGAAAGGGCTTGTCCTGCGGATCTGGGACGGCTGGTGGCAGCGGTAATGGTGTCGGCTGTGGTTGGGCGAGGGCTGGAGAGACCAGCCCGCTGAAAGCCGTCAGTGCGACCAGAAGGCGTAAGCGCATCATACAACAAGTTCCGGTGTATAAATCAAAGTCCTTTCTGGCCTAAATGTCTCCTGCGATACACACAAGGGGCAAATATGCCCCATGCGTTCAAACGTATCGCCTCCAAGACAGTCGTCAGAAACGTCTTGTTTCACCAGACAACATTTTAGAGTATCGGCCTGCCTTCAAACCGTTTCCGGAACATGAGGGAGGATGGACCATCCGGTTTCGGAGGGCGTCAGATAAAGTGGAATGGCATTGGGCAGTCGAACATTCACGGGAAGGCCCATTCCGGCACGCAGACTCCGGAACAGGGCACCATGCGCGACGAACAGGGGTGTGCCGCTCTCTCTCAGGGTCTGATTCACAGCACCCACCGCGCGCGCCTGAAGTGTGGCAAAGCTTTCGGCACCTTCAGGAGTGTAACCCTCTTCAATCCATGGATCGTACCACTCCCCCATGGGTTGGCCTTCCTGAACACCGAAGCAGACTTCCTTGAGTTCCGGATCAATAATCAGGGGAAGGTCAGGCCCTCCGCTTGAGCGGATGGCATCGCGGGTGTGTTCAGCGGTGACCAGCGCCCGGGAAAGGGGGGAGGCAATAATCCGATCGAATGGCTTTTCGCCATTGTGGAACAGTCTCGAGAAAACCTGTCCGGCGCGCTCGGCCTGAGCCAGGCCGGTCGAGTTCAGGGGAATATCTGTCCGGCCCTGTGAGAGGCCCCGGAGATTCCAGTCAGTTTCACCATGACGGAGATACCAGTAAGGCTTGGCAATGATCTTCGGCATAGTGAAACCTTCGGAGTTGGGGAAAACTCAGTCGAAGAGAGAGGAGACCGAGCTTTCGTCTGCGACAGCGCTCATGGCGCGGGCCAGAAGATTAGCAGTCGTAATCTGGCGAATGTTTGGCGTGTCAAGCAGCGCCTGAGTAGCCGGGATGCTGTCCGTCAGGGTTAGCATGTTCAGAGGACTGTTTTTCACGCGTTCGCACGCATTGCCAGTCAGAACGCCGTGAGTGACATAGGCTTCAACGCCTTCCGCACCACGGCTCATCAGGGCATTGGCCGCGTTGCAGAGTGATCCGCCACTGTCCACGATGTCATCCACCAGCACACAATAGCGCCCGGAAACATCCCCGATGACGTTCATGACTTCCGAAACGCCAGCGCGCTCACGACGCTTGTCAATGATGGCCAGGTCTACGTTCAGTCGCTGCGCCAACTGACGGGCACGAACCACACCGCCCACATCCGGGGAGACGATCATCAGCTCACGGTCTGGCAGACGCGTCTTGAGGTCGCGGACAAAGAGCGGCGCTGCGTAAAGGTTGTCCGTCGGGATATCGAAGAATCCCTGGATCTGCATGGCGTGCAGATCCATCGTCAGGATACGGTTGGCGCCAGCTTCGGTCAGCAGGTTCGCTACCAATTTGGCGCTGATGGGCGTACGCGGGCCAGATTTACGGTCCTGACGGGCATAGCCGAAATATGGCATGACCGCCGTTACGCGCTTGGCGGAGCCGCGACGCAGCGCGTCCAGCATAACCAGAAGCTCCATGAGATGGTCGTTCGTCGGCATGCAGGTGCTCTGCACGACGAAAACATCCTCACCTCGGACATTTTCCTGGATCTCGACAAATACTTCACCATCGGCAAAGCGCTTGACCACGGTTTTGCACAGGGGCATCCGCAGTTCGTTCGCCACCGCACGGGCCAGCGGCAGATTACTGTTGCAGGCAACGATCTTCATGAAAACGGCCTCGTCCGGTATCCGTCAGGGGGAGAATTGCGCGCTTTCTAACAGTGTGCTTCCCCGCTGTCATCTGTTCTGCATCATTCTTTGTGCTGAGAGGCAGACTTGATGTGGCGGAAGATGCAGGCGAAACACATGAGAAGACTGTCTGTGCGGCCTTTTCAAAGGTCGCTCCATGCTGCGGAAAGGTCAGGATATGCCCCTGAAAGACTGTACGGGTTTTGTCGGCAGAAAGCTTCTGATTCAGGACCTTCCCAATCAGCGGGAAGTCAGGAACGCTGTCTTTATTCCCCCAGGAAGTGGGCCGGAATGGGGACTTTTTGATCCTTCAGGTCGCACAGTCCCAGAAGCCATGATCTATACCGGGGCAGGAGCGCTGCATACGCCACTGTGTGTCCGGGCCGCTCAGTCCATCCCGGAATGCCCTGTTGTCAGTGAGGCTTTTGATTATGTCTTTGCAGGCAATCTGGATAAATCGTCCTGTGGTCATTTTCTGATCAATTCTTTTTCGCGCTTCTGGAGTTTACCGCCCTATCGAAGAACCGGACTCCGTGTCGCTTTCAGTAGTCCACATTCCATCACAGAGCTGATGCAGGAAGATTATTTTCGAAGCATTGTGACAGCACTGGGCCTGACAGAGCAGAACTTTCTGCGTGTTCTTGCGCCCGTTCGCTTTCCCAGAATTACTGTAGCTTCCGCTGCGTTTGAAGAACTCTCGCTGGTTCATTCTGTTTTTGCAGATCTGGCTCACCATGTGGGGCGCCAACTTTTGCCCGAGGGGGGGCAGGCTCAGCCGGGGCGGGTTCTGTTCTTCTCCCAAGAAACCTTGAAAACGGGAAATGTCCGGGTTGAAAATGAAGCTGCATTGACGGCCCTGCTGCGGGAACGCGGGATTGGGATCATTCACCCTCATCAGATGACATTTAGGGAGCAGCTCAAGCTTTGGGCGTCAAATCCGCTCGTTATTGCCTATAATGACGCATGCCTTCACATGAGTGCGTTCTTTCCGCAGCGAAGAGTCATTACTCTGGCTCATGGGCCGGACATATGGGTCAATCAGTGTTTGATCGACATGGTCAACGGTAATGATGCCCGGTATTTTTACGATTCTGCAGGGTTGGAGCGTATGGGGGCAGGCCATGGCTTCCACATGAATTATCGTATTCCTGACCCCGAAAGGCTTGCGGCCGAGTTGGTAGAATTCGCCCTGGGGTAGTATTGGAGACACGGCGCACCACTACTTTGGATCGTGCGTCGTAATCCTGATCAGAACTGATAAGCCAGACC
>NZ_BEWO01000051.1:2500-5358 GCF_002723975.1 Gluconobacter japonicus
CAGTACCTGGAGGAAAAGACATCAACAGAGATTCCGCTAGTAGTGGCGAGCGAACGCGGAGCAGGCCAATGCCTTACCAAGAAGAAGCAGAACGGTCTGGAAAGTCCGGCAAGAATGGGTGATAGCCCCGTATGCGTAGTGTCTTGATAAGGATTCGAGTAGGGCGGGGCACGTGAAACCCTGTCTGAACATGGGGGGACCACCCTCCAAGCCTAAATACTCCTTAGTGACCGATAGCGAACAAGTACCGTGAGGGAAAGGTGAAAAGCACCCCGATAAGGGGAGTGAAAGAGACCTGAAACCGGACGCCTACAAGCAGTCGGAGCCTCTTATGGGGTGACGGCGTACCTTTTGTATAATGGGTCAGCGAGTTTCTGTTTGCAGCGAGCTTAAGCCGTTAGGTGTAGGCGTAGCGAAAGCGAGTCTGAATAGGGCGACTGAGTTGCTGGCAGAAGACCCGAAACCGAGTGATCTAGCCATGGCCAGGCTGAAGGTGCGGTAACACGCACTGGAGGGCCGAACCCACGCCTGTTGAAAAAGTCGGGGATGAGCTGTGGCTAGGGGTGAAAGGCCAATCAAACTCGGAGATAGCTGGTTCTCCGCGAAATCTATTGAGGTAGATCGTCGGGTGTTTACCCTGGGGGGTAGAGCACTGGATGGGCTAGGGGGGCCCAAAGCCTTACCAAACCTAACCAAACTCCGAATACCCAGGAGTATAGCCCGGCAGACAGACAGTGGGTGCTAAGGTCCATTGTCGAGAGGGAAACAGCCCAGACCACCAGCTAAGGCCCCTAAATCGTGGCTAAGTGGGAAAGGATGTGGGGATTCCAAAACAACCAGGAGGTTGGCTTAGAAGCAGCCATCCTTTAAAGAAAGCGTAATAGCTCACTGGTCTATTAGAAACCCTGCGCCGAAAATGTAACGGGGCTCAAGCCACGTGCCGAAGCTGTGGGTGCATTCTTGTGAATGCGCGGTAGCGGAGCGTTCCGTAAGTCTGCGAAGGAGGCGGGGTGACCCCCTCTGGAGATATCGGAAGTGCGAATGCTGACATGAGTAGCGACAAACAGTGCGAGAAACACTGTCGCCGAAAGTCCAAGGGTTCCTGCGCAAGGTTAATCCACGCAGGGTGAGCCGGCCCCTAAGGCGAGGGCGAGAGCCGTAGTCGATGGGAACTAGGTGAATATTCCTAGGCCTGCCAGAAGTGACGAATGAGAAATGTTGTCTGTCCTTAACGGATTGAACAGGCTTTTTGATCATTCCAGGAAATAGCTCTGGCGTATAGACCGTACCCGAAACCGACACAGGTGGACTGGTAGAGAATACCAAGGCGCTTGAGAGAACGATGCTGAAGGAACTAGGCAAATTGCTCGTGTAACTTCGGGATAAACGAGACCCAACCGTGGGCAACCATGTTTGGGTGGCACAGACCAGGGGGTAGCGACTGTTTAGTAAAAACACAGGGCTCTGCGAAATCGTGAGATGACGTATAGGGCCTGACGCCTGCCCGGTGCCGGAAGGTTAAGAGGAGATGTGCAAGCATTGAATTGAAGCCCCGGTAAACGGCGGCCGTAACTATAACGGTCCTAAGGTAGCGAAATTCCTTGTCGGGTAAGTTCCGACCTGCACGAATGGCGTAACGACTTCCCCACTGTCTCCAGCATCGACTCAGCGAAATTGAATTCCCCGTGAAGATGCGGGGTACCCGCGGTCAGACGGAAAGACCCTATGAACCTTTACTGCAGCTTTGCAGTGGCATCAGGAAAATCCTGTGTAGGATAGGTCGGAGGCTTTGAAGCCGGGGCGCCAGCACCGGTGGAGCCACCCTTGAAATACGACCCTGAATTTTTCTGATGTCTAACCGAGACCAGTAAGCCTGGTCCGGGACCCTGCATGGTGGGCAGTTTGACTGGGGCGGTCGCCTCCCAAAGTGTAACGGAGGCGCGCGATGGTGGGCTCAGGCCGGTCGGAAACCGGCTGTCGAGTGCAATGGCATAAGCCCGCCTGACTGCGAGAATGACAGTTCGAGCAGAGACGAAAGTCGGCCATAGTGATCCGGTGGTCCCACGTGGACGGGCCATCGCTCAACGGATAAAAGGTACTCTAGGGATAACAGGCTGATCTCCCCCAAGAGTCCACATCGACGGGGAGGTTTGGCACCTCGATGTCGGCTCATCACATCCTGGGGCTGGAGCAGGTCCCAAGGGTTCGGCTGTTCGCCGATTAAAGTGGTACGTGAGCTGGGTTTAGAACGTCGTGAGACAGTTCGGTCCCTATCTGCCGTGGGTGTAAGAGACTTGAGAGGATTTGTCCCTAGTACGAGAGGACCGGGATGAACATACCTCTGGTGCACCGGTTGTCACGCCAGTGGCACAGCCGGGTAGCTAAGTATGGACGGGATAACCGCTGAAAGCATCTAAGCGGGAAACCCACCTCAAAACAAGGTCTCATAGAGCCGTGAGAGACCATCACGTCGATAGGCCGGGTGTGAAAGTGCAGTAATGCATGCAGCTAACCGGTCCTAATCGCTCATAATCCTCACTCCAAACACATGCACAGAAATCAGCCACACTCAAAAAAACACCAACCTCCACCCACTCTCAAAAAGACTGGGTGGGCTGGAAGACCTGGTGGCCATTGCGAGGGCCATACACCCGATCCCATCCCGAACTCGGCCGTGAAATCCCTCAGCGCCTATGATACTGCACCTCAAGGTGCGGAAAAGTCGGTCGCCGCCAGGTCCCCCAGCCCACTCACAAATCTCCCAAAAAACCAACATCACACACACCACCGCGGGGTGGAGCAGCCCGGTAGCTCGTCAGGCTCATAACCTGAAGGCCGCAGGTTCAAATCCTGCCCCC
>NZ_BEWO01000052.1 GCF_002723975.1 Gluconobacter japonicus
AATTCCTCGCCATTTCTTTGCCTCTATGCGTAAGGGGAAATTATCTAATGGCGACATTTTGATTTACAAGGACGGAGGTAAGCCGGGCGAACTTCGTCCGGCAGTGACGTATGTCTCTGAAGGATTCCCATTTGAGGAGGCGTGTATCAACGAGCACGTCTTCCGCGTCCAGCTTAACGAGGAAATTGGCCAGCACTTCGGCTTTCTTGCATTATCTAGCGAGCACTGCATGGATCAGATGCGCGAACGTGCGACAGGTGTTGCGCAGCCCGGGCTCAATCAATCAGCGATGAATTCTTTGACATTTGTTCATCCTGATCGATCAGAAATCTTGCATAACTTTAACCATTTAGTTCAACCACTACTCGACGGCTGTAACGAGCGTGCAAACGAGTCCCGTACTCTCGCTAACCTACGTGACACCCTTCTCCCCCGCCTCATGACCGGCGAACTGCGCGTCGGGGCTGCTCGTGAGCTGATCGAGGAACTCGCCTAATGGCCTGGATCAGCGAGGCGCAGCTTGAAACGCATTTCATGGATAGCCTCGGGCCGCTCGGCTACAGGCTGGCAAATGGGGCGGATGTCTCGCCCGAGGTGAAAGACCCGCTGCGGGCCAGCTTCCGCGAGACGATCCTTGCTCCGATTCTGCTGGAAAGTCTGGAGCGGCTGAACCCGGATGTGCCTAAAACTGCGTTAGAGGACGCCGCACGGCGCGTCACCGACAGCGTATTTACTTCCGACATCGTGCAGGAAAACCGTCGACTCCATGATCTCATGGTTCATGGCGTGCCGGTGACGTTTTTTCGCGATGGGGAGGAACGCAATGCCCGTGTGCAGCTGATCGACTGGACCAACGCCGCCAATGACTGGCGCGCGGTGCGTCAGCTTGATGTGGTGGGCAAAACGGCGCGCATCCCCGATGTTGTGTTGTTCCTCAACGGCCTGCCGCTGGTGGTGGTGGAGCTAAAAGGCGTTGCCGGCGCTGATATCAAAGCCGCCTGGAACCAGATCGATACCTACCGGGCGGACATACCGGACCTGTTCCGCACCAACCTTTTGACTGTGATTTCGGACGGGCTGCATGCGCGCTACGGCTCGCTCTCGGCGGGTTTCGATCGCTGCATGAGCTGGCGCACGGTGGACGGCACGACGCTGGTGCCGAAGGGCTCGGAGCTGGAGCTTTCGACGCTGACGAAAGGTCTGCTGGCGCCGCAGGTGCTGCTCGATATGCTGCGCTGGTTCGTGGTGTTCGAGGATGAGGGCAAGGGGCCGATCAAGAAGATCGCGGGCTATCATCAGTTTCACGCGGTGCGAAAGGCGTGCGAGACGATCCTGAGCGCCCGTGCGGGCGACGGCAAAGGCGGTGTGATCTGGCACACGCAGGGCTCGGGCAAGAGCCTGCTGATGACCTTCCTATCCGGCCGCGTCATGCATCACCCGGCGATGGAGAACCCGACGCTGCTGGTGCTGACCGATCGCAACGATCTGGACAACCAGCTTTTCGCGACCTTTGCGCGCTGCAAGGATCTGCTGGGGGAGGAGCCGGTACAGGCCGACAGCACCGAGGATCTGCGTCGCCTGCTGGATCGCAATGTCGGTGGTATCATCTTTTCCACCATCCAGAAGTTCCGCCCGGAAACCGGCGAGACTTTCCCGGAGCTGACCGCGCGCTCCAACGTGGTGGTGCTGGTGGATGAGGCGCATCGCACGCAATACGGGTTCGAGGCCAAGCTGAACAAGGAAACCGGCGAGATCCGCCACGGTCTTGCCTATCAACTGCGCAAGGCGTTGCCGAACGCGGTGTATGTGGCCTTTACCGGCACGCCGGTGGAGCTGGTCGGCGCAGATACGCGTGGTGTATTCGGCGACTATATCGACGTCTATGACATCGCACAGGCGGTCTCGGACGGCGCAACCGTGCCGATCTATTACGAGGCGCGGGTCGCGAAGATCACACTCGATGACGAGATCGCCGCGACGCTGGATGACGATTTCAACGAGGCAACGGAGATGTTGGCCGAAGATCAGGCCAGTGCGACCGCAAAGAAATGGGCACGGGTTGAAGCGCTGGTCGGCGCGGATAAACGCCTTGATACGGTAGTTCAAGACATCCTTACCCATTTTGATGCCCGGTTGGAGGCGATGGACGGCAAGGCGATGATTGTCTGCATGAGCCGCCGCATCTGCGCCGAGGTCTATGATCGCATCATTGCCGCACGGCCAGACTGGCACGGTGACACAGACGATACCGGCAATGTCAAGGTGGTGATGACCGGTTCGGCGACCGACCCGGCAGCGCTACAGCAGCATATCCGCTCCAAGACCCGGCAGGAAGCGATCCGCAATCGGTTCAAAAACCCGGCTGATCCGCTGAAACTCGTCATTGTGCGCGACATGTGGCTGACGGGCTTTGATGCGCCTTGCATGCACACGCTCTACGTCGATAAGCCGATGAAGGGGCACGGCCTGATGCAGGCCATCGCTCGCGTCAACCGCGTATTCCGCGACAAGCCTGCGGGTCTGGTGGTGGACTATATCGGAATCGCGGCGGAGCTGAAGGCGGCGCTGGCGCATTACTCGCAGACCGATCAGGCCCAGACCGGCATTGATGAAGCCGAGGCCGTTGCAGCCTTTCTGGACGCCCTGGATGTGGCACGGACGCAGTTCCATGGGTTTGACTATGGTGCTGCCTTGCATGGTGCGCCGAGCGAGCGTCTGGCCGTGCTCCCGGGCGCGATAGAACACATTCTTGCTCAATATCGCGACAGCGACGCGGGGTCGAAGCGTTTCCATGATGCTGTCGCGGCGCTGATCAAGGCCTACAAGCTGGCATCGGGCAGTCCTCAGGCGACCGAGCATGCGGAGGAGGTGGCTTTCTTCGCTGCCGTCCGATCAAGCCTTGGCAAGCTGGATGTAGGCGGCGGTCGCAATGATGGCGGGACCGATTTCGCGATCCAACAACTGGTCAATAACGCCGTGGCATCGACAGAGGTGGTCGATATCCTAGAGGCCTGCGGCTTCGACCGTCCCGACATCAGCGTGCTGTCGGACGCCTTCATGCTCGAACTTCAGAACATGCAGCACCGCAACCTGGCGGTGGAGGCGTTGAAAAAGCTGTTGAATGGCGAGATCAAGGCGCGGACGCGCACAAACGTAGTCCAACAGGAGGCTTTCTCGTCTCGGTTGGAAGAGGCGATCGCTCGCTACCATAATCGTAGCGTTGATGCCCTTCAGATCCTTCAAGAACTGATCGCGCTGGCGAAAGATCTACGCAACGAGCCCGAGGATGGCCTGAATGCAGCCGAGCGCGCGTTCTATGACGCGCTCGCTCAGAATGAGAGCGCCGTGCAGGTGATGAGCAATCAGGAGCTGAGGGTGATTGCAACGGAATTGTTGACCACGGTGCGCAATAACTCTGGTGTGGATTGGTGGAAGCGGGAAAATGTAAGGGCAAAGATGCGTGTGGCCATCAAGCGAATCTTGCACCGGCATGGTTATCCGCCTGACTTGGCTTCAGAGGCCGTCAAGCTAGTGTTGCGGCAGGCGGAAGCTTTGGCAATGGGCTGATTTGTAGGATCTTCGCGATCCGTGAAATCCCTTCTGAGGGATATGGCGCTGCGACTAAGGACGGAGCCGGTGGAACTAAGTGCGTTAAAAAAACAACTGCAAGGACACCTTGGCGATGGGCTTGTCCTGGTTATAGGCTCTGGACTGTCCTGCGCAGAGGGAGTGCCTGGGATGGGCGCACTCGGCCATCACCTTGTCACACATATTCCAGCCAGTCTGTCTCTGGATGACACGAAACTTTGGGAAGCGATCCATCCTCTCATCGAGACAGATGGGTTAGAGGCTGCTCTGTTGAAAAGCTGCACCTCTTCGTTGCTATCGACCGAACCAGCAAATTCGCTGTCACACAACTGGTCGGGAAAGCCGATCGGAAGACGGCCTGAGAATTCCTCGAACATCTCCTGAGCATCATCCCTTACCGGATCCACACCATCCTGACCGACAATGGAATCCAGTTCGCTGAACAGCCCCGCAATCGCAATACGGCGTGGTCGCGTCCAATACGCTTCGACATGATCTGCGAAGCCCACGGAATTGAACACCGTCTGACAAAACCCAACCCCCCCTGGACCAATGGTCGGGTTGAACGGATGAACCGGACGATCAAGGAAGCAACCGTCAAGCGCTGAGCAGTTAAGAACACACCTCAGCGATTTCATGGCAGCCTATAACTTCGGGCGAAGACTCAAGACCCTGAACGGCCTCACCCCTTATGAATATGTCTGCAAAATATGGACTTCAGAGCCAGAAAGATTCATCATCAAACCACGGGACTAAACACCTAACGTCGAATGTCGCAAGGAAACGCTGTTCTCGTCCGTCAGCCATGCCCCCGAGGCATTTGTCATCCCATCAACCCCAAGCCATAAAAAAAGGGAACTCTCTTTTTGAGTGAATACAGAAAAAGGGGGTGACGTCACTTTTATACGAAATGGAAAATTGCTTTGTCTTGGAAAATATTTAGCCCAGACTACCCATTCTTGAGTAGTATTCGTATTTATCAAACATACGATTCCGTTGCTGGTTTAATTACGCCGTATGCACCACTTGCGAGTGCTTTTTTTTCAGCGGTCAGTATCTTTTTTGCTTATTTAATAGCTAGCAAAGCGCGATCAATATCGGCTGAACAAAAGAAGATTGCAGCGCAAAAGTTGGATTTGGATATATTTGACAAAAGATATGCAGGAATTAAAGGACTCATATCATTGAAAAATTTGTTTTCTGAAGTGGTTAATAAATATTCTTACAATATTTCTGACAAAAACACAGATAAAATGAACAGCACAGATGTGTATAATTATATTAGCGATCTATCGAAGAAATACAATGATCTATACAGAGAAATAATGATGAATCCTCTAATATTTTCCAACATGGATTCAGCTACGTTGTATGTTTTGGATCAAAAAATGGCATATTTGTATGGAACAATTACCGGGACAGTATTTTTCACATGCAAAGATAACGTTAAATTAAATGATAAATCATACACCGGGACTGAAGCTTATGGCGAGTTTAAAAGAGTATTTGATGAGGTCGATCACCTCCTAGTTTCGGCTGTAAAAAATATCTTACCACGATATTCCCCATTTTTTTAAGACATGCACCTGG
>NZ_BEWO01000053.1 GCF_002723975.1 Gluconobacter japonicus
CGCCGCAAAGGCAGTGAACACACGCCGGACCTATCGCTCGGCCGTGCGCTCCTGGTGCGCATGGGCGGCAGGACATGGGCTCCCTGCCCTGCCCGCCCGCAGCGAGGATGTCGCCGCCTATCTGGCTGATCTTGCGCTGCAGAAGAAGCGACCCGCGACGGTGGATCTGCACCGTGCCGCACTGCGCTATCTGCATCATATCGCTCAGGTTCCCGTCCCGACCTCCCATGCCCTGGTGTCCGAAACTGTTGCGGGTATTCGCAGGACGTCGACGGGAAGCGCGTCCCGTCAGGTCAAGGGACTGACCTGGGATCTGTTGAGCGAGGTCATTGAGCAGATCGATAGCACCGAGCTCGTGGGCGTCCGCGACAGGGCCATTCTTCTGCTCGGCTTTGCCGGCGCCCTCCGACGGTCCGAAGTGGCGGCGCTGTGCCTGGAGAATGTAGCGCTCGATGATGACGGGATGCGGATCCGGCTGGACCGGTCCAAGGGGGACCGGACCAGTCAGGGTGTCGAAGTCGCCATCCCGCGCGGCATTACTGCCCTGTGTCCGGTCCGGGCCTATGAAGCGTGGCTTCGGAAGGCGAAACTGGCCGACGCCAAGGGACCGGTTTTCCGGCGGGTGTGGCTCCCGCCTGCTGCCGAGGCCGGTCAGCCCCCTGCCCCGCCCGCGATGGGTTCAGAGGCGCTGTCTGACCGGTCTGTGGCCCGGATCATTCAGAAGCGCTGCCTGGATGCGGGACTGACAGGCGATTTCAGCGGGCACAGCCTGCGACGCGGAGCGATCACCACAGGCGCTCGTGACGGCACGGATCTGGTCTCACTCAAGCGTTTCTCGCGACACCAGACCTTCGGCGTGGTGGAGAAATATATCGAGGTCGAGGATGCTATGACAAAGCATCCAGGGCGAAGTCGGTTCTGATTGGTCCTAGAATGAATTCAGGTGTGCACTTTACCGGGATTTGCGGTGAAATCCTCGATCTTCTCGATCCTCTTTTGTGCCGCGCAAGTGTGAACTTTAGCGGAGCCGTCCGCGAGGGCAGAAGAATCGCTCGGAGCTGGTAAGATATCTTGGCTATCCCGTGCACTTTGGCGGGGACGGTGTGCACTTTAGCGTCGGAAGTGTGCACTTTTCCGGAGAGTGATACGCTAAAAGCGGGACTCTTCCGTGTTGTCCTGTGCACTTTAACGGGACAAACTAATATATAACTAATATCTTCTACTAAGCATCTTCCCTCTAAAGTGCACATCCGTGCCAGAGCATTTCCGCTCCCCGGTAAAGTTCACGGAGACAGATTAACTAGCTTTAGTCATACTCTCCATGTCGGAGAGATTGGCATGGCTAAAGTTCATCGAATTATAGAGCAGATAGGGCGCCAAGGCGCGCTTCAGCTTGATATAGATCGACGCGTGATCGACATCGCGAGTGGTTATATGTCGAGCGAAGAACTTGGCATTGGCTTTTTGTATTCTGGCTGGGCCCAGGCGGCATTGCCGCATAGAAGACTTAAGTCGAGCGCTGCATGGCAAGTAAAAAGCGATCACGTAACGCTGCTCGTAGAGCCGGGACGGAGACCAGGGAAAGACGCCGAGCCTGAGTACGTAGGAGTTCCCTATGGAAGTAAAGCCCGCTTGATTATGCTTTATCTTCAGACCGAGGCACTGAAGACAAATAGCCGGGAAATCGAGATAGGAAAAAGCCTCCGATCATGGCTGAACCGCATGGGCATTCCCATCGGAGGAAAGGCAGTCGCAGACGTTCGTGATCAAGCCGAGCGGATTGCGCGTTGTCGTCTGAGCTTTCATATAAAAACTGCCGATAGCACAGGATTCCTAAATCAAAATATCATCGACTCAGGAATGATCACTGAGTACGACGACGCGACAGGGAAACCAACGTCATTCCTTGACGCAGTGAAGTTGTCCGAAAATTTTTTTCAGCAATTAAAACGCCACCCGGTTCCGATAGAAGAGGCCGCCATTAGGCATCTAAATGGTCATTCTCAAGCTTTAGATATTTATTGCTGGCTAGCGTATCGCTTACACGTCTTAAAAAAGCCTACACCCGTTACTTGGGCGGCTTTAAAATTACAATTTGGACCAGGCGTTGCCCGTATGGACCATTTCCGCACAGGCTTTTTAGATAATTTGGGATTGGCATTAGCAGTTTATCCTGCGGCGAAAGTTGACGTCGACCGAACAGGCGCAACCCTGTTTCCCTCCCCACCCCCAGTTAAGCCAAAAACACTCTCGTAAAGACGGGATTACCTTCGGTATACCGTTGACCTACCTTTGTAAGACAGCTAAGAGAAGGCGTAATACTCGTCTGCAAGTGGAATGAGAGGTATACCGAAGGTCTTCCGTTTCCATGCAGTATACTATTCTGGAGAACCTTAATGCCAACTATCGTCTTCGCTTCTCCGAAAGGTGGAGCAGGGAAATCTACGACAGCTATTCTCTTGGCATCGGAGTTTGCACATAACGGTGCCTCCGTAACTCTAATTGACGCTGATCCAAATAAGCCGGTTGCTCGTTGGGCATCACTGCCTGGGAAACCGGATACGTTAAAGGTAATTGAAGACGTTACCGAAAAGACTATTATAAAGACGATTGACCACGAAGCAGAAGAAAGTTCTTTTGTAATAGTAGATCTCGAAGGTACCGCGTCAAGAATGGTACCTTATGCAATGAGCCGTGCGGATCTTGTAATTATCCCTACGAGAGGTTCAGCCCTCGACGCTGTTGAAGCTGTTTCTGCTGTTAGAGAGGTCAGGCAGCAGGAAGAGGCATTTAGAATCAACATTCCCTGTGCCATCTTATTTACCTGCACAAGCGCAGCAATACGACCGCGGACTTTATCTGCTATTGAAGCAGAATTCCGGGAGAACGGCGTACCCGTGTTCTCGGTTCAAGTTCATGAGCGTGATGCATACAGAGCGATTTTTTCTTTCGGAGGTACTATTCGTACTCTCGATCCCAAAAATGCGCGCAATCTTCCGAGTGCCGCAGCGAATATCGAAGCTCTTGCTAGAGAAGTGATAGAATTACTATCCAGCGAACAGGACGTAGATCGATGAAATCACGCACAAGCATCTTTGCGGATCCTCAAAAGGGTGGAGCTATGGATCTTTCCAAATTCAAGCCCGCACCAAAAAACAAAGATACGAGGCCCGCCCCTGAGGAGATTGACCGGATCTCGGAAGGATCCCGATTTGTCAGTAGAGAAAGTGTGTCCGAGCCCGAAAACACCGCAGGTAAGACTGAATCTAATCAAGCCACGAGGAAACCAAGAGCGTATCGAACAGGACGACATCGCGTGGTCAGTGTGAAGACTACAAATGAACACGCAGAACGGTTTTATGAGCTCGCAGACAAATTAGGTTTAAAAGTTGCGGAGACGTTTGAGTTAGCTATAGCGGCACTGGAGCGTGACAAGGGTCCATGATCAAATGAGAATGCCCGCAACGGGGGGGGTCTTGTTTCAAATAGGGAGGTTCCCCTTTCCTACCCCGGTAGACGGTAGACGGTAGACCAACCGTATTCCCTTTCACTAACGTTCTGAACGTGGATGGTGGGGAACACTCCCTGCCCCACCTTTCGGTGTCTGCCCGTGGTAGACTGACTGTAGACCCGGACGTTTGATTGGCTCGTCCTCTCATAAGTGGTAGACGGTAGACCGACCGTATTCTTTTTCACCGACGTTCTGTACGTGGATGATGGGGAACACTCCCTGCCCCACCTGGAGGGTTCGAAAAACCTTTTATTGACTGCATCTTGCGCCTGATTTCAGGTTTCTGGCGGGTTGATTAACGGTTTCTGGGGTAGCATTCGATCTGCGTTTTGGGCAGATCTGGGGCTGTCACCCGCTGGATTGCTACGCGGCGGCGTTAATCCGCTCCAGAAGGAGAAAGCGGCGCATATTATAGATGATATTGGCCAGCCCGATCCTCATGGTGGCTCGAGCGATACCGACTGTTCGGACGAACATCCCCGTCTGTGATTTCTGATCAGCAAAGACATGTTCGACACGCGACCGGATCACCGACTTCCCAGCGTTGGAGCGCTGGATATGGCGAGGCATGGGTTTGAGATGTGGCTTTTTCCTGTGAACCCTGGAGACAAAGCCATGCTTTTCCATGAAGTCCTCATTGGCTTTTGAACGGTAGGCCGTATCTGCCCAGACTGCTGATGCCATATTGGTTTTATCCAGCAGGCCCTCGCGTAGTCTGGCACCATCGCTGGCCGCTGCATCGGTCGTCTTCCATTTACGGATCAGCCGGAATTTCCGGTCGATAGAAATATGCGATTTATAGCCAAAGAATGGGATAGCGAGATCCGTTGACGGGATCGTTCCATCCTCCTGCCGCTTCGCTTTGGTGAACTTCAGGGTCCAGCGTGCATGCCTGTCCTTGTGGGACAGCTTTGCCGGCTTGTCCTGCCAGTTTTCAGGAATACGCCCTGCCCGGAGATCTGCCTTCTCAGCGTTGGTATTGCGCTGCTTCGGAGCCGCTACCAGCGTGGCATCCAGGATCTGGCCTGACATCGGCAGATAACCAGCGTTACGCAGGGTTGCGTCAAAGCGATTGAACAGACCACCAATCGCACCAGCCTGGGTCAGACGTTCTCGAAACAGCCATACCGTTCTGGCATCAGGTACACGGTCCGACAGCCCCAGACCTAAAAAGCGCATGAAGGAGAGACGGTCGTTGATCAGGTATTCCGTCCGTTCATCGGACAGATTGTTGAGTGTCTGGATCACCAGGATCTTGAACATCAGCACCGGATCAAACGGCGGACGCCCGCCTTTGCTCCCGTCTGAATAGGCCAGTGCCTTCTCCAGGTCAGGGCGGAAGACTTCAAAATCCACAGTCCGGGAAAATGCTTTGAGCTGATCACCAAGCCCGCTCAAGCGGGCAAGCCGCTCTTCAACGTCAAAAAATCCCGCCTGTTTCATATCGTCATTCCTCCAACCAGAACCGGAAAAATGGAATCACAGCGCAGGCCTCAATACCAAGGGGTTTTTCGAACCCTCCACCTTTCGGTGTCTG
>NZ_BEWO01000054.1 GCF_002723975.1 Gluconobacter japonicus
AGCACCTTTCAGCACTAGATCAGTTTTCTAGCACCCAGCGGTCACTCTGCTGGCCTGTCCTGCGATGCACCCAGCCTAGTTTTTGCAGGCACTCCCTCACAGTAGCTTTGTCTGCGTGGCCTGCTGCGGTTTTGCCAATCGGGACATTGAGAAGCCCCGAAACTGTAACTTCCTTCATATCGGGGTGGGTTCTAAAGTGTGTTTCCAGTGTGCCAAGCCACGGGTGATCGTCATACCGTTTGGCTTGTTCAGGTCTGATATGTTCCACCTCAAACTCTGCGCTGGGCCACCATGCCTCGCCGTCCAGGTACGCAAGATAGGCTTCCGCAAAGAGTTGATCCCGCGCCGCCCGCAAGCCGTCAATGTCGCATGGCTCGCCTGACACCCCGCATTTCACCGGCCAGAATCTGCGATCCCCGGAGCTATCGCGTAGGTATTCCGTCCTGTTGGTCGTGCCGATAAACACGCACTGGCGAGGCTGTCTCACCTCGGTCCTACCGTATGCCGGGCGATAGGCTTCTTCTGTTCGAGTCAGGAAGGCTTTAAGCGCTTCACAATCGGCGCGGCTGGTAGCTGATAATTCCGCCATTTCGATCAACCACTTGCCTGATAAGTGCTGGCTCAAATCCTTGTTTGCGTCTTTGATCGGGGGCAAGTTATCTGAGAAATACCGGCCCCCAGCCAGAACCCGGCAGGCTGTCGATTTACGCAAGCCCTGCGCTCCCTCCAGAATGAGGGTGTAATCCATCTTGCAACCCGGCTTCATGACACGCGCGACCATTGCGATCATGAATAACCGGCCAATGCCCGCAACATAATCACTTTGCTCTGCACCCAAAAAATCGTGCAGCCAATGTTCAAGACGTGGGACGCCATCCCATTCCAAGCCATCCAGATATTCACGGATAGGATGGTAGGAGTTCTCTTCTGCTGTGGCCTGTATCGCTGCACTAACCTGTTGCACAGAAAAACTAAGACCATGAGAACGCGCCAATGCGGCTGATACGGCGGTATAGTCGGAATCCGTCAATTCACGGGGGGCGTCCTGCGCCATAGGCTGTCCCGTTACGGGAGAAGGCAGCGGATGATGGACCTCAGTCCTCCCGGTAAACTCATTGAACCTGAACGTGTCCGGGAACGTCTTAGAGGTAAGAAGGCAACAATTCGCCAAGTTAGGCACCGGCTTGTCATCACGGTTCTTAACTAACTGAGGAACGCCCCCAGCCGTAGCTGGGAGGGTCTGACGGAAATATGCGAGGGAGGTCATTATTCTACCCCTCCGCGTGCTGCGTGGAATTGATGACCTCGCCATTCCGCATAAAGACCTGATAGAATCCCGTAAGGCGGAATAGAAACGTTCGGATGAGATGCCACGAAAGAAATTAAATCATCCTCGCTCTCAAGAATAGGTATTTCTCTAGTATCATTCCTTAAAGACTCAATAACTAATGCCCGACCATCATATAATTCTGGAAGTTCACTGTTAATATATTCTTTAAAAGTCATTTCTTTGTTCTTCGTCATAATTGGTTCCATTGATTGGTTTTCATTATTTTTTGTCGGCATTTCAAAGTCCTTTCTTTCTTACCGACACCAACCAAAACACCTTGACGGGAACCTCTCCCTACCCTATGTTTCCTTTAAGCGATTTAGGAAAACTAGAGCCTGACCAAGGCTTTGGTCGGTTTTGTGCGCTCAAACGCACAACCCGATGTATGTAGTTATTAGTGCAGCCCACGTCAAGTGATTTTCCTCACTTTTCTGGCTGTTTTTCCGCGTCTGCACGTCTGGAAAAATAAACCCATATAAAACAATGACTTAGGAAGCCTTTATGGGATGTTTTTTTTTGGGCCTTCAGGATTCGCGAAACTGCCAACGCCGCCGGGCGGGTTCCTACCGATCAGCCCGGCGCGTTGGTATTATTCCGCATGACAAAGAAACCAGCCTATCGTGTCGCATTAGTGTCCGAAGAACTTCGCTATAGGCTCGCGCAAGCCGTGAGCGGAACCGATTATCGTTCTTTACTAGGCACGGGCGGGCAATGGTACGTTGACCAGTTCGTGATCTCTGACATTGGCGTTCGCCATAATATCAAAGAACTGTCCGGGGTGATTTACGAAGACGAAAAGCCTTATCCGTCATGGCCTGCGCTGGAAACCGAATTGCTTAACGAACCCGCGCAGATCGAATGGCGAGAAAGTTTGAAGCGCAAAGCCAAAGAACGCTGGATTGCCAAGCGTGACAAAACGAACTGACGGCGGTTAGAGATAGCCCTCTTGTCAGACTCATGATCCGCGATGCAGTATGTCGGAAATAAGTGAGGCGGCGGAGCCTAGGAACTCCAACCGCCTCGAAACTCGCTGTTTACCCCGGCGAGATATGATGAAAAGGCGATTGACCCCGCCAATTCATCCAAAGGCTATAATAGGCATGAAGCCTTCGGGTTTCAACAGCCTTTGAAGCCGGGAAAGTGTCTCGCCGTCTGAAAGGACGGATATGACCTCTTTCGCTTCCCAGATCTGGACCCTCTCACAGTCCAAACAGATCACCGCAAAAACGCATCTAGTTCTCCAAGCCCTCGCCAGCTTCGAGGGGCAGCGCGGTCTATTCCCATCTCATGAAAGCATTGCCGCCCGATCAGGGGCATCCGTGAGAAGCGTCATTAGGGCGCTAGAGACCGCTTATCAGCTTGGCATAGTAGAGCGGACCCGCCAGCGCGTTAGGCGTTCAGGGCGGCTTGTGAACGGCCCTAATCGCTATCGTCTGATCCTAACCGATATGGAAAAGGCCAGAGCAGCGGCGGCTCATGCTGCCTTGCGATTGAAAGAAGCCCTTGCCCGCAGAAAACAGCGGGTTCTTTCTAAGTGCCAAAATGACAGCGGATTATATTCTCAGAGTGATATTTTCTCTTATCGACCCAGATCAAAGAATGAATGGCTCGATGTAATCGCCTCATGGACGGTTAAACCGGTTCCGACCTGACACCAGCCCGACCGACACACCACAATCGACGTCAGATCGCTCAGGAAGAACGGAGCCACTGGGGAGGGTACGCCTTCACTCATGGCCTTACTGGCAACGGCTCGACCGGATACAGCGTAGCTACGATGGGGATATGATTGTATCGTTTAGGCGTATCTCTTGCCGTGGATGACCGTATGAGCCGCCAACGATTCACCTATCAGGAACTTGCTCACCAATGGGGCATCACGGTGCCTGCCGCTAAACAGCGCGTTAGACGTGCGGGGTGGAAGCGTGGGAAGGGCAATGACGGCATAGTCAGGGTTTTAGTTCCAGAGGATACGGAACGGATGGAAACAGCCGTACCCCCAAAGAAACCCGCAGAAAGCCAAGCCTTGGAGACGTTAAGGGATACGGTCGAAAACCTTACGAGCGTTACGGTCAGGCAGGCGCAGAGAATTGACGATCTGACCACGGCGCTTCTGGACAGCCAGGAACAGAACGCGGCTCTGCGGGAACGGCTGGCAACGCTTGAGGCCCATAAAGCCACAGAGACCACAGAAGCCGCTCTACCCGATAATCCACCAGCTACAGAGCGTAGGCTACAAAGGGGATACGGTGTCACGTTGAAGCGTATCCGTAGCTTCTTGCCGTTCGGTTGACTGTTATGACGCCTCGCCTCTCTGTCTCTTTTCGGTATAGCCAAAAACCACAAATCCAATGAGACACCGGGCATAGGAAAACTGCCCCCCTTTATGTCTCTTTTAGATTGCTTTTAATTTGGAGACATGGCACAAGGCTAGGGTCTAGAGCCAAAGGAGACACATTGCCATGAAATACGGGTACGCTCGCACCTCGACCACGGAACAGAACCCTGAAGCGCAAATTGCCGCATTGGAATCCGCAGGTTGCGACGTAATCCGCACGGAACAGAAATCGGGAACGAAGTTAGAGGGCAGAACGGAACTGCAAACGCTTTTGGACTTCATGCGTCCAGGTGATGTGTTGGTATGCGCCCGTATCGACCGGCTGGCCCGCTCCATTGCTGACCTGCAAACCATCGTGCAGACACTAAAGAGCAAGGGCGTTGCACTGCAATGCACAGAACAGCCAGTGGACACCACAACAGCCGCAGGGAAGTGCTTTCTCGATATGCTCGGGGTCTTTGCAGAGTTTGAATCTAACCTACGGAAAGATAGGCAGATGGCTGGGATTCAGAACGCCAAAGCCAAAGGCGTGTACAAAGGGAGGCCGCGCCAGATTGATCGGGAAGAAATCCGGGCCATGAAGGCAAGCGGCATGTCTGCAATCGAAATCAGCAACCGGATGGGAATTGCCCGCGCCCATGTGTATCGCTGTTTGAAAGATTGATCACAGCACTAACAGCACTAAACAGCACCAAGTTCAGCACCTAGAAAATGGCTGTTTTCTGCCGTTTTTTAAGGTTTAGTGCTAAAGTGCTAAAAATATCTCCAAACTTTTTATTGAGGATAACCCCTACTCTAAAAGTTTGCCGGAAAATCCAGCACTTCAGCACTAGATGCCAAAAAATGGCTGTTTTCTGCGGAAAATTAGGTGCTAATTCAGTGCTAAACTTCTGCACCAAA
>NZ_BEWO01000055.1 GCF_002723975.1 Gluconobacter japonicus
CCTGAAAATACCCTCTCATCTAATATAGAGTGATATTTGATCAAATAATTTTCTGTTTCTAATGATATAGACAAGGAAAAATACTCGTTATGCCTACACAACTTGCCAAGTTGGAGGTCAAATGGTGGCCCGTTGGCCAAGGCCTATTTATGTCTGGACGATTGTCTGCAAAAACTGGCGGTCACTTCAACTGGGTGTACGATTGCGGGTCATCATCGGGTGCGAAAGAACGTAACGACGCGATTAAAAAATATCGGAGTCAGCTTGCGAATAAACCAATTGATCTGGTTGTTCTGTCACACTTTGATGAAGACCACATTAATGGTATTGTCGCGCTAGTAAAAGGTTTGCACATAAAAACGCTTCTTATCCCTTATTTGCCATTATGGCATAGGCTCCTGATTGCCATTGGATCAGGCCTCACAGAAGACAGTGAGCTTATACCATTTTACGTCAATCCTGTCAGTTATCTGGAAAGCTTGGAAGAGGGACAGATCGATGAAATAGTCTTTGTGCCAGCTACTGAGCCAGACGATGTCGTCCCCTTGGCTGAAGACGCTCCTGATTTTGATCGGCCGATACAAGGCGGCGAGGTGGATTCTAGGTTGCCGGTAACCGAGGATAAGGCTGATCCAGCACTTGCGAGTGAGAAGAAAATCCGTGTCTGCATTTTGGCGAGGGGTGGGCGGATCACTGTTTCGGCGCTCTGGGAGTTCGTGCCGTATAACGATGCATCGATGTGGCCAAGTGTATCGTCTACTTTTATCAACCGGGTAAGTGTAGTTGCAAGGGCTTTCTGTGCCAAACCAAAATGGAGAAAAGTGGCTCTTAAGATATTGAAGCGCATTTACCAGAAAACGTTCGGCGTAGGATCCATCCCCGCGAATGTAATTTCTCTATTCCTCTATTCGGGCCCCGTTGGGAAACAACTCCAATTTGGAAAGAGGTGGAGTTCCACTCCGCTTGGGTACGATCATTACAGAGATAATCTCGCGCAGCTTGCCACTGGAGACGGTTATCTTGACACGCCAGCACGTCTGACAGCGATGCAAAGTTTTTTCTCGCTGGACCGGATGAAACGGGTAGGTTTGTTTCAAGTGATGCATCACGGTGCAGAGCCTAATTGGCATGTAGGTGTGGCCAACATTATTAAACCTGCTGCGAGCATTTTCTCGTCTGATCCGAACTTCACCCATGGACATCCGAATGCAAAAGTTTTGCGAGATTTCTGGCCTTGGACAGCAATTTGCGTTGATAAAAAGAAAGGATTCAAACTGTCAGCAGTAATCCAAATTCCGTAAATAATATAATATTTCCAGACAGACTTCAGGATCATATATTATTACAGATGAGTGGGCGGTTCCATTTCGTTCGTCGATGCATGCTATCCTATCGATATGGAGAGGGTCCGCTTTCTGTATTTTCTGACCAATAGCCGACATTCTGCCTTCCCCACCAAAGCGGTATTCGCTCTCTCTATCCGTGCCCCAGACAGAACTTCTCCCATTGCTTCATCATCTCTTGCCGCTTGCTGAACAGATCGCCCCGCCTGTAAGCGGCCTCGACCTTATCTCCAATGGCATGAGTTAGCGCCATTTCCGCCACCTCCCGTGGAAAGTCCGTCTCCTCCGCCGCCCAGTCACGGAAACTGGAGCGTAATCCAATGAATGGTCACCTCCTTCGTGCCGGCCGCACGATGGAGTGCCTTGGATACGGCAACATCGCTGAGTGGCGATTCAATTTTTCCACCAGGGAAAATCAGAGCATCGGCTGAAGCGGGTGATTTCAGTATCTCCATCAGCCGGAGCACACTGATGGCACTGGCCGTCAACGGTACGCGATGCTCGCGCTTTGCTTTCATGCGCTCGGCCGGCACCATCCAGATATGCTTCTCGAAGTCGATTTCAGACCACAGGGCATGACGCACTTCACCAGACCGGGCGGCCGTCAGGCAGAGGAAGCGGGCGGCCAGTGCCGCAGAGCCATCCTGTCGACCAAGCTGTGCAAACACAGCCGGAAGATCACGGTAGGGAACGGCCGCATGATGCGTCACCGTGGCTACGGCTGTTGGTTTCGGCAGAATATTGGCCAGATGACCGCGCCAGCGGGCCGGGTTGTCCCCCTCACGCCAGTGATGGCTGTGAGCGTAGTCCAGAATGCGCTCGATCCGCCCGCGAAGACGGCTGGCCGTTTCAGTGGTGGTTTCCCAGATCGGACGCAGCACGGACAGTACGTCTTCTGTCTGGACCTGGCCGATCGGACGGTTCCCCATAAGGGGATAAACATGTCGCCCGAGAGAACTGCGCCACATCGGCGCGGAACGCGGGTCTTTCCAAGCGGGTGTCTGTTCCGTGATGTAATGCTCGGCGACTTCCTCGAAGGTCCGCTCCCTGACGGCGCTGCGCTTTCTTTGGGCCTGCTCCTCCAGAGGATCGATTCCCTCTAGCAGCAGACGTCTGGCATCGGTCGCCTTGGCGCGCGCCTCGGAGAGCGACACATCACGAGCGGGTCCCAATCCCATTTCCCGGCGCTTGCCGGTCAGGGGGCTCTTGAAGCGAAACGTCCAGGCGCGTGTCTCGCCCCGGATCGTGATCCACAGGTTGCCCCCATCGCCGTGAACGCCATCTTTCAGGCTCGCGATCCTGCGCACGGTCAACTGGTTCGGTGGAAGCTTGCTCATGGATTTTCAGTCCCATCTTTGATCCCACCTTATATCATATGGTTTCACGCGTCTATGTGCGGCGGTGCGCGTCTTCAATCCGAACTAATAGATTGTTTTTTAGGGTGAAATGCACTCTAAAGCGTTTTGACGCGCCTTCATATTGGCGGACATCCCCTCCGCCAGTCCTAACTTTTTCCACGAAAAATAAGCACTTAATCAAAAACAGAATTACCTCAGGTTAACGCTACGTCACTGCTCTAGTGTCATCTTTGCGTTACCCTAGAGAAATTGAAGAATCGTTGCTTGAAGTGCCATTGTCCTAATTTTGGACTGCAATCAGTAGATATTGATAGTTCTGGGCGATGACTTTCACTCTGCATCTGAGGCTAGAGCAGGGAGCATTATAGCCTTGTTTCTAAATTGCGCCGCTGACCCGCTCCAGAAACAGAAAGCGGCACATACTGTAAATGATATTGGCCCGACCTATCCTCATGGTGGCATGAGTGATACCCACTGTCCGGACAAACAGTCCCGTCTGTGCTTTGTGTTCAACAAAGACATGCTCGACACAGGACTGAATGACCGATTTTCCAGTATTTAATCTCTGGACGTGTCAGGACATAGGCTTAAGATGAGGCTTTTCCTGTAAACCTTTGGAACAAAACCCCGCCTTTCCATGAAGGCTTCATTGGCTTTTGACCCATCGGGCGGGTCGGCTCAGACATCGGATGTGGTATTGCTGCTATCGAGTAATCCTTCTCTCAATCTCACACTATCACTGGGGGCGACGCCAGCACTCATAGGAAAACGTGCAGAATTTGGAAGGCTTGCTCCTCCGTCATGCGTGAAACGGGCGCAGATACAATTCCGAGTACACCTTCAAAGAGAGACAGAATTGTTTTCAGAGCAGATACAGCCGTACTGGCGTTCTCCAGGATCGATCCAGGAACCATAGATGATGCCTGAGATATAGCCGTTCCAAGCAACGAAGAGACATTCTGTAAATCTGCCAAAATGGAATCAATCTGACTCTTAAAAGACGTACTGTCATAAGTAATTGTGACGTTAGAGCCTGCTGCATTTAAAAATGCAGTCAAAGCATTCTGTAGCGCCAATCCAGCAGTTTCTATTGCCGTTACAGATGACGCACCAATCGCTGAAGATACCGCATCGATAGATAAGATTGTTGTTACTGCGTTAAGGCCTGCAACTCCATAAGCTTTGACTTTTGCAACGTTCAGCATTACGGTCGTTACATTTCCAGAACTTGTGATCGTACATGCCCCTAACGTGCCGAGAGCAGATCCTGCCGCAAGGAATTTAAGAAAAACTCTGCGATTATTAATCATTTGATTCTCTTTAAATAAAATATTCAATATTTTGAAAATATAATTTTTCAGAAACTCAAATAACCATCAGTGAAAATTCATTGATAGCCATTTGAGAGCATTGCTGCTTAGCACAAAGGAATTGCGTTCGTTAAAGACAAAACTCTGTCAATCAAAGAATATCATCTGGCCTAAAATTAAGAGTAGAAAACACTTTTTCAGTCTAAAAATATAAATTTACTACTCTTAGAGGTGGTCCCCATTTTTCAGACAGGGCGATAAGCTCTCATGACCGTCATTAGGGGAGTGCAGTTGCAAGAAGCCTACACCATGACTGGTGTCTGGTGTGACCAAAAACTGATAGTGGACCTGACGGGTGTGCCGCGAGCCGATCGACGACGATTGATCATGCTCTCATCCGCGGGTTGGCTACCGCATTTCCCATTTCCGTCGTGGGCCTTCCTCTCTCTATAGACGGGCGTCGGTCGAAACCTGCCCCAGCT
>NZ_BEWO01000056.1 GCF_002723975.1 Gluconobacter japonicus
GCATAATCTAATTAATCTGGCTCATATCGTGCGGCGGCGAAAAGGCGGCGGCCTGGAGTGCATCGAGAGTTCGGGGAACCAATATCATCTATAATATGCGCCGCTTCCTTTTCCTCGCGAGGATCAACGCCATAACGTAGCAATCCAAGGTCAATGCCTAACGCTCTGCGCCAGACCAAGTGCGAAAATCAGGCCAGGGAACCATCAATAAGCACCTATTGAACCGAGATCAGGCCACAAGCTCCTCAATTAACGGTTCTTCGATCGTCCACCTCATAAACCCAAAACTTTCAGGTCTTCAAAATATCTCAACATGCGATTTGAACCCAACCATGACGGCATCTTTCAAATGCTTCTCTGCATTAGGTCGAAAAAAATACTGTACGTCCGGAGAAAGAAAAACGCCACGCATCAAGCGATATTGATAAACCAACTCCAGAACAATAGCATATTTTTGAATACCATATGCGCCGCCCAAAAGAGGGAGGCCATTCTGAATCTGTATCTGTTGAGATCTCGAAATAGGTCCCGAAACGCGATCGTATGCAAACGCAAATCCAAGAGTATCTTGCGGGCGAGAAACCCAAAATCCACGATCTATAATGCCTGCTTCATATTGTTGCGCACGTGTCTGGGTCCGTTCTGAATTGGCGACGAAATTTCCAAAAATAATAACTCCTGCATCTTCTCGATGATGCGGATGATGCCAGATCATTTGGTCGACCTGCATATAGGCTGACCATGACCCATGATTGATACGAGGAGTCTTTCCGCTTCTAGCAAAAGCTCCTCCATCACCGTCATAATAGTTATCATGATGATCGGCAGTATCGAGGATATAGCCAACCTTATAATGCCCTGGCAGACTGCCCTGGTTTAGAATAGGTTCCCAGCCAAACTCCAAGGGTACAGCCACCCCATTGATATCTGCTCCATTAAACTTGAAACCTGTACGGAATTGCACATTCCCATAAATACCTTCCTGACTAAGATAGGCTCCAGTCTGGAAATAGATGTGATCCGTTGGCCTCCAGCGCATACGCCCTCCCCAGGATGCATCAGCCCATGATGAATGGGTTGTATTATCTGACGTGCCCCCTTTTTTGTATCCACTCAAAAGGAGAGTTCCCGTTTTTTATGGCTTTGGGTTGATGGGATGACAAGTGTCTCGGGGGCATGCCCCCGAAACACTTGTCTGGCGACCTGATCCGGTGTCCTGCCACCCAGCTGGGAATGGGGGCGCACCGTATTGTAGTCTTCCCGCCAGTCAGCCAGAACCTGTCGGGCATGGCTGAGAGACGTGAACAGCGTCTCGTTGAGGCATTCATCCCTCAACCGGCCGTTGAAACTTTCGACAAAGCCGTTCTGTTGCGGTTTCCCGGGGGCGATATAGTGCCATTCAACCTTCATCTCATCGGCCCATTTCAGGATGGCATGGGATGTGAACTCCGTACCGTTGTCGCTGACAATCATGAGGGGTTTGCCATATCGTTCCACCAGGGCCGTCAGTTCCCGCGCCACACGTCCACCTGACAATGACGTATCGGCAACCAATGCCAGGTTCTTGCGACTGAAATCGTCGATAACAGCCAGAATGCGGAACCGGCGGCCACAAGTCAGGGCATCCGAGACAAAATCCAGGCTCCAGCGCTGCCCGGGTTCCTGAGGGATGGTCATGGGAGAACGCGTCCCCAGTGCCCTCTTGCGGCCACCCCGATGGCGGACTTTCAGCCCTTCCTCCTGATAAAGGCGGAACAGCTTCTTGTGATTGGGGCTGAATCCTTCCCGCGCCAGAAGATAATCCAGGCGGCGATAGCCAAAGCGGCGTCGTTGGTCCGCCAGTTCCCGTAGGCGCTGGCGCAGGGCAGCATCGTCCGCTCCGGTAGAAACATACCGCGCGACACGCCTGGCAACACCAACAAGCGCACAGGCTCGGCGTTCACTCAGGGCCAGAGCTTCCTGAATGTGTCGGACCGCCGGCCGTTTCGCGACAGGCGTTACCACTTTTTTCCAACGATCTCCTTCAGCGCCGCATTATCCAGCATGGCATCCGCCAGAAGACGTTTCAGGCGGCTGTTTTCATCTTCCAGCGCCTTCAGCCGTTTGGCCTCGGATACCTCAAGGCCACCATAACGGGTCTTCCATTTGTAGAAGGTCGCGTCACTGATCCCGTGCTTACGGCAAAGATCAGAGACCTTCAGTCCGGATTCCTGTTCCTTCAGGATCCCTATGATCTGCTCTTCCGTAAAACGACTGCGCTTCATCCGTCCGTATCCTTCTCGATCGGACTCTACTTTTAAATGGTTACATTTCCGGGGGGCACGTCATATCCGCAATGGCGTTTGGATTTCCGCAGAATGCATTATTCATAAATGTGCAGGTCACAGCAAAGTTTGCCATAAAATCCAGAAGAAGCGGTATTCGACCACCAGCTACATCAAACCGGCCATGTCCTAATGTCTCTTCGCCATAAAAGTAGACAAGATGCAGAACAACGTTCCCGCCACCACCATAAATTTCCTGACTATGACTAAGCTGGTCTCCGAACATAGGACTGGCCGGGATACCGTATCGACTGACAATGGCCGTATGTGTTGAGAAACCTCCTATTCTCGCCAGATGTTCCCAGTCAATATTAGTCAAATATCCAACTTGCCCTGTGTTGCTGCTCCCTTTTTTCAAACCCAGTTCGGGCGTGGGGGAAGTCAAAGCAGCTCCAAATTCGTTCGTATTGTCAACAAGGATACTAATACCCTTCCTCTGAAGCCAGGTTTTAATACCCCATGGATTAATCAAAACAGCCTCTGGGACCATAATGGGCGGCACTTGTTCCTTTCCGAAATTCAGTAGACCAAGAGGCATGTTGACGCGATCACTCTCTACTCTGGGAAGCTGTTCGGAGGCATCTTCCGCTGAAACGAAATCTGCCTCTGAATGCCTCTGAAGCCAGTTTCGAAGATCCTTCAACGTAATTAAATGTTGCCAAACTCCAGAGTAAGGCAAAGGCCTTTTCAAGAATAAAGATCGAGATTCTTTGATCCTTACAATAGAATCAGGAACCTGTTTTGCAGTTCCCCCGGCAATTGCCGGAGAAACTATGGATTTCGGCATGCACACAAATACATACATGATGAGAATACAAAAGAAGCTTTTCAAAATCTTGCTTCTTTCTAGCTGGAGATAGCAGTAATACACCCTTGCCAAGGAGCAAGTGACAAGGTCCGGCCCATGGGCTTTACCACGTGCGTGTTAAGAAGAATTTTGCCAAGATTTATTTCAGCAGGCAAAGCCCACGCCTGCGATTGAGCCGTCAAGTTGATAAAAATTAGTATCTGATTGTTATCTAATGTTCTGGTAAAAGCAAAAATATTAGGATTTTGTGGATCAATATCCTGAAAAGTACCGTAAACTAAAACCGGATGTCTTTTTCTGAAAGAAATTATCTGCCGATAAAAAGCGAGTACAGACGAAGAATCAAGCTCCTGCGCAGCCACGTTAATACGATCCGTATTGGGGTTTAGCCTGAACCAAGGCGTTCCCGTAGTGAAGCCTCCCGTTGTGGTATTATTCCATTGCATTGGAGTGCGCGCATTGTCCCGGCTGGTCTGACGCAATTCTGTGAGGACAGCGTTCGCTGAATGTGTTCCACGACCTACCGTATCGGCCCATATGCCTTTTGCATTAACATCTTCAAAGTCTTCAATCTTATCAAAGGAAATATTGGTCATACCAATTTCCTGTCCTTGAAAGATAAAAACAGTTCCTCTCCGCCCCATGACCAGAAGAGACAGAGCTTTGGCAGAGGCAGGGCTATTATCTCCAAAACGTGATACTGCTCTCGGATTATCATGGTTCTCCAGAAATGATGTCGTCCATCCGTCTGGACCAGTCGAACGATCGTCTTCAGTGATAGTCTCTTTTAATTCCTGGAGTGTCCATGGCCGCGTTTCCCAATCTTTGCGACCAACACGCGCCGTATCGAAATGGAAAATCATATCCAGCTCTTTCCTCTGTTGAGAGACAAACAGAGGCGTCTGAGCGTAAGAGACGCCGAAAGCTTCCCCAACACTCATGGCATTGTGAGGCGATAGAACCTTTTGGTTCATCTCATGAAGATAAGTATGAAGGTGTGGACCATTAGCAAAAACAACGGACGGATCCTGCAATTCTTCTATTGTCAAATCGCGAAGTCCTGTAGGCTTGGAGATGAATGGGATGACATCCATGCGAAAGCCCGATACTCCACGCGCAATCCAGAAGCACATGATGTCATGGACTTCTTGGCGAACCTTAGGATTGTCCCAGTTCAAATCTGGCTGACACCGTTCATAGTAATGAAGGTAATACTGTCCTGTTTTCGAATCATTCTGCCAGGCTTTGCCACCGAAAAATGATGGGTAGTTGTTGGGAAGACCACCATTTTTCCCATCACGCCAGATGG
>NZ_BEWO01000057.1 GCF_002723975.1 Gluconobacter japonicus
GGGATCACGACACGAAAGTGTATTTTACGTACGCTTGGAGTGAACACCTGTAGAACTGGCCACATTGAGGTTCACGCAACAAGTAGGGATGCAGGTACCCGAAGCGGTCGTAACGCGCCAGCTTCGGGCTGCTCATCGACATTCCAGCGATAGTCGCCTGTCAGAGAAATATGCTCCCAGCCGAGGGGTGCGATATGCTGGGCCAGGTCATCTGAAATACCGAGCGTCGTGATGGCAGACTGAAGATAGCGCGTATTCCATAGGATGACCGCTGCCACCAGCAGGTTCAGACCTGACGCCCGATAGGCCTGATTTTCAAAACGCCGATCCCGCAGTTCGCCAAGCTGATTGAAGAAGAGCGCCCGAGCCAGCGCATTCCGGGCTTCTCCCTTATTGAGTCCAGCCTGGGTTCGTCTGCGCAAATCCAGATCCTGTATCCAGTCGAGCATAAAAATTGACCGTTCGATCCGGCCGACTTCGCGCAAAGCCACAGCCAGACCATTCTGACGGGGGTAAGATCCGAGTTTGCGCAGCATGGCCGAAGCGGTCACGGTTCCACTCCGAATAGATGTGACGAGACGCAGCAGGTCGTCCCAGTGTTCCACAATATGGTTGGTATTGATCAGGTCACCGGCCATCCCACCCAGAAGTTCGCCCGGGTGTTGTCCCGGAAAAAGGTGAAGTTTCCGCTCTTTCAGATCCCGTATCCTGGGCGCAAATCGATAACCAAAGAAGGGCATCAGCCCGAAAACATGATCCGATGCCCCACCCGTATCTGTATAATGCTCTTCAATGGAAAGTCCGTTAGCATGATACAGCAGCCCATCCAGAACATAGGGCGCTTCACCGGCCGTCGCCGCAATCACCCGGGTCGAAAACGGATCATACTGATCGGAGATGTGGGTGTAGAAACTGACGCCCGGTTCACTGCCATTGCGCGCATTGATATCGCTGATCGCAGCGCCTCTGCCACCTGCATGAAACAATTGACCATCACTTGAGGACGATGTGCCGTCTCCCCAGAGTGACGCCAGGGGCAGCCCACGATGGGCTGCAACCATACGGCCAAGGGCTTCGGCGTATCCGGCCTCGCTGATATGCCAGTCATGCAGATGCGCCAACTGGCGCAGGGTGGCACCCTGACAGGTGTCGGCCATGCGTGTCAGACCAAGATTAATCCCATCCGCCAGGATCACCGTCAGCAGGGCGTTTTTGTCATCCGCGACACGGCTGGAACGGCGATGGGTAAAGCAGTCGGTGAAGCTGATCCAGCGGTCCACTTCCAGCAGAAGATCAGTAATCTTGATCCGTGGCAGCCGGTCGTAAGCCGCCCGCCTCAACTCTTCCACAGCAGGGGGTGTAATTGCTTTCAGAGGCGAAATCACAAGACCATGTGCATCAAGCCGGACCTGTGACAACTCGCCCTTCCTGGCAAGAGCCGTCACCCGGTTCAGCGCGGTTTCCAGCACTGCACGCCGTTGAGAAAGGAACGTGTCAGCCGTAGCATTGATCGCCAGAGGCAACGGTCCTTGCGCGCGCATCGCTGCAAACGTGGCTTCCGGAAGAAGGTAGGTGTCGAATGCGCGGTATTGGCGACTTTCCGTTACCCAGATGTCTCCGGCACGCAGACGCTCGCGCAGCTGGGTCAGAACACAGAGTTCGTAAGCCTGTCGTATGACTGTTCCCTCTGGCCTGACAAAGCTGTGCCAGGAAGGCGGAATGAAACGGATCGGACAGGAGTCAGGCAAGCGGCGTTTACCGGTCCGATAGAGGTCTCCAATGATCTGCACCGCCTTCAGTAATCCCTGTACCGTGCGACCACCCTGAAACTGGAACGCGTTCAGGAATGGACCAATGGCAGGACGAAGCGAGCGATGCCGGTTGATCAGTTCGGCCGTGCGATCAATTGTCTCTGGAGCTGTCAGGGTTTCAGCCCTGCCGATGGCGTCCTGGAGGCGGGGCCAGTCAATTCCCGTAATGGCAGACAGTGAATCAACACCCTGATCACGCGCTTCGATCAGATGGCGACAGGAGGTTGTGAGCAGACGGAGCTGCGCCTGCAACGATCGCACGGTGACAATCGCTTTGTCACGGACCCGGTGTTCGGCACGGCGGATCATGCTTCCGAGCAGTTTTTCCATCATTGTGAGGGTCGCGTCGGTTAGAACCTCCTCAAGTCGGACCCCGGCTGCCACCAGAATGGCGTAACGACGGGATGACCGAAGCTCGGCCAGATGCTGGGGCGTAATCCGGGCAGCTTCTTCGCCCAAACGGTCAAAGGCCACACGCGGTATGGTCGTGGCGCGAGCGCTGTCGAGGTTCAGGGATCGTACATACTCCAGGCGTTCCAGCAATCGCAGGATATTGCGCGCGGCTGGTGACAGGGGCGGGTTACGCAGCCACGAGAGCCAGGAGGCACTGCGATCGCCACGACGCTCCAGCATTTTGTCCAAACGACAACGGGTTTCCGGCGGCAGATCCCCTGCAAGGACGTCATGGACAAGGTGATTGGCCTGCTGGCGAGCACGGCGCACCAAGGCTTCAATGACAGTGACCGACGGCAGGAGAATGCTTCGGCGACGCATCTCGTCAATCAGGATCGCAGCCATGCGGGATGGCTGGGTCACATGATGTGCAATTGGCATCGCGAAACCGGTCATGTCATGAAATGCCGACCGATCGAAGGTTCGGTAGCCATAACGCTTCATCAGGTGGGCCAGATGGGATCGACGGGTTTCGTCACGACGTCCGTAATGGGACCAGAGCCCAGGGGACAGGTCGAGCTGCCGCGCAACAAATGACAGAATGGAAGCCGGTGGTGTTTCACCAGATTCCAGCACCCGTCCCGGCCAGCGCATGTAGAGCATGACCATCGCAAAACCCAATCGGGAGGCTTCTCCGCGGCGGGTTGCGATCAGATCGAAGTCATCCTGGCTGAGTGTAAAATGTCTCGTGATCTCGCGATCATCGACAGAAGGCTCGTAATGTCGGGCGAGAGCTTCACGGGTCAGAAGACGGCGCCGCGCCATGATCGGATGTCTCCTTCATGTGTCCGGAAGGGGATCGTTGGACGGACTGTCCCGGACAAGTGCAACACGTCATGGAATACAGCCGTGTGCTGTGTCTCATAAAGGTGGTACCATATGTTTTGCAGTCATGGGGCCTTATACGTTACACTTTCCCGTATGACACACATAATGATCGGCTATGCCCGCTGCTCGACGGACAAACAGGATCTCGCGGCCCAGCATCAGGAACTGCTCAAACTCGGTGTTTCTGCCGATCGTATTTACACCGACAAGGGATTCACCGGCACGAACCGGGAAAGGGCCGGCCTTGACCAGGCACTGGCGGCTGTTCGTAGTGGCGATACTTTGGTCGTACCAAAGCTTGATCGACTGGCCCGCTCTGTCCCTGATGCACGGCTTATTGGCGACAGCCTGGCATCCCGTGGCGTGAAGCTTCAACTTGGGAACAGTATTCACGATCCGTCTGATCCAATGGGCAAGTTGTTCTTCAACATCCTTGCGACTTTCGCGGAGTTTGAAGCCGATCTGATCCGGATGCGTACTCGTGAAGGGATGGCCGTTGCACGCGACAAAGGTAAACTACGCGGAAAGAAACCCAAGCTTTCTGAACGTCAGCAAAAAGAGCTTCGTCGTATGTATGATACCGGCGACTACTCAATCAGCGATCTTTCAGAACTGTTTTCTATTTCTCGGCCAACTGTCTATCGAACTCTCAGCAGAACAGCCTCAACGTTCTTGTTGGGTTCACTCTAAGCGTACGTAAAGTACACTTTCGTGTCGTGACCCC
>NZ_BEWO01000058.1 GCF_002723975.1 Gluconobacter japonicus
CCACTTCATGGAAAAGCAGGGCTTTGTCTCCAAGGTTCATCGCAAAAAGCCGCATCTCAAGCCTATGCCCCGGCATATCCAGAAATCAAATGCTGGAAAGTCGGTCATCCGGTCACGTGTCGAGCATGTCTTTGCCGATCAGAAGTCACAGACGGGGCTGTTTGTCCGGACTGTCGGTATCAGTCGAGCCACCATGAGGATCGGGCTCGCCAATATCGTCTACAATATGCGCCGCCTCCTCTTCCTCGAAAGATTGAACGCGAACGCATAGCCATCCAGCGAGAGACAACTCCCAATCTGCTCAAAACGCAGACTGGACGCCATCGCAAAAACCGTCAATCAAATCGCCAAAACCCAGAAATTACCGGCCAAGCACATCAATCAAGGGTTCTTCGATCCCTCCACGTTATGACAGTCTGTCTGAGAGACTTTTCCGTTGTTTCACAGGCCGGAAGGCATGCCATGTCTCTCGCCTAGCCAAGAGAATACCCACAGCGTGAATAATCGGCAATAATGAAAAGTACGCGGGCTACTTCTTGTTCCGTCTCTAATTATTAAGTGACCTGATCCGTCTAAGGAGTTTCGACGCGGTAACATCCTGACCGATGATCATCAAGTCGACAGAGGGGAAAGGGCGTTAGAGGTAACAGACGCCTTCCAATACCCGGGACAGTTATTCCGACCCCACGGACAGTAAAGTGATGAAAAACGTCGCATACTAGCCCCCTTTGATAGCTAAGCTATCTACCTTTAATTTTTGGTAATAGAATTATCTATTATGGTAAATTTTTTTTGCATTGATATATATAATATATGACCAAATAAAAGAAAATACTCCTAAAGATAATTGAAAAATAGCCTCATTATAATTTTCTTTGTTGATATTTTTGTTTGGTAGTAAATTTAAGAATTTGCATACTTCGTGCGCAAAATATAACGGGATAATAGACAATAATATAACCTTTACAAATCTAATCCCTATAATAGATGAAATAACCGACAAAGCGGCATTGAGAAATGATATCCGAAACGATAATATGGTATAGAGAAAAAATTCAAACAGAACATCATTACTGGACTCATTTCCAGATATTAATATATAATCAAATATTAAAGACATTATTCCATATGATAGGAAATAAAATGGTATACAAGAAAGAATAAATAACTTGATCATTTTATATATCCATTCAAGTAATCTACATACCCCTCATGCCATAATGGTAAATCCCTATTAAATGTACTAAGCGCCTCAGACGGGGAGTTATGCGATGCTATATAGGCCATTCCTGCCAAGCCTAGTTCTCCCTCAGTTAACCCGACCGCAGCCCCCCAAACACCGACATTATAATTAGCGTTATCCACAAGTCCTCGGTAGCTCAATGCTGAGGCCTTGTCCCTTTGCGCATCAAATTTCCCACCATGGCCCAGTGTATCATTAACCAGATGGATAAAACTCATGGAGAACTTGGTATCATTTCTATGAGACGCCCCGTCATCAGCAACAGACTGAATGGTATACCTATTTGTTATATCGAATGTCCTTCCAGACCCGTCCGTATATTGATGAACATTCGATGGGACTCCCGCCACTGGTGTATAAGCGCCTGGATTAGAATTCAAATCAATGGAAGATAATTTCGCGCCAGAATCGAATAATAACTTAATTCGTTCTAAGGTTAATCCGCGGTTTGCCATGTCATCTGCGATGTTTGTAACCGACATTAAATTGCGATCGTCCGCAAGAGACTGCCCTGTTTTTTCCTCAAATGCTGACGACACTGCGTTTCTAACCAAGTCAGAATGAGCAAGCTCTGCACGCATACCTTGAATCGTCGAGGTATCAGCCAGTTTGTCTTCCACAGCGCTTCGTTCTGCGTCCGTAGGGGGACGTCCGAGCATGTTTTGCCAATACGGATCTATCACCCAGGCTTCGCCATAGAAATGGGCAAGATCGTATCGGACTTGCTTGTAAGTTCCATTTTTGCCGACAAGATCTTTCTGTGCATTAGTCCAGTTATCATCGTTAGAACTGGGAACCCTATCCTGCACTTGAGAGATCAAATTCTTGTATAGCGCTGTGGCTTCGTCGGAGTGAGCCAAATTAAAGCGTGTATTATTCAAATTATCGTTGTTTCCAAGAGAATCTAGTTGTTTTTTCATTTCGTCTGAATCTGACATTCTGTTTAGAACATCATTGTAGTCTTTCTCAACTTTATTCCTTATTCTGTCACTATGAGCGTATAAGGATCTGACATCCTTAATGTTGCGCTCTTCAGATGAAAAATAATCGTAAATGCTTTGTATTGTTTTTTCATCGGGATCTGAATCACCGATATCTTGAGCTGCTTTGTTGATCTCGTTATCGAGATCAGAAATTTTTAAAGATGCATAGGCTCCTGAGTGAGTGACATAGGTAACAAGACGACCGTTGCTCCCTTCGAGATACTGCACCCCATTAATAACCTTCACCTTACGAGCATGAACTTCTATTTCTTGCGGGGGTGATGGAGGAAGATTACCATTTGCATTGCCGGTAGAAGCATATCCATCTCCCGTATTAGACAATCCTCCCGCCCCAGGGTTGTATCCTGTCACTGGAACTTCGTCTCCGCGTCCTGGTGGGGCTTCTACTCCGCCTTCACCACCTCCTCCTGAAGTTACGGGAGAAGGAGGATTAGCGCCCTCATCATCGTCTGAAACGGACAGAAGAGATATAGCTACAGGAAGCTTTATATTTGATGCGGCTATTTTGGTAGGTTGACTTAATGTATCATCGAATTTTGTAGTATTATGGATTTTTTGATGAATTTTTTTCAGTTCTGGAGAGTTTCTCCAGTAATCGATCTGGCGGTGAGAAGAGTAACTAGAATCTCTAGAGGCAATTGTGTTTAAATTTTTTGTAGAAGCCATCCCGTGGAAATTAAGTGATACGTCCTGAGAAGATGATGCTGATACAGGATTATCGTGCTGATTTGGTGGAGTCTTTCCGATTGGGGGCGAGATTGTATGATGCTGCGGCCCGGACATCAGCGGAAAAATTAATGAAAAATCCGACAATTTGACCTCCGTCTCGTATGAGATATGTCAGTACGATACCATAATTATCTTTTTGTAACAGTCCTTGGTTATCGAAGATTGTTGCGATTCATGTCGAATATACCTGTGACCCAATTTATGGGCGGCTATTAGAATTAGAAGCGATGAATTACCTTTTAGAGGATAAAAGGTAATTCTTCTCTTTTTTCTAAAAATTGCCCCCTCTTCACCCCCT
>NZ_BEWO01000059.1 GCF_002723975.1 Gluconobacter japonicus
AATTCGCACCCTATTAAATCTCAAAATAAAACTATGTAAATAGTGATATATAATAAGATATAATTTAATTTAAATGTTAACCAACCGATATTCAAGGAATTGTCGTATTTTTAAGTATATTCTATTAATTATTAACGAGTTAATACTTTAAGTACCTAATTATATTACATGAAAATATTTTAAAGTAACACACAGTTGCTCTTTGCAACATATTTAGTTAAAGCACGTCAACGATAAATTAACGAGGGTATAAAAGATGTCGCTGATATATGGATACAACCACACTGTCACGAAAAGCGGGAGTTACACTCTTGTTCCAGCTGTGCCGGTCCTTGGAGTAATATCGATTGGCGGAGCTAGTGCTGATTTTTCAGGCAAAAACGTCAATGCTTCCGTCAATTTTTCTCCCTCATTAATTTCCCTGGCAAACCCTTGGAGTGTCACCTCAAGCAACAACGCCTTTGTTACCGTTACTGGACTGACAGGTGGCGTTGTTAATGCACTGACCGGAGCGACATTCACAGCAGATGGAGGCACCATTTCCATGGATAGTGCCTCGACGATATCAGCCCTTTCTGGTTCGACATATAATATATCTTCTGGCGGAAAGCTGATCCTGAATTCAGTGCAGAACCAAGCTGCGATTTCTGCCTTAAGTGGATCCAAAGTAGCTTTCGGAAAAGGTGGTGGTACACTTCTGATTAACCCAGGAAGCAATGTATCCGTCATTTCTTTTCAAAGTATATCAGGATTTGAGAATGCGGGATCAACCATAGAAATTCCTGGCGCAACAAAGGTTGTTTCCGTTTCAAAGAACGGAAATAGCACGAATATCGTTACAGATAATGGAAAAACAATCACGGTATCGGGAGATTTTTATGACTATGGAACAAATAATAATTTGTTCCAGTCATATCAGGACGGAAATTTATTCATTAGTTCGACCCCATTAAATAACACAAGCCAGAACGGAGTCTTGGTTTGCTTCCTGAGGGATTCGATTATTTCTGTCCCCGATGGAAAAAAGGCCGTGCAGGATATCGTCATGGGTGACGAAGTCCTCTGTTATAAAGACGGGGGGATATATACAGATATTGTCACGTGGGCGGGACATGCGCATTGTACGGTGCGACCGTATCTTCCACGGGATCAGGCGGGCTATCCCGTCCGTATTCTGAAGGACGCGGTATCCGACGGCGTACCGTTCAAGGATATGCTCATCACAGCCGAGCACTGTCTGTTTTTTGATGGAAAATTCGTTCCGGCCCGTATGCTCGTAAATGGTCGTTCGATCTTCTATGACACGTCGATAACCTCTTACGATTACTACCACATCGAAACTGAAGAACATTCAGTTATCATGGCGGATGGTATGCTGACTGAGAGTTATCTTGATACTGGAAATCGTAGTGCGTTTCGGCAGGCTGGAGAGGTCGTGTCTCTGACACCTTCCCGTAATCTGTCCTGGGAGGATGCAGCAGCGTCTTTGACCGTAGACCGTGATCTTGTCGAACCCCTCTTCCGTCAGATTGAGACACGAGCTGTTCACCTCAATTCTCCTCTTATGACTGATACTCCCTCCCTGACGCAGGAGAACGATCTTCATTTGGTCACAGATACCGGTACGACGCTCCGCCCGATCCGTAAGAATAATGATCGGATTATGTTCATGATTCCGGCTGGTGTTGAAAACGTTCGGATTGTTTCAAATGCAAGCCGCCCGTGTGATGTTGTCGGACCGTTCGTGGATGACCGCCGTATGCTCGGCCTGCTGGTCGGCGACGTCCAGCTTTTCGAGGGACACGCGACGAAGACCCTGACATCTCATCTGCAGGACATCAATCTGTCCGGATGGAATAATGTCGAGGACGGCCTGTGCCGCTGGACAAACGGAAGCGCGCTCTTGCCTCTTGGGTCCCGGCCGATTGGAAGTATTGCTCTCATGGCGCTTCAGGTTCACGCTTCGGGGCCATATCTGGCCTCAGACGCTGAAGCTGACCTACACGCTCTACAGGCTTGACGTGACACTAACCCAGCGTCAGCAAAACGCTGGGTTAAGGTGCTCCCTGGAAAGCACTTCGGGGATTAAATAAGCGATATAAACAACACCTTAAAGGCCAGAATGGCTTGCAATTGAACGGATATAGCCATCGCGCTCATGCATGTCCCATGCACAGACAACCAACGTGGGGGCTCGAAAAGTCGTCCACCTAGGTTTCCTGCGTTTCGGTAATCCTGCTTCTAGATTGAGCCAAATTATGTCTGATATGTAGATGCCGATTTCGGAAAAATTATGTCTGTGAAGTAGGCGACCGCCGCCTGTCTGTTTTGGTTCGCTTGAGCAGACAGGCGAATTAGGGGAGCAAGCAGATGTCGGCTGTTGGCGAGGAAATAAGCGTAA
>NZ_BEWO01000060.1 GCF_002723975.1 Gluconobacter japonicus
TACCGGTCAGTCCATTCTGATCGATGGCGGCCTCGTTTACCGCTGATCCAGGACCATAAAAAAGGGCCGGATGTTCTCCGGCCCTTTTTTATTTCAAGCATCCCGCGGAATTAGGCGACCGCGCTGCCAAGCCTCGGCGGCTTCATCCGGGTCCTGCCCTTCCACCCCAATCATGTAATCCAACGCGCTCATGACCTTGTTGCCGAGCATCATTTCGGAAAGCTCGTCCAGCAGGTCCGTGTCCGCTTTGCGGGCTACGTCTTCACGCAGGATCATGCGGGCGGACATTTCCCCGCCCAACAACTGACCCGGATCTTCAACCAGTGTCAGCAAAGACGCATGAAACACGGCATGAGGCTGCGTGGCCACGACAAGCGGCGCTTCCCCTTCAGACTGTGCTTTTTCCAATCGGGCGATCAGAGCCGCTTCCCCGACCACTTCCATCGGAAGAGCGGACAGCGCGGGAAGCTGCTTCAGGGCTTTTTCCAGAGCCTCGCGACTGTCATCGGCAACGATCACCCGATCAACGTCAGCAGAGGTCAGGGTATTGACCGGACCAAGAGCCTTCAGTGCAGCAAAGGAAATCTGTGGCTGGTACAGGTCTCCGATAACGCGGGAACCAGGCCCGGAGAATTTTTCGTCTCGCGGGAACCAGGCAGAAACCAGAAGATCGACTTCTCCCTGTTCCAGCGCGTCCTCAATATCTTCAGGATCAAGATCGACAAATTCGACCTCCACCTCATGCGCTTCGAGAACACGCGCGACCGCACTGGCGCACCCGGCATGAAGCGAGGTGTACAGATGGCCGATCGTCATTTGCGTCATGAGGCAGGTCCGTCAGTCAAAAAGTTGAAACGTGAGACCGTGAAATAGGCCTCACGCTTCGTTTTGTCACGACCCTTACCAGATCTTTACGCGCTGATCCGGAGCCAGATAGAGCTTGTCGCCCTCTTTCACGCCGAATGCATCATACCAGGCGTCGATGTTATGCGCTGGCATGTTCACGCGCGTTACCGCTGGAGCATGCTCGTTAGAGAGCATCTGCTGACGCAGCGCATCCGGACGATCCTTCTCACGCCAGACCTGCGCCCAGCCCAGGAAGACGCGCTGATCGCCCGTCAGACCGTGGACCTTGGTTTCCGGCTTGCCATGCAGGGAGTCATGATACGCCTGCAGACCAAGATTCAGACCACCAGAATCCGCGATATTCTCGCCCATCGTCATCTTGCCGTTCACATGCGTGCCTGGCAGAGGCTCCTGTGCGTCATACTGTGCACCCAGACGATCTGCGAGCTTCTGGAACGCATCCGAAGACGCCTTGCTCCACCAGTCGTTTAAACGACCATGCTCATCGTAATGACGACCCTGATCGTCAAAGCCATGGCTCATCTCGTGACCAATCACGCCGCCAATGGCACCATAGTTCACAGCCATATCGCCCTTCGGATCGAAGAACGGCGGCTGAAGAATGGCAGCCGGGAAGACGATCTCGTTCATCGTCGGGTCGTTGTAGGCGTTCACCGTCTGCGGCGTCATGCCCCATTCGTCACGATCCACCGGCTTGTCGAGCTTGTTCAGCTCATGCTGCCAGTTAAACGCAGCACCACGCACGGCATTGCCGTACACATCGCCCTTGCGAACGACGAGGTTGCTGTAGTCCCACCACTTCTTCGGATAACCGACCTGAATGGCGAAATGATCCAGCTTGTTAAGAGCAGCCTTGCGGGTCGGCTCGTCCATCCATGTGTTGTGCTCAAGGCGATCATGGAAGGAAGATTTCACTTCCTGCACCAAAGACGTGATCTGGGCCTGCGCGGACGGCGGGAAGTACCGAGCCACATAGATCTTACCGATCGCCCAGCCCATGGCACCATTCGTCACACGGGTTGCACGCTTCCAGCGAGGGGACTGCTGTGCAACACCCGAGAGCGTCTTGCTGTTAAAATCAAATGAAGCGTCCGAGAAGTCGTGTGACAGGTAGGTCGCTGCATTATCGGCCAGATGGAAGGCAAGCCAGGCCTGGAGAGTGCCGTAATCTGCGGCTTTCAGAACGCGGGCCATGGCCGCAATGCCTTCTGGCTCGCGCACATCAACCTTGCGATCCGCCAGCCCTTCAGCCGGCAGGCCTGCTGTGGTTAGGAACGCCGTCCAGTCAAAGTCCGGTGCAATCTTCTGAAGCTGGGACACTGGCATCGGGTTGTAGATCTTCAGCGGATCACGGGTCTGGTCACGAGGGATTTCGACCTTCGCGAGAGCCGTCTCCAGATCCACCACAG
>NZ_BEWO01000061.1 GCF_002723975.1 Gluconobacter japonicus
CTTCCGGATCATACCGGGCTGCGCGATATGATCCACGCCCTTGGTTCCGAACATGTCGCCCGTTGCAATCGGATGAATGGTCGTCAGGTTTTTCGGTGCGGCTTCTTTTTCAAAGCGCTCGCCGAGAGCCTTCAGAACATCATCAGGGCACAAAAGACCGGACGAAGCGTTGATTGCGATGGTGGCTCCGTCCTTGATGAGACTGACGGCTTCTGCTGCGGTTCTGGTCTTGGTCATTGCTCTTAATCCACTATAACCATCTTGTTAGTTACTTATGGTTGTCTGAAATATGCGTTCTGCGAGGAGACGCCTGAAAAACATCGGCTTCAGGCATTCCCCAGAATGAAATCCGCAGCCCGCTCGCCGATCATGACAGTTGTCGCATTCGTGTTAGACCCGATCAGCGAAGGCATGATTGAACTGTCACAAATCCGAAGACCTTCCAGTCCATGCACATGCAGCCGCGGGTCAACAACGGCCATTTCGTCCCGTCCCATCTTGCAGGTGCAGGTGGGATGGTAGGACGTACGCCCCTGCTGACGGGCATAGTCCTCATAAGCCTTGATCGTACGGCCACCACCTTCTGGCAGGCAGACCTTGCTGATGTATTTCTGGAGCGAATGACTTCCGAACATTTCGTAGCTCAGACGAACGCCTTCTGCCGTTGTCCGCAGGTCATCCGGATGTCCAAGGAAGTTCGGGTCCACAATCGGCGCTTCCCGAGGGTCAGACGAACGCAACGTGACAGACCCACGCGCTTTCGGACGAAGCGTATAGCTGTTGAGTGTGATGCCGGACATTCCTTTCGGCACCGAGGCCACACCCGCTTCCGCACCCGCTCCCGCCAGAAAGTGGAACTGAAGATCAGGGCAACTTGCAGCCGGATCGCCGTACCAGAAAGCTCCGCCTTCCACGACGTTGGACGTCACAGGGCCACTATTAAACAGCGAGTACTGCAGCCCAGCCCACATCATCCACTTGAACTGGTTGTATTTGTCGAAACTGTCATGGCCTTTCAGCTCAGCAACGATATCGACACCAAAGTGGTCCTGCAGGTTCTGACCCACACCCGGCAGATCATGAACGACGGGAATTCCGTGTTCTTTCAGATGTGCAGCCGGACCAACACCAGACAGCATCATCAGCTTTGGCGTTCCAATTGCACCGGACGTCACCAGCACTTCCTGATCTGCCCGCGCAATACGAACCTGCTTGTCGGCCACATACTGCACGCCAACAGCCCGCTTGCCTTCAAAGACAATCTTCAGGACCATCGCGCCCGTAATGACCGTCAGGTTCTTCCGCTTCATAGCCGGGCGCAGATAGCCAACGGCTGTAGAGCAGCGACGGTTGTTGCGAACCGTGAGCTGGTAAATGCCAGCACCCTGCTGAACTGAACCGTTAAAGTCCGGGTTGTAAGGAATCCCGATTTCCTGACAGCTCTGCACGAAGGCGCGGCTGACGGGGTTCGGGCAATCCAGGTTCGACACGCCGAGCGGACCATCCGTTCCGTGCCATGATCCGGCAAGAATGGAATTTCCTTCAGAGCGAATGAAGTACTTCTGAATGTTTTTGAATCCCCAGCCGTCCGCACCTTCCTCTTCCCACCGATCGAAATCAGAAGGATGGCCACGCGTGAAGACCTCGGCATTGATGGAGGACCCACCACCCAGAACGCGTGCCTGCACATACGGAATCTGGCGGTTATTGGCATGCTTCTGCGGCGTGGTGACAAGCCCCCATGTCAGGGGACCTGTCGTCATTTTCGCAAAACCAACCGGCATGTGAATGAGTGGATTGGTATCACGTTTACCTGCTTCGATCAGGCAGACGCGCACCGCCGGGTTTCGGGAGAGACGAGCGGCAAGAACACATCCTGCCGAACCGCCACCAACGATAACGTAATCGAAACCAGTCATATCAGGAGATCCAGTGCGTCCGTTTACCGAGATCGACGTGAACGGACTTGATCTGGGTGTATTCTTCCACCCCATACATGCCCGCTTCACGGCCCCAACCGGACTGCTTGAAACCACCCAGCGGCATCTCGGGGCCACCAGCCATGATCGTATTGACCCAGAAGCGCCCGGCCTGAACCTTGCGCGTCACCTTCAGCGCCTTGCTGATATCCTTCGTCCAGACAGATGCCGCCAGCCCATAAACCGTGTCATTGGCTAGGGAGATCGCTTCCTCAAGAGTGCTGAACCGGAAGACCGACAGCACCGGACC
>NZ_BEWO01000062.1 GCF_002723975.1 Gluconobacter japonicus
TAGACCCAATGACCGTCATTTGCCTCGCCTTCCGAGGTCAGGAGGAGCGTAAGCTCACTTTGTCACGAGAGGAGAATGACAATGTCGACGGTAAAATTCATCGGTCTGGATGTCCACAAAGAGACGATTGCCGTGGCTGTTGCAGACGATGGGCGATCGGGAGAAATCCGGTTCCACGGGACAATTCTCAACACGCCCGAGGCCATACGACGTCTGGTGTCGCGCCTGGCTACGCCTGATGCGACACTCCACTTTTGCTATGAGGCAGGTGGCTGCGGGTACGGCATCCATCGCCAGTTGCTGGGCATGGGTATGGACTGCAGTGTCATCGCCCCATCTGTAATACCGCGCAAGCCAGCCGACAGGGTGAAGACGGACAGGAGAGACGCCGAAATGTTGGCGCGACTGTTGCGATCGGGTGAGTTGACGGCAATCTGGATCCCGGATCCGGCACACGAGGCTATGCGAGACCTCGTACGCAGTCGGCGCCAGGTCAGACAGGATCTTGTTGCCTGCCGACAGATGCTTCTGGGGTTTCTGTTGCGCCATGGGCGTAAATTCACCGGTCGTACGAACTGGACAAAAGCGCACTGGAGATGGCTGGGAAGTCAGGCATTTGAAATACCACATCAGCAATTTATTTTGGGTGAAAGCATCCGACGCATTGAAGAAGCTCAGCAGCGTTGCGATCGACTGGACACCATGCTCATGGAGGCGTTACCGCGCTGGTCACTCGCGCCAGTAGTAAAGGCATTGCAGGCGTTGCGCGGTGTCGGCCCCATCGTGGCCATAACGCTTGCTGCAGAAATCGGGGACCTCAGCCGTTTTGAAACACCCAAACAACTCATGGGCTGGCTTGGTCTCGTGCCATCAGAGGCTTCCAGTGGCACCCGTACCCGTCGCGGCGCCATCACAAAAACCGGAAACCGAGAAACACGCGCAATGCTGGTTGAGGCAGCCTGGTCATACCGCCTGCCGGCACGCGAGGAGCGCCGTTATCGGGCGCGTGTCGAGGACTTGCCAGAGGAAATCAGGGCAATTGCATGGAAGGCGCAAGTTCGCTTGTGCCAGCGCTACCGAACTTTAGCGGCATCCGGTAAAGCCTTGCCGAAAGTAATCACGGCGATCGCGCGCGAGCTGGTCGGCTTCATCTGGGATATCGGTCGCCGCGTGCAACCAACCTGACACGGCTTCCTTCGCCCGGTCATCGGACCTGACGGGCGTGCCGCGAAGACCAGGCAAGATGGGTAATCCTCGTTGTAAGCTGGGGCAGGTTTCGACCGACGCCCGTCTATAGAGAGAGGAAGGCCCACGACGGAAATGGGAAATGCGGTAGCCAACCCGCGGATGAGAGCATGATCAATCGTCGTCGATCGGCTCGCGGCACACCCGTCAGGTCCACTATCAGTTTTTGGTCACACCAGACACCAGTCATGGTGTAGGCTTCTTGCAACTGCACTCCCCTAATGACGGTCATGAG
>NZ_BEWO01000063.1 GCF_002723975.1 Gluconobacter japonicus
TTCTCTAGAACGCCAGTCCGGAAACGGCCTGGGGTTTTCGTTTGTCCGCTGTTTGGCGCAAATATTAGAATGCCATCAGATCAACTTCTCTGCTTCCTTAACTTACCTGTTCGGAGACAGAAGTGGAGGACGTGCCTGATGCAATTCGTGGTCGTTGCGCGAAAGAAGGCTTTGACGCAGTACACCGGTCTTCGTCAGCAGGAAAGAGAGCTGTGTCGGCAATACGAACAGCAATGCACAACGTCTGCAGCCATTTGTCGTGTACTCATCACACGTGGGCGAGAACAAGCTTTGACATTGACGATTTTCCCGCGAGCCTAAGTGCTGTCTACAACTGTAGATTATGAACCTTATTGTCCTAGCTTGAAGAGGGTTATTGGAAAGATTTTATCTGTTAGAGAGATATTATCTTTTTAAGTAAAATTAGAAATAAGTATACAAAATGTCCCATCTTTTATTTGAAGATAAACGATATAAATTCATAATTGAGATGTATTTTCAATTTAAATGAGAATGTTTATTAATAAAATAGAATAATAAAATATCTATTATTTACTTTTTTTGAATTCATGGTATGAGGCTCTGAAGAGCATGAAAGGATAGCCAGATGGCAATTAAAGATCCGAAGGTCATTGAGCACCTAAACACGCAGCTTACCAACGAACTCACTGCAATTAATCAATATTTTTTGCATGCACGGACTCTGCGACACTGGGGTGTGACGCTTCTTGGTAAAAAAGAATACGAAGAATCCATTGAGGAAATGCGGCATGCCGATTGGCTGATTGAACGCATTCTCTTCTTGGGAGGGCTGCCGAATGTTCAGCGCCTAAACCAGATTCTGATTGGCCAGAGTGTTGAAGAAATTCTTCAGTGTGATCAGAAGCTAGAAGAAAAAGCGATTGCTGATCTTCGCGAAGGCATTGCGTATTGTGAAAGCGTCCGTGATTACGTTTCTCGAGATTTGCTACTGAAAATTCTCGTGAATGAAGAAGAGCATGAAGACTTTATTGATCGTCAGTTTGATCTGATCAAACAGGTTGGAATCGAGCGTTATATTCATAAGAATTCTGCTGCGGCTCCTGATCAGGACTGAATGTTCTTTAAAATACCCGGGGTTTTCTCCGGGTATTTTTTTAATCAGAGATAGACAGCTTGATTTGCTGCTGCTGGCAGCACGGATGTCTGAGAGACTGCAGCTTGCATATGTTTTCGGTTCTGCAAGGCCTGTCTGAGTAGGCATACCATTACAGGAACACAGTTTCCGCACTGAGCACGGCATTTGCGAGCTGTATAGATATCCGAAGGT
>NZ_BEWO01000064.1 GCF_002723975.1 Gluconobacter japonicus
TGAATTGCCCCGGGTTTTGTGGAGACGTTTTTTATCTGATTTAAGCGGCTAATGCATGTGATTTCTGTTGTGCATAAAAGCGTGCCTCAGCTTCTGCTGGCGGGATGTTTCCAATGGAGGACAGGAGCCGCCGATTATTGAACCAGTCGACCCATTTAAGTGTTGCCAGTTCAACAGCTTCCCTGTTTTTCCATGGCCTCTGCCGATAGATGAGTTCGGTTTTGTAAAGTCCGTTAATGGTCTCTGCCAAGGCGTTATCATAGGAATCCCCAACACTGCCGACAGAAGCAACGAGCCCCGCTTCAGCCAGTCTTTGCGTGTAGCGAATGGACACATATTGACAGCCGCGGTCGGAATGGTGGGTCACTTTTCCCTCAGGCTGCCTCTGGCACAGAGCCTGCTCAAGGGCATCCAGTACGAAGTCGGTATGAGCCGTTGAGGAGACACGCCAACCCACAATAACCCGTGCAAAGACGTCAATGATGAAGGCCACATAAACAAAGCCCTGCCAAGTGGAAACATACGTGAAATCCGAAACCCACAGTCTGTTGGGGGCAGGAGCATGAAACTGGCGCTGCACCAGATCCTGCGGACACGGACGTTGCGGATCAGGCCGTGTGGTTCTGACCCCCTTGCCACGAATGACGCCTTTCAGCCCCATCCGGCGCATCAGCCGCTCTACCGTGCAGCGGGCGACATCCAGGCCTTCACGTCTGAGCTGATGCCAGACCTTGCGCGCTCCATAGACGCAGAAATTATCATTCCACACTCTACGGATGTCATCGCACAGCTCTTTGTCTTTCTGGCTGCGCACACACGGATTTTTCTGTCTCGCCCGATAAGCATAATAGGCAGATGGTGCAATCGACAGAACCCTGCAGATTGACCCGACACCATATGTCTGCCGATGCTCCTCAATGAAGCGTGTCATGGCCTGAACCGGCGGTCGAGTTCCGCCTGGGCAAAATATGCCGACGCCTTGCGCAGGATTTCATTGGCCTGCCGCAATTCGCGGTTCTCTCGTTCCAGTTGCCTGATCTTCTCCCGATCAGGCAGGTCACTTACCGCAGGCGCATTGGCACGTTCATGCAGACGGGTCCATTTTGACAGCGTGTCAGGATGAATATCCAGCTTTGGCGCTATCATCATCACCGCGGACCACCGCGAAGGATGGTTCTTCTCTTCCTCCAGAACCATGCGGGCTGCACGTTCACGAAACTCAGGCGGAAAACGCTTCGATTTGGTGCTCATGAATCCTTCTTACCTCTCGGGTCGTTCTGTCTCCACAAAACCCGGGGCAATTC
>NZ_BEWO01000065.1 GCF_002723975.1 Gluconobacter japonicus
CCGCCAATAAATGGCATTTTTATTTTGCATCACGGCGTATTTTTTACTTGAAGAGAAGAAGTAAATCATCTGCTTTACTAGACCATATCCTGCCGGGGTGCGGGGCGGCGAGCGCCCGCGACGGCGACGAGAGCGCAGGGGGTGGAGACGCTTTTCTGAGCCACATCCTGCCTCTGGCCGGACAGCCTCCCGGACGGGGTGTCCATACCGGAGCGTCCTGAGCAAACCGGTCGGGTTGCGTCTGGTGCGGGCCTGAAGGCCTGCGCCAGACGCGGCCTGACCCAGGTGCAGCGAGGGTCGCGCAGCCGCGCCAGCGGGGGCCTTAAGGCCCGTGTGGACGCGCCGTCCGGGAGGGTGTCACGCTTTGCGCTGGATGCGGTGTCGGAAGCCCCGGAGCGTGCCTCCCTGTCATGCGCAGCGTGACAGGGAGGTCGAGGAGCCGTCCCACTCCCCTCACCCGCCTGTATTTCTGCTGAGGGTGAGAGGGTGAAGATGCTTTGTGCTGTGCGTTAGGGGGACCCGCCGAATGGCCGAGACCCCGCAGGGGGCTCGGGGCGGAGCCCGGGTCACGCGACCCTGCGTGAAGCGCAGGGGAACGCCCTGATTTTTTCTGTTTTGGTGAAGAGGGTTCAGGCTCCTCACAGGAGAGAGAGTCAGAATTCAAGGTTGAGGCGGTCCGTCAGCGATCTGTGCCTGTGGCTGGGGACCGTTCACTGTTTGTGGTTTTATTTTACAGGGCGTAGCCCTGTCCTGAGCGGTTCACGGAGGCGCTGCGCGCCTCTGTGTCCATTTTGGCGTATTTTGTGAACGGTTTAGAGAAGAGAGGCCCCGAGGGGCCTGTGAAGATCTCATTGTGATTTGTGAGATTTGGGTGAGGGAGCGGAGAGCCAGCGGATAACGCGGCCGGAGAGTATGAAACCGATGGCGAAGATCAGACACCCTGCGAAGAGGTTCAGGACGAAGTCATTCATTGATCTGCTCCTTCATTGAAGGTTTGGCATTGGGAAGATAGCGCAAAAGTTCGAGCGCTGCACGTTCTGAAATGGAAGCGGCGAAGAAAGCGGCGAGCCGATAATACCACGGTGTATTGAGTGCGGCGAAGAGGGGAGAAATGACCCCTGCGCCGAAGAGCGCGAGAGCGAGGCTCTGGCAGCCGGAGGCGGCGAGTTTGAGGCGTTCAGTGATATGCTGATCGGAGAGAGGTGGTTTAGGCGGAAGCGCGAACACGAGACATTCACCCTGTCGTGGAGAAGATGAGGGACCCGGCCTGAGAAGGCCGGGCTG
>NZ_BEWO01000066.1 GCF_002723975.1 Gluconobacter japonicus
CCTGCCCCGACGCCACACCTGAGACGAAAAGGCTTCCAAAAAAAGAAAAACCGACAATACGGAGAAAATTTTCAACGAGCACACCAAAGCGCAAGCTTTTCATCCCCCAGCCCAATACAACACAATCATTGCATCACAAATTCTTGCAACCAATACTACAGGAAATCACCCCATAGCCGCAGAAGTACCATGGCAAATTTTCAGGATAAGAGAATTTTATTTTTGACAGCTATCGCGGAATTGACTTTTAGGATGATAATTCACGAATAATATAAAATTAATTTTAATAATTATTACACAAACAAAGCAAAGTATATATTTTCCATATTAAATAATCACTGCACTCAAAATCGTTATCGATAAAATTTTAATTATGGACGGAATGTAATATCAGCGTCATACGAAACACATTTTTGTGGTTATTTCCGAAAACGTGTCTTTTTTTGTGGAAAATCAAAGACAGGCGGCAGAAGAAGTTTATCGTTCATGTGAACCACATGTTGTGGCACGTGAAGAGAGAGGAAATTTCTGCATGTCTCTTTCTGGTAAAATTGCCGCTGTAACCGGGGCGGCTCAGGGTATTGGCAAAGCTATTGCGCTCCGTCTGGCCCGTGAAGGCGCAGACATCATTCTGCTTGACGTCAAGCAGGAAACCGTTGAGCAGGCTGCAAAAGAAGTGGAAGCTCTTGGCCGCCGCGCCATTGCTTTGACTGCGGACATCAGTAACCGCGATGCATTTCAGGCCACCCTGAAAGATGCCGCCGATCAGCTTGGCGGCCTCGACATCATGGTGAACAACGCCGGCATCTGTCAGGTGAAGCCTATTCTGGACGTGACGCCGGAAGAAGTTGAGAAGATCTTCCGCATCAATGTGCAAGGCGTTATCTGGGGCATTCAGGCCTCGGCCAAGATCTTCCAGGCCAGTGGCAAAAAGGGCAAGATCATTAATGCCTGCTCCATTGCAGGACATGAAGGCTTCCCTCTCCTCGGTATTTATTCTTCCACAAAATTTGCCGTTCGAGCTCTGACGCAGTCAGCAGCCAAGGAACTGGCATCTTCTGGCATTACCGTGAACTCCTATTGCCCGGGCATCGTCGGAACGGACATGTGGGTCGAGATCGACAAGCGCATGTCTGAAATCACGGGTGCCGACATCGGCGCAACGTACAAAAAGTACGTCGAAGGCATTGCTCTCGGCCGCGTTGAGACCGCCGATGACGTTGCAGGCTTCGTCGCGTTCCTGTCCGGCAAGGACTCCGATTATATTACT
>NZ_BEWO01000067.1 GCF_002723975.1 Gluconobacter japonicus
AAACACCTTATGTGTTTCCAGCCTGTTATGATGACCTCATGAACGCCCCTGGCCAGGGGCGTTCATGAGGTGAGATACAGCGCTTAACACCTGGTAGCCTGACCACGTTTTCTAGCAGGCTGATCTCGCCTCTCTTCACCGTCTCGAACAGTTGACGGCGGCCCGCTTTCGGGACCGCGAACATAAGAAAGAGAGAGTGATATGTCTGCGCAAACCGTCATTGGAATAGACGTGTCCCGAGACTGGCTCGATGGCTTTTGCCTGCCAGAAAAGCAGAGATTTCGTTTTCAGAATTCACCTGATGGCCATGCCAGATTACTGGAAACTCTTCAGAGTATGCCGGACGGTCTCAAAATTGGGTTTGAAGCCACCGGTGGACAGGAATGGGCACTCTGGCGTCTTCTCATCAGTATGGGACTCAATGCAGTCCAGTTGCCTCCTGCACAGATCAAAGCTTTCGCACTCTCCATGGGGAAACGCGCGAAAACCGATCAGATCGATGCGGAATTGATTGCGCGCTTTATGGCTTTTCGTCCAGAAGCAGGACGAACACTGCCGGATGTAAAACTCCAGTTTCTGCGGGCACTGACGGTGCGCAGAGCTCAGATGGTGGAGGCACGTAAACGGCTTTCTGCCCAGATTTCGGCGCGCCGCAAGCAGGGTGTGAGCGCTGAACTGGAGGACATGGACAGCAGTCTCAAAGCATTTCTCGAAAGCCAGATCAGCGAGCTCGAACAACGGATTGAAAGCGTTATCGCAGAGGCAGAAGAACTCTCCGCGAAAGCAGAACTTCTCCGCTCCATTCCTGGTATCGGCCCGGTATCAGTCTCCATGCTTCTCGCAGAAATGCCGGAACTCGGCCGTATGACGGCGACAGAAGCTGCTGCCATGGCCGGACTTGCACCAATGGCTCACGATAGTGGCGCGATGCGGGGGAAACGTGTCATTTCAGGGGGAAGAAGATCTCTCCGTCACGTCCTGTTCCAAGCAGGATTGGCAGCTGCCTGCCATAATCCTGTTCTGAAAGCTGTCGCCAAACGCATGAAACAGCGGGGTAAGCCACATAAACTGGTGATCGTCGCTATCGCACGGCGTCTCATCACAATCGCCAACGCCGTCCTCAAAACAGGCCTGCCATGGCGCATTAGCTCCGCCGCTTAAACACAGTTGCTA
>NZ_BEWO01000068.1 GCF_002723975.1 Gluconobacter japonicus
TATCTTGCCATTTCTCCTGTTCCTGTCGTTGAGGGCGGTCAGGGTGTGCGTTTTGACTTCAATGACGGCGCGCGGGTCATGGTGCCCGAAATCGCGCCTGAGATTGGTCAGTGGCATGTTCGGCTTTCGGATTATGCCACGGGAAATATTCTGTTTGATGCCCGTCTCAAGGGCGGAATGGTGGCTTCGACCAAGAAGTTCTTTGTCCCGTTCCTGATTGATGTCTGGCTGGAAAAGCCCGATGGAACGCGCGAAGACGTGCTGCATCACGAGTTGTCACTGGAAGGGAAACCGGTTCTGGTACAGCTTCCTGTTGGAACGCTTGGCGATACCATTGCCTGGTTGCCTGCGGTTCTGCGCCTGGCGCAGGAAAGTGGCGCCAAGGTGACGTGTTCTGTGGCGGACGTGATCCTGCCTTTGGTCAAGGAAGCTAACCCGGATATCACGCTTGTGGGTCATGATGAGGCCAAGGCGAACAAGGATTTCACGGCGGGGTTCTACGCCAGCTACAATATCGGTCTGTTCTTTACGGACACCGAGTTCACGCATCAGCCGACGGATTTCCGTCATGTCGGCCTGCATCGGACGGCAGCCTATATTCTGGGGGTTAATCCCTGGGATGATACTCCGCCACCCATCACGATCCAGGATGGCGATACGCCTCCCATCGAGGGGCCGTATGTTGTCATTGCCACGCAGGCCAGTACGCAGTGCAAATACTGGAACAACCCGGCAGGCTGGCAGGAGGTCATCGCGTTTCTGAAGGCTTCAGGGTATCGCGTGATCTGCATTGATCAGAAGACGTTTCATGGGACGGGGTATGTGTACAATCATATTCCTCATGGAGCCGAGGATGAGACGGGGAACCGGCCTTTGTCTGAGAGGGCGCGTTGGTTGAAGCATGCCAGTTTCTTTATTGGCCTCTCCAGCGGTCTGGCATGGCTGGCGCATGCGGCAGGGACGCCTGTTGTGATGATTTCCGGTTTCACGCATCCAGACAACGAATTTGCCACGCCGTACCGCATCATCAACTGGCATACCTGCAATTCCTGCTGGAATGACCCGAAGCATCAGTTTGACCATCAGGATTTCTTCTGGTGTCCACGGCATAAAGGGACTGACAGGCAGTTTGAATGTACCCGTCTGATCACAGGTGCGCAGGTCATCCA
>NZ_BEWO01000069.1 GCF_002723975.1 Gluconobacter japonicus
TTGTATTTTCACGAGAGTGGAAGGAAGCATTATGGGACAGATACGTCATGGGAGCGCCACGACCACGCACGCCGTGCGAGCAGCACTACAGCGATCGCAGGCTTCGCTCGCGTCGCTGAGCGAGGAATTCGGGATCAACCCGAAAACAGTTGCAAAGTGGCGGAAGCGCTAGCCTGTCGAAGATCAGAAGACGGGACCAAAAGAGCCTCAATCAACGGTCCTTTCCGAGACGGACGAAGCAATGATCGTGGCCTTTCGTCGGCATACTTTACTGCCGCTGGATGACTGCATTTATGCCCTGCAGGCCAGCATTCCCCATCTGACACGCTCCACCCTGCATCGCTGCTTTCAGCGCCACGAGATCTCACGACTGCCGGATATCGCGGGAGACAAGCCCAAACGCCAGCGCTTCAAACGCTACCCGATTGGGTTCTTTCATCTCGATATCGCGGAGGTCCAGAGCGCTGAGGCAAGCTGTACCTCTTCGTTGCCATCGATCGGACAAGCAAATTCGCTGTCACACAACTCGTCGAAAAAGCTTATCGAAAGACGGCCTGGAAATTCCTCGAACATCTCCTGAGCGTTATTCCTTACCGGATCCACACCATCCTGACCGACAACGGGATCCAGTTCGCTGAGCAGCCTCGTAATCGCAATACGGCGTGGTCGCGTCCAATGCGCTTTGACATGATTTGCGAAGCCCAAGGGATCGAACATCGTCTGACGAAACCCAATCATCCCTGGACGAACGGTCAGGTTGAGCGGATGAACCGGATGATCAAGGAAGCAACCGTCAAGCGCTTCCGTTACGGCAGCCACGAGCAGTTGAGGACACACCTCAACGACTTCATGGCAGCCTATAATTTCGGGCGAAGGCTCAAGACCCTGAACGGCCTCACACCTTACGAATACGTCTGCAAAATCTGGACTTCAGAGCCAGAAAAATTCATCATCAA
>NZ_BEWO01000070.1 GCF_002723975.1 Gluconobacter japonicus
CTACGGCGTGTCGTCAGTTAAGACCTGAGAGCTTGAAGTGAGGGTTGTACGTTCTGTTGCTCTGTGCTGACTGTTTTTCCGGCTTTGGAGGAGAACAACAGATGCGGCGCTATGGCTTACGTGACGACCAGTGGGAGCGTATAAAAGACTTTCTTCCGGGTCGTGAGGGTCATGTCGGAGGCACTGCTGCAGACAACCGCCTTTTCGTAGAAGCTGTGCTGTATCGCTACCGTGCAGGCATTCCCTGGCGTGATCTTCCGGGCCGTTTCGGGGACTGGAAAAACGTGCACAGACGTCTGCGTCGCTGGTGTGAAACTGGTGTTATTGAGCGGATCTTTCGCCATTTGGCAGCAGATCACGACAATGAATACATGATGATCGACAGCACCATTGTCCGGGCGCATCAGCACAGTGCCGGAGCCCTCAAAAAGGGGGCGCGGATCAGGCCATCGGACGATCCCGGGGCGGATTGACCACAAAGATCCATGCTATCTGCGATGCTCTGGGCAATCCGGTGGAGATCGATATCACACCGGGACAGGATGCGGATATTAACCGGACGGAACCGATGCTGGAAAACATCGATCCGGATGCCTTCCTTGCTGATAGGGCGTATGACGCAGACAGGTTGATCGACCGATTGACAGAGCGCGGGATTACCCCGGTCATACCGTCAAAACGCAATAGAGCGATGCCGCGGAAAACCGACTTCGCTCTTTACAGGGAACGTAATCTTATCGAACGGTTCTTCAATAAACTGAAGCAGTTCCGCGCTATTGCAACCCGCTACGACAAACTGAAATCCACCTTCCTCGCGGCGGTTCAGTTCGCCTCAATCATCATCCTGCTTAACTGACGACACGCCGT
>NZ_BEWO01000071.1 GCF_002723975.1 Gluconobacter japonicus
GCCGTCAGAATGGCGGCATGACAACAACCGGGTATAGCTTATTCAAACCCAAAAACTGTCCGAACAGACGGGACCACCTCTCCTTTCCTTTCCGGATCACGCATATCCTGACCGACCGAGGCTCGTGCTTCACTGCAGACGCCTTCGAGAAAGCCTGTCAGAATGTCGATCGTCGGCGAACCAGAGCGTATTCCCCTCAGACGAACGGGATGGTCGAGCGGTTCAACGGTCGCATCGCAACCGAGGTTCTGCCGATCAACGTCGCACACCACACGGATCTCGAAGTCCTGCTGCATGGGTTCAATCACGCCTATAACCTGCGCCGACAGCGAGTTCTGGGCGGCCTTTCGCCTACCGCCAAAGTCGCCGAGCGCCTCAGGCAGAGACCACGTCTGCGTAATCTAAGCTATAAAACTATGACAGAAGTCAGTATCATGAACGACGTCGACCGTATCATGGTTTACGCCAATGACGTCTCACAACCTGACAGCTAGGAAAGAAGGTTACTAGGGTTTATTTCTAATGCGGATATCAAGCGCATAAGTTCTTTAGGTGTTGGCCTATACTGTCCAGATTCAATTGAAATAAGAGCCTTAGGGCGTATATTTGTCATTTTTGACAAATCTTTAATTTCTAATTCTGCATTGGAGCGAGCAGAAAATACTTTTTTTGCAATGATTTCAGTCAAATTTTCCATTTATTTCAAACCTTTGCAAACGACAAAAAGACGCCATATTTCAACTCGATGACCCTTGCATTGACGATAATTTAACGCTTTGTGTGGCAAAAAATTCTTAGCGTTTCGTTAGAGAACGTTTTGACACACCGAGAGTTTCATAACATGCCTCCAGAACT
>NZ_BEWO01000072.1 GCF_002723975.1 Gluconobacter japonicus
TGATATTTTCACGAGAGTGGAAGGAAGCATTATGGGACAGATACGTCATGGGAGCGCCACGACCACGCACGCCGTGCGAGCAGCAATACAGCGATCGCAGGCTTCGCTCGCGGCGCTGAGCGAGGAGTTCGGGATCAACCCGAAGACAGTGGCTAAATGGCGGAAGCGACAGAGTGTCGAAGATCAGAAGACAGGTCCTAAAGAGCCGCGCTCAACGGTCCTGTCCGAGACGGACGAAGCGATGATCGTGGCCTTTCGCCGGCATACGTTGCTGCCGCTGGATGACTGCCTTTATGCCCTGCAGGCCAGCATTCCCTATCTGACACGCTCGGCCCTGCATCGCTGCCTTCAGCGTCACGGGATTTCACGACTGCCGGACATAGAGGGGGACAAAGCCAAACGCCAGCGCTTCAAACGCTACCCGATCGGGTTCTTTCATCTCGACATAGCGGAAGTCCAGACCGCTGAAGGCAAGCTGTACCTCTTCGTTGCCATTGACCGGACAAGCAAATTCGCTGTCACACAACTGGTCGAGAAAGCTGATCGGAGGACGGCCTGGGAATTCCTCGAACATCTCCTGAGCATCATCCCTTACCGGATCCACACCATCCTGACCGACAATGGGATCCAGTTCGCTGACCAACCCCGTAATCGCAATACGGCCTGGTCGCGTCCCATGCGCTTCGACATGATCTGCGAAGCCCACGGGATCGAACATCGTCTGACGAAACCCAATCATCCCTGGACCAATGGTCAGGTTGAACGGATGAACCGGACAATCAAAGAGGCAACCGTCAAACGCTTCCATTACGACAGTCATGAGCAGTTGAGGACACAC
>NZ_BEWO01000073.1 GCF_002723975.1 Gluconobacter japonicus
TTGGTCGATCAGAAGCCGAGGGCTTCGGCCTGAGCGGCGGCGACCTTCTGGTCGAGGGTGGGGCCGTTGTCGCGCTGGTATGGCTTCCAGTCGGCCCCCATGAGTTCGGCATAAGCGGCACAGGCCCCGGTGGCGATAGCGGCGAGGGCGTAGGCTTTAGCGCCGTTTTCCGCTGCGATACGGCGGAGCATGGCGATGCGGTTTTCGCCGCCGTCAATGCCCATGCGGTCTTCGTCGCGGTGCTCGTTTGCGAAGCTGTCGGCGGCGTCACGGGCGATCAGGCGGCGGCTTTCGTAGAAGCTGGCTGCGCCATAGGCGGACCGGACCAGCCCGTCAACCATGCGGTCAAGGTGGAGTTTCAGGCCCTGATAGTTTGGCTCTCCCCGGATGGTGGAGACGAGCACGGGAGCGAGGAGGTCATACTGTTCGCGCACCATGTTGGAGCCTGCGCCGGTGAGTTCGTCCACGTCGCCGGTTTCGACACCGAAGGCCGAGACGATCTTGGCCATCTGGTCATCGGTGGGCACGAGACGCTGGATATCGACAAGGGTGGGGGCAGCGATGGCCTGCGTGCGCTGGCGGGCTTCGTTGAAGCGTTTTACAGCAGCGGGGCTGACCTTGCGTGATTTCTTCTCTTGCGCGGAAGCCATGGCGTGGGACATAGCGTTGTTTGCGTCGGACATGAAACTTGACCTTTCTGTTCTGCGAAGTCCCGTTCGGTGCTCGTTACACCGTTCGGGGCGTTTTCGTCTTGGGGACCATTCCCTCTCGACAAGTAAAGAATAGTACAAACCGCCTGACGACACAAGAAAAAAGTGCAGAAAA
>NZ_BEWO01000074.1 GCF_002723975.1 Gluconobacter japonicus
CCGGATGAACCGGTATTTTCGATCGATGGAAACATGCGATTTATAGCCAAAGAACGGGATGGCGAGATCGCTGGATGGCATGGTTCCATCATCCTGCCGCTTCGCCTTCGTGAACTTCAGTGTCCATCGCGCATGACGATCCTTGTGCGACAGCTTTGCGGGTTTGTCCTGCCAGTCTTCAGGAATACGTCCTTCCCGAAGATCGGCTTTCTCTGCATTGGTGTTCCGCTGCTTCGGAGCCGCTACCAGCGTGGCATCCAGGATCTGGCCTGACATCGGCAGATAACCAGCGTTACGCAGGGTTGCGTCAAAGCGGTTGAACAGCCCATCGATCGCACCCGCCTGGGTCAGACGCTCGCGAAACAGCCAGACCGTTTTGGCATCCGGCACCCGATCTGAAAGTCCCAGACCAAGGAAACGCATAAAGGAGAGGCGATCGTTGATCAGATATTCCGTCCGCTCATCAGACAAATTGTTGAGCGTCTGGATCACCAGGATCTTGAACATCAGCAGCGGATCAAATGGCGGTCGTCCGCCTTTGCTGCCGTCAGAATACGCCAGAGCCTTCTCCAGGTCAGGGCGGAAGACTTCAAAATCCACAGTCCGGGAAAATGCTTCGAGCTGATCGCCAAGCCCGCTCAAGCGGGCAAGCCGCTCTTCAACGTCAAAAAATCCCGTCTGCTTCATATCGCCATTCCCTCAGTCAGAACCGGACGAATGGAATCACAGAGCTGGTTTCAAAACCAGCGGGTTTTTCGAACCCT
>NZ_BEWO01000075.1 GCF_002723975.1 Gluconobacter japonicus
CAGTTTTGTGGGCTTGATAAGCTATACCCGGTTGTTGTTATGCCGCCATTCTGACGGCGTTGCTGTTGGCCATCTGGTCCGGGGTTAACCCCGGACCAGATGGCGTCGGCACGCCATGATACGCCTCATCAGGCGTTCGTCCAGCCAGGGCCGTATGGGGACGTTGCCCGTTATAATGGGTGATCCATTTCGTGAGCCCCACTCGAAGTTCTGATCCGGTCTCAAATGCGTGCAGGTAGACACATTCGTATTTCAACGACCGCCACAGACGCTCGATGAACACGTTATCCAGCCATCGCCCGCGCCCGTCCATGCTGATGCGGATCTGACGCTCTTCCAGGAGCCCGGTGAAACGGGGCGTCGTAAACTGCGACCCTTGGTCAGTATTGAAAATTTCCGGAGCGCCATAGCGCGTGAGGGCATCCTGTAGCGCCTCGATGCAGAACTCCGCATCCATCGTGTTCGACAGACGCCAGGACAGCACCTTGCGCGTGAACCAGTCCATGATCGCCACGAGATAGAGAAATCCCCGTTTCATGGGGATATACGTGATATCGGAACACCAGACCTGGTTAGGCCGCTCAATGACCAGATCCCGCAGCAGATACGGATATTTCCGATGCTCCGGATGAGGCACACTCGTGCGCGGCTTCTGGTAGACCGCCCGCAGGCCCATGATCGCCATGAGCCGCCGGACCCGCTTGCGG